>NZ_VXCV01000004.1:0-540732 GCF_052850635.1 Pseudomonas sp. 1176_21
TGTGCGTCAAGGGTTTATTTCAAAATAACCTCGGCACATAGGTCAGCATGAGCATTTCAAGACTGAAGCGTCTTTTTCAGGTAGTAGCGCTGATAACCAGGCGGGCAATCCTCCAGCATCCCCATGATGTGGTATCCCTGCTTCTGGTAGAAGTCAGGGGCCTGGAAGCTATAGGTATAAAGAAACAAACCGGTGCAGCCCCGCGCCCGCGCCTCCTCTTCGGCTCGCATCAGCAGTTCGCTGCCCAACCCATGACCGCGTGCGGCATCGCTCAACCAGAAGTAGTCGATATAGAGCCAACCCATTGCGAAATGACCGAACAGCCCACCTCTCACCTGGCCCCCGCCATCGCGGGCATACAGCTGGAAATCTTCATAGGTGTAAGGGCCGATCTGTTCGATGTTGAAGCGGCGCAGCCCTTCACGCACCACTGCCATGGCATCGGCGTCAGCGCCCAGGGTGAATCGGTAAGGGGCATCTGTCATAAGCTCTCCTGTGCGGCATTGGACTACATGAGTACGCTGCGAGCCTGCAGGCGCCGGCTCGCAGCGGATGTTAAATCGGATTTCGGGTTCACAGGTAGAAGGAGGCTCGCCAGGGGGCAGCACGAACGTCAGCCAAGGTAGCGAATCATGCGCAGAAACGAGGAGGGATGGATGGAGCAGAAGAAGAGAAGGTAAAGCGCAGGAAGCAGCCAGCCCTCGAACGAAGGATGGTGTCCCAGGCAGGGTTCGAACCTGCAACCTTCCCCTTAGGAGGGGGATGCTCTATCCAATTGAGCTACTGAGACATGCGTCTGGCGTACATGGCCCGCCATACGGAACGGCGAGCATGTTACCCAGCGAGCCAGGATTTGTCATGTCGTCTCTGCGCTTTTTACCAGTAGGTGGTTTCCAGCCTCAGGCACGTACGCCTGCCTCCTGCAAAACCATCAGCAGGCGGCGCACTGCATCGTCAAGACTGGTCGAGTTGTCCACCCGCCGGACCCGATCATCAACCTGTGTCATGGACTGTTGGTTGCGCGCCATTCGCTGCTCGATCTCGTGCTGCCCCTCCCTGCCCCGTTGAAGCAATCGCCCGCGCAATACCTGCGGATTCACACAAAGCAATATGGGCAACAGGTCCGGGTACTTCGCCTGCGCCACCGGCAGGTGCGCGCGCGACCCGTTGACCATCACGTGCCAGCCTTCGGCAAGCCACGCATCTATATAAGCAGGAACCCCATAAGCCAACCCATTGGCGCGCCACTGCAGGGCAAATTCGCCACGGTCAGCCATCTGCTCGTACTGCTGGACCGATACGGCGACTGCGTCCTCCCCCACCGCCTCGGCGGAGCGAGTGATGACACGCTTAGGAATGCGCACCTGGCTTGCCAGCAAAAGCTCACGCGCCGCATCCAGAAGACTGTCCTTGCCGGCACCGGACGGCCCCATCAAATAGATCACCCTGCCCGCCCCCGCCAAGGGAACGTCGCTTGCGTCATACTGCATAGCCACTATGCTCAGAGAAAGGAAAGCTCGCGCATTTTAGGCGCATTGCACGGTCTTTGCGCCTTTGCCGGTGATGAAAAGTCGAGCCGCCGAGGTGGCCAGGCCGAGCGCCAAATGAAAACTTTTCAAACCAGTGCGCATTTCTGATAATTGGTACTGGCATAACGCCTTTACCCAGTTCAATATTTGTCACAGAATTGACGCCAAGGAACTGGCGACACTGAGGCATGATGAAGACCTCATTCGTACTCCAGGTTGAACATTTTGTCTTAACGATGGTCGTAACACTCATCGTGCGGCCGATTTCGAGAACCGCTTCCCCCTGAACTAAACCGGTCAATTATATGCGCCCAATGAAACAGGCTATCTACTCAAGCCGCACCGCTGACAAATTTGTCGTCCGCCTGCCAGACGGAATGCGTGAGCGCATTGCCGAGGTTGCGCGTAACCACCACCGCAGCATGAACTCCGAGATCATTGCACGCCTGGAGCAGAGCCTTATTCAGGAAGGTGCACTGGGCGACGAGCTGAGCATGCGCCTGGACAGCCCAGAGCTGTCACTGCACGAACGTGAACTGCTGCAACGCTTCCGCCAGCTGTCCCATCGCCAGCAAAATGCTCTGGTCGCACTGATCGCCCATGACGTCGAGATGGCCGCAGACGCTTCCTGATTCCACCCACGCACAAAAAAGCCAGCTTTCGCTGGCTTTTTTTATGCCTTGCCTTTTTACAGCAAGAAGATCGTAGCAAGGCCCAGGAAGATGAAGAACCCGCCACTGTCGGTCATGGCAGTGATCATCACACTTGCGCCCATCGCAGGATCGCGCCCCATTCGAGCAAGCGTCATCGGGATAAGAACGCCCATCAGGGCCGCCAACAGCAGGTTCAGGGTCATCGCCGCAGTCATCACTACCCCCAGCGACCAGCTGCCATAGAGCAGGTAGGCCACAACGCCGATCACGCCCCCCCACACCAGGCCATTGATCAAGGCCACCGCAAGCTCCTTGCGCATCAATCGCGCAGTATTGCCCGGGCTGACCTGATCGAGCGCCATGGCACGTACGATCATGGTAATGGTCTGGTTGCCGGAGTTGCCCCCGATACCGGCCACGATGGGCATCAGTGCAGCCAACGCCACCAGCTTCTCGATCGACCCCTCGAACAGGCCGATCACTCGCGAAGCGACAAAGGCCGTGATCAGGTTGATTGCCAGCCATGCCCAACGGTTGCGAAGCGAACGCCAGACCGAGGCGAAGATGTCTTCCTCCTCACGCAGACCCGCCATGTTGAGGACTTCGTTCTCGCTTTCCTCACGGATCAGGTCGACCATTTCGTCGATGGTCAAACGGCCGATCAGGCGATCGCTCTTGTCCACCACCGGTGCCGAAATCAGGTCATAGCGCTCAAAGGCCTGTGCCGCATCGTAGGCGTCTTCATCGGGATGAAAACTGACCGGGTCACTGGCCATCACCTCGGCAACCTGCTTGTCGGGGTCGTTCACCAGCAGCCGCTTGATGGGCAACACACCCTTGAGCTTGCCGTCGTAATCGACCACGAACAGTTTGTCGGTATGGCTTGGCAGCTCCTTGAGCCGGCGCAGGTAACGCAACACCACCTCAAGGCTGACGTCCTCGCGGATGGTCACCATCTCGAAGTCCATCAAGGCACCGACCTGGTCCTCGTCATAGCTCAACGCGGAGCGTACGCGCTCACGCTGCTGGGCATCGAGGGTTTCCATCAGCTCATGCACGACGTCGCGCGGCAGCTCCGGCGCAAGGTCGGCCAGCTCGTCGGCGTCCATCTCCTTGGCAGCGGCAAGCAGCTCGTGATCGTCCATGTCGGCGATCAGGGTTTCCCGAACCGAATCGGATACCTCGAGCAGGATGTCACCATCACGCTCGGCCTTGACCAGTTGCCAGACCGTCAGACGATCATCCAGCGGCAGGGCTTCGAGAATGTAGGCAACGTCAGCGGAGTGCAGATCATCGAGCTTGCGTTGCAGCTCGACCAGATTCTGGCGGTGTACGAGATTTTCGACCCGATCGTTATGGTGCCCTTCCTGACGATGTGTCAGGTCTTCGACCACTCGTTGGCGCTGCAGCAATTCGACCACCTGGGCCAGGCGATCCTGCAGGCTTTCTTGCGATTTTTTTACTTCACTTTCGGTCATACGCGTACTCCACTCCCAGCAGCGGAGCACGCCAGGAGAATCAATCAGTCAGATCGTGATTGGCAAAACAAGCTATTGAGTAACTACTGGGTAAGTCCATGGTGGTATTCCACAAGCCCCGGCGGAGCTGACGGGCGCAATCATACACGGCTTGGGCTGCTCGGGCTGAAAATATTGGCCAGAACAATCGCTTGCGAGATAAAGCTGTGACAACGTACAGCTCTGACAGTGCGACGGCTGGCACACCCCAAAGAACACATTGAAGACGCAAAAGTTAGCAGAGGCCGGTAAACGCATCGATGACAGTTTATTCATCGCGCCTTACGGAAAAGTGAAAAGCCGAAAAGCAGAAGGCCCGCTTAAAAGCGGGCCTTCTGTTGTATGGTGCACTCGACAGGATTCGAACCTGTGACCGCTCGGTTCGTAGCCGAGTACTCTATCCAGCTGAGCTACGAGTGCAGGGTTGGCGCTTGATAGACCAGATCACCTCTGGTTGAAGCTGAAACAACTTCCAGACTGGAAACTGCTTCGTCGTATGGTGCACTCGACAGGATTCGAACCTGTGACCGCTCGGTTCGTAGCCGAGTACTCTATCCAGCTGAGCTACGAGTGCAGGGTTGGTACTTCATGGACCAGATCACCTCTGGTTGAAACTGAGGCAACTTCCAGACTGGAAACTACTTCGTCGTATGGTGCACTCGACAGGATTCGAACCTGTGACCGCTCGGTTCGTAGCCGAGTACTCTATCCAGCTGAGCTACGAGTGCATTTGTTGCCGCGCATTATAGACCGCTTAATCGATTTGCCAACCACTTTTTCGTTTAATTTCAACTACTTAGCGATTCAAGCAAGATTACAGCGCCCTACATGAATAATGGCGGAGAAGGGGGGATTCGAACCCCCGATACCCTTGTGAGGTATACTCCCTTAGCAGGGGAGCGCCTTCGGCCACTCGGCCACCTCTCCGCAACACGGGGCGTATAATAACCAGAGCCTTCCCCGTTTGCAAACCCTTTTTTGAAAAAATATCGATAAAAATTAATGGGTTGGTTCTTCGTCCTTCTCTTTCTTGATCCGCAGGTAGATTTCCTCACGGTGCACGGCCACTTCCTTGGGCGCGTTCACCCCAATCCGTACCTGGTTTCCTTTGACGCCGAGCACGGTCACGGTGATTTCGCCGTCGCCAATTATCAGGCTCTCTGCGCACCGACGAGTCAGAATCAACATACCTTTCTCCTCACGCAATTCAGTTCAGGGATAACAGTCTGCAAAAAAAGGGCTTCAACCCGCCGCCAGAACAGCGGCGGACCTACGCCTGAACGTTGACCGACACCCGACAACCCACAGGTTTCTTGTGCCGTTCAAAAACACGAAGGGCGCGGCCAGGCCGCGCCCCAGTGAGCACAACGCTTACTCGCCCTGACGGGAAGGCGCGTCGAGTTCGAAAGCGGTGTGCAAGGCACGCACAGCCAGTTCCAGGTACTTCTCTTCGATAACCACCGACACCTTGATTTCCGAAGTGGAGATCATCTGGATGTTGATGCTCTCCTTGGCCAGCGATTCGAACATGCGGCTGGCAACGCCCGCATGCGAGCGCATGCCCACACCCACGATCGATACCTTGGCGATCTTGGTATCACCCACCACTTCGCGGGCATTGAGCTTCAGGGCGGTTTCACCCAGTACCTTCTGCGCCTTTTCGTAATCGTTGCGGTGTACGGTGAAGGTGAAGTCGGTAGTGTTATCGTGCGAAACGTTCTGCACGATCATGTCGACTTCGATATTGGCTGCACTGATGGGGCCCAGAATCCCGAATGCCACGCCCGGGGTATCCGGCACACCGCGAATGGTCAGCTTGGCTTCATCGCGATTGAAGGCGATGCCGGAAATGATCGGCTGTTCCATGGATTCCTCTTCATCAATAGTAATGAGGGTACCCGGACCCTCCTGAAAACTGTGCAGTACACGCAGCGGTACGTTGTACTTGCCGGCAAACTCCACGGCCCGAATCTGCAGCACCTTGGACCCGAGGCTGGCCATTTCCAGCATCTCTTCGAAAGTGATCTTGTCCAGCCGCTGCGCCTGGGACACCACGCGCGGGTCGGTGGTATAGACACCATCGACGTCGGTGTAGATCTGGCACTCGTCAGCCTTCAATGCAGCCGCCAAAGCCACGCCGGTGGTATCGGAACCGCCACGCCCCAGCGTGGTGATGCTGCCGTGCTCGTCAACGCCCTGGAAACCGGCTACCACGACCACGCGACCTGCCTTGAGGTCGGCACGAATCTTCTGATCATCGATCTGCAGGATGCGCGCCTTGTTGTGCGCACTGTCGGTGAGAATACGCACCTGGTTGCCGGTGTAGGACACCGCAGGCACACCCCGCTTGATCAGCGCCATGGCCAGCAACGCGATGGTCACCTGCTCGCCGGTGGACACGATCACGTCCAGCTCGCGCGGAACCGGCTGATCGCTGATTTGCCTCGCCAGCTCGATCAGACGATTGGTTTCCCCGCTCATTGCCGACAGCACGACCACCAGGTCGTCGCCAGCCTCGCGGAACTTCTTCACCTTGTCGGCAACCTGTTCGATGCGCTCGACCGTGCCCACCGAGGTGCCGCCAAATTTCTGTACGATCAACGCCATTTCAAAGCCGCCTCAGCCCGTGAAGGGCACCCAATAAACACAATTACCCAACGCCAGGGCCCGCCATCGGATGGCGGGCCACCGGGCGCTTCAGACACCCTGTTCTACGAATGGCACGGTCAGAGCCAGTGCACCGTCCAGCGCTGCGGCATCCACGCCACCGCCTTGCGCCATGTCCGGACGACCACCGCCTTTGCCGCCCACCGCTGCAGCGGCTTGCTTCATCAGATCACCGGCTTTGAGTTGGCCGGTCAGGTCCTTGGTCACGCCTGCGACCAGTACGACCTTTTCTTCGTGGACACTGCCGAGCAGGATCACTGCGCGGCCGAGTTTGTTCTTCAACTGGTCGACCAGGGCCAGCAAGGCTTTGCCGTCCTGCCCGTCCAGACGTGCGGCCAGCACTTTGACGCCCTTGACGTCGACTGCGCTGGCAGACAGGTCATCGCCGGCAGCACTGGCGGCCTTGGCCTGCAGTTGCTCCAGTTGCTTTTCCAGCTGACGGTTGCGCTCGAGCACCGCCGACAGCTTGTCGACCAGGTTCTCGCGGCTGCCCTTGACCAGCTGGGCAGCTTCCTTGAGCTGCTCTTCGGCAGCGTTCAGGTAGGCCAGTGCGGCGGCGCCAGTGACCGCTTCGATACGACGCACCCCGGAGGCCACACCGCCTTCGCTGATGATCTTGAGCAGACCGATATCGCCGGTGCGCTTGGCATGGATGCCGCCGCACAGCTCGACGGAGAAATCACCGCCCATGCTCAGCACGCGCACGCTGTCGCCATACTTCTCGCCGAACAGCGCCATGGCGCCCTTCTGCTTGGCAGTCTCGATGTCGGTCTCTTCGGTCATGACCTCGGTGTTGTTGCGCACTTCGCGGTTGACGATGTCTTCCAGCGCCTTGAGCTGCTCTGGCTTGACCGCCTCGAAATGGCTGAAGTCAAAACGCAGGCGCTGGCTGTCGACCAGCGAGCCTTTCTGTTGTACGTGCTCGCCCAGCACCTGACGCAATGCCGCGTGCAGCAGGTGGGTGGCCGAGTGATTGAGCGAGGTGGCATGACGAACCTGCGCATCGACCCGGGTTTCAACCTGGGCACCGACGCTCAGCTTGCCGCTGGCAACCACACCGTGGTGCAGGAAGGCACCGCCGGTCTTGGTGGTGTCACGGACATCGAAGCGGACGGCACCGGCCTGCAGGTACCCGCAGTCACCCACCTGGCCGCCGGACTCGGCGTAGAACGGCGTGCGATCGAGGATCACCACACCCTCCTCGCCTTCACCCAGCTGCTCGACGGCCTTGCCGTCCTTGTACAGTGCAACGACGCTGGCAGCGCCTTCGGTGGTGGCATAACCGGTGAATTCGGTGGCCACATCGACCTTGACCAGGGTGTTGTAGTCCAGGCCGAAGGCGCTGGCCGAACGCGCGCGCTCACGCTGCGCCTCCATCTCGCGCTCGAAACCGACTTCGTCGATGGTCAGGCTGCGCTCACGGGCGATGTCGGCCGTCAGGTCCATCGGGAAACCGTAGGTGTCATACAGCTTGAACACCACGTCACCGGGCACCACGCTGCCCTTGAGTTCGGCCAGGTCCTGCTCGAGGATCTTCAGGCCCTGCTCCAGGGTCTTGGCAAACTGCTCTTCCTCGGCCTTGAGCACGCGCTCGATGTTGGCCTGCTGCTGCTTGAGTTCCGGGAACGCCTCGCCCATCTCGGCAACCAGCGCCGCAACGATCTTGTAGAAGAAGCTGCCGGTGGCACCGAGCTTGTTGCCGTGACGGCAGGCACGACGAATGATGCGACGCAGCACGTAGCCACGGCCTTCGTTGGAAGGCAGCACGCCATCAGCAATCAGGAAGCTGCACGAACGAATGTGGTCCGACACTACCTTGAGCGACGACTGGTCTTCGTTGCTGCAGCCGATGGCGGCAGCCGACGCGCTCAGCAGGTTCTTGAACAGGTCGATTTCATAGTTCGAATGCACATGCTGCATCACCGCACTGATGCGCTCCAGGCCCATGCCGGTGTCCACCGACGGTGCAGGCAGCGGGTGCAGCACGCCGTCGGCAGTGCGGTTGAACTGCATGAAGACGTTGTTCCAGATCTCGATGTAACGGTCACCGTCTTCTTCCGGCGAGCCTGGCGGGCCACCCCAGATGTCGGCGCCGTGGTCATAGAAGATCTCGGTGCAGGGGCCGCACGGGCCGGTATCGCCCATGGTCCAGAAGTTGTCCGAGGCGTAGGGCGCGCCCTTGTTGTCGCCAATGCGCACCATGCGCTCGGCCGGCACGCCGATGTGCTGGGTCCAGATGTCGTAGGCCTCGTCATCGGTGGCATACACGGTGACCCAGAGCTTTTCCTTGGGCAGTTGCAGCACGCCGGTGAGGAAGGTCCAGGCGTAGGTGATGGCATCACGCTTGAAATAGTCGCCGAAACTGAAGTTGCCCAGCATTTCGAAGAACGTATGGTGACGCGCGGTATACCCGACGTTTTCCAGGTCGCTGTTCTTGCCGCCGGCGCGCACGCACTTCTGGCTGCTGGTGGCGCGGGTGTACGCGCGCTTTTCCTGGCCAAGGAAGCAGTCCTTGAACTGGTTCATCCCCGCGTTGGTGAACAGCAGGGTCGGGTCGTTGCCCGGGATCAAGGAGCTGGAGGCAACTCGGGTATGGCCCTGCTCTTCGAAGAAGCGAAGGAAGGCTTCACGGATTTCTGCGCTTTTCATAGGTTCTTCCACGGAAACGGCGGCCTGCGTCAAATTGACGAAACGACGGCAAAGGGCCGCATTATATCGAGCCTTAACACGAGGTGCAGTGAGTTTATACATCGCCAACCGCCATTTGAGGATGAAATGACCTTCATCCGGCGCGGTTTGCTTAGCAGGCTATACGTTCTGCCGACATCTATGCTACAACGTGTGCGTCGCCAGCCACTGGCGGCACGTTCTCAGGGCGGGGTGCAATTCCCCACCGGCGGTAATTGCGCCCATTGCGCATAGCCCGCGAGCGCTTGCAGGCAACCCTGCAAGGTCAGCAGACCCGGTGTGATTCCGGGGCCGACGGTCATAGTCCGGATAAAGAGAGAGCGGGATAGGCACGCGAGTGCCTGCGTCTGCACATCTGCGCAACGACAATCCCCTTCGATCCACTGCCCTGTTTCTCATACAAACAGGAGTTCGTTTCAATGCAAGCTACCCCAATCGACAGCAAAGGCCATCACAACGATCGCATCGCCTTCGTCCAGGCCTGCTGGCACAAGGATATTGTTGACCAGAGCCGCAAGGGTTTCGTCGAAGAGATGGCCAAGCAAGGCTATCAGCTGAGCGATATCGACTTCTATGAAGTCGGCGGTGCCTTCGAAATCCCGCTGCACGCCAAGCTGCTGGCCCGCAGCGGCCGTTACGCCGGCATCGTGGCTGCAGGCCTGGTGGTGGACGGCGGCCTGTACCGCCATGAATTCGTCGCCCAGTCGGTGATCAGCGGCCTGATGCAGGTGCAGCTGGAAACCGAAGTGCCGGTGTTCTCGGTGGTACTGACCCCGCATCACTTCCATGCCGGCGACGAGCACCAGAAGTTCTTCTTCGATCACTTCGTGCACAAGGGCGCCGAAGCGGCAGTGACCTGCGCCGACACCCTGCTCAAGCTGCGCTCGCTGCGCCGCAATGAAGTACCGCAGAAGATGGCGGGCTGATTGCACTGCCCCTTTCGCCGGCAGGGCCGGCTGCTACGGGATGCGCGACACCTGTAGCAGCCGGCCTTGCCGGCGAAGGTGTTTCATCTTCAGACCAACTGCTCATCCGACGCAGGCACGATCAGCATCCCCGCACGCAGCCCGTTCTTCACCTTGGGGTTCGGGAAAATGATCCGCGCGCCCTCCTCCTCGACAACCCAGCGCGTCTCGGCCAGGTCCTCGGCCAGCAGATACCCTCTGGAAAGCTCGGAAAAGTTCTCGATATCCGCCGGCAGGTGCAGGTGGAAGCTGTCGCTGTGCTTGATGATCTCGCGCGCGACGCTGAACAGTTGCAGCCCGCCGATCCCTTCATCTTCAGCCGGCTCGTTACCCTCGATGATCGCCCTGAGCCGCGCTTCGAGCTTGCCGAGCTTGATCTCGCCGTTCTGGCCGAACGGCCGCGCCTTGCCCAGCTCGAGGGTGAACGCTTCGGCCCCCAGGGTTTCGTAGGTGAATGCGGTAAAGGTGATCGAAGGCTTGCTCTGCAGCAGCACAGCCTGCATGCCGGCGGCGCGCAAGCGAGCCAGTTCCCGACGCGAGTGCTGACGGCCTTCCTTGTAGGGATACAGCGCAAACTGCTCGATCTTGGAGCCGCGAATGGCGGTGTGCAGGTCATAGTGCAGGCGGGTACGGCCCTCTTTATAGAAAAAAAAGGCCGTTGCCAGACGCTCCAGCGCACAGGCACGCAATGCCTCGACACCACTGGACTGCTCATGACGCCGGTTGAACAGACGGTTGACGTCGTGCTCGATATACCGCGCGCCCGTGCGCATCGCCTCGGGGTTGCCGAACAGGAACAGCACACGCGCCCGCGGCTTGATCTCCCCCCTGGCAATGCCATGCAGGAGTTCGTCGAGCAACTCGATCGGTGCAGTCTCGTTGCCATGAATGCCCGCAGACAGCAGCAGGTCCATGCCATCGTCACGCCCCTCGGGCGGGGTCACTTCAAGCGCCCCCTCGTCGAGCCAGCGCATGCGCACGCCTTCGACAGTCAGCTGGGTCTTCTCTGCCGGTTCACGACCGGCAAGGGTCAGTTCAAGCAGTTTGCCGAGGGCGAGCATGGGCGGTGTTCCTTAGTGGTGATGCCCGCAATCGGGGCCATGGACGTGGTCGTCATCTTCGCCAGCATCGGCCGGCTCCATTTCCAGCTGCAGGCTCACCAGGTTGGTGGCCAGCGGGCGCAGCAGCAGGTTGGCATACTCGGCGTCGCCTTCTTCAACGTCGACACCGATCAGCAGCTGGCCGCGGCCATCCTGCTGAATCCACACTTCCTTGCCTTGCCACAGCACGGCAAAACGGGTGCAGGAAGTTTCCAGCTGGGTGCCATCTTCATCTTCGAGGATCAGCTGCAGGGCGTCGGACATAATCGAGTTCTCTTTCAAGGTTGGAGTTGGAACGGATACACCGAACCCAGCTTGAGGATCTGGGTCAGCTCATCCAGTGCCGTGCGACATTCCAGCAACAGCTGCGGGTCAGCCAGGTCGCGTTCGCTCAGGCTGTCGCGGTAGTGCCTGTCGACCCATTGGGTCAGGGTGTCGTACAGCGGCGCGGTCATGATAACCCCTGGGTTGACGGCCGCCAGTTCCGTTTCGTTGAGCGCCACGCGCAAACGCAGGCACGCGGGGCCGCCGCCATTCTGCATGCTCTGCTTGAGGTCGAAGACCTTGACCTCGGTCACCGGCCCGCCCTGGCCGGTCAAGGCCGACAGATAGGCCCAGACCCGCTCGTTGTTGCGGCATTCCTCCGGCACGATCAGCAGCATCGAACCGTCTTCACGGGACAGCAACTGACTGTTGAACAGATACGAACGCACGGCGTCCTCGACCGTCACCTGGGCCCGCGGCACGCAGATGGCCTTGAACTTGCCGCCACATCCGGCCAGTTTAGCCTGCAGCTCGGCCAGCACCGCTTCGGTGTCGAGGAAGGCATCCTCGTGATAGAACAGCACCTCGCCGTTGCCTACCGCGATCACATCGTTGTGAAACACGCCCTGGTCGATCACGGCAGGGTTCTGCTGAGCATAGACCACGCCGTCGGCACTCAGGCCATGCAGCCGGGCAACCGCCTGGGAAGCCTCCAGGGTCTGGCGGGCCGGGTATTTGTGCGGCGCCGGGTAGCGCGCATCGAATGCACTGCGCCCGAACACGAAGAACTCCACGCCCGGTTCGCCATAGGCACGGCAGAAGCGCGTGTGGTTGGCAGCACCTTCGTCACCGAACTGCGCCACCGCCGGCAACGCGGCATGGTGGGCAAAGTGCTGCGTATTGGCGAACATCGCGCCCAGCACACGACTGGTGGTCGGGTGCTCGATACTGCGGTGGTACTTGCAGTTCAGGTTGGCCGCCGTGAAGTGCACGCGTCCGTCGGCCGTATCGGCGCTCGGACTGACCGTGGCGGCGTTGGCCACCCACATGCTGGACGCAGAGCAACTGGCAACCAGCAACGGCATCGCCTCCCTGGCCGCCCGCTCGATGACCTGCGCATCGCTGCCGCCAAAGCCCAGGCGACGCAGCGCCGCCACATCCGGACGCTCCTGCGGGGCCAGTACGCCCTGCACAAAGCCCATCTCCATCAGCGCCTTCATCTTCGCCAGGCCCTGGCGCGCAGCTTCACGCGGGTTGGATGCCTGCTGGCTGTTGCTCTGCGAAGCAACGTTGCCGTAGGACAGCCCGCCGTAGTTGTGCGTCGGCCCCACCAGGCCATCAAAATTCACTTCAAATGATTTCATCGGCTAAGGCTCCGTGAAGCTGTTGTTATAGGGTGACGCCGGGCGTCAGCGTGGCGGGCAGCACAAGGCTGGATGCCTCCAGCGACGCCACCGGGTAGGCGCAGTAGTCGGCCGCGTAATAGGCGCTCGCCCGATGGTTGCCACTGGCCCCGACACCACCGAACGGTGCGCTGCTGGCGGCACCGGTCAGTTGCTTGTTCCAGTTGACGATACCGGCGCGGCTTTCCAGCCAGAACTGCTGGTAGCGCGCCTCGGAATCGGACAACAGCCCTGCGGCCAGGCCGTACTGGGTGTTGTTGGCTTCGCGGATCGCGGCATCGAAATCGCTGTAGCGGATAACCTGCAGCAGCGGCCCGAAGAACTCCTCGTCCGGGCGCTCGGCCACCGAGGTCACGTCGATGATGCCCGGGGTCAGCAACGCCGCATCGGCCTGTGGCTGGGTCATCGGCAGCAGCGACTGTGCGCCGCTGGCCAGCAAATGGGCCTGGGCATCGAGCAGCGCGCGGGCTGCCCCCAGGGAGATCACCGAGCCCATGAACGGCGCCGGCTGCTGATCGAACGCGCCCACCGAAATGTTCCGGCTGACGGCCACCAGCCGCGCCAGCAGGGTGTCGCCCCATTCGCCTTGGGGTACCAGCAGGCGGCGTGCACAGGTGCAGCGCTGGCCGGCGGAAATGAAGGCCGACTGGATGATGGTGTATACCGCAGCGTCCAGGTCCTGCACCTGATCGACCACCAGGGGGTTGTTGCCCCCCATCTCCAGGGCCAGGATCTTGTCCGGGCGCCCCGAAAACTGCTGGTGCAGCAGGTTGCCGGTGCGGCTGGAGCCGGTGAAGAACAGGCCGTCGATGCCGGGGTTGGCCGCCAGGGCCACGCCGGTTTCCCGCGCCCCCTGCACCAGGTTGAGCACGCCAGCCGGCAGCCCGGCCTCGATCCAGCACCTGAGCGTCAGCTCGGCCACTTTCGGCGTGAGCTCGCTGGGCTTGAACACCACGCTGTTACCGGCCAGCAGCGCCGGCACGATATGCCCGTTGGGCAGGTGGCCCGGGAAGTTGTACGGGCCGAACACCGCCACCACACCGTGGGGCTTGTGCCGCAGTACCGCCGTGGCGTCAGCCAGCGGGCCGCTCTTCTCGCCGGTACGTTCGCGGTAGCTCTGCACCGAAATGGCCACTTTATTGACCATGCTGGTCACTTCGGTGGTGGCCTCCCACAGCGGCTTGCCGGTTTCTTCGCCGATGCAGCGGGCCAGTTCATCGGCGTGGGCCTTGAGGCTCGCGGCAAAGGCTTCGAGCACGCTGATACGCCCCTCCAGCGGTTGGCGAGCCCAGTCAGCAAAGGCTTCACGCGCAGCCTGTACCGCGGCCTCGACCTGCCCCGCGTCGGCGCCCTGGCCCTGCCAGATCACCTGCTGGCTGACCGGGTTCAGCGACTGCAGGGCCTCGCCCTGGCCGGCCTGCCATGTACCGGCAATGTAGTGCGTGGTCATTATTTGGCCTCCCGTGCTGCGGACAGTGGCACCGCACGTACCTGGTCACCGGCGCTCAGGCGCAGGCGCTTGGCCGTAAGCGGGTCGACCACCAGGGTGCCCGCAGCCAAGCGCGCGGGCGCTGCGGTGATACGGCAGTCCTCGCGCTTGCGGTTGTGGATGATGAAAGGGGTGGCATCGTCGCCCGGCGTGCCGATCGCCAGCACCAGGGCCTGGCTGTCGTGCACCGCGCGAATCTTGCTGGTCTGGCACTCGACCGCCGGGCCCGCGTCGAAGATGTCGACGTAGCCCTGATAGCTGAAGCCTTCGCTCTGCAGCATGGCCAGCGCCGGTTCGGTATCGGTGTGCACGCGCCCGATCACATTGCGCGCCGCCTCGGACAGAAAGCAGGTGTACAGCGGGAACTTGGGCATCAGCTCGGCGATGAACGCCTTGTTGCCGACCCCGGTCAGGTAGTCGGCCTGGCTGAACTCCATCTTGAAGAAGTGTCGGCCCAGGCTCTCCCAGAAGGGCGAACGGCCCTGCTCGTCGGACATGCCGCGCATTTCGGCAATGATCTTGTTGCCGAACAGTTCGCTGAATTCGGCAATGAACAGCAGGCGAGCCTTGGCCAGCAGGCGACCATTGAGGCCACTGCGGTAGTCGCTGCGCAGAAACAGGGAGCACAACTCGGAGTTGCCGGTCAGGTCGTTGGCCAGAAACAGCGTGGGGATCTCGCGGTAGATGTCCAGTTCCTGGGACGCGCTGACGGTCAGGCCCACCCGGTAGTTGTACCAGGGTTCACGCAGCCCAACGGCACCGGCGATGGCCGAAATGCCCACCACTTCGCCTTCGTCGTTCTCGAGCACGAACAGGTAGTCGGCATCGCCACGCTCGGCTTCGCCGCGGAAGGTCTTCTCGGCCCAGCCCACCCGGTGGGCCAGGCGCTCTTCGTTGGCCGGCAGAGTGGTCAGGCCGGTGGTGCCGGTGCTGCGCGCCAGCTCGATCAGCGCCGGTAGGTCGCTGCTGCGTACGGGACGAACAATCATGCTATCTCCTCGGGCAGGTGCCTGCTGGCCCCTGCGAAACTCGACCTGGGGTAGCCAGGCAATCAGACCGCGACCAGGCGCACGCTGGCGCCCTCACCCACTCCCAGCGCCTCGGCGGCGGCCAGGTCCAGCTGCACCGGCTTGCCAGGGGCCCAGTCCAGCTCCAGCATCACGGCGCGGTAATCCTGCAACTGGCCGTTGGATACCAGGTACGGGCGCCCACCCTTGACGGCCTGCTCCTGCAGCTTGACCGGCACCAGCCGGCTCTGGGCGATGGAGCGGATGCCGGACACCCGCGCATGCAGGGTCGGCCCACCGTCGAAGATATCGATGTAGTGATCGGTCTCGAAGCCTTCGCGCATCAGGATGTCGAAGGTGATCTGCGCGCGCGGGTGCACCTGGCCCATGGCCTCCTGCGCGGCATCCGGCAGCAGGGGCACATAGATGGGGTAATGCGGCATCAGCTCGGCAAGGAAGGTACGGCTCTTGAGCCCGCACAGGCGCTCGGCGGCAGCGTAGTTGAGGTCGAAGAAGTTGCGCCCGATGGCATCCCAGAACGGCGAGTCGCCGTGCTCGTCGCTGTAGCCGACGATCTCGGTCACCACCGAATCGGCAAACCGCTCCGGGTGCGCTGCCATGAACAGCAGCCGGCCGCGGGAATTGAGCTCGGCCCAGCCGGTGCCCACCAGTTCGGGCAGCACGTAGAAGCTGGTCAGCAGGCTGTTGCCGGTCAGGTCGTGACACTGCGACAGCACATGGATCTTGTTGTGGATCTTCAGCTCGCGCGAGGCGTGCACGAAGGTCTCGTTGCGAAAACTGTAGAACGGCTCGGAATAGCCGGCCGAGGCCACGATGGCCGAACAGCCGACCAGCTTGCCGGTCTCGCTGTCTTCGAGCACGAAGAAGTAGCTCTCCTCGCCATTGAAGCTGACTTCGGCGGCAAAGGAGGTTTCGGACGCGGCGATCTTGTCGCCCAGGCGACCGGCATCATCCGGCAGGGACGTGACACCGATGGGACTGTCCGCGGCCAGACGCTGCACTTCACCCAGGTCAGCCATTTGCGCGGGGCGCATCACCAGCATGGTGTCACTCCTTTAGGGAAAATCGGGCCGACAGCTGCCGGCGCAGAAGAAGCGGCACGTGCCACGGGCACGGGCCACCAGAATCGGTTCGCTGGCCACCGGGGCCAGCGAAGGACCGCAGGCCGGTATCAGGCCTTGGTCAGTGCAGCGGCAGCGCGTTCGAAGCGGTCCAGGCCTTCATCGATGTCGGCATCTTCCACCACCAGGCTGGGGGCGAAACGCACCACGTCCGGGCCGGCCTGCAAAACCATCAGGCCTTCTTTCTCGGCAGCATTGAACACGTCCTTTGCCTTGCCCTTCCAGGCATCGGACAACACGCAACCGATCAGTAGGCCCAGGCCGCGGACCTGGGTGAACAGGCCGTACTGCTGGCCGATCTTCTCCAGGCGCGCCTTGAAGCGCTCGTGCTTGGCCTTGACGCCCGCCAGCACTTCGGGGGTGTTGACCACATCCAGCACCGCAGAGGCCACGGCGCAGCCCAACGGGTTGCCGCCATAGGTGGTGCCGTGGGTGCCCACGGCCAGGTGCTTGGCCAGCGCTTCGGTGGTCAGCATCGCGGCAATCGGGAAGCCGCCGCCCAGGCTCTTGGCGCTGGTCAGGATGTCGGGGGTCACGCCGTAGTGCATGTAGGCGAACAGCTCGCCGGTACGGCCGACGCCGGTCTGCACTTCGTCGAAGATCAGCAGCGCGTTGTGCTTGTCGCACAGCTCGCGCGCGCCTTGCAGATAGGCCTTGTCGGCCGGCACCACGCCGCTCTCGCCCTGGATCGGCTCGATCACCACCGCGCAGGTCTTGTCGCTGATCTGCGCCTTGAGCGCTTCGAGGTCGTTGTACGGCACATGGCTGATGCCGGTGATCTTAGGGCCGAAGCCGTCGGAGTACTTGGGCTGGCCACCGACGCTCACGGTGAACAGGGTGCGACCGTGGAAGCTGTTCACGGTAGCGATGATCTCGTGCTTTTCAGGGCCGAAGCGGTCGTGGGCGACACGACGGGCCAGCTTGAAGGCGGCCTCGTTGGCCTCGGCGCCGGAGTTGCAGAAGAACGCACGCTCGGCAAAGGTGGCGTCGACCAGCTTGTGGGCCAGACGCAGGGCTGGCTCGTTGGTGAACACGTTGGACACGTGCCACAGCTTGTTGGCCTGCTCGGTCAGCGCACCGACCAGCGCCGGGTGGGCGTGCCCCAGGACGTTTACGGCGATGCCGCCAGCGAAATCGATCAGCTCGCGCCCCGCCTGGTCCCATACACGGGAGCCCTGGCCACGCACGGGGATGAAAGCGGCCGGCGCATAGTTGGGGACCATTACCTGGTCGAAATCGGCGCGTTGCACCGGAGCTTGCTCAACGGACATCGGAGTCTCCTGAAGAGGAACGCCTGCCTGGAACTGGCGAGCGATGGGGGGATTGTAAGGACTGATGAACGCCCGGCCTTGCCGCCAAGCGACAACTTCTTATAGCGCCAAACCCTGTTTTGCCAAGGCTTTCGGCAATGCGACAAATAGGGTCGCAAAGGCGCAGTTTAAACGGTGCGCGGTGCTGGCGGGGAGATTGTGTCACGCACGGATTTGCGGGGGCTTCTTCGCTGGCAAGCCAGCGCCCTCGGGCCGGTGCAGCCCCCTTCGACGCTGCGGGCGCTGGTTTGCCGCCGAAGGTCGCGCTGCGCTACCGAATCAGCCGCGCTCGGCAGGCGCCGACGACAACTCGAACGGGCTGTTGCTGCGGCGCTGGTTGCGGTCTTCGCGTGGCGTTGCGCCAAAGAAGTTGCGGTACGCGCTGGAAAAATGCGGCCCCGACGAGAACCCGCACGACAGGCCGATCTGGATGATCGACTTGCTGGTCTGCATCAGCATCTGGCGCGCCTTGTTCAAGCGCAGCTCCAGGTAATACTGGCTGGGCACCCGATTGAGGTACTGCTTGAAGATCCGCTCCAGCTGCCGGCGCGATACGCACACATGCTGGGCAATCTCGTCGGTGGTCAACGGCTCTTCGATATTGGCCTCCATCAGCAGCACCGCCTGGGTCAGCTTCGGATGGCTGGAGCCCAGGCGATTCTGCAGCGGGATGCGCTGACGCTCGCCCCCCTCGCGAATGCGCTCGACCACCAGCTCTTCGGAAACCGCACCGGCAAGCTCGGCGCCATGGTCACGGGCCAGCACGGCCAGCAGCAGGTCCAGTACCGACATGCCACCACAGGCGGTCAGCCGATCGCGATCCCAGTCGAACAGGTGGCTGGTGGCGATGACCTTGGGGAAGCGCTCGGCGAAGTCATCCTGCCAGCGCCAGTGCACCGCGGCGCGATAACCATCCAGCAGGCCCAGCTGGGCCAGCGGATACACACCTGCCGAAAGACCACCCACCACGCACCCCGAGCGCACCAGTTGCTTGAGCGCGCTGCCCAGCGCCGCGCCTACCGCCTGCGGCGGCTCATCGGCCAGCAGAAACAGCTTCTGGCAACCTTCCAGCCGCCCCACCCAGGCTTCGCCAGGCAAGCGCCAGGCGCCCTCCGGCGCAGGTTCGGCCTGCAGGAACAGCAACTCGTAGACCACTTCGGGGTGCACCTTCTGGGCCACCCGCAAGACCTCTTCGGCCAGCGCCAGGGTCAAGGCCTTGGTGCTGGGCCAGAGGAGAAAACCGATTCGCTGGGTGGTCATTGGGTAAGGTCCGAAACCTGAGAGGAGTCTGGGAGAAAAGCCTCGATCGAGGCGCAGCATGCCCTATTCTGGTGCAAAGCGGCAGCCTCGAACTGTAGCACGGTCGATTATTTCAGGCTGCCGGACAGGAACTGCTGCAACCGCTCGGACTGCGGGTTGACCAGCACTTCACGCGGGTTGCCGCTCTCTTCGACCACACCCTTGTGCAGGAACACCAGCTGGTTGGACACCTCGCGGGCGAAGCCCATCTCGTGGGTCACCACCACCATGGTGCGGCCTTCCTGGGCCAGCGCCTGCATCACCTTGAGCACATCGCCCACCAGCTCCGGGTCCAGCGCCGAGGTCGGCTCGTCGAACAGCATCACTTCAGGCTCCATCGCCAGTGCACGGGCAATCGCCACACGCTGCTGCTCACCACCGGACATATGGCCCGGGTAGGCATCCTTGCGATGGGACACACCGACCTTGGCCAGGTAGTGCTCGGCCTTTTCCAGCGCGTCCTTGCGGCTCATGCCCAGCACGTGCACCGGTGCCTCGATGATGTTCTCCAGCGCAGTCATGTGCGACCACAGGTTGAAGTGCTGGAACACCATCGACAGACGCGAGCGCATGCGCTGCAACTGCTTGGGGTCGGCCGCCTTCAGCGCGCCGTCCTTGTTCGCCACCAGCTTCAACTCTTCGTTGTTGAGCAGGATCTTGCCGGCATGCGGCTGCTCGAGCAGGTTGATGCAGCGCAGGAAGGTGCTCTTGCCCGAGCCGCTGGAGCCGATGATGCTGATCACATCGCCCGCCTTGGCCGCCAGGGACACACCCTTGAGCACTTCGTGACTGCCATAGCGTTTGTGCAGGTCTTGGACTTCGAGTTTGTACATGCTGTCGGTTCTCACAAAGCGTCAGTCCCGGGCCTGCGCCCGGGGCGAAAAAGTTGCCGCCGGGCTCAGCCCTTGCGCGGCGCCAGGTAGCCGAGCCAGCGGCGTTCAGCCAGCTTGAACAGGCGCACCAGAATGAAGGTCAGGCACAGGTAGAACACACCGGCGGTGATGTACGCCTCGAACGGCAGGTAGTACTGGGCATTGACCGTGCGCGCCGCACCGGTGATGTCGATCAGGGTCACGATCGACGCCAGGCTGGTGGTCTGCAGCATCATGATCACTTCATTGCTGTACTGCGGCAGCGCCCGGCGCAGGGCCGAGGGCAGCAGGATGCGGCGGTACATCTTGACCCGCGACATGCCCATCGCCTTGGCCGCTTCGATCTCGCCGTGGGGCGTGGCCTTGAGGCTGCCAGCGATGATCTCGGCGGTGTAGGCACTGGTATTGATGGCAAAGGCCAGGCACGCACAGAAGGTCGCACTGGACAGCCACGGCCACAGGAAGCTCTCGCGCACCGCCTCGAACTGGGCCAGCCCGTAATAGATCAGAAACAGCTGCACCAGCATCGGCGTGCCGCGAATCACGTAGGTGTAGAGCCAGGCGCTCATGTTCACCAGCGGCTGCTTGGACACCCGCATCAGGCCCAGCGGCACTGCCACCAGCAAGCCGAACAGCAACGACAGCGCCAGCAGCTTGAGCGTGGTCAGCATGCCGCTCAGGTACAGCGGCATGGCTTCCCAGATGACGTTGTAATCGAAAATCATAGATCAGCCGCCTTTACGCCAACCGAGTAGCGTTTCTCGAGGTAACGCAGGGCCAGCAACGAGACGCTGGTGATCACCAGGTACAACGCCGCGACCGCCAGGAAGAACGTGAACGGCTCGCGGGTCGCGTCCGCCGCCTGCTTGGCCTTGAACATCATGTCTTGCAGGCCCACCACCGAAATCAGTGCGGTGGCCTTGGTCAGTACCAGCCAGTTGTTGGTGAAGCCAGGGATCGCCAGGCGAATCATCTGCGGCACCAGCACCCGGAAGAAGATCTGCAGCCCGCTCATGCCATAGGCCATGCCGGCTTCGGCCTGCCCCTTGGGGATGGCCATGAAAGCGCCGCGGAAGGTTTCGGACAGGTATGCACCAAAGATGAAGCCCAGGGTACCGATACCCGCCATCAGCGGATTGAGGTCGATGTAATCGTCGAAACCGAGCAAGGGTGCGACGCGGTTGAGCAGGTCCTGACCGCCGTAGAAGATCAGCAGGATCAGCACCAGGTCGGGGATCCCGCGGATCACCGTGGCGTACAGGTCGCCCAGCCAGGCCAGCCAGCGCACCGGCGACAGCCGCAGCGCCACGCCGATCAGGCCCAGTACGATGGCCAGGGCCATGGACGACAAGGCGAGCTGTAGCGTCAGCCATGCTCCATCGAGGATGACTGCCCCGTAGCCTTTCAACATGTTGAGGTCCTCGACCTTAGGGATGAAAAAATGGTGCAAACCTCAGCGCTTCTGCTGCTTGCACCATTGAACAGGTGAAACGTCGACGGATTACTGCGCGTCAGGGCCGTAGATGTCGAAGTTGAAATACTTGTCCTGGATCTTCTTGTACTCGCCATTGGCACGGATGCCGTCGATGGCGGTGTTGATCTTGTCCTTCAGGGCGTCGCCCTTGCGCACGGCGATACCGATACCGTCACCGAAGTACTTGGCGTCGGTGAAGGACGGGCCTACGAATGCATAGCCCTTGCCGGCGTCGGTCTTGAGGAAACCGTCTTCGAGCAGGGTCGCATCGGCCACGGTGCCATCCAGACGACCGGCGGCAACGTCCAGGTAGATTTCGTTCTGGGTGCCGTAGGGAACAATGGTGGCGCCTTTGGGGGCCAGCACTTCCTTGGCGAAACGGTCGTGGATCGAGCCACGCTGAACGCCGATCTTCTTGCCCTTGAGTTCGTCCAGGCTGTCGCTGACGGTGGTACCGTCCTTCATCACCAGGCGGGCCGGCGTGAGGTAGTAGCGCTTGGTGAAGTCCACGGACTTCTTGCGATCATCGGTGATCGACATGGACGACAGGATGGCGTCGATCTTGCGCACCTTGAGCGCCGGGATCAGGCCGTCGAATTCCTGCTCGACCCAAACGCACTTGACCTTCATCTCTGCACACAGCGCGTTGCCGATGTCGTAGTCGAAGCCCACGATGCTGCCGTCCGGCGCCTTGGAAGCGAACGGTGGGTAGGCGGCCTCGATGCCGATCTTCAGTGGTTTTTCATCAGCCAGCGATGCCAGGGAAAACACGGACAGCGCCAGGGCGCCAAGCAGTGCGAGTTTCTTCATCTGGGAACTCCATCGGTAAAGGGCAATACGTGACAGGCCGATTGGCCGTCGACGTTGCGAATGGGTACAACGCGAGCTGCGCAGGGCTCGACGAAACAGGGTCGAGGCATCACGAGCGAGTGATTGGCATTTTAGCGACAGCTCCGAACCCGATATTTCTTCAATGCGACAACTAGTTACAGAAGCGCCGGAAGTCAGGGCCGGAGATATTGACAGCTTTCGCGGAATATGCAAAAGCGAGAGACAAATAACCTATCAATCAAGCAATAACCGCGCCCATTATTGGCAAAGCCTTGTAATCCGGCAAGTGCAGCGTGGCAGCCATGCAAAATTGGCGTGGTGGATGCGCCCGGATCGGGCGGCGGCGTTTCCCAATGCCCCGTTTGTGTGCGAAACCGGTGACAGAAAAGGTTACCGATGAAAGTCGGCGTAACAGGCATGAAAAAGCCCCGCAGTGCGGGGCTTTGTGCTGACAGCCAACCGGCCCTATCGCCGGCAGGTCGCCCCCTACAAGGGCCGGCCTGCCGGCGATGACTCAGGCCGACGCCAGGTTCATCGACTTGTGCGTGTCGATCAGGTGCTGCACCACACCCGGGTCGGCCAGCGTCGAGATGTCGCCCAGGCCGTCGTACTCGGCCGTGGCGATCTTGCGCAGGATACGGCGCATGATCTTGCCCGAGCGGGTTTTAGGCAGCCCTGGTGCCCACTGGATCACGTCTGGCGAGGCGATCGGCCCGATCTCCTTGCGCACCCAGTTCTTCAGCTCCAGACGCAATGCTTCGCTCGGCTCCTCGCCACCGTTGAGCGTGACGTAGACATAGATGCCCTGCCCCTTCAGATCATGCGGCACACCGACGACCGCCGCCTCGGCGACCTTCGGGTGCGCAACCATGGCGCTCTCGATCTCGGCGGTCCCCATGCGGTGGCCCGAGACGTTGAGTACGTCGTCGACCCGGCCGGTGATCCAGTAGTAGCCGTCTTCGTCGCGGCGCGCGCCGTCACCGGTGAAGTACATGCCGCGGAAGGTCTTGAAGTAGGTGTCGACGAAACGGTCGTGATCGCCGTACAGCGAACGCGACTGGCCCGGCCACGAATCGAGGATCACCAGGTTGCCCTCGGCGGCGCCGTCGATCAGGTTGCCCAGGTTGTCCACCAGCGCCGGCACCACGCCGAAGAACGGACGGGTGGCCGAGCCCGGCTTGAGCGCAGTGGCGCCCGGCAGCGGGCTGATCAGGATGCCGCCGGTCTCGGTCTGCCACCAGGTGTCGACGATCGGGCAACGCTCCTTGCCCACGGTGGTGTGGTACCAGTTCCAGGCTTCAGGGTTGATCGGCTCGCCCACCGAGCCCAGCAGGCGCAGGCTCGAACCGTCGGCATCCTTCATGGCCGCCTGACCTTCGGCCATCATCGCGCGAATGGCGGTGGGCGCGGTGTAGAGGATGTTGACCTTGTGCTTGTCGACGATCTTCGCCACACGGGTGATGTCCGGGTAGTTCGGCACGCCTTCGAACAGCAGGGTGGTGGCGCCGTTGGCCAGCGGGCCATAGACGATGTAGCTGTGACCGGTTACCCAGCCCACGTCGGCGGTGCACCAGTACACGTCACCAGGGCGATAGTCGAACACGCGCTCATGGGTCAGCGAGGCGTACACCAGGTAGCCGCCAGTGGTGTGCAGCACGCCCTTGGGCTTGCCGGTGGAGCCGGAGGTATAGAGGATGAACAGCGCTTCTTCGGCGCCCATCTCTTTCGGCGCGCAATGGGCAGAAGCCACTTTCATCAGGTCTTCGTACCAGATGTCGCGGTGCTGGTGCCAGGCAATGTCGCCACCGGTGCGCTTGCACACGATGATCTTCTGCACGCTGGCGGTTTCCGGGTTGGTCAGCGCCAGGTCGACGTTGGCCTTGAGTGCGGTACGACGCCCGCCACGCAGCCCTTCGTCGGCGGTGATCACGACCTTGGACTTGCAGTCGATGATGCGCCCGGCCAGCGCCTCGGGCGAGAAGCCGCCGAACACCACCGAGTGGATCGCGCCGATACGCGCGCACGCCAGCATGGCGACCACGGCTTCGGGAATCATCGGCATGTAGATGGTCACCACGTCGCCGCGGTGCACGTCCTGGCCACGCAGGGCGTTGGCGAACTTGCAGACCTGCTCGTGCAGTTCGCGATAGGTGATGTTGCGATGCTCGGAAGGGTCGTCGCCTTCCCAGATGATCGCCAGCTGATCGCCACGCTCGGCCAGGTGACGGTCCAGGCAGTTGTAGGAAACGTTCAGAGTGCCGTCGGCAAACCACTTGATGTCGACATGGTGGTCGTCGAACGAGGTCTGCTTGACCTTGGTGAAGGGCTTGATCCACTCGAGGCGCTGAGCTTGCTCGCGCCAGAAGCCGTCAGGGTTGATCACCGACTGCTGGTACATGGCCTTGTAGGTCGCCTCGTCGGTCAGCGTGTTGGCCGCAACCTCGGGACGCACGGGATACAGGGGAGCCGCACTCATCTTTGTTACCTCGGTGTAATAGTTGTTTTTGTATGACCTCGTTTTAACTGTACCAGAGCGCCAAGGGCCATTCGACGTTGGTAGTAACGGGACCTGCATTTGGTCCAACACTGCGCGTCGACCGCTCTGGCACGGGCGTTCCAGCGCGGCAACAGATAGAAAAATAAATCCCGGGGTGAAATTTCAACTGATTGTTACAGTTTCCGCCAACAGTGTTTATCAAAACGGGCTCTGTTTCGGGGCCCGCCACACTCCTAGAATTCACCTCGCCAGCAACGGCAACGCGAATTAACTGGTAACAGCCCCCACGAAGGCATGTTAATCCCGCGATAACCCTGAAAGTTTCAACTTGCTGCACACGCCGCGCCACAAGCGCAGCGTGACCCCTTACGACCTTAGACAGGTAACTTGAAGATGAAAGCTTTACTGGTATTGGCACTCGGTAGTTTTTGCGCATCGGCCATGGCGGCTGAAGTTGCAGATGTTTCCGCCGAGCAGATTCCGGTTGAACAATACAGTTACTCGCAACATCTGGACATCGCCAAAGTCATTTCCATGACCGAAGTCCCGAACGTCTGCGAAGTGGTTCCGGCCCGCATGACCTACGAGGACTCCCAAGGCCAGAAGCACATTCTCGAATACCGCGTCATGGGTAACGGGTGCTCCAACGGCTGATAGAGCACACTGACGGTAGTTGCGCCTCGGGCCTTGTGTCGACGAGGCGCACCCTCGCTGCAAACAGTAACTTCCCCGCCTTTCAAGTCACTCCACAACTTTGCCGATTGCGTAATCACGCAACTTGTTGGCAATGGTGGTATGCGAAACGCCCAGGCGTTTACCCAGTGCTCTGCTACTGGGGAATTCACCCTGCAAACTTTCAAGTACGGCTTTTTCGAAACGACCGACTATTTGCGACAAGTCACCTTCCAGGGAAAACTCGCCCAAAGGTTGGCGCGCGCCATAATCGGGCAGGCGAATATGCTCGGCCTTGACCACCCCGCCGTCGCACAATGAAACCGCCTGGAACAGTACGTTCTCCAGTTGCCGCACGTTGCCCGGCCAATGGTATTGGCTCAGGCGCTCCATCGCCGCCGGTGCCAGGCTCGGCAACGGGCAGCCGATCTGGCGGCTGGCCTGGTCGAGAAAATGCTCCACCAGCGGCGCCAGGCCGTCCAGGCATTCGCGCAGCGGTGGAATGTGCAGCGACAGCACGTTGAGGCGGTGATACAGGTCCTGGCGAAACTCGCCGCGGGCGCACAACTCCGACAAGTCCACCTGGGTCGCGCAGATCACCCGCACATCCAGGTACACCTCCTCGTCACTGCCCACCCGGCGAAAGCAACCGTCCTGCAGAAAGCGCAACAGCTTCACCTGCAGGCGCGGGCTCATCTCACCCACGCCGTCGAGAAACAGCGTGCCGCCCGCGGTCAGTTCCAGCAGGCCAAGCTTGCCCTCGGCGCGGGCGCCTTCGAACGCCCCCGGCCCGTAGCCGAACAGCTCGGTCTCGGCCATCGACTCGGGCAGCCCGGCACAGTTGAGCGCCATCAGCGGCGCCTGCCCACGCGGACTGGCCAGGTGGCAGGCACGGGCCAGCAACTCCTTGCCGGTACCGGTCTCGCCCTCGATCAGCAGTGGCGCATCCAGCGGCGCCATGCGACGTGCCTCGCGCACCACCGCCGCCATCACCCTGGAGCTCTGGAAAATGCTGTCGAACCCACGCAGCTCCTGCTTGCGCACGTTGTAGATGCGTTCGCCGATTCGGTCAGCCCGGTGCAGGGTCAGCACGGCCCCTGCCAGCGCCTCGCTGTCATCGTGCTCGGACTGCAGCGGTGCGATATCGGCCAGGAACACATCGCCTTTGATCTTCACCCGCAAGCCGTTGATGCGTGACTTGTTGGCCCGCACCAACTCCGGCAGGTCGAAATCCTCGGCATACCGCGACAATGCAATGCCCGGCACTTCGTCCACCCGCACCCCGAGCAACTGCGCCGCCGAACGGTTGGCCGCGACGATCGAGCCCCCCATGTCGATCGACAGCACGGGAAAATCCAGCGCACCCAGCAAGGCATTGAGCTCCATGTGCCGGCGCTCGCTGGGCATCAGGCCCACCCGCTTGACCCCGAACACGCCGGTAATGGCTTCGAACTTGGGGCGCAGCGCCTGGAACTGCAGGTTGATCAGGTTCGGGCAGTGCAGGTAGATGGCATTGCCATGCTCGCCCCCCACCTCGCCGCGGGCCACGTTGATCCCGTACTCGACCAGCAGGTTGAGCATGTCGCGCAAGATACCGATGCGGTTCTGGCAGTGCACTTTGATACGCATGAAAGGTCCTACAAACAAGAAGACGAGGCCAACTATCTGCACAACGGCATGAACTCTCGTAAAGAATACGTTACAAAAAGGCGGATTCACAGCTACCAGCACCTGCGTTTTCTCGGCACTTCGGCACCACCGTAAAATCTGCGTTACAAAAATACGGTTGAACGGCCCGCCGGGCACGAGGCAACGGGATGCAAACACCAGGGTGAGGGGGTATTCCTAGGGCATGGCGAAAGCCACCCTATAACAATAAAGGCCCTCATCAGGAGAGCAGCATGAAACAGACGCACTACGTGGCCCGCGAGCCCGATGCGCAGGGTTTTATCGATTACCCGCCGCAGGAACATGCGGTGTGGAATACCCTGATCACCCGCCAGCTGAAGGTGATCGAGGGGCGCGCGTGCCAGGAGTACCTGGACGGCATCGAACAACTGAACCTGCCTCATGACCGCATTCCGCAACTGAGCGAGATCAACCAGGTACTGGGCGCCACCACCGGCTGGCAAGTTGCCCGCGTGCCGGCCCTGATCCCCTTCCAGACCTTCTTCGAACTGCTGGCCAGCAAGCGCTTTCCGGTGGCCACCTTCATTCGCACCGAAGAAGAACTCGACTATCTGCAAGAGCCCGACATCTTTCACGAGATCTTCGGCCACTGCCCGCTGCTGACCAACCCCTGGTTTGCCGAATTCACCCACACCTACGGCAAACTCGGCCTGGCCGCGACCAAGGAACAGCGCGTCTACCTGGCCCGCCTGTACTGGATGACCATCGAGTTCGGCCTGGTGGACACCCCGCAGGGCCGCAGGATCTACGGCGGCGGCATCCTCTCCTCGCCCAAGGAAACCGTCTACAGCCTGTCCGACGAACCGGAACACCAGGCCTTCGATCCGCTCGAGGCCATGCGCACGCCGTATCGCATCGATATCCTGCAGCCGGTGTACTTCGCCCTGCCGCAGCTCAAGCGCTTGTTCGACCTGGCCCACGAAGACATCATGGGCATGGTTCAACGCGCCATGCAGCTGGGCCTGCACGCCCCCAAATTCCCCCCCAAGGTGGCCGCTTGAGCCACCCTGTACACCTATAACAACCACTTGCGGAAGAATCACCTATGAACGCCTTGAACCAAGCCCATTGCGAAGCCTGCCGTGCCGACGCCCCACAGGTCAGCGACGAAGAACTGCCGGTACTGATCAAGCAGATCCCGGATTGGAACATCGAAGTGCGCGACGGCATCATGCAGCTGGAAAAAGTGTTCCTGTTCAAGAATTTCAAACATGCCCTGGCGTTCACCAACGCAGTGGGCGAAATCTCCGAAGCCGAAGGCCATCACCCTGGCCTGCTGACCGAGTGGGGCAAGGTCACCGTGACCTGGTGGAGCCACTCGATCAAGGGCCTGCACCGCAACGACTTCATCATGGCCGCGCGCACCGATGAGGTCGCCAGCACCGCAGAAGGTCGCAAGTAATGCACTTCGGCGCCATCGCGCGCGTGCCAGGCGACCCGATTCTGGGGCTGATGGAGGCGTACGCCAGGGACACCAACCCCGACAGGTTCGACCTGGGGGTTGGCGTGTTCAAGGACGCCCAGGGCCTTACCCCGGTGCCCAGGGCGGTCAAGCTGGCCGAACAGCGCCTGCTCGACGACCAGACCAGCAAGAGCTACGTAGGCGGTCACGGGGATGCAGCCTTCGGACAACTGATCGCGCAACTGGTACTTGGTGACGACGCGCCACTGCTCGCAGCCCGGCGCGCAGGCGCCACGCAAACCCCGGGCGGCACCGGCGCACTGCGACTGGCGGCGGAGTTCATCCGCCAGTGCCTGCCAGGGCGTGGCATCTGGCTGAGCGACCCGACCTGGCCGATCCACGAAACGCTGTTCGCCAGTGCCGGCCTGAAGGTCAGCCACTACCCCTATGTGGGCGCAGACAACCGCCTGAACGTGACCGGCATGCTCGCGGCACTGGAATCGGTGCCCACGGGCGATGTGGTGCTGCTGCACGCCTGCTGCCACAACCCCACCGGCTTCGACCTGTCGCAGCAGGACTGGCAGGCGGTGCTGGAAGTGGTCAAGCGCCGCGAACTGCTGCCGCTGATCGACTTCGCCTACCAGGGCTTCGGTGACGGGCTGGAGCAGGATGCCTGGGCCGTGAGGCTGTTTGCCCAGGCCCTGCCGGAGCTGCTGGTGACCAGTTCGTGCTCGAAGAACTTCGGCCTGTACCGCGAGCGCACCGGTGCGCTGCTGGTATGCGCCGACAGCGCCGAAAAGCTGCAGGATGTGCGCAGTCAGCTGGCATCGATTGCACGCAACCTGTGGTCGACGCCGCCAGACCATGGCGCGGCGGTGGTGGCGACGATTCTTGGCGATCCGGCGCTCAAGCGCCTGTGGGCCGACGAAGTCGACGCCATGCGCCAGCGCATCGCCATGCTGCGGGTCGGCCTGGTCCAGGCGCTGCAGCCCCATGGGCTGAGCGAGCGGTTCGCGCATATCGCCGCGCAACGCGGAATGTTCTCCTACACCGGCCTCTCACCGCAGCAAGTGACGCAACTGCGGGAGAAGCACAGTGTGTACATGGTCGGTACCGGGCGGGCGAACATCGCCGGGGCGGATGCGGCCAGGCTGCAGGTGCTGGCGGCGGCCATCGCGGACGTCTGTCGCTGAACCCTTCGTCGGCAAGGCCGGCTCCTACAGGGACGACGTCGATCCGTGTAGGCGCTGGCCTTGCCGGCGAAGCGTCGCTGAAGGCCACCAATCAGCAGGAAAATTCATACTGTCATCCAGACTCCTGTATCCTGCCCAGGCTTTATCGAAGCCAAGCGCGCCTTGCGCAGCCTTTCCACCTTATAAACTTGCGAGGAACGACGAGATGCATGAAATCCCGAATCTTCCCTTCCCAAGCCTGAACCAAGCCGAGCAGCCTGCTGCTCCTCTCAGCGCCGAACCTGCCCACGTGGCAGATTCCGATGGCGACGAAACCCCGAGCGCCGAACAGGAATAAACCGCGCACTACCCGGCGTGTGAAAACCACTACGACAGGGGACGACCCCGGCAACGGGTTTTCACACCGCCAAGAACCCTCCCCGCGCTCCACAGGTCTATGATAGGCACTCCAGCCCGTCACCTCCCGGACCTTCCATGCCTGTCACACCGCGCCCCCTGGCGGTCACCCTGCAAGTCGTCTCCATCGTGCTGTTCACCTTCATCGGCTACCTCAACATCGGCATTCCCCTGGCCGTGCTGCCCGGCTTCGTGCACGACACCCTGGGGTTCGGCGCCGTGGTCGCCGGCCTGGTGATCAGCGTGCAATACCTCGCCACCCTGCTCAGCCGCCCCTATGCCAGCCGCCTCATCGACAATCAGGGCTGCAAGCGTGCGGTGATGTACGGCCTGGCCGGCTGCGGCCTGAGCGGCGTGTTCATGTTGCTGGCCGCCTGGCTGCAGGCCACGCCCTGGATGAGCCTGACCAGCCTGCTGGTGGGGCGCCTGGTGCTGGGCAGCGCCGAAAGTCTGGTGGGTTCGGGCGCCATCGGCTGGGGCATCGGCCGGGTGGGCGCGCAGCACACCGCCAAGGTGATCTCCTGGAACGGCATCGCCAGCTACGGCGCGCTGGCCATCGGCGCACCGCTGGGGGTGGTGCTGGTACAGCAGCTGGGGCTGTGGAGCATGGGCGTGAGCATCCTGCTGCTGTGCGCGGCAGGCCTGGCGCTGGCCTGGCCCAAGCAGGCGGCGCCGATCGTCAGTGGCGTGCGCATGCCGTTTCTGCATGTGCTGGGGCGGGTGTTCGGGCATGGCTCGGGGCTGGCGCTGGGCTCGATCGGCTTTGGCACCATCGCCACCTTCATTACCCTGTACTACGCCAGCCAGTCCTGGCACAACGCCGCCTTGTGCCTGAGCCTGTTCGGTGCCAGCTTCATCAGCGCACGCCTGCTGTTCGGCAACCTGATCAACCGTCTGGGCGGCTACCGTGTCGCCATTGCTTGCCTGAGCGTGGAGACGATCGGCCTGTTGCTGCTGTGGCTGGCCCCCAGCGCCGAACTGGCACTGGCCGGTGCGGCACTGAGCGGCTTCGGCTTTTCGCTGGTATTCCCGGCGCTGGGGGTAGAGGCGGTCAATCTGGTGCCGGCGGCCAACCGCGGTGCCGCGGTGGGGGCCTACTCACTGTTCATCGACCTGTCGCTGGGTATCACTGGACCACTGGCGGGGGCCGTGGCGGCAGGTTTCGGCTTTGCCTCGATCTTTCTGTTTGCGGCAATCGCCGCCTTGTGCGGCCTGCTGCTCAGCCTTTACCTGTACCGCCAGGCACGACTGAACCCGGTACGCCACACGCTTCAGTAGTCGATCTTGCCGCGCCCGGCCTTGATCGCCCCGCGCTTGCTCTTTGACTCCAGGCGACGGGTCTTGGAGCCCAGGGTCGGGCGCGTAGGCCGCCGCGCCTTCTCGACCTTCACCGCCGCCAGAATCAGTTCGCGCAAGCGCTCCAGGGCGTCGGCCCGGTTCTGCTCCTGGGTACGGTATTGCTGGGCCTTGAGCACGATCACCCCGTCGCTGGTGATCCGGCTGTCACGCAGGCCCAGCAACCGTTCCTTGTGAAACGGCGGCAGTGACGAGGCATTGATGTCAAAACGCAGGTGCACGGCGCTGGAGACCTTGTTGACGTTCTGCCCACCGGCGCCCTGGGCGCGAATGGCGTTCAATTCGATCTCGTCATCGGGAATGTGCACGGCGTTGGAAATGATCAGCATGGGCCTGGCTTTGCGCGAATTGGCCTTCAGGATACCCGCCCTGGTGCACAAAACCAAAAAGCCCGGCACAAGGCCGGGCTTTCATTGCAGCATCCTGCGCTTACTTGAGGGCGGCGCTCGGCACTGCAGGGGCGCCGTTGGCGCTGCGCTTGCTCTTGAGCCAGTAGAAGCCCCACATCACCACCAGCCATACCGGAATCGCGTACACCGATACACGGATGCCCGGCATCAGCAGCATGATGCCCAGGATGAACACCACGAACGCCAGGCAGAGGTAGTTGCCGTAGGGGTAGATCAGCGCGCGGAACAGCGACTTCTGACCGGTACGGTCCATGTGCTGGCGGAACTTGAGGTGCGAGTAGCTGATCATCGCCCAGTTGATCACCAGGGTCGCCACCACCAGCGACATCAGCAGCTCCAGGGCGCTGTGCGGCATCAGGTAGTTGAGCAGCACCGCCACCACGGTAACGGCTGCCGACGCCAGAATCGAGCGTACCGGCACGCCACGCTTGTCGATCTTGGCCAGGCTGGCCGGCGCATCACCCTGCTCGGCCATGCCGTAGAGCATGCGCGCGTTGCAGTAGGTACCACTGTTGTACACCGACAGCGCCGCGGTCAGCACCACGAAGTTGAGGATATGCGCTGCGGTGTTGCTGCCCAGCAGCGAGAACACCTGCACGAACGGGCTGGCGCTGTAGGCATCGCCCGAGCTGGTCAGGCTGCTGACCAGGCTGTCCCACGGGGTCAGCGACAGCAGTACCACCAGGGCACCGATGTAGAAGATCAGGATGCGGTAGATGACCTGGTTGATCGCCTTGGGGATCACGGTCTTCGGCTTGTCGGCCTCGGCTGCGGTGAACCCGAGCATTTCCAGGCCGCCGAAGGAGAACATGATGATCGCCATGGCCATCACCAGGCCGCCGACGCCGTGCGGGAAGAAACCGCCGTGGGCCCACAGGTTGGTGACCGAGGCTTCAGGGCCGCCGCTGCCACTGACCAGCAGGTAGCTGCCCAGGCCGATCATGCCGACGATGGCCAGCACCTTGATGATCGCGAACCAGAACTCCGCCTCGCCGAACACCTTCACGTTGGCCAGGTTGATCGCGTTGATGAGGATGAAGAATGCGGCTGCCGAGGCCCAGGTGGGGATCTCCGGCCACCAGTAGTGGACATACTTGCCGACCGCGGTCAGCTCCGACATCCCCACCAGGATGTACAGCACCCAGCAGTTCCAGCCCGACAGGAAGCCGGCGAAACCGCCCCAGTACTTGTGGGCGAAGTGGGCGAAGGAGCCGGCCACCGGCTCTTCGACGATCATCTCGCCCAGCTGGCGCATGATCAGGAAGGCAATGAAGCCGCAGATCGCATAGCCCAGGATCATCGACGGGCCGGCCGATTGCATCACCCCGGCCGACCCCAGGAACAGGCCGGTGCCGATAGCGCCACCGAGGGCGATCAGCTGGATGTGGCGGTTTTTCAGGCCACGCTTGAGCTCACCTGAATGCGAGTTTTGTCCACTCATGAACGGAGTCACCTGTTTGTTTTTATCTGTGACGGAATCGGACCCACCGCGCTCGTGGCGCAGCGGAATTAACAAGGTGGTATACCTTGAGGAGTCTTGGACCAGAGCCTTCGGTACGGGCGGCAGCCCGAGGCGAATCAGCCCGGAGTCAGCAAGGTTGCGCGGTACGCAGTTGGGTCACAGTTAAAACGCGGCGCATTGTATACCCTTGCTTTGGCGCAGGGGTCAACACGTTGCGTGACTGTCGGATGACAAGACGCAGCGGTCCGGCGGGGGTTCTGAAGCCTGGGGGAGTGTACGGCGTGCATGGCGCCTCCATTTCTTGTTATGGCTTGCCCAGCTCTGCGGCGGGGCTTTTGCACTTGGCAATGGCGGCTATCACACCGTGGTTGCGGGGGTTGGGCAAGAGGTTGACGTGGACAGAAGGTGAGGGTCGCCGACGTTTTCGGCAAGGTTTGTTTACAGCCTGAAGAATGGGCTGGCTTGCCCAATCAGTACGCCACAAGTCGTAACGAATTATTTACGACGTGGTTCAAAAAGTTTCCACTGGTTGCCTTGGAGTGTCTGCGCCGGCCCTCCGCCGGCAACGCCGACTCCTACACTGCGAGTGCAATGCCTGTAGGAGCCGGCCTTGCCGGCGAAGGGCACGTGAAAACACCACAGGCACAAAAAAGCCAACCCGAAGGTTGGCTTGTGTGAGCGCTTACTCAGCCCGCGGCGGCTTGCCACGGCTGCTGCCCGGCCGCTTGGGTGCGGAGCCGGCCGGCTTGCGCTTGTTCATGTCGCTCGGACGCTCGGCCACGGTGCTGCGGCCCTTGCGTGGCGAGTCGTCACGCGGCTGGCGCGCTGCGCGCTCGGTGGTCGCGCCACCTTCCTTGGCCGGGCGCAGGGTGCGCACGCGCTCGCCACGGCCCACCGGCTTGGACGACTTGCGCTGCATGCGCTCGAGCTTGTCCTTGACCTTGGCCTTCATCGCCGGCATTGCCACCGGCTTGAGCCCCACTTCGGCAGCCAGGATGTCCACTTCGCCCTGGCTCATTTCGCGCCAGCGGCCCATCGGCAGGTCGCTGTTGAGGAACACCGGGCCAAAGCGCACACGCTTCAGGCGGCTGACCACCAGGCCCTGGGATTCCCACAGGCGACGCACCTCACGGTTGCGGCCTTCCATCACCACGCAGTGGTACCAGTGGTTGAAACCTTCACCGCCCGGGGCTTCCTGGATATCGGTGAAACGCGCCGGACCGTCTTCGAGCACCACGCCCGCCTTCAGGCGCGCGATCATGTCTTCGTCCACTTCGCCGCGTACACGCACTGCGTATTCACGGTCCATTTCGGACGACGGGTGCATCAGGCGGTTGGCCAGCTCACCATCGGTGGTGAACATCAGCAGGCCGGTGGTGTTGATGTCCAGACGACCGACGTTGATCCAGCGGCCCTCTTTCGGGCGCGGCAGGCGATCGAACACGGTCGGGCGACCTTCCGGGTCGTCACGGGTGCAGATCTCGCCGTCGGGCTTGTTGTACATGATGACGCGGCGCACGGTCTCGGCGGCTTCTTCACGCTTGATCAGGCGGCCGTCGACCGAAATCGCGTCGTGCATGTCGACGCGCTGGCCAAGGGTGGCGTCCACGCCATTGACCTTGATGCGACCCTGGCTGATCCAGGCCTCGACGTCGCGGCGCGAACCCACGCCGATGCGCGCGAGTACCTTTTGCAGTTTTTCGCCGGCTGGACGCGGCGGGCTATCGTGCAGATCCTGTTCACTCATCTGGGCACCTCCCGGTGTAGTGCTGCTGAAAATCATTGAATTGGCCAAACAAGCGCCAAAAAAGGTCGCGAATCATACGCCGAACCGACGACAAACGCACCACAGACTAGCCGATATTGCACCCCAGGACGCTGTTTTCCGCTCGAAGGCCGCTCAGCCCTGCGGCGAACCGGGCGCTGCCTGGCCCTCATCGGGTTCATCGGCTTGCTCGAGCAGGTCGTCGAAGTCGGTCTTGAGCCCCTGCTCCATCGAGTCCAGCTCCAGCAACAGGCTGTGAAAGCTGGTCTCCTCGACCGGGGCTTCTGGCTCGGCGCTCTCGTCGGCCAGGGCCTGCAGGTGGGCCGGCACCGGTGCATCATCCACTTCCAGCAATGGCTCGGGCTCCATCTCGCGCAACTCGGCCAGCGAGGGCAGCTCGTCGAGGTTCTTCAGGTTGAAGTGGTCGAGAAAGGCCTTGGTGGTAGCGAACATCGCCGGTTTGCCGGGCACTTCGCGGTAGCCCACGATGCGCACCCACTCGCGCTCGAGCAGGGTCTTGATGATATTGGTGTTCACCGCCACGCCCCGCACATCCTCGATCTCGCCACGGGTGATCGGCTGGCGATAGGCGATCAGCGCAATGGTTTCGAGCAACGCACGCGAATAGCGCTGCGGCCGTTCTTCCCACAGCCGCCCGACCCAGGGCGCGTAGTCCTCGCGGATCTGCAGGCGGTAGCCCGAGGCCACTTCCTTGAGCTCGAACGCGCGCCCGGCACAGGACTTGCGCAGCACCTCGAGGGCCTTCTTGAACACGCCGGGCTCAGGGCGCTCGGCCTCTTCGAACAGCTCGTACAGGCGCTCCAGCGATTGCGCCTTGCCAGAGGCGAGCAGGAAGGCTTCCAGCAGCGACGCCAGGTCACGGGGGTCGGTCAGGTTCATTGGGGTGCTCGTGTACGGTTATTCGGCCCGGGCGCGGACATGGATGGGAGCGAAGGGCTCATTCTGCACCAGTTCGACGAGAGATTCCTTGACCAGTTCGAGGATGGCCATGAAGGTCACCACCACCCCCAGCTTGCCCTCCTCGGCCGTGAACAGCTCGACGAAGGGCACGAAGCCGCCGCCCTTGAGGCGCTCGAGCACATCGCTCATGCGCTCGCGGGTCGACAGCGCCTCGCGGCTGACCTGATGGCTCTCGAACATGTCACCGCGGCGCAGCACCTCGGCCATCGACATCAGCACCTCTTCCAGCGCAACGTCGGGCAACAGCTTGCGCGCCTTGGCCTGGGGTGCCTCCAGGCGCGGTACGATCACCTCGCGGCCAACCCGGCTCAGGCCGTCGATGCCTTCGGCGGCGGCCTTGAAACGTTCGTACTCCTGCAGCCGGCGAATCAGTTCGGCACGCGGATCGTCCTCTTCCTGCTCCACTTCGGCAGAGCGCGGCAGCAGCATGCGCGACTTGATCTCGGCCAGCATCGCGGCCATCACCAGGTACTCGGCGGCCAGTTCCAGGCGTACGGTCTTCATCAGCTCGACATAGCCCATGTACTGGCGCGTGATCTCCGCCACCGGGATGTCGAGAATATCCACGTTCTGCTTGCGAATCAGGTACAGCAGCAGGTCGAGCGGGCCCTCGAAGGCTTCGAGGAACACTTCCAGCGCATCGGGCGGGATGTACAGGTCCACCGGCATCTCGGTCATGGCTTCGCCATACACCATCACCAGTGGCAGCTCCTGCTGGGCGCCGGCCTGTGGGTCCAGGGCCGGCTCGACCGCAGCGACCTGGTTCACGCTTCGGCCATGAAGGGCGCAGGGTCGCCGCAGCCTTCACGCACCAGCACCGCCTCCTCCCCGGTCAGGTCGATGATGGTGGAGGCCTTGAGGTCGCCGTAACCGCCGTCGATGATCAGGTCGACCTGTTTTTCCAGGCGCTGACGGATCTCGTACGGGTCGGTCATGGGTTCGTCGTCGCCTGGCAGGATCAGGCTGACGCTCATCAACGGCTCGCCCAGCTCTTCGAGCAAGGCCAGAAGAATGGGGTTTTGCGGCACGCGCAGGCCGATGGTGCGGCGCTTCTCGTGCAACAGCAGGCGCGGTACTTCGCGGGTGCCATTGAGGATGAAGGTATAGGGCCCCGGCACATGCGCCTTGAGCAGGCGGAACGTGGCGGTGTCGATCTTGGCGAACAGGCCCATCTGCGACAGGTCGCAGCAGATCAGCGTGAAGTTGTGGCTCTTGTCCAGCCCGCGCAAGCGGCGCACGCGCTCCACGGCAGACTTGTCGCCGATCTGGCAACCCATGGCGTAGGACGAATCGGTAGGGTAGACCACCACCCCACCCTTGCGGATGATCTCGACGGCCTGCTTGATCAGGCGCGGTTGCGGGTTTCCCGCATGAATCTGGAAAAATTGACTCACGTTTTCTACCTGTTCAGACGGGTGCAGTGGGCTGCTCATGTTTGAATCGACGCCACAGGGGTGGCAGGTCCTCCGGCAACGGCCGGTAGACACCGATCTCAGACCAGGCGCCCGGGCCATGGAAATCGCTGCCGGCGCTGGCCAGCAGACCGAACTCACGGGCCAGGATCGACATCGTGCCCACCTGTTCGGCGGGCATCATCCCGTTCACCACTTCCAGCGCCTGGCCACCTGCTTGAATATAGTCGGCAATCAGGCGTCGACGCTTGCTGCGGGTTAATTCGTAGTGCATCGGGTGGGCAAGGCTGACCCATGCGTGGGACTGGCGCAGGGTCTGCACGGTGTCTTCCAGGCTTGGCCAGTGCAGCTTCACATCCCCCAGCTTGCCGGCGCCCAGCCACTTGCGAAAGGCTTCGCCGCGGTCCTTGACGTGGCCGGCACGCACCAGGTACTCGGCAAAGTGCGGACGGGCCGGCGCATTGCCGCTGTCACCCAGCTCCTGCTGGATGGCACGGGCGCCGTCCAGCGCGCCGGGCATGCCCTTGAGCGCCAGCCGCCGGTCGATTTCCTCGGAGCGCAGCCAGCGTCCACGGTGCAGCGACTCGACGGCGCGCTGCAGCGGTTCGGCATCGAGCGGGAAGTTGTAGCCCAGGATGTGAATCGTCGCCCCGCCCCAGGTGCAGGACAGCTCGACCCCGCTGACCCACTGCATGTCCAGCGCCTGGGTGGCAGCCTGGGCTTCGAGCTGGCCTTCGAGGGTGTCGTGGTCGGTCAGCGAAAGCATCCGCACGCCGTGTTCGTGGGCGCGAGCGACCAGCGCCGTGGGCGACAGGGCGCCATCGGAAGCGGTGCTGTGGCAGTGCAGATCAACATTCATAGGTGGCGCATACGCTCTCATTGATGTTTGTTATTATGCCGTCACATCCTGCTTCTGGCTGCCACTGTGAAACAATTCATCGATTTCATCCCGTTGTTCCTGTTTTTCATCGTCTACAAGCTCGACCCGCGCACGGTCGACGTTGCCGGCCAGTCGTTCGAGCTGGGCGGCATCTACAGCGCCACGGCGGTGCTGATCATCAGCTCGCTGGTGGTGTATGGCGCATTGCTGATCCGCCAGCGCAAGCTGGAGAAGGGCCAGTGGCTGACCCTGGTGGCATGCCTGGTATTTGGCGGCCTGACCCTGGCCTTCCACAGCGAGACCTTCCTCAAGTGGAAGGCCCCGGCGGTGAACTGGCTGTTCGCCACCGCTTTTGCGGGCAGTCACTTCATTGGTGACCGTGTATTGATCAAGCGCATCATGGGCCATGCGCTGACCTTGCCCGAGCCGGTGTGGACGCGCCTGAACCTGGCGTGGATCGCGTTCTTCCTGTTCTGCGGCGCGGCCAACCTGTTCGTTGCCTTCACCTTCCAGGACATCTGGGTGGACTTCAAGGTATTCGGCAGCCTGGGCATGACCGTACTGTTCCTGGTGGGCCAGGGTGTCTACCTGTCCCGCCACCTGCACGACAGCGACCCTACTACCCCCAAGACCGAGGACTGACATGCTCTACGCCATCATCGCCACAGACGTTGCCGATTCGCTGCAAGCCCGCCTGGCTGCACGCCCGGCGCACCTTGAGCGCCTGCAGCAGCTCAAGGCCGAAGGCCGCATCGTACTGGCCGGCCCGCACCCGGCGATCGACAGCAACGACCCTGGCGCGGCCGGGTTCAGTGGCAGCCTGATCGTCGCCGAGTTCGACTCGCTCGAGGCTGCCAAGGCCTGGGCAGATGCGGATCCTTACATTGCGGCGGGTGTATATGCCGAAGTGCTGGTGAAGCCGTTCAAGCAGGTCCTGCCGTAACCTGATCGGCGCGACGAGCCCGTCGTCGCGCCGGTTCGCCTCACCTTCTGGGCACCTTCGCACACACTCGCTGCTCCCCTTCCTGGCTTTGCCCACTACAGCGGGCCTGTAGTGCTACGCCTTAAAATCCACTCGAATGTTCATCATTCTCGTCCACCTGCCGACAACCTACGCAACACCCGATTGGAATCAAGGAGTTCCGATGCGTCAAGGTCCGTTGTCCATGCTGCTGTGCCTGTTGCTGCTGACCCCGCTCGCCAAGGCCGCCGAAGCCTCCGCCAGCACCCCTTTGTCGTTGAGTGCGGGTAGCCAGATCACCGAGCTGCAGCAACGCCTCAAGGAAAGTGAGCGCCAGCACGAAGCGCTCAAGCAGCAGCTGAAGAATGTCGAGAACGAACGCGAAAGCGCCCAGCTGACCCGCCTGCGCCAGGAGAACCAACGCCTGAAGCAGCAGCTCGAGCAACACCAGGCCAACCCGCTGCCCAAGCTGCTCACCGATCAGCAGCAATGGTTCGTGATTGGCGCCGGAGTTGCCCTGTTGGCCGTGCTCTGCGGTATCTTTGCCAGTGGCAGCCACAGACGGCGCCGGCAATGGTTGAATTGAGTGAGACATGAGCGAGCTGCTACTGATTGATGATGACCAGGAACTGTGCGAGCTGCTGAGCAGCTGGCTGACCCAGGAAGGCTTTCAGGTGCGTGCCTGCCATGATGGCCAGAGCGCCCGCAAGGCCCTGGCCGAGCACGCCCCGGCAGCGGTGGTGCTGGATGTGATGCTGCCCGACGGCAGCGGCCTGGAACTGCTCAAGCAATTGCGCAGCGACCACGCCGAACTGCCAGTGCTGATGCTGTCTGCTCGCGGCGAGCCGCTGGACCGTATCCTGGGCCTGGAACTGGGCGCCGACGACTACCTGGCCAAGCCCTGCGACCCCCGCGAGCTCACCGCGCGGCTGCGCGCCGTGCTGCGCCGCAGCCACCCGGCCGCCACACCCACCCAGATGGAAGTGGGCGACCTGCGCTTCAGCCCCGCCCGTGGCGTGGTCGACATCGACGAACGCGAGCTGACCCTGACCCTTTCCGAAAGCCGCATTCTCGAAGCCCTGCTGGGCCAGCCGGGTGAGCCGCTGGACAAACAGGAACTGGCGCAGCTCGCCCTGGGCCGCAAGCTGACCCTGTACGACCGTAGCCTGGACATGCACGTCAGCAACCTGCGCAAGAAGATCGGCCCGCATCCCGATGGCAGGCCGCGCATCGTCGCCCTGCGCAGCCGCGGCTATTACTACAGCCTGTAGGCGCCAGCCTTGCTGGCAAAGGGGCGCACGCCAACGCCCCACCGTGTAAACACCCTCGCCCACCGTCTTTACCCAAGCTTTACCCTTGCCTGACCGCCGCTGACCTTGATCTCCCTAGACTGGGCACATCCGGTAACGACCGGCCTCAACAAGGAGAGTCACCATGCGCAAGACCCTTATCGCCCTGATGTTCGCTGCCGCCCTGCCAACCGTAGCCATGGCCATGCCCGACGGCGGCCCCCGTCACGGCGCCGAGCACCAACGCGGTGGAGCGCCTTTCGCCCAGCTGGACCTGACCCGCGAGCAGCGCCAGCAGATCCGTCAACTGATGGGCGAGCAGATGAAGAGCCGCCACGAAATCACCCAGCGCTACCTGGCCAAGCTGCCGGCAGCCGACCAGAAGGCACTCAAGGACGAACTCAAGGCAAGCCACGACAAGGTCGACACCCAGATCCGCGGCATGCTCAAGCCAGAGCAGCAGAAGCAGTTCGATGAAATGAAGAAGAAGCAGGCAGAGCGCAAGGCCGAGTGGGCCGAGTTCAAAGCCTGGAAAGCTGAAAAAGCCAGCAAGGCCCAGTAAGCTGTCCACACCCCGCCCGACCTGCCCCCGCAGGTCGGGCTTCTTTCGTTTGAGGTAATGCCCTTGCGTTCACTGTTCTGGCGCATTCTGGCCAGCTTCTGGCTGGCCATCACCCTGGTTGCCGGGCTGTCGATCCTGCTCGGCCACATGCTCAATCAGGACGCCTGGATCCTCAGCCGCCACCCGGGGCTCAATACCCTGGCCATGAACTGGTCGGCGCGCTACGAACAGCAAGGGCCCGAGGCCGCGCAGCGTTATCTGGAGCTGCGCAAGCGACGCTACAACATCGACGTGCAGGTGCTCAACGAAAGCGGCGAGGCCGTGGTGCCAGGCACGTTCCCGCGCCGCGCAGCAGCCTTCGAGGCGCGCCGGCACAACGGCGAGCCGCTGCCCTGGCGACGCCTCACCGAGGAGTACACCAGCCCCGGCACGGGCGACACCTACCTGCTGATCTACCGCATCCCTCACCCCGAACTCGACGCCTGGCACCGCGACAGCCTGCTGTGGCCGCTGAGTGCATTGGGCATTGCCCTGGTGGTACTGACCCTGTTCAGCCTGCTGGTGACCCTGTCGATCACCCGCCCCCTCAGTCGCCTGCGTGGCGCGGTACATGACCTGGGGCAGACCACCTACCAGCAGAACAGCCTGGCACGCCTGGCCAACCGGCGCGACGAGTTCGGTGTGCTGGCCAATGACTTCAACCGCATGGGCGCGCGCCTGCAGAGCCTGATTGCCAGCCAGCGCCAACTGCTGCGTGACGTGTCCCATGAACTGCGCTCACCGCTGGCACGCCTGCGGATCGCCCTGGCCCTGGCCGAGCGGGCAGAGCCTGCACAGCAGCAGGCCTACTGGCCGCGCCTGACCCGCGAGTGCGACCGCCTCGAGGCGTTGATCAGTGAAATCCTGGTGTTGGCGCGGGTGGATGCCGAAAGCGCCAGCGCAGAACCGGTCGACCTCAATGCGCTGCTGGCCAGCGTGCGCAAGGATGCTCAGCTCGCAGCGCCGGAACAGGACATCCAGCTGCACGACACGCCTGGGCTGAGCCTGCAGGGCTGGCCGACACTGATCGAACGTGCGCTGGACAACCTGCTGCGCAATGCCGTGCGCTTCAATCCGCCGGGGCAACCGATCGAGATGAGTGCACAGCGTGAAGGCGAGCGTATCGTGCTGACGGTGCGCGACCACGGGCCGGGGGTGGCCGACGAGCACCTGGCGCAGTTGGGCGAGCCGTTTTTCCGCGCCCCGGGGCAGACCACGGCCGGGCATGGCCTGGGCCTTGCGATCGCGCGCAAGGCGGCGGAACGTCATGGTGGCAGCCTGGTGCTGGGCAACCATGCGCAGGGCGGGTTCGTGGCGACGCTGGAGTTGCCGGTGGCGGGGCCGGCTAGCGCCTGAATAAAGACGGGTGTTGGCTTCTTCGCTGGCAAGCCGGCCCCCACAGGCTTGTCACCGTCCTCAGGGGCCGTTGCGCACCTGTGGGAGCTGGCTTTGCCAGCGAAAGGGCCATCTGATGCCTGTATAGCTTAGCGGGGCTGCTCCCAGGCGCTGACAAACGCCTCGACAGACACCACTGGCGCCGTACGCGCCGGGTTAAGCGGCGTGCCCACATACAGGAAGCCGATCAGCTCTTCGGTATCCGCCAGCCCGAGGCCCTTGGCCACCTGCGGGCTGTAGGACAACTCGCCGGTGCGCCACACCGCGCCGATCCCCTGGGCATATGCCGCCAGCAGAATGGCATGCGCCGCACACGCGGCCGCCAGCCGCTGCTCGGACTTGGGCACCTTGACGTGATCCTGCACGTTCGCGATCACCACAATCAGCAACGGCGCCCGCAGCGGCATGGCATGGGCCTTTTCCAGCGCTGCCTCGGTGGCTTCGCCCTGCGCCTGCACCGCCTCGGCCAGCAGCGCCCCCAATTGCTCGCGGGCCGCGCCTTCGATGGTCAGGAACCGCCAGGGCCGCAATTGGCCATGGTCCGGCGCACGCGAGGCCGCCCGAAACAGCAACTCGCGCTGCGCAGCATCAGGTGCCGGCTCTACCAGGCGAGGAACGGAAACACGGTTGAGCAATGCGTCGAGAGCCTCCATCGGCTACCCCCTGTCGAGAAATGTGCGGCTATTCTACCGTTTACTTAAAGAGGCCCATAGGTAGAATGGCGCCCCTCCGTTTCAACCCAGAGCAGATCACATGGCGTTGCCGACCTTAAGGATCATCGGTTTCATTATCGGCATCTTCCTGATTACCCTGGCGATCAGCATGACCGTGCCCATGGCCACCCTGGTCATCTACGAGCGCACCGGCGACCTGCCGTCGTTTCTGTGGGCCAGCCTGATCACCTTCATTGCCGGCCTGGCCCTGGTCATACCCGGGCGCCCCGAGCACGTGCACCTGCGCCCGCGCGACATGTACCTGCTCACCGTGAGCAGCTGGCTGGTGGTGTGCATCTTCGCCGCCCTGCCGTTCCTGCTGACCCAGCACATCAGCTACACCGATGCCTTCTTCGAGAGCATGTCGGGCATCACCGCCACCGGCGCCACCGTGCTCAGTGGCCTGGACAGCATGTCGCCGGGCATCCTGATATGGCGCTCGCTGCTGCACTGGCTGGGCGGCATCGGCTTCATCGGCATGGCGGTTGCGATCCTGCCGCTGCTGCGCATCGGCGGCATGCGCCTGTTCCAGACCGAGTCCTCGGACCGCTCCGAAAAGGTCATGCCCCGCTCGCACATGGTCGCCAAGTCGATCGTGGCGGTGTACGTGGGCATCACCACCATCGGCGGGCTGGGGTTCTGGCTGGCCGGCATGAGCCCGTTCGATGCCATCAACCACGCCATGTCGGCGATTTCCACCGGCGGTTTCTCCACCTCCGACCAGTCGCTGGCCAAGTGGGACCAGCCGGCCGTGCACTGGGTGGCGGTGGTGGTGATGATCCTGGGCAGTGTGCCGTTCACCCTCTACGTGGCCACGATGCGTGGCAACCGCAAGGCACTGATCAAGGACCAGCAGGTACAGGGCCTGCTCGGCCTTCTGGTGGCCACCTGGGTGGTGCTGGGTACCTGGTACTGGGCCACCACCAGCCTGCCGTGGTTCGATGCCTTGCGCCACGTGGCGCTGAACGTGACCTCGGTGGTCACCACCACCGGCTTCGCCCTGGGCGACTACAGCCTGTGGGGCAACTTTTCGCTGATGCTGTTCTTCTACCTGGGTTTCATCGGCGGCTGTTCGGGCTCGACCGCGGGCGGGATCAAGATCTTCCGCTTCCAGGTAGCCTACATTCTGCTCAAGGCCAGCCTCAACCAGCTGATTCACCCGCGTGCGGTGATCAAGCAGAAATACAACGGTCACCGCCTCGACGAAGAGATCGTGCGGTCGATCCTGACCTTCTCGTTCTTCTTCGCCATCACCATCTGCATCATCGCGCTGCTGCTTTCGTTGCTGGGCGTGGACTGGATGACTGCCCTGACCGGCGCGGCCAGCACCGTATCCGGCGTAGGCCCGGGCCTGGGCGAAACCATCGGCCCGGCAGGCAACTTCGCCACCCTGCCCGACGCCGCCAAGTGGATCCTGGCCGGCGGCATGCTGCTGGGCCGCCTGGAGATCATTACGGTGCTGGTTCTGTGCATGCCGGCGTTCTGGCGACACTGACGCCCTGGGCCGACGCCTCGGGGCCGGCACTGCGCGCCAGCTCCATACGGGTGCGGTATTCCCCGGGGGTGAGGTCGAACCAGCGCCGGAAGGCCCGGAAGAAGTTGCTCGGGTCGGCAAAACCCAGCAGGTAGGCAGCCTCCAGCAATGTCATGTTCGGCTGCGCAAGGTACTGCTCGGCAAGTTCGCGACGGGTATCGTCGAGCAGGGTCTGAAAGCTGGTGCCCTCCTCCTGCAGGCGCCGCTGCAGCGTGCGCTGCGACAGGTGCAGGGCCTGGGCGACCATTTCGCGCTTGGGTTCGCCCTGGGGCAGCATGCGGCACAGCACCTGACGTGCACGGTGGGTCACCCGGCTTTCGGAAAAACGCGCCAGGTACTCGCCGGCAAAACGGTCGTGCAGAATCGCCATGGCCTCGTTGGCCGTGGGCAACGGCGCCTCCATGTCGGCGCGCTCGAACACCAGCGCATCGTGGGGCGCACCAAACACCAGCGGGGCACGAAACGCCTGCTTGTAGGGTTCTATATCCTGAGGCTGCGGGCCTTGTACCAGCACCCGGCGCAGCTGGATGGTGCGCCCGCTCAACCAGCAGCACAGCGCCAGGGCGCAGGCCAGCGAGGCCTCGGCGCTGTGCCGGGTGGGCGGCAGGTGATCGCCATGCACGGTCAGCACCAGCGAGTAGCCTTCCGGCCCCAGGCGAAAGCTCAGGTCGGAACTCTCCGCGATAATGCGCTGGTAACGCACCAGGCGCTCGAACCCCTCGGCCAGGGTGCGGCTGGACATCAAGGCATAGCCGACCACGTGAAACGATGCCGGGCGCACCACCCGCGCCATGTTCAGGCCGATGGCACGGTTGCCCGACAACTCTTCGGCCAGTTGCCACAAACGGGTCATGGAGTCCTGGGTGAAACGTGCGTCGGGGTCGTCCAGCGCGGCGAAGTCCAGGCCGAGCTGCTTGAACAGCGCAGGGCAATCGAGCCCTTCGAATTCAAGTGCCTTGACGATCCCCGAGGCCCAGCTTGCTGACGTGGTTCTTTCGCTCATGGCTGGCTTCTTTTGGGTAAGACCGCTCCTGCGGTGAACGCAAAGGATACTAAAGTGGCGCTTATTGTCACTGACTGATACTGCGACACAATTCTAGACTCGGTTCAGGCTCCACGCCGTGCATGTTTCGCCACCTTCGACCGATACGGGAGCGACGCAGTGAACAGCCCCCCACGCTTCAACAGCTTTGCCGAGTTCTATCCGTATTATTTGGGTGAGCATAGCAACCCTGTCTGCCGCCGCCTGCACTTCGTCGGCACCAGCCTGGTGATCGCCCTGCTGGCCTACGCCCTGGCCAGTGCCAACGGCTGGCTGCTGCTGGCGGTCCCGGTGGCCGGCTACGGCTTTGCCTGGGCAGGCCACTTCTTTTTCGAGAAGAACCGCCCCGCCACCTTCACCTACCCCTTCTACAGCCTGCTGGGCGATTTTGTCCTGTACCGCGACATGCTGCGCGGCAAGGTGCAGTTCTGACCATCGCCCGCCCCCTGCGCGTGGCCTAGAGGCTGGGCTCACCCACCGCCCGGGCCTGGCGCAGGGCCTCACGGGCCTGGGCGTCGGCCAGGCGGTACAGCTCGATCGTGCCGTCCCAGTGCTCGATCAAGGCAGTGCACGACTCCACCCAGTCGCCGCAATTGAGGTAGTCCACCTCCCCCACCTTGCGGATTTCGGCGTGGTGGATGTGCCCGCACACCACCCCGTGAAACCCTCGCTTGACGCATTCGCGTGCAATCGCCTCCTCGAAGTCGCTGATAAAGCTCACCGCCGTCTTGACCTTGTGCTTGAGGTAGGCCGACAGCGACCAGTAGCCATAGCCATACCGCGCGCGCCAGTGGTTGAGCCAGCGGTTGAGGGTGAGGGTCAGTTCATAGGCCCAGTCACCCAGGAAGGCCAGCCAGCGGTGATAACGGGTTATCACGTCGAACTGGTCGCCATGGATCACCAGTAGCCGCCTGCCGTCGACGGTGAGGTGCTCGGCCTGGTCCACCAGCTGGATATTGCCCAGCACCAGCTTGGAGTAGCGACGCAGGAACTCGTCGTGGTTGCCGGTCACATAGATTACCTCGGTGCCGCGCTTGCTCATGGTCAGCAGGCGCCGGATCACGTTGGTATGGGCCTGGGGCCAGTACATGCCACCCCGCAGCTTCCAGCCGTCGATGATGTCGCCCACCAGGTAGATGCGATCGGCCTGGTAGCCCTTGAGAAACTGCGACAGATGCTCGGCCTGGCAGTCGCGGGTGCCAAGGTGCACGTCCGAGATCCACAGCGTGCGCACGCGCTGCTTGCGCGAAGGTTTGCCAAGCTCGGCATGGGTCATGGGCAGGCTCCGGGAGAGTTTGTGCGAGCTTGCCTGTGGGCAGTGAATCGACCATGAACGTTGTGCGGCAGTCCTGTGACAGGCCGTCGGCGCATGTACACTGCGTGGCCTGTACCCCGATCCAAGGCAACCGCCCGCCATGACCCCTCGTACCGCCCTGGGCGCCCTGCATGCAGGCGCGCTGTTGTTCGGCCTGACCGGCGTGTTCGGCAAACTGGCCAGTGCCGGCCCGTCGGTCATCGTGTTCGGCCGTGCGGCCTTCGCCGTGCTGGCCCTGGCCATCTTCGTCGGCGTTGCCCGACAACACTGGCAACCCCTGAAGGCACGGGACTGGCGCGGACTGACATTGGCCGGGATGTTGCTGGCCGGCCATTGGGTCAGCTTTTTCGTCGCGGTCAAGGTGGCCGGCGTGGCCATCGCGACCCTGGGCTTTGCCAGCTTCCCGGCGTTCACGGTCATTCTGGAAGGGCTGTTGTTCCGTGAACGCATCCGTCGCAACGAAGCCTTGTTGGTAGTGCTGGTGAGCATCGGCCTGGTGCTGGTGACGCCCGACTTCGACCTCGCCAGCCAGGCCACCAGCGGGCTGCTGTGGGCGTTGTTCTCCGGGTTGCTGTTCGCCCTGCTGTCACTGCTCAACCGTGCAGGCTCCCGGCACATTCCGGCGGTACAGGCGGCGCTGTGCCAGAACGCCGTGGTGGCACTGTGTCTGCTGCCGGTGGCGGGCCCGCTGCTGCCTTCGGTGAGCGCGCTGGACTGGCTGTGGCTGGGGCTGCTGGGGGTGTTCTGCACCGGCGTGGCACACAGCCTGTTCGTGGCCAGCCTGGCGGTGATCAAGGCCCGCACCGCCGCCGTGGTGTTTGCCATGGAGCCGGTCTATGGCATCGCCATGGCCTGGGTGATCTTCGCCGAGCAGCCCACCTTGCGCATGCTGATGGGCGGGGTGCTGATCATTCTGGCCATCGTGATTTCAAGCCGTCTGGCCGCCGGCGCACCACGCACCGCACCCGCCACCTCCGGCGGCTGAGTCAGGCGCGGTCGTTGTGGCCCAGGTCGCGCTGCGGGTCGATCTGGTCGCGGACCCGCTGCTTGAGCACCTTGGCCTCGGGGAAACCGCCATCGGCCTTGCGTTCCCAGATCTGCACGCCATCGCAGGTGATGCGAAAGTTGCCGCCCGTTGCCGGTTCCAGGGCCACCCGGGCCAGGTCGTCACTGAAGGTGCTCAGCAGTTCCTGGGCCAGCCAGGCGGCGCGCAGCAGCCATTGGCACTGCGTGCAATAGGTGATGACAATTTCGGGTTTGGATACGGACATGGGGCAACGGTCTCCTGATAGGTGGTCGCGCTTATACTAGCCACCTTTAGCCTTTGCTCCGAGAGCCGCGATGCGTCGTCTGCTGTTGTGCCTGTTGCTGTCCCTTACCTCCCTTGCCCTCTGCGCCGCCGAGGCAGCCCGGCCCAAGGTCGGCCTGGTGCTGTCCGGCGGCGCGGCGCGCGGCCTGGCCCACATCGGTGTGCTCAAGGCGCTGGAAGAACAGGGGGTGAAGATCGACGCCATCGCCGGCACCAGCATGGGCGCGGTGATCGGCGGGTTGTACGCCTCGGGCTACAAGATCGACGAGCTGGAGAAGCTGGCCCTGGCCATCGACTGGCAGCAGGCGTTGTCCGATGCACCGCCGCGCAAGGACATCCCCTTCAGGCGCAAGCAGGACGACCGCGACTTCCTGGTCAAACAGCGCCTGAGCTTTCGCGACGACGGCAGCCTGGGCCTGCCGTTGGGGGTGATCCAGGGGCAGAACCTGGCGCTGCTGCTCGAAAGCCTGCTGGCCCACGCCAGTGACACCCGTGACTTCGACAAGCTGCCGATCCCGTTCCGCGCAGTGGCCACCGATATCGCCAGCGGCGAGAAAGTGGTGTTTCGCAAGGGCCACCTGCCCCAGGTGATCCGCGCCAGCATGTCGATCCCGGCGGTGTTCGCCCCGGTCGAGCTGGACGGCCGCCTGCTGGTCGACGGCGGCATGGTCGACAACATCCCGCTGGATATCGTGCGTGAGATGGGTGTGGACATGGCGATCGTCGTCGATATCGGCACGCCGCTGCGCAATCGCAAGCAGTTGGCCACGGTGGTCGATGTGCTCAACCAGTCGATCACCCTGATGACCCGGCGCAACTCCGAAGAGCAACTGGCCTCGCTGCACCGCGACGACATCCTGGTACAGCCGCCGCTGTCGAGCTTTGGCGTCACCGACTTCGGCCGGGCCCAGGACATGATCGACGCCGGCTACCGCGCCACCCGCCTGCTCGACCCGCGCCTGGCCAGCCTGCGCCGGGTCAACGACACGGCGGTGCAACTGGCCGAGGCGCGCTCGGCCGGGCAACGCACCCCGGTGATCACCGCCATCAAGGTCGAGAACGACTCCAAGGTCAGTGACGACGTGATCCGCTACTACATTCGCCAGCCCATCGGCGAACCGCTGGAGCTCGACCGCCTGCGCACCGACATGGGCACCCTGTACGGCCTGGACTACTTCGACCGGGTGCAGTACCGCGTGGTGCACAAGGGCGACGAGAACACCCTGGTGATCAACGCCCGGGGCCGACGTGGCGGCACCGACTATCTGCGGCTGGGGCTGAACCTGTCCGATGACCTGCGTGGCGACAGCGCCTTCAACCTGGGCGCCAGCTACCGCGTCAACGGCATCAACCGCCTGGGCGCCGAGTGGCTCACCCGGGCCCAGATCGGCGACAAGCAGGAGCTCTACAGCGAGTTCTACCAGCCGCTGGATACCGGGTCGCGCTACTTCGTGGCGCCCTACCTGGACATCGGCTCGCAGAACATCGAGGCCACCCTGGACAACGACCCCATCGCCGAGTACCGCCTCGAACGCTATGGCTTCGGGCTCAACCTGGGCCGCCAGATCGGCAACAACGGCGAAGTGCGCCTGGGGGTGGGCCAGGCCTGGGGGCAGGCCGAGGTACGCATCGGCGAACAGGGCCTGCCCAAGGTGAACTTCAACGAAGGCTTCTATGACCTCAAGTATTCGTTCGACACCCTGGACAATGTCTACTTCCCCCACAGCGGCGAAGACGTCAGCCTGACCCTGCGCCAGTTCGAGCCGGGCCTGGGCTCCGACCAGCGCTATCGCCAATGGGACATGAAACTGGACAAGGCCCTGAGCAGCGGGCCGAACACCTGGGTATTCGGCGGTCGCTATGCGCGGACTCTGGATGATGCCGAGGTGGTCACCTCGAGCTTCGTGATGGGCGGCGCCCGGCAGCTGTCGGGCTTTCGCCAGGACTCGGTGTCAGGCCAGAACCTGAGCCTGATGCGCATGGTCTACTACCGGCGCCTGACCCCGCGCTCCTACCTGCCGCTGGACTTCCCGCTGTATCTGGGCGGCTCGCTGGAACGCGGCCGCGCCTGGAACAACGACAACGAGTTCGACAGCGGCTACATCAACGCCGCGAGCATCTTCCTGGGCTTCGAAACGCCGCTGGGGCCGCTGAACTTCAGCTACGGCATGAACACCGAGAACCAGAAGGCCTTCTACCTCAACCTGGGGCAGACCTTCTAGGACTTCTCCAGGTTGCCCAGGATGCGCGCGTGCACCCGCATGCACACGCGCAGCTCTTCTTCGTCGATGCCTTCGAACAGCTCGACGCGCAAGGCGTTGGCAATGGTCTCGATCTGGTCGATCAACGGCTTGGCGGGCGGGCACAACACGATCTTCTTGGCGCGCCGGTCCTCCAGCACGGCCTGGCGCTTGACCAGGCCCTGGGCCTCGAGGCTGTCGAGCAGACGGGCCAGGGTCGGCCCTTCAACCCCCACGCTCTGCGCCAGTTCACGCTGGGTGGGGGCCTCGTCGAAGCGCGCCAGGTGCAGCAGCACCAGCCAGCGCGCCTGCGACAGGTTGAGCCCGGCCAGGCGGCGGTCCAGCTCGGCGCGCCAACCCCGGGACATATGGGCCAACTGCATCCCGAAACGGTGGTGATCGGTCAACGGCATAGGAAACTCATCATCAGAACTAATTAATAGGCAGCTAATCATGCCCTTGGGCCTTAGGCAAGGCTCATGCCGTCGGCAGGCGCTGCATAATCGTCATAAATGATGACAAACAACCTTTCTACATCTCGAACTCGGCCGCCAGTGCGGCGCGCACGCAATACAGCACGCCCTCAGGCACGCGTCCGCCAAACTGCTCGATGATCGCCGACACCGGCGGCAACTCGCCTTCGCCGTCGAGGAACGCGTCCTGGATCTCGCCCATCAGGTCCTCGGGCAGGTCCAGCGCCTGTTCCAGTGACAGCTGTTGGCGACCGATGGCCTCGGCCAGCAGGCTGTAAACGTTCTTTTCACTGCATTGCAGCTGGCCGGCGATCTGCAGCGGAGTCATGCCCGCGCGGGCCAGGCTGATCAGCTCGTGGCGCAGGTCGGCGACCGGGGCCGGGGCCTCTGCAGCGCCGCCCAGCACCTCGAGGAAGGCCTGACCGTAGCGCTCCAGCTTGCGTGCCCCCACGCCACTGACCTGGGCCATCTCGCTGAGGCTGCCGGGCTGACTGCGCAGCATCTCCAGCAGGGTCGAGTCGGGGAAGATGACATACGGCGGCACGCCATGCTCCTCGGCCAGCTTGCGCCGCAGGGCGCGCAAGGCGTCCCACTGTTCGCGTTCCTCACCGCGCACCAGCTGGCTGGCCGGGCTGCCCGAGCTGCTGCTCTTGCTGCTGGTCTGCGGCTTGAGGTCGCGGCGCAGCTCAAGGGTGACTTCGCCACGCAGCAAGGGCCGGCACGTATCGGACAGGCGCAGCCCGCCATAGCCTTCCAGGTCGATATCGGCCAGGCCACGCGCCACCAGCTGGCGGAACAGCGAACGCCACTCGCCTTCTGCGCGAGCCTTGCCCACGCCATACACGGCAAGCTTCTCGTGCCCGAAGCTGCGGATCTTCTCGTTGTCCTTGCCCAGCAGCACGTCCACCAGATGGCCCACGCCGTAGCGCTGGCCAGTACGATAGATGGCCGACAGCGCCTGGCGCGCAGGCTCGGTGGCGTCCCAGGTCTGCACGCCGTCGACGCAGTTGTCGCAGTGCCCGCAGGGCTGGGGCAGTTCTTCATCGAAATAGTTGAGCAGGGTCTGGCGACGGCAGCGGGTCTCTTCGCACAGTGCCAGCATGGCATCGAGCTTGTGCTGCTCGACCCGTTTGTGACGCTCGTCACCTTCGGAGTTCTGCAGCATCTGCTTGAGCATCACCATGTCCTGCAGGCCGTAGGCCATCCAGGCATCGGCGGGCAGGCCGTCACGGCCGGCGCGACCGGTTTCCTGGTAGTAGGCTTCCAGCGACTTGGGCAGGTCCAGGTGGGCCACGAAACGCACGTTGGGCTTGTCGATGCCCATGCCGAAGGCGATGGTCGCGACCATGATCAGGCCTTCCTCGTTGAGGAAGCGGCGCTGATTGCTGGCGCGGGTCTCGGCAGGCAGGCCGGCGTGATAGGGCAGCGCCGGGAACCCCTGCTCGCACAAAAACGCGGCCACATCGTCGACCTTCTTGCGCGACAGGCAATAGACGATGCCGGCGTTGCCGCGCCGCTCGTTGAGGAACGCCAGCAACTGCTTGCGCGGCTGTTCCTTGGGCACGATGCGATAGAAGATGTTCGGCCGGTCGAAACTCGACAGAAAGCGCTCGGCGTTCTGCAGGTGCAGGCGGGTGACGATCTCTTCGCGGGTACGCATGTCCGCGGTGGCGGTCAGGGCAATGCGCGGCACGTTGGGGAAGAGTTCGGCCAGTTGCCCCAGTTGCAGGTATTCAGGGCGGAAGTCATGGCCCCATTGCGACACGCAGTGCGCCTCGTCGATGGCGAACAGCGCGATGTCCAGGCTGCGCAGAAAATCCAGCATGCGTGGCTGCACCAGGCGTTCCGGGGCCAGGTACAGCATCTTGAGCTCGCCGCGACGAATGCGCATGGCCAGTTCGCGCTGCTGGTCGGCGCTCATCGTGGAGTTCAGCGAAGCCGCGGCGACACCCAGCTCGTCGAGGGTCGCCACCTGGTCGTCCATCAGCGCGATCAGCGGCGACACCACCACTGCCAGGCCTTCGCGCAGCAGCCCCGGAACCTGGAAGCACAGCGACTTGCCGCCGCCGGTGGGCATCAGTACCAGCGCATCGCCGCCTTTGGCTACGCATTCGATGATCGCCCCCTGGCGCCCGCGAAAGCTGTCGTAGCCGAAGATGTCCTTGAGGACGCGCTGAGCCTGTTCGAGCATAAAAACTCCATAAATCGCAGAACCATCCTGACCACAGGCTGGATGAAAAGCTTCCCCGCCACACCTGAAATTGCGTAAGCGGCTTTTGCCGGGGCCGCATGCTGGCGTGACCGGGCGCAAAAGCCGGGCATTATACCGGACACGGCGCCCGTGCAGGGGGCTCTGCGATAGGCGTCATCCTTTGCCTCGCAGGCGCCGCAAGATGCTAGAATTCCAGCATCGTTTATTCCCAAGGTAGCCCTGTAATGTCCTTCGCTGAGCAATTAACCCGCCTGCAAGCCTTCCTCGACGCTGACGAGCTGCACGAAGAAGCGCTGGACTACGTTGCCGCACACGGCTACCTGACCGCGCTGTCGATCTGCTCCGAAGCCGTTCCCGAGCGTGAATGGATCGACGCCCTGTTCGCCGAGCCGCCGCACTACAAGGACGAGGCCCAGCGCGAAGAAATCGAAAGCACACTGATCAAGCTCAAGGATCACATCGCCCGCCAACTGGCCAGCGATGAGGAGTTCGAGCTGCCGTGCGACCTGGACCTTGGCGACGAGCCGGACGACTCCGAGCTGCGCGGCTGGTGCATCGGCTTCATGGAAGGGGTGTTCCTGCGTGAAGCGGCCTGGTTCGAAAGCGCCGAGGAAGAAGTCAGCGAAATGCTGCTGCCGATCATGGTCGGTTCCGGCCTGTTCGACGAAGAGGCCGAGTTCGCCGACATCGCCAGCGACGCCAACCTGATGGACGACATGATCGTGCAGATCCCCGAGGCGCTGACGGCCTTGTACCTGCTGTGCCATGCCCCGGACGAGAAACCTGCGCTGCTCAAGCCTCGCCACCACTGAGTCTGCATCCATGCGCTACCTGCTGCTGGCCATCGGCTGGCTCAGCGTCGCGCTGGGGGTGATCGGCATCTTCCTCCCGGTGCTGCCGACCACCCCTTTTCTGTTATTGGCGGCAGCCTGCTTTGCGCGCAGCTCGCCCCGCTTTCACGCATGGCTGGTCAATCACCCGCGGCTTGGGCCGTGGATTCGCGACTACCTGGGCGGTGAGGGCATTCCGCTCAAGGCCAAGGTATACGCCATCGGGCTGATGTGGCTGAGCATAGGTTTTTCGTGCTACCTGGTGCCCTTGCCGTGGGCACGCGGGTTCATGCTCACCAGTGCGGTACTGGTGACCGTGTACATCGCGCGGCAGAAGACCTTGCGCAAGCGTACCTAGGCGCAACCACGCGCCCACCCCATCGCGGGCCAAGCCCGCTCCCACAGCTACTTCATTGCTCTTGTGGGAGCGGGCTTGGCCCGCGATGGCGGCGGCAGGTCAGCTGCGCCATCTACGCCTCATGTCACACCGTATCCACCTTCAACGAATGATCATTGAGCATCCCGTTGATCACCGTGGCTGTATCCGCCCCCGCCGAGATGACCCCACCCGCGCCCGCCGTCACCCCATAGTGATGGGCAAGGTCCACGCCGGCCAGTTCGATGGTCTGGGTCGGCGCCGCGCCGGCCACCGCACTCACCTGGATGGTCGATATCACGCCGTTGCCCGTGCCCGTCACCGTGAAGTGCAGGTAATCGTCCAGCGACGCCGACGTCGCGTTCTCGCCCTGCAGCAATTGCGAGAGGTCCAGCCGATCGGTACCCGGGGTAAAGTCGGTCACCTTGTCGTGGCCAGTATTGCCCTGTTGCCACAGGAAGGTATCGCTGCCCGCGCCACCGGTCAGGGTATTGTTGCCCGGCCCGCCGATCAGCAGATCGTCACCACCGCCCCCGATCAGGATGTCGTTGCCAAGGCCGCCGATCAGCGTGTTGGCGTTGTCGTCGCCGGTCAGCTTGTCGTCGTGGTCGGAGCCGATCAGGTTCTCGATCGACACCAGCTTGTCGAGCCCGGCGCCGATCGTGTTCTGCTCACCGGTCAGCGCCAGGCTCACCGTCACCCCAGCGCTCGCCCCGGCGTAGCTGGCGGTGTCGTTGCCAGCGCCACCGTCGAGCAGATCGTTGCCGTTGCCGCCGATCAACAGGTCGTTGCCCTCCCCCCCGTAGAGCTTGTCGTTGCCATCGCCGCCAATCAGCACGTCGTTGCCTGCACCGCCATTGAGAACGTCATCACCGCTCCCGGCCAGCAGCACGTCGTCGTGGCTGGTGCCTTCCAGGGTACTGCCGGCCTGGTAGGTGATGTCCACCGCCCCCGTGGCGCTGCCGCCATGGCCGTCGCTGACGGTATAGGTGCCGTTGTAGGTGGGCGTGTAGTCATGCGCCCCGGCGTAGTTGATCGACATGTTCAGCTGGTAGCTTTCTGCGCCCTTGCCGCCGTCGTCATTGACCTGGTTGACCAGATGGATGCTGTACACCCCATCATGGCTGGCGGTGAAACTGCCGCCATCGGCGATGGTGTGGTAGGTGCCACCCTCATCCTTCCACTGCATCAGCAAGTTGCGATCAGCGGTGCGGTTGTGGTCCAGGGTTAGGGTTTCGCCCTCGCGCAGGCTTACCTTGATCACGTCTTCGTCATTGCCATTGGCAGCACTCACCGCCCCCAGGTAGCCACTGACCACCAGCGCCGCGGTCATCGACCCGGCTGCGCCGGTAAAGGCACTGCGCGCCAGAACCCGCTCCTGATTGGCCAGCGTGTCGTCCTGGCCGGTGAAGGTGATGACCGTCTTGCCGTTGCCGGCCGTGAAATCCGCCCCCTTGGTCCAGCCGGTGTTGAAGGTGATCGGCGCCGCACTCAGGCGATCGTGGTTGGCGTCGCTGTCGTTGGCCAGCAAGGCGGCGGCCGGCACGCTGATGCTCGGCGCAAGGATATTGGTGATGACATGATCGGCACCGGCCACCGGCGCAGCATTGGTGTTGACGTTGATCACCAGGTTGGCACCGCTCAGGTCGCCGTCGTTGTCGCTGGCCACGAAGCGGATGGTCTCCACCTGATTGCTGCCGCTGTCCTTGGGCGGCGTATAGGTGAACTGGCCGTTGTCCATGTCCACCACCAGCGTCCCGCCCAGCGCGGTCTTGACCGTGATGCTGTGGGTGCTCGCGTCGAAGGTGCCGCGGTCTGCGCCGCCACTGGCTGCATAGCTGGGCTGGTTGGCGTTGCCTTTGGGGTCGAAGGTGTAAGTAGTGCCGTCGATCAACAGCGACTTGATGAAGCCACCATCGGCACCGAAGTCGCCACCGCTCATCAGGCTGCCGGTGATCGGCGCGCCCTGCACGGTGCCCGACAGCACGTTGTCCAGTTGCGCCAGGTCGGTGACCACCACCGAGTTGGTATTGGTGTGGGTACTGCCGTCATAGGCAGCCGGGTTGAGATTGCCGGTGTTGACGCCGCTGCCCAGCCCGATCGCATACGACTTGATGCCGTTGTCGCCCAGGAAGTTCTCCCAGTTGCCGGTGCGCGTTTCGGTCAGGGCATGCCCCGAGGTCGGCGCACCGTCCGAGAAGAAGTAGCTGACGCTCTGCGCCCCCTCCAGCTTGCCCGGCGTCTGGTAGGCCGTCTGCGCCACGTTGACTGCCGAGTCGTAATAGGTCGAGCCACCCGGGGTCAGGTCCTTGATCAGGGCCTTGGCCTCGGCCACCGTCACCCACACGTCGGTGCGATCACTGGCACCGGTGGAGAACGTGACGACCTGCACCTTCACATCGCCCATGTCGTCGTACTTGTCCAGCAGTGCGCCGATGGCCTCCTTGGCCAGCTCCAGGCGCGACAGGCCGCGCACCCCGGAATTGTCGGCCATGCTGCCGGACACATCGATGATCAGCATGACGTTGGTGTCCACCTGCCCCGGCGTGGTCGAGCGCACGGCGTCAGCCGTTGTGGGCACGTCATCGACGATATTGATCACGATGTTGCTGGTGGTCGAGTTGCCGGCCGCATCGGTGGCCTTGTAGACGAAGGTCTCGCTGGTGACCACGTTGGGGCCGTCGTTGAGCCCGCCTGCGGTTTTGGGTGCGGACGTGAGGGTGTACTTGAAGCTGCCGTCGGCGTTGAGCTGAATCTGCCCATAGGCGCCCGTGCTGCTGCCCACCAGCGTATAGGTGATCGCGCCGCTGGCTCCGCTGACCGAGCCCACCAGGCTGCCGGTCGCGGTTTCACCCGTTGAGCCGGGGTCGCTGCCGGTCACGGTGCCGGGGGCGAGGTCGTTCGGGTCCTGGCTAAGGTCCAGGGCCTTCTCGTACACCGTGACCTCGTTGTTGGGGCAGGCGACGATCTTGCTGTCGGTGACATTGATGGTGATGGTGGTGGTGCTTTCGTCGCCGTCCGCGTCACGAATGGTGTAGGTGAAGGTGTCCTGGGCACCGTCCTGCGTCACCGCATTGGGGTTGGCCTTGTACTCGGCCTCGCCGTTGGCATGCAGGATGAGGGTGCCATAGGTGCCGGCGATGCCCACGCCCAGCGAGCCGATGGCCGAGGTCGAGGTGTCGGCGCCGAACCGCACACCCACCACCGCCCCGCCCTGGGCCGGGCCGTCTGCCCCCAATGTGTCGTTATCCAGCACATTGCCGGTGACCGTACCGCCCTCCACCACCGTGGTGCTGTCGGACTCCGCCCTTGGCACGTCATCCACGATCTTGATCACGATGGTGCTGGTGACGCTGTTGCCCAGTTGGTCGGTCGCCTTGTAGGTAAAGGTCTCGGACGTGACGATATTCGCCCCGTCGTCGCCGTTGCCGATGTGCGGCGCCGAGGTCAGGGTGTACTTGTAGCTGCCGTCGGCATTGAGCTGAATCTGCCCATAGGCACCTGTAGTGCTGCCCACCAGCGTGTAGGTGAGCGCGCCGGAACCGCCCGTGACCGAGCCGACCAGGGTGCCGGTACCCGTCTCGCCAGGCGAGGTAGGGTTGCTGCCCACCACCGTGCCCGGGGCCAGGTCCTGCGGGTCCTGAGTCAGGTCCAGCGCTTTTTCGTAGACTTTCACCTCGGTATCGGCGCAGGCCACCAGCTTGCTGTCGGTGACGTTGATGGTGATGGTCGTGGTGCTTTCATCGCCGTCCGCATCGCGGATGGTGTAGGTGAACACGTCCTTGGCGCCGGTTGGCGCTACCGAGTTGGGGTCGGCCTTGTAGATCGCCTCGCCATTGGCATTCAGGATCAACGTGCCGTAGGTGCCGGCGATGCTCACGCCCAGCGAGCCAATGGCCGAGGTGGAGGTGTCGGCGCCCGCCCGCACACCCACCACCGCACCGCCCTGGGTTGCACCGTCTGCACCCAGGATGTCGTTGAGCAGCACGTTGCCGGTGACCGTTCCGCCTTCCATCACCGTGGCGCTGTCCGATTCGGCGATGGGCATGTCGTCGACGATATGGATCACGATGGTACTGGTAACGCTGTTGCCCAGCGCATCGGTGGCCTTGTAGGTGAAGGTCTCGGTGCTCACGACGTTGGCGCCGTCGTTGCCGTTGCCGATATGCGGCGCCGAGGTCAGGGTGTACTTGTAGCTGCCGTCGGCATTGATCTGAATCTGCCCGTAGTTACCGATGGCGCTGCCTTCCAGGCTGTAGGTCAGGGCACCGGAGCCACCGCCCACCCGGCCTTGAAGGTTGCCGACCGAGGTTTCCGTGGCCCTGGTCGGCGCGCTGCCTTCTACCGTGCCAGGCGCCAGGTCCCAGGCGTCCTGCACCAGGTCCAGCCCGCGCTCGTACACCTTGATGTCATCGTCCGGGCAGGCGACGAGCTTGCTGTCGGTGACATTGATGGTGATGGTCGTGGTGCTTTCGTCACCGTCCGCGTCGCGGATGGTGTAGGTGAACACGTCCTTGGCGCCGGTTGGCGCTACCGAGTTGGGGTCGGCCTTGTAGATCGCCTCGCCATTGGCATTCAGGATCAGCGTGCCGTAGGTGCCGGCGATGCTCACGCCCAGCGAGCCAATGGCCGAGGTGGAGGTGTCGGCGCCCGCCCGCACACCCACCACCGCACCGCCCTGGGCTGCACCGTCTGCACCCAGGATGTCGTTGAGCAGCACGTTGCCGGTGACCGTTCCGCCTTCCATCACCGTGGCGCTGTCCGATTCGGCGATGGGCATGTCGTCGACGATATGGATCACGATGGTGCTGGTAACGCTGTTGCCCAGCTCATCGGTGGCCTTGTAGGTGAAGGTCTCGGTGCTCACGACGTTGGCGCCGTCGTTGCCGTTGCCGATGTGCGGCGCCGAGGTCAGGGTGTACTTGTAGCTGCCGTCGGCGTTGATCTGAATCTGCCCGTAGTTACCGATGGCGCTGCCTTCCAGGCTGTAGGTCAGGGCACCGGAGCCACCGCCCACCCGGCCTTGAAGGTTGCCCACCGAGGTTTCCGTGGCCCTGGTCGGCGCGCTGCCTTCTACCGTGCCAGGCGCCAGGTCCCAGGCGTCCTGCACCAGGTCCAGCCCGCGCTCGTACACCTTGATGTCATCGTCCGGGCAAGCGACGAGCTTGCTGTCGGTGACGTTGATGGTGATGGTCGTGGTGCTTTCGTCACCGTCCGCATCGCGGATGGTGTAGGTGAACACGTCCTTGGCGCCGGTTGGCGCTACCGAGTTGGGGTCGGCCTTGTAGATCGCCTCGCCATTGGCGTTCAGGATCAGCGTGCCGTAGGTGCCGGCGATGCTCACGCCCAGCGAACCGATGGCCGAGGTGGAGGTGTCGGCGCCCGCCCGCACACCCACCACCGCACCGCCCTGGGCTGCGCCGTCTGCACCCAGCGTGTCGTTGTCCAATACGTTGCCGGTGACCGTACCGCCCTCCACCACCGTGGTGCTGTCCGACTCTGCCCGTGGCACATCGTCCACGATCTTGATCACGATGGTGCTGGTGACGCTGTTGCCCAGCGCGTCGGTAGCCTTGTAGGTGAAGGTTTCGGAGGTGACCACATTGGCCCCGTCGTTGCCACCGCCCACCTGCGGCGCGGACGTCAGGGTGTACTTGTAGCTGCCGTCGGCATTGATCTGGATCTGCCCGTAGGCGCCGGTGCTGCTGCCCACCAGCGTGAAGGTCAGCGCGCCGGAGCCACCACCGACCGAGCCGGCCAGCGTTCCGGTCGCGGTCTCGCCCGCCGAGCCCGGGTTGCTGCCCACCACTGTGCCCGGCGCAAGGTCTTGCGGGTCCTGGACCAGGTCCAGGGCCTTTTCATACACGGTGACGCTGTCCGGGCAGGCGACGAGCTTGCTGTCGGTGACGTTGATGGTGATGGTCGTGGTGCTTTCGTCACCGTCCGCATCGCGGATGGTGTAGGTGAACACATCGGTCGCGCCCGCTGGCGGCACGGCGTTGGGGTCGGCCTTGTACACCGCCTCGCCGTTGGCGTTGAGCACCAGCGTGCCGTAGGTACCCGCAATGTTCACGCCCAGCGAGCCGATGGCCGATGTCGAGGTATCGGAGCCGGCCCGCACACCGACTACCGTGTGCTCGACCGGCGGGCGATCGGCGCCCAGGCTGTCATTGTGCAGCACGTTGCCGGTGACGGTACCGCCTTCGACCACCGAGGCGCTGTCGGGCCTGGCCTGCGGCACGTCATCGACAATGTTCACGTCCAGGCTGCCGGTGGCCTTGCTGCCATCGGTGTCGATGGCCACCACGCTGAAGCTCTCACCGATGTTGTTGATGCCCTGACCAGCGGGATGAGCTTCGTTGTCGAGCAAGGTGTAGCTGTAGCTCACCACGCCTGTGGCGGGGTTGTAGCCGGTGATGGTGAGGGTATTGCCCAGCCCCGTGGTGATCGATTGCGGAAAACCACTGACCACCCCGCCGATCACCACGTTGATGCCCCCGACGGTAAGCGTGTGCAGGCCATCGGGGGCATGCACGGTAAAGCTGCCGCTCTGGGTCAGCGCGCCATTATCGGGGCTTGAGCCATCGGCCAGGTTCTTCTCGTACACGGTCAGTTCACCGCCATTCACCTCCAGCCCGTCCAGTGTCACCGGGTGATCGATGGGCGGCTCAACCGGCGGGATCACCGGCGGCACGAAACCGCCAGGGCCCTGGTCATCACCCCGCGCGCCAATCCAGGGTTCGGGAATCTCGGGGATGCTGTTGAAACCCGCCGTCGGAAAGCCGATCACCGGGTCCAGGTGCCCTCCCACCTCGGTGAGCTGCACGAACGAATGGCCGCCGCCCAATGCGCTTGGCGAACCGCCGTTGCCGGGGCCCGCCGCCGGAGCTTCGCCCTCCTGGCTGGGGTCGGCGCCCGCCGCAATGGCCTGCTGCAGTTTCTCCACATCGGTCAGTTGTGCCTGGCTGGGCGTCACCGTCTCGGGCGCGTTCACGTGCGAGGCATGGTTGGCCAGCAGGTCGGGAGACAGCTGCAGGCTGCTGTCACGGCCCAGGGTCAGCTCGGCACCGTTTTCCAGGTGCACCGCCACTGCCCCGGCCGCGCCGGTTTCCAGTTGTTCCCCGGCATAAAGGCGGTCGCCTTCCACCAGGGCACGTCGACCGCCATCGGCCGCTACCGCGAATACCTGGCCGACAACCTTGCTGACCACACCGATTAAATTAGCCATGAGCATGCCTCCATTGCCGAAGGTTTTCGCAAACACGTGCCGGGGTATCGCGAAACCTGGCGCGGGCAATGCCCGGCCGACTCGGAGAACAACCTTGCGACCGCACGCACCGATCTCAACGAAATCAATGCATTCGGCCTGCCCATGCTCCGGTTAAGTCACGCTGCGATCTGGCAATCGGCCATGAGCCAAAATTTTGTCGCCATATTTCGCCGCGTTGACCTCCCCTCCGCTCACTCCATACCCAATGCTGCAAAAAACGAGGAACTTTATCGGACGCCCTGACAGGCCAACATCTGCGCCTGTTTTCGAGCTATCTGAAGAGAACAATGTCTTGCTTTGAGCACAGCGCATAAGTTTTTTTTCGCATATCGGTTATGAGAAATACTTCTTAGGTTGGCCGTTAAATGTTCTTAGCTCTGTTGTTACAAGCCTGAAACGGTTTGACCTCCATTTTTCGTCATTTTTTTGGCGATTGAGAGACCACAAGAAATCAGGGAGATGTCATCCATGCGCGTTTTGACCCCCATCAGCAGCGCGATTCTGTTCGCCATGATCTGTGCCAACGCGCAGGCCATGTCCTTGTCACAAGCCGTGCAGAGCGCCGTGGACTACCACCCGGAGAACAAGGCCGGGATCAATAGCCGGCTGTCCGCCGACGAGGATGTGAAGGTGGCCAGAGGGGGCTACTTTCCCACCGTCGACCTGGTGGCCGGCTACGGACGCGAACGTTCAGACAACACCAACACCCGCGGCTTCAACGCCGACGGCAGCCGCAATCACAACAAGGAAACCCTGAACTACACCCAGTCCGAACTGCGCCTGCGCCAGATGCTGTTCGACGGCTTCAACACCGCCAATGAAGTGGGCCGCACCGAGGCCGTGGTCAATTCACGCGCCTACTACGTGCAGGCCACCTCCGAGACCATCGCCCTGCGCGCCATCGAGGTGTACCTGGAAGTGCTCAAGCGCCGCGAGCTGGTGACCCTGGCCAAGAACAACCTGCAGGCACACCTGCGCGTCAACGACCAGATCGGCCTGCGCAGCGAGCGCGGCGTGGGCAGCAATGCCGACCTCGACCAGTCCACCGCACGCCGGGCGCTGGCCGACAATAACCTGTACACCGCCCAGGTCGACCTGGCCGATGCCGAAGCCAACTTCATCAGCGTGGTCGGGCGTGCCCCCGACGAGCTGGAAACCCCGGTGTCGATCAAGGGCGAGATGCCCGGCGACCTGACCCAGGCGCGCCAGGCCATGCTGCAGAACAACCCTTACCTCAAGTCGGCCCAGGCCGACATCCAGGCCGCCGAGCAACAGTACGAAGTGGCCAAGTCGCCGTTCTACCCGCGCCTGGATGCAGAGCTCGCCACCGGCGCCAACAACAACATCGCCGGTGAACCCGGGCATGCCAACAGCGATTGGCGAGCCGGCGTGGTGATGAGCTACAACCTGTTCAAGGGCGGCAGCGACAAGGCCCGCCTGCAGTCGGATGCGCACAAGATCAACCAGGCCATGGACATCCGCAACAACGCCTTGCGCACCCTCAACGAAAACCTCGCGCTGTCGTGGAACGCCATGACCAACGCGCGCCTGCAAACCCCGACCGCACGCGAATACGCCGACACCACCACCCGTGTGCGCGCCGCCTACCAGGATCAGTTCGGCCTGGGCCAACGCACCCTACTCGACCTGCTCGACAGCGAGAACGAGCTGTACAACGCCAACCGTCGCTACACCGAAGTGCGCTACACCGAGGAGTTCTCGATGTACCGGGTGCTGGCCAACATGGGCGAGTTGCTGAGCAAACAGAAGATCTCGCTGCCACCGGAGGCCATTGCACGCAGCGAAGTCAGAAGCGACGCCACGCTGCCGGACCTGCGTTGAACACGTTCGACCGCCCGAGGAGCCGCCCATGACCAGCATGCAGCCGGCCGGCACCGCCGACCCGCGCCAGAGCTTCGATGACCCGTTGCTCGACGGGCTGCTGATACTGTGCAAGCTGCACGGCGCTGCGGTCAGTCGCAGCAGCCTGTGTGCCGGCCTGCCGCTGGCCGAACAGCGCATGAGCCTCGACCTGCTGCCGCGCGCAGCGGCCAGGGCCGGCCTGCAGGCACGGGTACTGCGCCGCGAGCTGGGCGCGATCTCGGCGCTCAACCTGCCGGTGCTGCTGTTGCTTGCCGATGGCCGCAGCGCCGTGCTGCGGCGCTGGGGCGAGAACGACCAGGCCCTGATACTGCCCAGTGAAGCCGAAGGCGGCGAGCAGTGGGTCAGCCGCCAGGAGCTGGCCGACGTCTACAGCGGCCAGGCCCTGTTCGCACGCCCGCGCCACGAGGTCGAAGACCTGCGCACACCGCTGCTGCCCAGGGTCAACGCCTGGTTCCGTGACACCCTCAAGCAGTCGCGCTGGCTCTACAGCGACGCCTTGCTGGCCAGCCTGCTGATCAACCTGCTGGGCCTGATGGTGCCGCTGTTCGTGATGCAGACCTACGACCGGGTGGTGCCCAACCAGGCCACCTCCACCTTGTGGGTACTGGTCATCGGCCTGATGCTCGGCACCCTGTTCGAGCTGGTGCTGCGCGTGGTGCGTGCGCACCTGCTGGACCAGGCCGGCAAGAAGACCGACCTGATCCTGTCGGCCACCCTGTTCGAGCGCATCACCGGCATGTCGATGAAGGCCCGCCCGGCCACCATCGGCGGCTTCGCCCAGAGCATCCACGACTTCCAGGGCCTGCGCGAATTCCTCACGGCGGTGACCCTGACCAGCGTCATCGACCTGCCCTTCGTGGTGCTGATGCTGCTGGTGATCGGCCTGCTGGGCGGCTGGCTGGTGGTGATTCCGCTGGTGGCCTTTCCGATCACCATCGCCTTTGCGCTGTTCATCCAGGCACGCCTGCGCGATACCGTGGAAAAAAGCCTGAGCCTGGGCGCGCTGCGCCAGGCGCTGCTGATCGAGACCCTGGGCGGCCTGGAAACCCTCAAGGCCTGCGGGGCCGAAAGCGAGCGCCAGCACCAGTGGGAAAGCACCCACGGCGCCCTCACCCGCCTCGACGTACAGGCGCGCAACCTTTCGGCACTGGCCACCAACGGCACCCTGTTCATCCAGCAGCTGTGCGGCATGGCCACCATCGTCGCCGGGGTGTACAGCATCATTGCCGGCAACCTCAGCGTGGGTGCCCTGGTGGCCAGCTACATGCTCGGCAGCCGCGTGCTCGCACCATTGGGCCAGATCGCCGGGCTGATCACCCGCTACCAGCAGGCCCAGCTGACCATGCACAGCACCGACGCGCTGATGGCCCTGCCCCAGGAACGCCCTGCCGGCCAGCAGACCCTGGAGCGCACCCAGTTGCACGGCGCGCTGCAGGTCAGCCAGGTGACCTTCCGCTACAACGGGCAGAACGCCGCAGCGCTGGACAACGTGAGCTTCACGGTCAAGCCGGGCGAGCGCATCGGCATCATCGGTCGCAGCGGCTCGGGCAAGAGCACCCTGGCACGCCTGCTGATGGGCTTCTACGAACCCGAAGAGGGGCAGATCCTGCTCGACAACCTCGACCTGCGCCAGCTCGACATCGCCGACCTGCGCCAGCAGCTCGGCTACGTGGCCCATGACCTGCCGCTGCTGGCCGGCAGCCTGCGCGACAACCTGACCCTGGGCGCACGCTACGTCAGCGATGCGCGCATGCTCGAAGTGGCCGAGATGACCGGCGTGAGCGAACTGGCCCGCCAGCACCCGCAAGGCTTCGAACGGCCGGTGGGCGAGCGCGGCATGCTGCTCTCCGGCGGCCAGCGCCAGACCGTGCTGCTGGCCCGCGCGATGCTGCTGGAACCGCCGATCCTGATCCTCGACGAGCCCACCAGCCATATGGACAACAGCAGCGAAGACCAGCTGCGCCAGCGCCTGCACGGCTGGGTGCAGGGCAAGACCCTGCTGCTGGTCACCCACCGCACCTCGATGCTCAGCCTGGTCGACCGCCTGGTGGTGCTGGACAACGGCAAGGTGGTGGCCGACGGGCCCAAGGACGCGGTCATCGATGCACTGCGCAAGGGCCGTGTCGGCTCTGCACTCTGAGGGGTATCAGCATGTCTGCATTGTCCGGCCTGGGCGATTACATCCGCAGCTTCGGCAAGACTGCCGAACGCGAGTACATGCCGGACCTGGCCGGCGCGACGCTGCAGGACTCGCCCCGCCTGTCGCGCATCACCGTGTGGCTTGCGGCAGGCTTGCTGCTGGTGGCACTGGTGTGGGCCAAATTCGCGGTGCTCGATGAAGTCACCATGGGCGAAGGCAAGGCCATCCCGTCGAGCAAGGTGCAGGTGATCCAGAACCTGGAGGGCGGCATCGTCACCGAGATCTTCGTGCGCGAGGGGCAGATGGTGAACAAGGGCGACACCCTGCTGCGCCTGGACGACACGCGCTTTCTGTCGAACAAGGGCGAAAGCGAAGCCGACCGCTATGCCCTGACCGCGCAGGTCGAGCGCCTGTCCGCCGAGGCCGAGGGTCGCCCCTTCCAGCTTTCGGAGGTGGTACGCAGCAAGGCCCCGCAGGTGGCCGAGGACGAACTGTCGCTGTACCAGTCGCGCCAGCGCCGCCTCACCAGCGAGAAACAGACGCTCAACGAGCAACTGCGGCAGAAAACCCAGGAGCTGGCCGAGTTTCGCTCCAAACTGGAGCAGTACCGCTCGGGCCTGGCATTGCTGCAGGAAGAGCTGAACATGTCCACGCCGCTGGTGGGCACCGGCGCGATTTCGCCGGTGGAGATCCTGCGCCTCAAGCGCAGCGCGGTGGAGGCTCGCGGCTCGCTGAACGCCACCAGCCTGGCGATTCCGCGGGCCGAAGCGGCGGCGGCGGAGATCCGCAGCAAGATCGAGGAATCCGAGGCAGGCTTTCGCTCGGAGGCGGCCAAGGAACTCAACGACAAGCGCACCGAGCTTTCGAAGATCACCGCCACCAGCATCGCCATCGACGACCGTGTCACCCGCACCACCGTGGTGTCGCCGGTGCACGGCATCATCAAGCTGCTCAAGGTCAACACCATTGGCGGTGTGGTGCAGCCGGGCAGCGACCTGCTGGAGATCGTGCCGCTGGAAGACAACCTGCTGATCGAGGCCAAGGTGCGCCCACAGGATGTGGCCTTTCTGCACCCCGGGCAGACCGCGATGGTCAAGTTCAGTGCGTACGACTACACGATCTATGGTGGCCTGAAGGCCAAGCTGGAACTGATCGGCGCCGACACGGTGACGGACGACAAGGGCAACGCGTTCTACCTGATCCAGGTGCGCACCGACAAGAACCACCTGGGCGGGGACAACAAACCGTTGCTGATCATCCCGGGCATGACCGCCACGGTGGACATCATCACCGGGCACAAGAGCGTGCTGGATTACCTGCTCAAGCCGGTGCTCAAGGCACGCACCGAGGCGTTGCGCGAGCGCTAGCGCCCATCAACGCAGGTGGTTGCGCTCGTAGGTCTGTTGCCCCATCGCCGCAATCTGCCCCTCGATCAGGGCATCGAACGGCCGCAGCAGCGCATCGAACAGCGCCGGCGCCTCCAGCACGTTCAACGCCTGTGTCACTGCCTCGATGGTCGACAAGGCGCCCTCCCCGGGTGCCTTGCGCAACCGGTAGCGCGACGGCTGCAACGCGCCCAGCGTGACCCGTGGCAACGTTGCCAGCAAAGGGTTCACATGCAGCAACTTGCGCGCCTTGCGCCAGGTGCCGTCGGGCACCACCAGCAACCACGGTCGCTCATCGCCAGCATAAGCCTGCAGCGCCTGCGCGCCCTCACCCGGGAACAACAGGCCGGTGCGATACCCCGGCTGCGTCAGCCACTGCTCGAGATCCTCGAACACCTCGCCCACCCGCAACTCGGCATTGCGCAGGCCAAGCGCGGCCAGCCTGGCGGTGTTCAAGGCATGGTTCACTTCGCTGGGATGCTGCAGCAGCAGTACACGGGTGCGGCTGTCCAGGCGGGGGATCAACGCGCAAAGGCAATGGGTTTGTGGGCGCAGGCAGCGCTCGCAGTGAATTCTGGACATCGGGTTCTCCTGGGGCGCGAAGTGTGCCACAGCAGGCCCGCGAAATACCTCACCGCCCTGGGTCAAACGCGCGGATTCAGCGATTGAAGCGTTCGGCCAGGCTGTACAGGTAGTCGGCCATGCGCTGCAGGTCCTGGCTGATCTCGGCGCCCTGCTTGGCCTGCCCGGCGCTGTGGTCGCACAGCTGGGCGATGCGCGTGATCTGCTGGTTGATGTCTTCGGCCACATGACTCTGCTGTTCCGACGCCGTGGCCATCTGCTGGCTCATGCCGGTGATGCGGCTGACCGCCTGGCTGATGCCCACCAGCGCGGTCTGCACGGCCTCGACACTGTGCACGCTGTCACGCGAGATCTGCTCGCCTCGGCTGGCACTGCTCACCGCCCGCTCGGCCCCGGCACGCAGGCTGGCGATGATCTGGTGGATTTCCTCGGTCGAGACCCGCGTGCGCTGCGCCAGCGACCGCACCTCGTCGGCCACCACGGCAAAACCGCGGCCCTGCTCGCCGGCCCGCGCCGCCTCGATGGCGGCATTGAGCGCCAGCAGGTTGGTCTGCTCGGCGATCGAGGTGATCACATCCACCACGCTGCCGATGGACTGGGTTTGCCCGGCCAGTTCGTTCACCGCCTGGCCGATCTCGGTCACCGCATCGGCCATGCTGCCCATTGCCTGCAGGCTTCGTTGTGCCAGGTCGCTGCCCTGGCGGGCCAACTGGTCGGCATCGGACGCCGCCGTGGCGGTGTCCTGCACGTTGTGGGTGACCTGCTGGATGGTTGCCGCCATCTGCGCAATGGCGGCCGCCGACTGGTCGGTCTCGCAGCGCTGGCGGTCGAGCATCTGCGCCTGGGCCCCGGACAGGTCGCTCGATTGCGTGGCCCGTGCCTTGACCCCGACGCCGGCGTCCACCAGCCGCGTGAGCGCGGTCTGCAGGCGCGCTTCCTCGCTGATGATCGCCAGGTCCAACTGCCCCTGCAGGCCCCGGTTGTCACTGTAGGTCAGCGCTACCAGCGGGCTGGTGAAGGCCCTGGGGTGCTCGGCCAGGGTACGCCGGATCATCCGGTCGTGATGGGCCTCGATCAGGTACCAGGCACTGAGCAGGCTGGCCATCAACACGCCCAGCGCCGCGTACTGGGGCAGCCACAGGTAGCCGGCGGCCGACAGCAGCGCCGCCCCTACCAGCGGCCAGCCCAGCTCCAGTTGCACCGCTGCACGCGCGGCCCAGGACATGGCGCCCCGGCCCTGGCGCAAGCGTGCATACAACGCCGTGGCTCGACGGATCTGGTCCGGGGTGGGCACCGAGCGCACCGACTCGTAGCCACTGATACGGCCATCCTCGTAGATGGCCGTCACGTAGGCACTGACCCAGTAGAAATCGCCGTTCTTCGCGCGGTTCTTGACCACCCCCATCCAGGGCTTGCCTTGCTTGAGGGTGTCCCACATGTGCCCGAACACCGCGGGCGGCATGTCCGGGTGGCGTACAAGGTTATGGGGCTGGCCCACCAGTTCGTCGTAGGTAAAACCGCTGATGCTGACGAAGGCGTCGTTGCAGTAGGTGATGCGGCTGTTGAGGTCGGTGGTGGATATCAGGCGCTGATCGCTCGGGAAGGTTCTTTCATGCTCAGTGACGGGCAGATTCGTACGCATCTCGGCGATCCCTGCTTGGAAGATGTTGGGAATTTTCAACAAGCAAGAACAGGTTTAGCAGAGCATTTACGGGCTTGTAGGGCTTGTCTGAAGGATTTTTCTTCTATTTGCGCAAAAGATTTTCATGCGCATCCGATCAGGCTGGCGTGAGCTGCGCCTTGAGGCGGTCGCGAAAGGTCTGGATCAAGGGTTCGCGGCTGCGACCCCGGCGAATGATCAGCGAGAACGGCGCCTGATAGCCGAAGGTCGCCGGCGACAGCACCCGCAGGTCGCCCTTGTCCACCCAGGCCTGGGCATAGTGTTCAGGCAGGTAGCCGATGTAGGCCCCCGACAGTACCAGGATCAGCTGTGCCTCCATGCTCTCGACCGTGGCGGCGCTGTGCTTGAAGCCGTGGCGGGCCAGTTCGGCCTGGCTCCAGTAGCCGCGACCGACCATGCGCTGCTGGGTGATCACCTGTTCGGGAATGCGCCGCTCGGTGAACAGCGAATGCCGGTTGCTGCAGTACAGCCAATGCTGCTCGCGGTACAACGGCTGATACACCAGCCCGCTCATGCGCGTGGAGAAAGCGCCGATGGCCAGGTCCAGGCGGTTGTCCTGCACCCCCAGTTGCAGTTCGTAGGGGCTGGACACCGACAGGTGCAGGTGCACGGCCGGGTGTTCGAGGCTATAGGCACCGATGGCGTCGGCCAGCGGCAATGCGCGATCGCCGACCGTGGAGTCGATCACCCCCAGGTTCAGGGTGCCGCGCAGCTCGCCCTTGAGCGCCGCCGCGTACTGCTCGAAACCGTCCATTTCGGCCAGCAGGCGCAGGGTCTCCTGATGGAAGAGTTCGCCCTTGCTGGTGAGGCTGAAGCCGCCGCGCCCACGGTGGCACAGCACGATACCCAGCGCCGACTCCAGCTGGCTCATGTAGGTACTGATGGCGGACGTGGACAGGTTCAGCTCGCGCTGGGCATTGGCGAAGCCCTGGTGGCGTACCACGCTGACGAAGATGCGCAGCAATTTCAGATCAGGCAGGGCCGAGGCCATGGCAAGGGCTCCAACAGGGCAACGAATACGCGCCAGTCTACCCGCTGATCGCCATTAGTTCATGAAAACCTGAAGTAAGTATTTGCCTGTAGCGATTCTCTTGGGGCACTACCTTTTGCAGACTCTGCGCCAATGCACCTGTCCTCGCGCATTGCTGCACCTGTTCGCAGGGTGGCCGGACAGGTTCCAACAACTAGAACAATCCAAACCGTGAGGCCCGACCGTGGACAAGATTCTTCACCAACCACTGGGCGGCAACGAAATGCCGCGTTTCGGCGGCATCGCCACCATGCTGCGTCTTCCCCACCTGCCCAGCGCCGCCGGCCTGGACGCTGCCTTCATCGGCATCCCGCTGGACATCGGCACCTCGCTGCGTTCCGGCACCCGCTTCGGCCCGCGCCAGATCCGTGCCGAATCCGTGATGATCCGCCCGTACAACATGGCCACCGGCGCCGCCCCGTTCGACTCGCTGTCGGTCGCCGACATCGGCGACGTGGCAATCAACACCTTCAACCTGCTGGACGCAGTGCGCATCATCGAAGAGGCCTACGACGAGATCCTCGAGCACGACGTGATCCCCATGACCCTGGGCGGCGACCACACCATCACCCTGCCGATCCTGCGCGCGATCCACAAGAAGCACGGCAAGGTCGGGCTGGTGCACATCGATGCCCATGCCGACGTCAACGATCACATGTTCGGCGAGAAGATCGCCCACGGCACCACCTTCCGTCGCGCCGTCGAAGAAGGCCTGCTGGACTGCGACCGCGTGGTGCAGATCGGCCTGCGCGCCCAGGGCTACACCGCCGAAGACTTCAACTGGAGCCGCAAGCAGGGCTTTCGCGTGGTGCAGGCCGAGGAGTGCTGGCACAAGTCGCTGGAGCCACTGATGGCCGAAGTGCGTGAAAAGGTCGGTGGTGGTCCGGTTTACCTGAGCTTCGACATCGACGGCATCGATCCGGCCTGGGCACCGGGCACCGGCACCCCGGAAATCGGTGGCCTGACCACCATCCAGGCGATGGAGATCATCCGTGGCTGCCAGGGGCTGGACCTGATCGGTTGCGATCTGGTGGAGGTCTCGCCGCCCTACGACACCACCGGCAACACCTCGTTGCTCGGCGCCAACCTGTTGTACGAAATGCTGTGTGTTCTGCCTGGCGTAGCGCATCGCTAACGGCCATCGGCCTGGAGTTTCACCCCCGGATGGAGCCTTTCGGCGGGCCGTACACGCGGCCCGCTTGCGGATGAATGACGCCTGGCGCACGCCACCGGCGATCGATCTCACCATAATAAAGATAATCGGAGACACCCCATGGCCTTGGACATATTCGTTGTACTGATATACGCCGCCGGCATGCTGGTACTGGGCTGGTTCGGCATGCGCCGCGCGAAGACCCACGAAGACTACCTGGTGGCCGGGCGCAACCTGGGCCCAAGCCTGTATATGGGCACCATGGCCGCCACCGTGCTGGGCGGCGCCTCTACCGTCGGCACCGTGAAGCTGGGCTATGTGCACGGCATTTCCGGCTTCTGGCTGTGCGCCGCGCTGGGCCTGGGCATCATTGCCCTGAACCTGTTCCTGGCCAAGCCGCTGCTGCGCCTGCGCATCTTCACCGTGACCCAGGTGCTGGAAAAGCGCTACAACCCCATGGCCCGCCAGGCCAGCGCCGTGATCATGCTGGCCTACGCCCTGATGATCGCCGTGACCTCTACCCTGGCCATCGGCACCGTGCTGCAGGTGCTGTTCGACCTGCCGTTCTGGGGCGCCATCCTGCTCGGTGGTGGCGTGGTGGTGGTCTACTCGACCATTGGCGGCATGTGGTCGCTGACCCTGACCGACATTGTGCAGTTCGTGATCAAGACCGTGGGCCTGATGTTCATCCTGCTGCCGATCTGCCTGTACCGGGTGGGCGGCTGGGACGAACTGGTGGCCAAGCTGCCGGCTGCCAGCTTCAACCTGACCACCATCGGTTGGGACACCATCATCACCTACTTCCTGATCTACTTCTTCGGCATCCTGATCGGCCAGGACATCTGGCAGCGCGTGTTCACTGCCCGTGACGAAAAAGTCGCCCAACGGGCCGGTACCACGGCCGGTGTGTACTGCGTGATCTACGGCCTGGTGTGTGCCCTGATCGGCATGTGTGCGCATGTGCTGCTGCCTGACCTGGGCAATGCCAACAATGCGTTTGCGGCAATCGTGAAGTCAGCGTTGCCCGACGGCATCCGTGGGCTGGTGATTGCCGCGGCCCTGGCGGCGATGATGTCCACCGCCAGTGCCGGCTTGCTGGCTGCCTCCACGGTGCTGACCGAAGACCTGCTGCCCAAGCTGCGTGGCGGCAAGCAGTCGAGCCTTGGCATCAACCGGTTGTTTACCTTGCTTACGGGTATTGCGGTGCTGGGGATCGCGCTGGTGGTAGTGGATGTGATCAGTGCATTGACCCTGGCGTACAACCTGCTGGTGGGCGGCATGCTGGTGCCGTTGATCGGGGCGATCTACTGGAAGCGTGCAACCACGGCCGGGGCAATCACCAGCATGGGGCTGGGGTTCGTGACGGCGCTGGTGTTCATGTTCAAGGATGGGATGGATGCCAATACGCCGATCTACTACAGCCTGGCGATCGGGTTGGTGAGTTTTGTGGTGGTGAGTTTGATGTCGCGTCGGCCGGTGGGCACGGTGAATCTGGCATAGGACGCCCCGCCCGGGTAGCGGGGCGGAGGGTCATGGACGACCTGTAGGAGCGGGCCTTGCCCCGCGAAGGCAGCAACGCGCCTGGGTCAGCAATAGGCTCTGTAACATCGGCAAGCGCAGGCCTATCCAGCATGGATGCAGCCAGCAAGGGCCCCTTCCGCTCTTACAGCGGCTTACTTTTTTCTTGGAAAAAGTAAGCAAAACCGCTCCCGTCCATCATCCGGCCCTACGCTTCGCTACGGGTCCCCTCATTCCACCCACGCTCCGTGGGGCCACGCCGAACGGGCATCCCTGCCCGTCGGCGCTTTACGGGCCATCCATGGCCCTCCACCCCACTACGCGCAGGTTCCATTCGGCCTCCTGGGGGACGGGAAGATCAAGATCAAGATCAAGAACTAAAGCCAAAGCCAAAGCCAAAGCCAAAGCCAAAGCCAAAGCCAAAGCCAAAGCCAAAGCCAAAGCCAAAGCCAAAGCCAAAGCCAAAGCCTTTCAGGGATTTTGTGGGAATGGGGACGGCTGAAAAATCGCAAAAGAATACCGACGCATTGCGCAATGCGTCGGTTTCAGCAGCACGCTAGCGCCGAGGTTGGCGTTTGCGTTGCTCCTCATCGGCAGGGATCGGTACAGGCTGCATGGGTGGCGGGACAAGCCCCAATGCCACAGCCAGGTCGTGGAGCCAGTTGAACAGATCGTTTCTCATAACTCCCCCTCACGGGTCATCTGCGCGCGAAGTACGGCGGCGGCGCTACAAACTCATCATAGCCCCATGTGCAGCATCACGCCCGGGTAAAAACTTCTCTATTGATTTCAGTCAGGCACGCAGGGCCACATCGGCATCATCGCTCACCCGCCCCTTCACCGCTTCCTGCACCGCTATCCAGGCACTCAGGTTGGCCCCGCACATGCCCTTGCGCCACATCAGCCAGGTGGTGGTCTGGTCGAACGGCGACTGCAACGGGTGCACCGTGACCCGTTCCCGGCCCGGCAGGCTTTCAAGCATCGAGGTCGCCATCAACGCCACACCCGCCCCGGCGATCACACAGGCCAGCATGCTGGGATACGATTCGATTTCCATCACCCGCCCCATCGCCGCACGATCATGGGCGTACCAGGCCTCCAGCCGCATGCGGTACGAGCATCCCTGGCGAAACGTGAACACCGCACGCCCAGCCACATCCCGGGCACTGTGCACCGGCGGGTGGTCGGCCTCGGTGAGCAGCACCAGGGTCTCCTCGCACAAGGGCACCCCGTCGAGCCCGGCCAGGGCCAGCGGTCCATCCACCAGCGCCGCGTCGAGACGCCCGCTGAGCAGGCCTTCGAGCAATTCGCCGCTGGGGGCGGTCTGCACCTGCAGGTTCACCGCCGGGTAAGCTCGGTGATAGCGCGCCAGCAGCTCAGGCAGATGAATGGCCGCTGAACTGTACATGCTGCCCAGCACGAAATTCCCCGCCGGCTCGCCCCCCTGAACCGCCGCAAAGGCTTCGTCATGCAACGCCAGCATGCGTGCGCTGTAGTCCAGCAGCACCTTGCCAGCCGGCGACAGCTGCAGGCGCTGGCGCTCTCGTCGAAACAGCTCCACACCCAGTTGCTCTTCCAGCTGTCGCAGGCGCGTGGACAGGTTGGAGGGCACGCGGTGCAGGCGCTCGGCCGCGCGGGTGATCGACCCCTCTTCGGCGACCGCCTGAAAGATGCGCAGTTGACTCAGCTCCACGGTAATTCTCCAAAGCAGAACAAGTTCCTCATCATTATTCAATTTTTATGAAAGTCAACCCGCAGTAGCCTGACGGTCAACGCTCATCGCACAGGAACCCCACCATGTCCTCGACAATGCGCCTGCTGGCCAGCTTCGTTGCCCTGATGATGGCCATGGGCATCGGCCGATTCGCCCTCACCCCGCAACTGCCGCACCTGATCAGCGAAGGCCAGATCAGCCTGACCGCCGCCGGGCTGGTAGCTGCCGCCAATTACCTGGGCTACCTGCTCGGCGCCCTCGACGCGATGTTCGCGCACCGCCCCGCCCAGGTGCGCAAACGCCTGCTGGCCGGGTTGTGGCTGTGTGTGCTGCTGACCCTGGCCTCGTTCTGGGCCCACGGGTTCTGGCCGCATATCGCGCTGCGCCTGGGCACCGGCATCGCCAGTGCGTGGGTGGTGGTGACGCTCACCGGCATGACTCAACACCTGGCCGCTCAAAGCCGGCAACCGCGCCTTGGCGCACTGGTGTTCGCCGGCCCTGGCATGGGTATCCTGCTCACGGGGATGCTGGCACTGGGCGCCAATCTGCAGGGCCTGGGTTCGGCACCGCTGTGGCTGATCTACGCCGCCGTGGCGCTGCTGATGCTGCTGGTGATCCAGCCCGCGCTGCCACACCCGCAACCAGTGCCCGCGCACAAGGCCACCGCGCAGGGTGCGACACCCGGCATCGGGCGGCTGGGGCTGATCTATGCACTGTACGGGGTGGGATACATCATTCCGGCCACTTTCATGTCACAGATGGCCAGCGCACGTTTTCACGGCCAGTGGCTGGCCGACCTGTTCTGGCCGGCCTTCGGCCTGGCTGCCGCCATGGGTGTGGTGCTGGTCAGCCTGCGCCGCCCGCACCACGGCAGCACGGCGCGCTGGCTGATGGCAACGTTGTGGCTGCAGGCCGCCGGGGTACTGGCCTGCCTGCTGGGCAGCGGCGCCGGCCTGGCGCTGGGTGTACTGCTGTGCGGCACGCCGTTTCTGGCCTGCATGCAGTTGGTGATGCAGCGCTCGCGCGAACTGGCCCCCCACGCCACCCACCGCAATGCCGGCCTGCTGACCACCTGCTTCGCCCTCGGCCAGCTCAGCGGCCCGCTGCTGGCGGCGTTGAGCAATCAGTTCAGCGCCAGCCTGCAACCGGCGCTGGTAGTGGCCGCCAGCGGCCTGATCATCGCCGGGGCCCTGCTGTTGCGCCCGGCTACTGGCCGAGCAGGCGCCGCAGACGCCTGCGTACCCACTGCTCGGCACTGACCAGGGTAATGCCCAGCAACACGCAGACGGCGCCCAGGATGAAGTTCAGGCTCAACGGCTCGCCCAGCAGCAACACGCCGAACGTCACCCCGAACAACGGGGTGATGAACGAGAACACCGCCAGGTTGGACGCCAGGTAGCGACGCAGCAGCCAGAACCAGGTCAGGTAGCTGAAGAACGACACCACCACCGCCTGGAACAGCACGCTGCTGATCGATGTGGCGGTCAGCGTCACATGGCCGACCTGCCCGGTCAGCACCGCGATCAGCAGCAGGCCGACGAAGCCGACCATCAGCTGGTAGAACAGGGTCAGGGTAGCCGGCGCCTCCGACAGGCGCGAAGCCCGCACCACGACGGTGGTCGCGCCCCAGGCCATGCCGGCCATCACGCCCATCGCATCGCCCAGCAGCATGCGCCCATCGAGGTTGTCCAGCGATAGTCCGCCGGCAAAAGCCACGGCAATACCGGCGAACGCCAGCAGGATGCCGAGCCACTGCAGCGGGCGCAGGCGCTCGCTGGGCAGCATGAAGTGCAGCCCCAGCGCAGTAAACACCGGCGCGGTGTAGAGGAACACCGACATGTGCGCCGCGGACGTCAGTTGCAGCCCTTCGGCTATCAGCAGAAACTCCAGGCCGAACAGCGAACCGGCCAGCAGACCGCCCTTCCAGGTGGTGCCCAGCTGTTCCCAGCCACCCCGCCAGCACATCAGCAACGCGACCATCAGTGCCGAGATGCCCGAGCGCGCGGCGGCCTGCATCACCGGTGCAATGTCCGGCGCGGCCCACTTGATCATGACCTGCTGGATGCCCCAGATCAGGCACAGGCCCAGCATGACCTGCAGAGCGAAGGTGTCGGTATTCTTACGAAGGGCGCTCAAGGGCGACCCCCATTATCGCGGCACGGCATGGCAGGCTCTCGGCAATAGTGGATCCAGCGCCGATTATCAGGGCCTGCTGCCAGCGATTACCAGCCCGATCAGGCGATTTGTGCCTTTGACGCCACTTCGTCGAAGGTCGCCTCATCCAGTGCATCAGCCTGCTCGTTCAACACCTGGCGCGGATGATCATTGCCCGGGATTGCGCTGTCGATAAGGCTGAGCAGGCGCGAGCCTCGTTGGGTAAGGACGAAGTTCTCGCCATTGCCCCCTTCCTCTTCAGGGCGCGTCTCGATAAAGCCGCGCTCGAACAACAGCTTCTCGTATTCGCAGGCCTTGGTCTTCAGATGATCAAGCTCCGGCACTGCATCGCCTTTGGCAGCCAGGCCGGCAGCATGCTGCTCGGCATACGGGCGCGGGGTAAAGCTGTGGCCGGCGCCGTTCTGCACTTCGTGCAGCAGGCGCTCCATCAGGTCCCAGTCATAGGTAGTGCTCATCGGTCCAACCTCCAGCAAGGGGATGTAAGGGTGTGACAGGCGCGCGCGGCAGCGGTTCGACTGAACTTTCCGGCCGGCACAGCCCTCCACCGAACACCTTCGCCCGTAATGGAACACGAGGTCCGACCATGAAAACGCTGATGAGCATCACCGCTGCCGCTGCCCTTCTATTTGCCGTGCCCACCTGGGCCTGCACGCTGGAAGAGGCCACGCAGAAGCGCGAGGAGCTGGCCAAGGAGGTCAGCAAACTGACGGAGCAGAACCCGCAGAAGGCCAAGGAGATCAATGAAGAATTACAGGGGATGAAGCTGGGAACCGAGAGCAAGGACCTGCCGGACAAATGCCAGCTGATCGACAAGCGCATGCAGGAACTGAAGGCGGCAGAGAAGAAAGTCTGAATCGAGGATGACGCGTTCGCTGGCAAGACAGCTCCTGTAGGAGCCGGCCTTGCCGGCGAATAGGCCCTGCAACCTTACTCGGCAGCCGGTGCCGGCTTGCGCTTCTTCAGCGGTGCCATGCCGTCCTGGCTCACCAGGGAGGGAGCATTGGGCTTGGGCTTGGCGGTCGGCTTGCGTTTGGCCACCACCTTCTTGTCGGTCTTCTTGTCGGTCTTTTTCTTCTTGACCCCGGCGGCCTTGCCCGACGCCTTGACCTTCTTCGGCCCGGTATAGGTGCCTTTGACTTCCTTGATGGTGCGGCGCTCGAAGCTCTGCTTGAGGTAGCGCTCGATGCTCGACATCAGGTTCCAGTCACCATGGCAGATCAGCGACACTGCCAGGCCTTCGTTGCCGGCGCGCCCGGTACGACCGATACGGTGTACATATTCGTCGCCGCTGCGCGGCATGTCGAAGTTGATCACCAGGTCCAGGCCGTCCACGTCCAGGCCACGGGCCGCGACGTCGGTCGCCACCAGCACCTTGGCGCCGCCCTGCTTGAGGCGCTCGATGGCCAGCTTGCGGTCCTTCTGGTCCTTGTCGCCGTGCAGCACGAATGCCTTGATGTCCTTGGCAACCAGGTGACCGTAGATACGGTCGGCCATCACCCGGGTATTGGTGAAGATGATTGCCTTCTGGTAGGTCTCGTTGGCCAGCAGCCACTGCACGATCTGTTCTTTGTGCTGGTTGTGGTCGGCGGTGATGATCTGCTGGCGGGTGCCGTCGTTGAGTTGGCTGACGGTGTTGAGCATCAGGTGCTCGGGGTCTTTGAGTACCTTGCCGATCATGTCGCGCAGGCCGGCACCGCCAGTGGTAGCCGAGAACAGCAGGGTCTGCTCGCGGTTCGCGCACTCGTTGCACAGACGCTCGACGTCTTCGGAAAAGCCCATGTCGAGCATGCGGTCGGCTTCGTCAAGCACCACCGCCTGCACATGTTCAAGGTGCAGGTTGCCGGCATTGAGGTGTTCGAGCATGCGCCCCGGGGTGCCGACCAGGATGTCCGGCACCTTGCGCAGCATGGCGGCCTGTTCCTTGAAGTCTTCACCACCGGTGATCATGCCGGCCTTGATGTAGGTGAACTGGGCGAAACGCTCGATTTCCTTGAGGGTCTGCTGGGCCAGCTCGCGGGTCGGCAGCAGCACCAGGGCACGGATCTCGACACGGCTCTGCTTCAGGTCCACCAGGCGGTTGAGCACGGGCAGCATGAAGGCGGCGGTCTTGCCGCTACCGGTTTTCGCCGTCACCCGCAGGTCACGCCCTTGCAGCGCCAGGGGGATGGCCGCCGCCTGCACAGGCGTGGGCTCGACAAAGTTCAGTGCGGCCACGGCTTTGAGCAGGCGTTCGTGCAGGGCGAATTGGGAAAACACGGGTGTACCTCGGGCAAGTGCAGAAATTCAGCCATATAGGGTAACGTTTTCCGGCGCTCACGCCGAATTTCTTTTGGCATTGTCACGACTTTCCGCGTTCTAATTGCACTTCCACTCTTTTTGCGGACACCTTTACTAAGGCATGGATATTCAATTGTTCTGGCAAAACGCCCTGGATCTGTGGGGCACCCTCGATCAGCACCCGCTGCTGCACGCCGGCCTGGGCCTGGCGGTACTGCTGCTGGCCGCCCTGGTACTGGGGCGTGTGGCACGCTTCATGATCCTGCACGCCGTCCGGCTGCTGAGCCGCCAGCCGGCCCTGCACTGGCTCAACGACCTTCTGCACAACAAGGTGTTCCAGCGCCTGGCGCAGATGGTGCCCTCGCTGGTGGTGCAGTTCGGCCTCAAGCTGGTGCCGGAGCTCAGCGCCACCAGCCAGCATTTTCTGGGCAACGTGGCGCTGGCGTTCACCATCCTGTTCCTGGTGCTGGCCATCAGTGCACTGCTCGATGCCCTGCTCGATATCTATGCCCGCACCGAACATGCGCGTACCCGTTCGATCAAGGGCTATGTGCAACTGGCCAAGATGGTGCTGTTCGTGTTCGGCGCGATCATCATCGTCGCCACCCTGATCGACCGCTCGCCGTTGTTGCTGCTGTCGGGCCTGGGTGCGATGTCGGCGGTGATCCTGCTGGTGTACAAGGACACCCTGCTGTCGTTCGTGGCCAGCGTGCAACTGACCAGCAACGACATGCTGCGCGTCGGCGACTGGATCGAGATGCCCCAGGTGGGCGCCGACGGCGACGTGGTGGACATCACCCTGCACACGGTCAAGGTGCAGAACTTCGACAAGACCATTGTCTCGATCCCCACCTGGCGCTTGATGTCCGAATCGTTCAAGAACTGGCGTGGCATGCAGCAGGCCGGCGGTCGGCGCATTAAGCGCAGCCTGTTCATCGATGCTGGCGGCGTGCGCTTTCTGACCGATGAAGAAGAGCAACGCCTGAGCAAGGTGCGCCTGCTCACCGACTACATGACCCGCAAGCGCAGCGAACTGCAGGCCTGGAACGAAGCCCAGGGCCCTGTGGCAGCACTGTCGGCCAACCGCCGGCGCATGACCAACATCGGCACCTTCCGCGCCTATGCCCTGGCGTACCTGAAAAGCCACCCGGACATCCAGCCGAACATGACCTGCATGGTGCGTCAGATGCAGACCACCGCCCAGGGCGTGCCCCTGGAAATCTACTGCTTCACCCGCACTACCGCCTGGGCCGATTATGAACGTATCCAGGGCGATATCTTCGACTACCTGCTGGCCGTGATGCCCGAGTTCGGTCTGGGCCTGTACCAGCAACCCAGCGGCAGCGACCTGCGCGCCGGGCTGCTACCGGCCGGTGCCGTTCGCGAGCAACGGGCGTTGAGCACCGAGTCGGCTGAGCCATAGCGAGGCCAGTATCACCGCACCACCGATGAGCAGCCGGCCCAGAGGCTCGTGCTGGTTCCAGATCAGCAGGTTGAGCAACAGCCCGACCGGCACATGCAGGTTGTTCACCACCGCCAGGGTGCCGCCTGAAACCAGGCAGGCGCCCTTGTTCCACCAGTACAGCCCCAGCGCCGTCGGGCACAATCCCAGAAACAGCAGCACCAGCCACTGCACGTCGGTGCTGGGCAGATGCTGCGCGTTGCCGAACAGCAGGAAGGCCGGCAGCACCACCAGCAGGGCGCCCAGGTAGAAGTAGCCGAAGCGTCGGTAGTGCGGCAGGTCACTGGGGTAACGGGCAACCAGGTGCTTGTACAGCACCTGACCGGCGGCATAGGTGAAGTTGGCCAGTTGCAGCAGCACAAAGCCCATGAAGAAGTCCGGGCTGATGCGGTCGAAGCGAATCACCGCTGCGCCCCCCACCGCCACCAGTGCGGCCACCAGTGCCCACGGGTTGAAGCGCCGGTTCAGGGCATCCTCGATCAGGGTCACGTGCAAGGGTGTAAGAATGGTGAACAGCAGCACTTCGGGCACGCTCAGCACACGAAAGCTCAAATACAGGCACACATAGGTGATGCCGAACTGCAACGCGCCGATCAGCAGCATGGCCCGCATGAAGCGCGGCTCGACCTTGCGCCAGCGGGTCAACGGCAAAAACACCAGGCCGGCCAGCAGTACCCGCGCCAGCACCGCGAAGTAGCTGTCGACATGCCCGGCCAGGTATTCGCCGATCAGGCTGAAGGAAAACGCCTGGATCAGCGCGACGATCAATAAGTACCCCATGTATGCCCCCTGATATGCAGGCGGCGACCTTAGCGGTTGACCAACGGGCCGGCAACCGCTTTTGAAACGCCTGCACTCAAGATGCCAGCAGGCTCAACGGGTCTGATCGGCCGTGATGAACTGGAACCGTGCGGGGGTGGCGCCAGAGGGCAAGGTCACCGCGATGATCGGCACCAGGATGCCCGTCTGGCTGAAGAAGTCCCGCTGATCCGCCTGCGCCCCCGCCCTTCCGCTCGCGCTCCCGCCAATATAGAAGAAGGCTTCCATCGGCAATTGCCGACCGATGTTCTGCGGCCACAGGGCCATGCGCACTTCGTTCTGGATGCCGCCAAGGTTGGCGCCGGGCAGGTTTCTGGCACGCAGGCTCTGATAGAACGCGATGGCGCCTTCTTTGTTGAGTTCATCGCGAACATTGAAGCCGCACTGGCGTGCATTGATCCGGTTGGCGTTGTAATGCGCCAGCCATTGTTCGGCTGTACCGATGCCCTGCGCCCTGCACTCGCGACTCACCGTGGGATAACCGACATTCTGCCCGCACCCCTGCGATTCTCGCCTGTTGGAATCGGCGTCCACAGGAAACGAGCACAACACACGGGGCTTGTATTGATTGTTGGCGTACAAGATAGGCACGAAGATGAAGCCGTTAGTGTACCCATAGGCCAACCGACTGAACGCAGAGTCGGCGCGCAGGTAGGAGAACGACACGCCCGAGGCGGTAGGGTTCGGGTTCCACGAATGAAACGCCGGGCTGTTCTGCGTAGCGCGCATGAGGATGCCGCTGCACAGAAAGGCCGGCGCGCTGGAGGCGTTACAGTTCTGCCGGGTGTCGCGGTAACGTTCCTGCAGGTGGCGTGCAACCGTGGCTCCGGAAACAGCCGCCGTACCTGCACGGGACTGCAACGCAGCGGCCTGGACCGTTGGCGGCACCGAGCTTGCCTGCGCAACCTCGTCATTGGCAGGCTGCACCGGCGCCCGGTTGGCGCAGGCTGTCATCAGGCTGATCAACAGCAACAGTGTGAACGTGTTCAACATGGTGCCTCCCTGCGCTCGCGCCGGCTTTGAACCCTTGCTTGCGGGTCACGCCTTGCTTGGCGGGCGTTTCGCAGGTTTGCCAGGCACTTTCGCAGGTGCCTCTGACGCCTTCGCAGGTTTTTTCACCGGCACTTTCGCAGGGCCCTCAGGCGCCTTCGCAGATGCCGGGGGCACCTCCAGGCTCGGGATATAAAGCAGCCTGGAAAATTGGTAGTCCGAGCCCGTAACCGCTTCAAGCGCATAATTGAGCCACACTTGTTTGCCTCTGTTCTGCTGAAACCAGCTCAGTGGAATTTCAAACTGGGCAGTACCACCCGTCATGGGTTTCCACCCCAGGTCCTCATGCCCTGTCATGGTGAAACCTCTTAGACGAACCTTGTGTGAAGGTTGCCATTGGGGATAGGTAATCTGGACCCAGCGAGAACCGCGATCAAGTCTTGGCCGGGTCAATGGATCTAAACTTTGGCGTTCCACCGAAAAGTAACGACTCTGCGAAACCACCCAGGGTCCGCCATCCCTGCTCAGCGCGAAATTTACCTGTGCCGTTTGACCGGAACTGCTGTACATCAGCGCTTTTGGACAAGAAGAGTACAGCGCTTGCGGCGGGTTTTTGATGACTTGCACGGGCAAATCGAAGATGATACCGGAAGGTTCGACAATTCTTACCCTGACCCTGTCACCGGCGTACATGCCGGCTGATATGAGCGTCCTGACTGACAAAAAATCCGTATTGCTGCCGCAGTTGTAGATCCCCCTTATCAGGAAATACCTTCTCGACGGGTCTTGGGGGTAATCGGGATGTTCAATCGAACAGTCGATCGTCGGGGCATCCCAGGCATATAGCTTGGACTCAATTTTAGCAGGCATAGGTACGCATCCTTATATCCGCGAGGCAAGTTACAAACTTTCACTGCGGAAAGTCTGTCCGTCACCTGTATATAAACAGCTAGGCATTCAAGCGCGCACCTGACAAAACTGTCAGTTCTCTATAAACAATCAACCTGGCAATGACAAGTTTTATAACCACCCACAAAAAAGCCCGGTCAAACCAGTGTCTGACCGGGCAGGTACACCCAAAGGAGCAAAGGTGTCAGGCGGGGGGAAAATCGGTACGGCTCAAGCTACCGCAGCCAGCAGCGCCTTGGCCTGGTTCAGGCCTTTTTCGTGGAAGTCGCCGCCCATGTTCAGGCCCTCGGCGTGAATGAACGTCACCTCGTGAATGCCGATGAAGGCCATCACCTGGCGCAGGTAGGGCTCCTGATGGTCGCTACCGGCCCCGGCGTGGATACCGCCGCGGGCCGTCAGCACATAGGCGCGCTTGCCGGTCAGCAAGCCCTGCGGGCCGGTCGGGGTGTATTTGAAGGTGACGCCGGCACGCAGCACATGGTCGAGCCAGGCCTTCAGCGTACTGGGGATGGTGAAGTTGTACATCGGCGCCGCCAGCACCAGTACATCGGCGGCCAGCACTTCGTCGGTCAGTTCGTTGGAACGTGTTAGTGCCTGCACTTCTTCGGCGCTGCGCTGGGCTTCGGGCTTCATCCAGCCACCCAGCAGATGGCTGTCCAGGTGGGGTACCGGGTTCAATGCCAGGTCGCGCACGCTGATCTGATCGGCCGGGTTGGCCGCCTGCCACTGGCTGATGAAATCACGGGTCAGCTGACGAGACACGGAGTCCTGCAGGCGGGCGCTGCTTTCGATGATCAGTACGCGGGACATGGGTTGCCTCCATCGGCAAGTTCGCTAAGTCGATGGAGGCAAGATTAGAGATTGACCTATCGATAAAAAAGCGTAAAAACTGGGTTAAATCTATCAGTTAACCTGTTTTATTGCGGCTTGCAGTCCAGCGCGATGCGCAGCTTGAGGATTTCGCGGTTGAATTTGGCCGTCACGTCGACGCTCTTTTTCGCCGGTACCTGTATGCGCCGTACCCTGGGGGCCTCCGGGCCGTTGCGGAAGGTGACCTTGCACGTCGCTGCCACATCGCCGTAGTTGTTCAGGCTGATCGAGCCGATGTCACGGTCGGTGTCGTAGGTGGTGTAGTCAAGCTTCACCCCATCGGTGTTCTTGGTCACGTCGATGGGGTAGGCCAGGGCCGTCAGCGGCAGCAGGGCCAGCAGTGCAACACAGATTTTCTTCATAACGGCGCTCTCCATGAAAGTGCGCCAGCTTAGGACAACAGGAGCCGAAGATGAAAGCGCCGCGCGTTACCCTGGATCAGTGGCGGACTCTGCAGGCGGTGGTCGACCACGGCGGCTTTGCCCAGGCCGCCGAAGCCCTGCACCGCTCCCAATCGTCGGTGAGCTATACCGTGGCCCGCATGCAGGACCAGCTCGGCGTGCCGTTGCTGCGCATCGACGGGCGCAAGGCGGTGCTCACCGATGCCGGCAGCGTGCTGCTGCGCCGCTCGCGCCAACTGGTCAAGCAGGCCAGCCAGCTCGAAGACCTCGCCCATCACATGGAGCAGGGTTGGGAAGCCGAGGTGCGCCTGGTGGTCGATGCCGCCTACCCCAATGCCCGACTGGTACGTGCCCTGAGTGCGTTCATGCCGCAAAGTCGCGGCTGCCGGGTTCGGCTGCGCGAGGAGGTGCTGTCAGGGGTCGAGGAAGTGCTGCACGAGGGGGTGGCGGACCTTGCCATCAGCGGCTTCAGCATCCCCGGCTACCTGGGCACCGAATTGAGCGCGGTGGAGTTCGTGGCCGTTGCACACCCCGAGCACAGCCTGCACCGCCTGGGCCGCGAGCTCAGTTTCCAGGACCTGGAGAGCCAGTTGCAGGTGGTGATCCGCGACTCTGGCCGGGCACAACCGCGGGATGTGGGCTGGCTGGGCGCCGAACAGCGCTGGACGGTCGGCAGCCTGGCCACCGCCGCCACCTTCGTCAGCAGCGGCCTGGGCTTTGCCTGGCTGCCACGCCACCTGATCGAGCGCGAACTGCGCGAAGGCGTGCTCAAGCCACTGCCGCTGGACCAGGGTGGCAGCCGTCACCCGCTGTTCTACCTTTACTCGAACAAGGACAAACCCCTGGGCCCGGCCACGCAGATCCTCATCGAGTTGCTGCGCAACTTCGACACTGCGCCGCTGGACGTGCCCTTCGCCGCCCCCGCCCAAGCCTGACAGGTAACGCCCATGGCCTATTTCGAACATGAAGGTTGCACCCTGCATTACGAGGAATATGGCCAGGGCGAGCCCCTGGTACTGCTGCACGGCCTGGGCTCGAGCTGCCAGGACTGGGAATACCAGGTACCGGAGCTGGCCCGTCATTACCGCGTGATCCTGCTCGATGTGCGCGGCCACGGGCGCTCCGACAAGCCTCGCGAGCGCTACAGCATCGCCGGCTTCAGCGCCGACCTGCTGGCCCTGCTGGAGCACCTGAACACCGGCCCGGTGCACCTGGCTGGCCTGTCGATGGGCGGCATGATCGGCTTCCAGTTTGCCGTCGACCATCCCCACCGGTTGCGCAGCCTGTGCATCGTCAACAGCGCACCCGAGGTCAAGCTACGCAGCCGCGACGATTACTGGCAATGGTTCAAGCGCTGGAGCCTGGCCCGCCTGCTGAGCCTGGAGACCATCGGCAAAGGCCTGGCCGCACGCCTGTTTCCCAAGCCGGAGCAGGCCGAGTTGCGACGCAAGATGGCCGAGCGCTGGGCGCGCAACGACAAGCGTGCGTACCTGGCCAGCTTCGATGCCATCGTCGGCTGGGGGGTACAGGAACGCCTGGGCCAGATCCGCTGTCCTACGCTGGTCATCAGCGCCGACCACGATTACACCCCGATACAGCTCAAGCAGCGCTACGTCGCGCTTATTCCTCAAGCACGACTGGCGGTCATCGAAGATTCACGGCACGCTACACCGCTGGATCAACCCCGGCTGTTCAACCAGACCCTGCTGCAGTTTCTGGCAACGGCTTCAACCACTTCTCAAGGATCATTGAGTTCATGCTGAAAAAACTTCTGCTTGGCGCCTGCTCGGTCGTCTTCGCCACCAGCCTGATGGCTGCCGAAAAAGCCCCGCACGTACTGCTCGACACCAGCTTCGGCCAGATCGAAGTGGAACTGGACCCGGTCAAGGCGCCCATCTCGACCAAGAACTTCCTCGAGTATGTCGACAGCGGCTTCTACACCAACACCATCTTCCACCGCGTGATCCCGGGCTTCATGGTCCAGGGCGGCGGCTTCACCGCGCAGATGCAACAGAAGTCGACCAAGGATCCGATCCGCAACGAGGCCAGCAACGGCCTGCACAACACCCGCGGCACCCTGTCGATGGCCCGCACATCCAACCCGAACTCGGCCACCAGCCAGTTCTTCATCAACGTGGCCGACAACGCCTTCCTCGATCCGGGCCGCGATGCCGGCTACGCCGTGTTCGCCAAGGTGGTCAAAGGTATGGACGTGGTCGACCAGATCGTCAACTCGCCTACCACGCGCAAGAACGGCATGGCCGATGTACCGGTCGATCCCGTGCTGATCAAGTCCGCCAAACGCATTGACTGAGCCCGTGTTCACAGGGACGTGAACCACGACCGGCCCGGTCGAGTCAGACAGGAGTTAGAGTTTTGAGGTTGTATCGCTATTTCGAAAAGCTGATCGACATCTTTCGCGAAGCACCGACCGCATCGCCGCCGGGCAAGGTCCTGCCGTTCTATTTCTACTACCTGCGCCAGGTGTGGCCCAGCTTTGCCGCACTGCTGGTGGTGGGGCTGGTGGCTTCGCTCATCGAAGTGGCGCTGTTCAGTTACCTGAGCCGCATCATCGACCTGGCCCAGGGCGCGCCAAACCCCGATTTCTTCAGCGATCACGCCAGCGAGCTGATCTGGATGGTGGTGGTCACGCTGCTGCTGCGCCCGCTGTTCTTCGGCCTGCACGACCTGCTGGTGCACCAGACCATCAGCCCGGGCATGACCAGCATGATCCGCTGGCAGAACCACACCCATGTGCTCAAGCAGAGCCTCAATTTCTTCCAGAGCGATTTTGCCGGGCGCATCGCCCAGCGCATCATGCAGACCGGCAACTCGCTGCGCGATTCGGCCGTGCAGGCGGTGGACGCCCTGTGGCACGTGCTGATCTACGCGATCAGCTCGCTGGTGCTGTTCGCCGAGGCCGACTGGCGCCTGGTGCTGCCCCTGACCGTATGGATCTTCGCCTACATCGGCGCACTGTGCTATTTCGTGCCCAGGGTCAAGGAACGCTCGGTGGTGTCATCGGATGCGCGCTCCAAGCTGATGGGCCGCATTGTCGATGGCTACACCAACATCGCCACCCTCAAGCTGTTCGCCCACACCGACTTCGAGCGCCAGTACGCCCGCGAAGCGATTCGCGAGCAGACCGAAAAGACCCAGCTGGCCTCGCGGGTGATCACCAGCATGGATGTGGTCATCACCAGCCTCAACGGGCTGCTGATCGTCACCACCACCGGCCTGGCGCTGTGGCTGTGGAGCCAGTCGCTGATCACCGTGGGCGCCATCGCCCTGGCCACCGGCCTGGTGATCCGCATCGTCAACATGTCGGGCTGGATCATGTGGGTGGTCAACGGCATCTTCGAGAACATCGGCATGGTGCAGGATGGCCTCAAGACCATCGCCCAGCCGGTCACCGTCACCGATCCGCCAGATGCTCCGGCGCTCAAGGTCGATCGCGGCGCGGTGCGCTTCGACAACGTCGACTTTCATTACGGTCAGGGCAGCCGGATCATCAGCAACCTGACCCTGGACATTCGCCCCGGCGAGAAGATCGGCCTGATCGGCCCCTCGGGCGCCGGCAAGTCCACCCTGGTCAACCTGCTGCTGCGCCTGTACGACCTGGAAAGTGGCCGTATCCTGATCGACGGCCAGGACATTGCCCAGGTGAGCCAGGCCAGCCTGCGCGCACAGATCGGCATGATCACCCAGGACACCTCGCTGCTGCACCGCTCGATTCGCGACAACCTGCTGTATGGCCGGCCGGATGCGACAGAAGAGGAGTTGTGGGAGGCGGTGCGCCGGGCGCGGGCCGATGAGTTCATCCCTCAGCTGTCCGATGCCCAGGGGCGCACCGGTTTCGATGCGCATGTGGGCGAGCGTGGCGTGAAACTGTCCGGCGGCCAGCGCCAGCGCATCGCGATTGCGCGGGTGCTGCTCAAGAATGCGCCGATCCTGATCATGGACGAAGCCACTTCGGCGCTGGATTCGGAAGTGGAGGCAGCCATCCAGGAGAGCCTGGAGACCCTGATGCAGGGCAAGACGGTGATCGCCATTGCGCACCGCCTGTCGACCATCGCGCGGATGGACCGGCTGGTGGTGCTGGAGCAGGGGCGGATTGCCGAGATGGGCACCCATGCCGAACTGCTGGCGCACCAGGGGCTGTACGCACGGTTGTGGCATCACCAGACGGGTGGGTTTGTCGGGGTCGATTGAACACCGCGGCGACGGTATCGCGGGTCAAGCCCGCTCCCACAGGGATTTCACTGCGCCTGCGGGAGCGGGCTTGGCGTTCAGACTTGCCTGAAGGGCAGCGCCGTACGCGCCTCCTCGGCATACCCCAGCACCCCCACCCGCTCCTGCGCCAGAAAGTCCTGCACGGCCGCCTTCAACCCCGGATGCAGCAGGTAATGCCAGGACCGCGTGATCACCGGTTCGAACCCGCGAATCAGCTTGTGCTCGCCCTGCGCCCCGGCATCAAAACGCTGCAACCCTTCGGCAATGGCAACGTCCATGCCCTGATAGAAGCACGTCTCGAAATGCAACCGATCGAACTCCGCCAGGCAGCCCCAGTAGCGCCCATACAGGCTGTCACCGCCCACCAGGCTGAACGCCATCGCCACCGCCCGCCCGCCCTGATGCGCCATCACCACGCGGATCGACGCGGGCATGCGTTCGGCCAGCAGGCTGAAAAACGCCCGGGTAAGGTACGGGGCACGGCGGCGCACGGCGTAGGTGTTGGCATAGCATGCGTACACGAAATCCCACTGCGCCTCACTCAGCTCATGGCCGTGGTACCACTGAAACTCGATACCCTGCCCCGCCACCTGCTCGCGTTCCTTGCGCATCTGCTTGCGCTTGCGCGAACTGAGGCTGTCGAGAAAATCCTGGAAGTCCCGATAACCCTGGTTGCGCCAGTGAAACTGACACCCCAGGCGCTCCATCCAGCCCGCACGCCCACGCAATACTTCGTCGCTGGCCGGGTCGGTGAAGTTCACGTGCAGGCCCGACAGCCCCTGTTCGAGCAAAGCATCGCTGACGCCGTCGATCAGCTCACCCGCCGCCTGCGCGTCACCCAGCAGGCGCGCGCCGCTGACCGGTGAAAACGGCACCGCGCACAGCAGCTTGGGGTAATAGTCGATACCGGCGCGGTCGCAGGCGTCGGCCCAGCCGTGATCGAACACGTACTCGCCGAACGAATGGGTCTTCACGTAGGCCGGCATGGCCGCCCGCACCTGGCCCTGAGTGTCCGTCAGGACCTGGTGGGCCGGTGCCCAGCCGGTGCGCGGGGTGACGCTGGCGCTGTCTTCCAGGCTGCGCAGGAAGGCATGGCGCAGGAACGGCTGGGCATCCGGCACCAGGGCATCCCAGGTGGCGGCGTCGATATCGGCAAGGTGCGGCAGAATTGAGATGGGCATGCGCGCAGTCTGCCCCCTCGTGCGAGCAAAAAAAAGCCCCGCAGGTGCGGGGCGAAGATCTAACGGATGAAGGAGTGTGTTGCAGGGGTAACGCTTAGAACACGTACTGCGCGCGCATCACGAAACCGTCGCCGCTGTCGTCGCCGGCAGCGTTCTGCGCGTTGTCGGTCTTGGCCTTGACGTACACGCCGCTGAGCTTGATCGACTCGTTGGCGTACCAGTTCACACCCAGGTTGTGCACTTTGGCTTCCACGTCACCGATGTCGGCAAATGCGCCGTTGTTGTCGTCGACGCTCAGGTGGTCGTAGCGGTAGAACACTTCCCACGCACCAATCTGCTTGTTGGAAGGCTTGATGCTGTCGAACTTGCCGAGTTTGTAGCCACGCGCTTCACCGGTGATGGTGTAGGCCACCTGGCCGTAGTAACCCTTGGCCTTGATGTCGGAGAAGGCCGAGTCGTCTGCCTGAACATCACGCTTGATGTACTCGCCCTGCACCGAGAACGGGCCCAGAGCGTAGGCGGCTTCCAGGCCCCAGGCCTTGTCGGTGTCGTAGGCACCGGCCGGGGTGGTGGCGTTGCCGCCCAGCACCAGGCGGTTGCCGTTGTTGCCGGCGTCCTGGCCACCGTCGGTGCTCACCCCACGCATGCCCAGGCGGCTGCGGATACGGCCGTCGAACGCGGTGTCGGAAAGGTCGCGCTGGGCGTAGTTCAGGCCAACGTGCAGTACGTTGCCGGCCTCGTGCATCGGTGCGAACACACCGCGCAGGTTGAACTGCTTGGAGCTGTCGCCGTCCTTGTCCTGGTTGGTGGCGTCCTTGGCGAACAGGCCGGCCGAACCGTACAGCGAGTCACCGGCGTTACCCGATGCCTGGATACCGAAGCCGCCGTTGTGCGAGTTGGTCCAGTCCACCAGATCGTAGGCAGCGGTTCGCTCCTGGGCAGTCACCCACTTGGAGCTGGTGGCTTTTTCCAGGCCGAACTCGGGGTCGAAGCGACCGACCTTGATCGATACCGGCTTGAAGCCGTTGTAGGCCAGCGACGCTTCGTCGAAGTAACCGTCTTCGGAACGGTTGTCGCCACCGGAGTTATGCGAGAAGTCGTAGGCGATCTGGTAGGCCCAGTCGGTGTACATCACACCGCCCAGTTCCAGGTAGGCACGGCGGAAGTAGCCCGCATCGGCGGTATCGCCGTTCTTGGTGTAGAAACCGTCGAAGCGGCTGTAGTCGGCCTGGACCCGGCCACCCAGCTTGAAGCTGAATTCCTTGTCAGCGGTAGCGACCTCCAGGCCACCCTTGGTCTTGACTACGATATCGGCGCCGTCAGTAGTCACGGTGCCCGCGAAAGCCTGGGCGGTAACGGCCATTGCCAAGGCGCTGGCTGCGAAACCTGCGAAGTGCTTACGGATCATCGAAGGAACTCCCCTACGTTCATAACGTTTATGGTCTTGATTACGTTGAAAAAACACGCGGCTCAGGCCACTTGTGCTGGGGACGAATCTTGGCGGGGGGTTATTTCAGATCAGTGGCTGTTAGATAAATATTTAGTGACAGGGGAACTTTTTACTTCGAATGTGAATAAGACAATCAGCCCCGTTGCAGGGCTGGTTGCGGGGTTTCAGCGCGTTGCCCGGCGCTCGGCGGCCAGCCGCGCCGCAAGGGCATCGGCCCCCTCAACAGGCGCCGGCTGCAGCGCCTTGAGGGTTGCCTGGGCCAGGCGCAACTGCTTGATGAAGCGACGACAATTGCGACAGAACAGCAGGTGCTGGCGCGTCATCAGGCGCTCGCCCAGGGTCAGTTGCCCGTCCAGGTAATCACTGGAGCAGGCGACCAGTTGCTTGCAGGTCAGCATTGGCCGGTGTCCTCGAAATGTTCCAGGGTCGCGAAGACCTTGAGGCGTGCACGGTGCAGCAGCACACGCACATTGGAGAGCGACAGGTCGAGCAGATTACAGATCTCCACCAGTTCGAGGCCCTGGCGCTCACGCAACAGCAGCACACTGCTCTGCAGCTGCGACAGGCTGAGCAGGGTGTGCTCCAGGCATTCGCGCAACTGCTCCTGGCTGAGCAGGGCCTCGGGGCTGTCTTCGTGCCAAGCCGAAGGCGCCAGCAGCCAGTGACCGTCGCTGGCGAAACGCGCGTCGTCGATGCTGCCATGGGGGGCCGGCAGGTCGTCGAGCAGCACCTCGCGGCGGTTTTGCCGGTAACGGGTCTTGGCCGTATTGGCGGTGATGGTCAGCAGCCAGGTCTTGAGGCTGGAGCGGCGCTGGAAGCCCGCCAGACCGCGTACCGCCGCCAGCCAGGCATCCTGCACCACCTCGTCGGCACCACGTTCGCCGACGATGGCATAGGCCACCGCGCGCATCGCGCCCTGGCAGGTCTGAACCAGTTCGGCGAACGCGCGCTGCTCTCCCGCCAGCAGGCGGTCGAGCAAGCGCTGTTCGTCATCCGTCACTGGCGTGGGCGATCAACGTTTGCGCAGGATCACACTGCCGATCGAGTAGCCGGCACCGAACGAACTGAGCACCCCGAGGGCACCCTTGGGCAGGTCGTCCTGGTGCTTGTGCAGCGCGATCACCGAGCCGGCCGAACTGGTGTTGGCGTAGGTATCGAGAATCACCGGGGCCTCCTCGACCAGCGCGTCGCGGCCCAGCAGCTTCTTGACGATCAGGTGGTTCATGCTCAGGTTGGCCTGGTGCAGCCAGAAGCGCTTGACGTCACTGACGTTGAGGTTGTTTTCGCTCAGGTGCTGGCCGATCAGCTCGGCCACCATCGGGCACACCTCGCGGAACACCTTGCGGCCTTCCTGCACGAACAGCTTGTCCGGCGCACCGATACCCTCTTCCGCCGCGCGGTTGAGGAAGCCGAAGTTGTTGCGGATGTTGTTGGAGAACTGGGTCAGCAGCTTGGTGCTGACGATATCGAACTGGTGCGCCGAGGTAGCGAGGTCGGCACGTTCGACCAGCACCGCCGTGGCGGCGTCGCCGAAGATGAAGTGGCTGTCACGGTCACGGAAGTTCAGGTGGCCGGTGCAGATCTCGGGGCTGATCACCAGCACCGAACGGGCCTGACCCAGTTGCACGCTGTTGCAGGCGACCTGAATGCCGAAGGTCGCCGACGAACACGCCACGTTCATGTCGAAACCGAAACCGGCGATGCCCAAAGCCTGCTGCACTTCGATGGCGATGGCCGGGTAAGGGCGCTGCAGGTTGGAGCAGGCGACGATGACCGCGTCGACATCGGCTGCGGTGCGCCCGGCACGCGCCAGGGCCTGTTCGGCGGCTGCCACGCCCATCTGGCAGAGGATCGACGGCTCGTCGTTGCTGCGCTCCGGCAGGCGCGGCTTCATGCGCTGCGGATCGAGGATGCCGGCCTTGTCCATCACGAAGCGGCTCTTGATGCCCGAGGCCTTCTCGATGAACGCAGCGCTCGACTCGGCCAGTGCCTGCACTTCGCCCCGTTCGATGGCAGCGGCGTTGTCGGCGTTGAACTGCTGCACATAGGTGTTGAAAGACTCGACCAGCTCTTCGTTGGAAATGCTGTTGGCCGGGGTGTACAGGCCGGTGCCGCTGATGACGACGTTATGCACGGTCGTTCCTCTGTTCGGGGCCGCTGCCTGCCGGGCAACGGCCTGTTCTGTCGGTCAAATGGCACGAAAGTACCAATTAATACAGGCAATGCACCCGGCAAGCGGGGCAGTACGCTGTGCTGCATTCTGTAGCTACCGTGGCAGGTACCTGACACGGTAGCGAAGTTCGCCAAGTGTGCCACAAGTTCCGGGGATTAGGCTTCCACCAGACTCCATTGCTTGGCCAGGCGCTTGTCGGAAATCGGTACCTTGGTACCCAACTGCTGGGCAAACAGCGACACGCGGTATTCCTCGATCCACCAGCGGTACAGCACCAGTTGCTCGTCGCGCTTGCCCTCCTGGGCATGCTTGTCGGCACGCGCCTTGTACTGTGCCCACAGACCGCTCAGCTCGCCGCTCCACACGCGGTCCTTCTGCACCTGCGAACCGAGTTTTTCCAGACGCAGCTCCACTGCCTTGAGGTAGCGCGGCAGTTCCTTGAGCCAGATGCCCGGGGTTTCCCGCACAAAACCCGGGTACACCAGGTTGGCCAGTTGCTGCTTGATGTCGTTGAGCGCCACGGCCTGGGCCAGGTCGATCTTGCCCTTGAAGCGCTTCTGCAGACCGTGCCAGAGCTTGAGTATCTCGAGGGTCAGGCGGGCCAGGCGCTCGGCGTGATCGGCCCAGTGGCCGCGCTTGCGTTCGGCCAGCGAAGCAAGCCCGGCACCGTCGCGCGGCAGGCTGCTCTCGCCGTCGAGGATGCAGGTGTCCAGGCTGGCCAGCAGGATGTCCTCGACCAGCGCATCGACACGCCCCAGCTCGCGGTACAGCAGGCCCAGTTCGGTCAGCCCCGGCAGCTTGCCGCGCAGGAACTTCGCCGGCTCGGCCAGTTGCTGCAGCAGCAGCCGCTGCAAGGCTCGGCGGTGCTGGAACTCGGCTTCGGCCTGGGTCGAGAAGCGCCCTTCCTTGACCGTACCGCCCTCTTCCACCAGCGCCGGGTACACCGTCATCGACAGCCCGGCGATCTTCTGCTGGGCGGTCTGGGCCACCTCGGCAAACACCTTGGCTTGCACCGGCTGCTGGGCCTTGGCCGATTGCGGCACGGCCAGCGCGGCCTGGCTGGCAGCAACGAAGCGCGCCGTCAGCTCGGTCAGGTCGCGGCCTTCACCCAGGAACTTGCCCTGGGCATCGACCACTTCGATGTTCATGCGCAAGTGGCCTTCCACCTGCGCAGCCGCCTCGGCCCAGGCCTCGTCGCTGACCCGCGCACCGGTCATGCGCAGCAGTTCGCGGCCCAGCGCCTGGGGCAGCGAGCCGTCGGCGAAGGTCATGCGCTGCAAGGCGGCCTTGACGAAGTCGGGCACCGGCACGAAGTTCTTGCGCAAGGCCTTGGGCAGGTTGCGTACCAACGCAATGCACTTGGCTTCCAGCAACCCCGGCACCAGCCATTCCAGGCGCTCGCCCGGCAGGCTGGGCAGCAGCGGCGCCGGCACCCGCACGGTAACGCCGTCGCGGGGGTGGTTGGGTTCGAAGTGATAGCTCAGCGCCAGGCTCAGGTCGCCGATGCGCAGGGTATCGGGGTACTGCGTGGCGGTGACTTCACTGGCCTCGCGGGCCAGCACGTCCTCTTCGCGCATGATCAGCAACTGCGGGTCTTTCTGGCTGGTGACGCGGTACCAGCTGTCGAAGGTCGCGGTCTGGTGGATCTCGGCCGGCAGGCGCGCCTCGTAGTAGGCGTACAGGGTCTCTTCATCAGCCAGGATGTCGCGCCGGCGGGCCTTGGCCTCCAGCTCGTCGAGCTGCTCGAGCAGGCGCGTGTTGGCCGCCAGGCACTTGGCCCGCGACTGGATCTCACCGCCCACCAGGGCCTGACGGATAAACAGCTCGCGCGAGGCCTGCGGGTCGATCGGCCCGTAGTGCACCGGGCGCCGGCCGACCACGATCATGCCGTACAGCGTGACCTGCTCGAAGGCCACCACCTGGCCGCGCTTCTTCTCCCAGTGCGGTTCGAAGTGGTTCTTCTTGATCAGGTGCCCGGCCAGCGGCTCGATCCAGTCCGGCTCGATCTTGGCCACCATGCGCGCATACAGCTTGGTGGTCTCGACCAGTTCGGCGGTCATCAGCCATTGCGGGCGTTTCTTGCCCAGGCCCGAGGACGGGTGTACCCAGAAGCGCCGCTGGCGCGCGCCCAGGTAGTCGCCGTCCTCGGTCTTCTGGCCGATCTGGCTGAGCAGCCCGGACAGAATCGCCTTGTGCAGGCGCGGGTAGTCGGCCGGCTCCTTGTTGATGCTCAACTGCAGGTCGCGGCAGATCAGGCTCAGTTGCCGGTGTGCATCGCGCCATTCGCGCAGACGCAGGTAATTCAGGAAATTCTTGCGGCACCAGTTGCGCAGCGGGCTGGCCGTCAGGGCCTGGCGCTGTTCTTCGAAGCCGCGCCACAGGTTGACCAGCGCGGCGAAATCCGAGTCGCTGTCCTTCCACTGCGCATGGGCCTGGTCGGCAGCCTGCTGGCGCTCGGGCGGACGCTCGCGGGGGTCCTGCACCGACAGTGCACTTGCCACGATCAGCAGCTCCTGCAGGCTGCCCTGCTTGGCGCCTTCGAGCAGCATGCGGCCCAGACGCGGGTCCACCGGCAGGCGCGCCAGCTGGCGGCCCAGCGGGGTCAGCTGGTTCTCGCGATTGACTGCCGAGAGTTCCTGCAGCAGGTTGAAGCCGTCGCTGATGGCCTTGCCATCCGGCGGCTCGATGAACGGGAAGGCGTCGATCTCGCCCAGGCGCAGGTGCAGCATCTGCAGGATCACCGCAGCCAGGTTGGTGCGCAGGATCTCGGGGTCGGTAAAGGCGGGCCGACCATTGAAGTCGTCCTCGCTGTACAGGCGCACGCAGATGCCCGGTTCGACCCGCCCGCAACGGCCCTTGCGCTGGTTGGCACTGGCCTGGGACACCGCCTCGATGGGCAGGCGCTGCACCTTGGCACGGTAGCTGTAGCGGCTGATGCGCGCCGTGCCGCTGTCGATCACGTAGCGAATGCCCGGTACGGTCAGCGAGGTTTCCGCAACGTTGGTGGCCAGCACCACGCGCCGCCCCGGATGGGACTGGAAGATCTTCTGCTGCTCGGCCGGCGACAGCCGTGCATACAGCGGCAGGATTTCGGTGTGGCGTAGCTGTGCCTTGCGCAGCATCTCGGCGGCATCGCGAATTTCGCGCTCGCCGGGCAGGAACACCAGCACGTCGCCCGGGCCCTTGCCGATGCTGCGCTCATGGGCGGCAATCTCGTCGAGGGTGGCCAGGATCGCCTGGTCGACGGTCAGATCGTCCTCGACGCGGTTGCCCTCCTCGTCCTGCTCGCTGGTCAGCGGCCGGTACCAGGTCTCGACCGGGTAGGTACGCCCGGACACCTCGATGATCGGCGCATCGTTGAAGTGCCTGGAAAAGCGCTCCAGGTCGATGGTCGCGGAGGTGATGATGACCTTGAGGTCGGGGCGCCGCGGCAGCAGGGTCTTGAGGTAGCCGAGCAGGAAGTCGATGTTCAGGCTGCGTTCGTGGGCTTCGTCGACGATGATCGTGTCGTAGCGCTCCAGAAAGCGGTCGTGCTGGGTTTCGGCCAGCAGGATGCCGTCGGTCATCAGCTTGACCAGGGTGTTGGCATCGCTCTGGTCTTCGAAGCGCACCTGGTAGCCGACCAGAGCGCCCAGCGGCGTACCCAGCTCTTCGGCCACGCGGGTGGCCACGCTGCGCGCGGCAATCCGGCGCGGCTGGGTGTGGGCGATCTGGCCATGCTGGCCGCGGCCCAGTTCCAGGCAGATCTTGGGCAACTGGGTGGTCTTGCCCGAGCCGGTTTCGCCCGCGATGATCAGCACCTGGTGGGCGGCCAGCACCTTCTTGATTTCGTCACGCTTGGCCGCGATCGGCAGGCTGTCGTCGTAGCGGATGCGCGGCACGCTGGCCTTGCGCGCGGCGACCTGATCGCAGGAGGCCTGTACCCGGGCGGCCCACTGGGCCAGCTTGGCCTCGTCGGGGCGCTTGCGCAGGTCATGCAGTTGCCGACGCAGGCGATGGCGCTCGGCGATCATGGCGTGGTCAAGGTTTTTCAGCAGTTGCTCGATGGCGGCGTTCTGGTCAGTCATGACGTCTTTTTAATAATGCAGGTGAGCCTGCTTTCACATGATCGGCGTAGTTTGGTCGGGGATTGTCGCAGATTTGCCCTGCCACGGCACGGTTCGCCATGCAGGGCCATTGTTTAGCCATTGATTAACTGAAGGTATACAAAGGCCGATTTAATGAACCTTCCCACGCGTGGGAGTATCCGTGCATGACTTTGCCAGCGTGTACGCCCCGCCCCCTGATGCGCCCTTCGTTCCCGAAGGTGCGGGCGCGCCCCGGTGAAAATCCGCTGTTCAATAGCATCCTCGCGTTCTGGGCCTTGTGGCATTGCCGCCATGCCCGCCCACCAGATACCGCCCTCGCACCCCACTGATACCGCTGGCCCGGTTGCGGCCACCCTGTCGACCGATCGACGTGCCCACTGGCACGCGATCCTGTACGCCGCCACGGCGTAAGCGAGTGCACCATGCAGTTTGCCCCTGTTTCCGAGGCCGAGGATTTCCTGGCCGCCAACCCCGATATCGAGATGATCGAGTTGTTCATCCTCGACGCCAACGGCGTGCCCCGCGGCAAGCTGCTGCACCGCGAGGAACTGCTGGCCGTGTATGAAAGCGGGCGGCCGCTACCCAGCACCATCCTCGGCCTGACCCTCAATGGCGACGATGTGGAGAACTCGGGGCTGGTGTGGGACGTGGGCGATATCGACTGCCGCGCATACCCGCTGGCCGGCAGCCTGGTGCGCATGCCGTGGCGGCAGATCCCCACGGCGGCAGTGCAGGTGAGCATGCACCCCAGCGAAGGCCTGCCGGCCACCGTCGCCGATCCACGCCAACTGCTGGCCAAGGTGATCGACGCGCTCAAGGCCGATGGCTATGAGCCGGTAATGGCCTGCGAACTGGAGTTCTACCTGCTCGACCAGAAGCGCGATCACCTGGGCCACCCGCAACCGGCACTGGATACCGACGGCGGTCGCCCCCGCGCCACCCAGGTATACGGCCTGCGCGAGCTGGAGCAGATCGAACCGTTTCTGGCCGACCTGTACAGCGCCTGCAAGGCCCAGGGCATCCCTGCGCGTACCGCGATTTCCGAATACGCCCCCGGCCAGGTGGAGATCACCCTGGAGCACGGCGACGCCTTGCTGGCCATGGACCAGGCGGTGCGCTACAAGCGCCTGGTCAAGGGCGTGGCACACAAGCACGGCATGCAGGCCTGCTTCATGGCCAAGCCGTTCGAGCACCTGGCCGGCACCGGCATGCACATGCACGTGAGCCTGGCCGACGCCGCCGGCCACAACCTGTACGCCAGCGAAGACAAGGCCGGCACGCCCCTGCTGCGCCAGTCGGTGGGCGGCATGCTGGCCATGCTGCTCGACTCGCTGCTGCTGTTCTGCCCCAACGCCAACTCCTATCGCCGCTTCCAGGCCAACAGCTATGCACCGCTGGCGCCGACCTGGGGTGTGGACAACCGTACCGTGAGCCTGCGCGTGCCCGGCGGGCCGGCCAATACCCGACATATCGAACACCGCATCTGCGGCGCCGATGCCAACCCGTACCTGGCAGCCGCAGCCATTCTGGCCAGCATCCACCATGGCATCCGCCAGCAACTGGACCCCGGCGCCCCGGTGCAGGGCAACGGCTACGCCCAGGCCAAGACGCTGCTGCCCACCGACTGGCTGACCTCGCTGACCGCGCTGGAGCGCTCCAGCTGGGCGCGCGAAGCGTTCGGCGAGGCCTTCCTCGGGGTGTACCTGGCGGTCAAGCGCGCCGAGTACCGCCAGTTCATGGCCGAGGTCGGCGAGCAGGACTGGCGCTGGTACCTGACCCAGGCCTGAGCCCCCTATTCTTCAAGGAACACACCCATGAATGCAGCCCTCAACCACGGCACCGCCCAGCGCAGCGCCTCCTACTACACCGCCAGCCTGAACGACACCACCCAGTACCCGACCCTGCAGGGCACGGTCGAGGTCGACGTGGTGATCATCGGTGGCGGCTTCACCGGCGTGGCCAGCGCGGTGGAACTGGCCGAGCGCGGCCTGAAGGTGGCCATCGTCGAAACCAACCGTATCGGCTGGGGCGCCAGCGGGCGCAACGGCGGCCAGGTCACCGGCAGCCTGTCGGGTGACGAGGCCATGCGCAAACAGATGCGCAAGCGCCTGGGCGATGACGTGGACGATTTCATCTGGCAACTGCGCTTTCGCGGCCACGACATCATCCAGCAACGGGTCGAACGCTACGCCATCGACTGCGACCTCAAGCACGGCCACCTGCACGCGGCCATGAAGCCTGCGCACATGACCGAACTGCAGGCCTTCGCCGACGAAGCCCAGCGGCGCGGCATGGGCGAGCAGGTGCAGATGCTCGACCGCGAGGCGGTGCACCAGCACCTGGACAGCCCGTTGTACCTGGGCGCGCTGAAGAACCTGCGCAACCTGCACCTGCACCCGCTCAACCTGTGCCTGGGCGAGGCGCGGGCGGCGCACCAGCTGGGCGCGCTGATCTTCGAAAACTCCGAAGTGCTGGAGATCGTGCATGGCGACAAACCTGCGGTTGTCACGGCCAAGGGCCGGGTCAACGCACGCCAGGTGATGCTGGCCGGCGACGTGTACCACAAGCTGGAAAAGCCCCAGCTCAAGGGCAAGATCTTCCCGGCCATGGGCGGCATCGTGACCACCACGCCACTGGGCGAGCTGGCCCGCAAGCTCAACCCGCAGGACCTGGCGGTGTACGACTGCCGCTTCGTGCTCGACTATTACCGCATGACCGCAGACGGGCGCCTGCTGTTCGGTGGCGGGGCCAATTATTCGGGACGTGATTCGCGGGATATCGCGGGGGAGCTGCGCCCGTGCATCGAGGCGACCTTTCCGGCGCTCAAGGGCGTGCCGATCGAATTCCAGTGGAGCTGCGCGATGGGCATCGTGGTCAACCGCATTCCGCAGTTGGGCAAGCTGTCGGACAACGTGTGGTACTGCCAGGGGTATTCGGGGCATGGCATTGCCACCAGCCACATCATGGGCGAGATCATGGCCGAAGCGATCACCGGCACATTGAGCCGATTCGATACCTTTGCCGGCTGCAGCCACATCAAGGTGCCGATGGGCGATGTGCTGGGCAACCCATTGCTGGCGGCGGGGATGTGGTACTACCAGATGCTTGAGAAACTGCGTTGAAAACATCGCGGGTCAAGCCCGCTCCCACAGGGATCACTACTGTCCTTGTGGGAGCGGGCTTGACCCGCGATGAGGCCCGAAGGTTAAACCTCAGGCGATCTTCTTGAGGCCCAGCTTCTTCAACTCTTCATCGCGCAACTCGCGCCGCAGGATCTTGCCCACGTTGGTGGTCGGCAAGGCATCGCGGAACTCGATCAGGCGCGGCACCTTGTACGCCGTGACATTGGCGCGCATGTGCTCCATCACCTGGTCCTTGGTCAGGGTCACACCCGGCCGCGCCACGATGAAGATCTTGATCAGTTCGCCCGATTTCTCGTCCGGCACGCCAATGGCGGCGCACTGCAACACGCCCGGCAGGGTCGCCAGCACGTCTTCGAGTTCGTTCGGGTAAACGTTGAAGCCGGACACCAGAATCATGTCCTTCTTGCGGTCGACGATGCGCATGTAGCCATCGGTCTGGATCACCGCGATATCACCGGTCTTGAGCCAGCCGTCGGCATCCAGGATCTCGGTGGTCGCCTCTTCGCGCTGCCAGTAGCCCTTCATCACCTGCGGGCCCTTGATGCACAGCTCGCCGATCTCGCCCAGCGCCAGCTCCTTGCCATTGTCGTCGATCACCTTGCACAGGGTCGACGGCAGCGGAATGCCGATGGTACCGATCTGGTTGTGCTCGGCCGGGTTGACCGCCGCCACCGGGCTGGTCTCGGTCATGCCGTAGCCTTCGCAGATGGAGCAACCGGTGACGCTCTTCCAGCGCTCGGCCACCGCCACCTGCAGGGCCATGCCGCCCGACAGGGTGAGCTTGAGCCCCGAGAAGTCCATCTTGCGGAAGGTCTCGTTGTTGCACAGGGCCACGAACAGGGTGTTCAGGCCGACGAAGCCGGTGAACTTCCACTTGGACAGTTCCTTGACCATCGCCGGCAGGTCGCGCGGGTTGCTGATCAGGATGTTGTGGCTGCCGATCAGCATCATCGCCATGCAATGGAAGGTGAAGGCATAGATGTGGTACAGCGGCAGCGGCGTGATCAGGACCTCGCAGCCCTCGCCCAGGTTCGAGCCCATCAGCGCACGGCATTGCAGCATGTTGGCCACCAGGTTGCGGTGGGTCAGCATCGCACCCTTGGCCACACCCGTGGTGCCACCGGTGTACTGCAGCACGGCGACATCGCCGCTGTCGGGGCTGACTTCGTTGACCGCCTTGCCCTGCCCCTTGGCCAGCGCATCGTTGAACTTGACGGCCTTGGGCAGGTGGTAGGCCGGCACCATCTTTTTCACGTACTTGATCACACTATTGATCAGCAGACGCTTGAGCGGTGGCAGCAGGTCGGCCACTTCGGTGACAATGATGTGCTTGACCTGGGTCTTGGGAACGACCTTTTCGGCCAGGTGGGCCATGTTGGCCAGGCACACCAGCGCCTTGGCACCGGAATCGTTGAACTGGTGTTCCAGCTCCCGCGCGGTGTACAGCGGGTTGGTGTTGACCACGATGAGCCCGGCGCGCATCGCACCGAAGACGGCCACGGGGTATTGCAATACGTTTGGCAGTTGTACCGCGATGCGGTCACCGGGCTGCAGGTCGGTATGCTGCTGCAGGTAGGCGGCAAACGCCCCCGACAGCTCATACAGCTCGCCATAGGTGAGGGTCTTGCCCAGGTTGCTGAACGCCGGCTTGTCGGCGAAACGCTGGCAGGACTGCTTCAATACCGCTTGAATGTTCGGATACTCATCAGGATTGATTTGCGAGGCAACCCCGGCTGGGTACTTATCCTTCCAAAAGTGTTCGATCATGGAAGCCCACTCCTCCAGCAACAGCGAAATCTACTCCGCAGTCGACGCGATTATTATTGATATGTGATGACGGATTGCTACAAACCGAAGCATCAGAAGCGCGCCGAGAGTAGCAGCTTTGCCAGAGGGCGCCTAGAGCCAAAGTGGGCCGCAAAGTCACATAAATGACTAACGAATACCCAGTAGTCATTTTTAGAGTAAAGGGTCTATTCAGCAAAAGCTTCGCCGGCAAGGCCGGCTCCTACACGGCAAAGTAGGAGCCAGCCTGGCCGGCGAATGGCTTTCAGGCGATATCGCGCAATTCCCGGCGCAGGATCTTGCCCACCGGGGTCATCGGCAGCGAATTACGCAGCACGATCTGCTTGGGCACCTTGTAGCCAGTGAAGTTGGCCTTGCAGTAGGCCTTGAGCTCCTCGACGCTCACGCCGCCATCGCGTGGCACCACGAACAGTTTCACCGCCTCGCCGGAACGCTCGTCCGGCACACCGATGGCCGCGCAGTTGGCCACCTTGGGGTGCGCCATCACCACGTCCTCGATCTCGTTGGGGTACACGTTGAAGCCCGACACGATGATCATGTCCTTCTTGCGGTCGACGATGCGCGTGAAGCCGTCCGGGTCGATCACTGCAATATCGCCGGTCTTGAGCCAGCCCTGCGCATCGAGCACCTCGGCGGTGGCGTCCGGACGCTGCCAGTAGCCCTTCATCACCTGCGGCCCCTTGATGCACAGCTCGCCGCGCTCGCCCAGGGCCAGCTCGTTGCCGTCATCATCGATCACCTTGTACGCGGTATCGGGCAGCGGTATGCCGACCGTACCCAGGCGCGCCTGCTGGCCGTAGGGGTTGGTGCTGGCCACCGGCGAGGTTTCGGTCAGGCCATAGCCTTCGACGATGCGACACCCCGTGATGCTCTCCCAGCGCTCGGCAGTGGCCTTGACCAGCGCCGTGCCGCCGGAGTTGGTGACCTTCAGCGAGGAGAAGTCCAGGTGCTTGAAATCCGGATTTTCCATCAGTGCCACGAACAGCGTGTTCAGGCCCAGCAATGCCGAGAAGCGCCACTTTTTCAGCTCTTTGACAAAGCCCGGTATGTCGCGCGGGTTGGTGATCAGCACGTTGTGATTGCCGGTGACCATCATGCACATGCAGTTCGCGGTGAAGGCATAGATGTGATACAGCGGTAGCGGCGCGATCATCACCTCCTGGCCTTCCTTGATCATCCTCTGCCCGTCCGGCCCCAACTGCGAAAAGCACGCCAGCACCTGCAGCATGTTGGCCACCAGGTTGCCGTGGGTGAGCATCGCGCCCTTGGGCAGGCCGGTGGTGCCGCCGGTGTACTGCAGCACCGCCACGTCATCGAGCGTCACCTGCACCGGCTTGAGCGCATGGCCACGGCCCTGGCGCATCACCTGCCGGAACGGCACCGCCTGGGGCAGGTGATACGCCGGCACCATCTTCTTGACCCGTGCCACAACGGTGTTCACCAGCCAGCCCTTGGCCAGCGGCAGCAGGTCGCCCATCTTCGCCTCGATCAGCACCTCGATGCCGGTATCGGGCAGCACCTCCTGCACCAGCTTGCCGAACATGTTCAGGTACACCAGGGCACGGGCGCCGGAGTCCTTGAACTGGTGGCGCATCTCGCGCGCGGTGTACAGCGGGTTGGTGTTGACCACGATCAGCCCGGCGCGCATCGCGCCGAACACGGCAATCGGGTACTGCAGCACGTTGGGCATCTGCACCGCGATGCGATCACCCGGCACCAGGTCGGTGTGCTGTTGCAGGTAGCCGGCAAAGGCCGCGGACTGGCGATCCAGATCGGCGTAGGTCAGGGTGACGCCCAGGTTGGTGAACGCCGGGCGGTCGGCGAAGCGCTTGCAGGAGCGCTCGAACACCTCCAGCACCGACTTGTAGACAGTCAGGTCGATATGTGAGGGCACGCCCGCGGGGCGCTTGTCATTCCAGAAGTCAGCTTGCATTTATTCTTGTCCTCATTCCTGAGCCTGTGGGCTGCCTGCATGCAGAAAATCGCATCGTGTGCCGACGTTAGCAGTTAAGCCGCAGGGGGCAAACATGCCAAGACCTGTCATTAACATTCTGAATCTTGTTGCCATCATCCGTTCAATTACACAAATGGGCTATACACTTGCAGGATCAGCCACTTGCGCAAGGGAACCGCCATGAACCACGACGTGTTCTGGCTGCCGGCCAGCAACCATTGCAGCCTGCATGTGTATCAATGGCTGCCCGCCGCGCCGATCCGGGCCGTGGTGCTGCTGGCCCATGGCATGGCCGAGCATGCCGGGCGCTACCAGCGCCTCGGGCAGGCCCTGAGCGCTGCCGGCTTCGCGCTGTATGCCCACGACCAGCGCGGCCACGGGCGCACCGCCGAACACGGCACCCTGGGGCTGTTCGCAAGCCACCAGGGCTGGGACAGCGTGGTCAACGACCTGGCCAGCCTGGCCCAGCACATCGGCCAGCAGCACCCGGGCGCCCCGCTGTTCCTGTTCGGCCACAGCATGGGCAGCTACATCGTCCAGGCCTACCTGCTGCACCACAGCGCCAGCCTGCAGGGGGCGGTGCTCAGCGGCTCCAACTTCCAGCCACCGGCGCTGTACCGCGCGGCCTGCGTGATCGCCCGCCTCGAAGCCTGGCGCCAGGGCCCGCTGGGACGCAGCGCCCTGATCGACTGGCTGTCGTTCGGTTCGTTCAACAAGGCGTTCAAGCCCAACCGCACGGCCTTCGACTGGCTCAGCCGCGACAGCGCCGAGGTCGACGCCTACGTGGCCGACCCGCTGTGCGGGTTTCGCTGCACCAACCGCCTGTGGGTCGACCTGCTGATGGGCCTGGAACACATCAGCCAGCCGCGGCACCTGGCACAGATCGATCCCAACCTGCCGATCCTGGTGATGGGCGGCGAATGTGATCCGGTGAGCGCCGGCAAGCGTCTGAAGGATCTGGTCGGCGCCCTGCGCCTTGCCGGCAATCAGCGCGTGCAATTGCAGCTCTACCCGCAGGCACGCCATGAACTGCTCAACGAAACCAACCGTGACGAGGTGACGGCGGCGCTCATCGCCTGGCTCGAGCAGGGGCTGACCCAGGGCCGCCCTGCCCGCAGCGAGTGATACAGTACGCACCTTGTCCGAACCTTGAAGGAAACAGCCTGCATGACCCAGGTCACCAACACGCCTTACGAAGCCCTCGAAGTGGGCCAGACCGCCAGCTTCAGCAAGACGGTCGAAGAACGCGACATCCAGCTGTTCGCCGCGATGTCCGGTGACCACAACCCGGTGCACCTGGATGCCGAATTCGCGGCCAGGAGCATGTTCAAGGAACGCATTGCCCACGGCATGTTCAGCGGCGCGCTGATCAGTGCCGCAGTGGCCTGCGAACTGCCCGGCCCCGGCACCATCTACCTGGGCCAGCAGATGAGCTTCCAGAAGCCGGTGAAGATCGGCGACACCCTGACCGTACGCCTGGAAATCCTCGAGAAGCTGCCCAAGTTCCGAGTGCGCATTGCCACCCGCGTGTTCAACCAGCACGACGAACTGGTGGTGGACGGCGAAGCCGAGATCCTCGCCCCGCGCAAGCAGCAGAGCGTCGACCTGGTGAGCCCGCCGCCGATCACCATCGGCTGATAGCGGCCCATGGCGCTGGTTACCGAGCACCTGCAGGCGGGCGGCCTGGTCGAGGCCTACTGGGTCAGGGCCAGCGCCGCCAGCTTTCCGCGTCATGCCCATGACGAGTATGTGCTGGGCGTTAACCTGAGCGGTTGCGAGCAGATCTGGCTGGACGGACGTGAGCTGCAGGCGGCGCCGGGTCAGGTGACCCTGTACAACCCGCTGGCGGTGCAGGCCTCCACCTTCGACCCGGCAGGCGTGGAGTACATCAGCCTGCACATGGCGCCCGAGGCGATAGCCCGGTTGGTCAGCCAGAACAACCTGAACAGCCCGCTGTTCGAGCAAGGCGTGTTCGACCAGCCTGCGCTGTGCCAGGCTATCGTGGCCTTCGCCCGTGCGCCGGCACACTCCGGCCATCAGGAAGAAGCCTTGTTGGCCCTGCTGGCGCAATGGCTGGAGCAGTCGCCCGGCAGGCCCGGCGAATACAGCCATGCATTGGCCCAGGCGCTGCAGTTCATGCGCCAGCACCTGGGGCACAAGCTTGAGCTGGACGAGCTTGCGCAGGTGGCCGGGTTGAGCAAGTACCACTTCGTGCGCAGCTTCAAGAAGGCCACAGGGCTGGCACCCCTGCAGTACCACATGCAACTGCGCCTGATCGAGGCACGCCGTTGCCTGCGCGCCGGCCGGCACCCGCTGGACGTGGCCCAGCTTCTGGGCTTCTACGACCAGAGCCATTTCATCAACAGTTTTCGCCGGGTAATGGGCGCCACGCCCCATCATTACTGGCAGGCGGTCAAGCCTTCATAAGCAAAAGAGCTGCTGGCGCAGCCCTGACCGGTCAATGCGGCAAAAAGCCTGCCGTCCCGTCCTTGGAACGTTTTGCCGTGCGTTTTTCCTTGGCGGTTTTGGCGGGTTTCTTCTTGACCGATTTTTTCGCATCCAGACCTTTCATGACAGGCCCTCCGCTGAGCGCGACACCTGCTTGCCGGTGACCGACTGATTATAGACCCGCCCCGGCGACCGGCGCGGCGAGGATGAATTCGCGGTAGCCCGATACGATCACGTACACCGCGAAATAGCAGAAGATGCCCGCCGAGGCCAGGTACGACCAGGTCAGCAGACGGTCGCCCAGCAGGCGCCCGCCGTGGCTGGCCAAGGTGCACAGCGACGCGCACCACAGCAGCCCGGCAATGAAGAACCCGCTGAGAAACAACCCGGCCTCGAGCATGCCGCCTGCGCCGGAGCGCGAGATCAGCACCCCGCCGACCGCGGCAAACCACAGGATCGCGCTGGGCGAAGACATGGCCAGAAAGATGCCGCGCAGAAACTCGCGCCAGGGCGATTCGCGCACCACCTGCTGGCTGGTGTCCATATGCCCATTGCCGCGCCAGGCGGCCAGCAGCATCTTCAGTGCAAACCACACCAGCAAAAGCGAACCGCCCACCCACAACACCCAGCGCACGCTGGTGAACTGCAGCAGCACGGTCATGCCGAGCAATGCCGCCACGGCATAGATCAGATCCCCCACACAGGTGCCCAGCCCCAGCCAGAAACCCTGCAGAAAGCCGCGCTGCATGGCCAGGGTGATCATGGCGATATTGGCCACGCCGATATCCAGGCACAACGACAGGCTGAGAAGAAATCCGTTGGAAAATGGCATGAACGCTCGACTACCGACGATGAAGGGCAGGCGTCATTAGACTCAGTGAGGGAGGGTGGTGTATTGGAAGAAATTGCCATCAGGCTCATTCGAACCGTTCAACATTCCCAGCCAGCACCTGCGCATACCGCTCCCGGTCGATATTGGCGCCACTGAGCACCACTGCCACCTTGCGCCCCTGCTGGCGCTCGCGCTCCTGCAGCAACGCCGCCAGCCCCGCCGCACCGGCGCCTTCGGCGGTGTTGTGCGTGTCTTCGTGGAAGATGCGCATGGCGTTGGCGATTTCAGGGTCGCTGACGCGCACCACCCGCGCCGCGCCCTGGCGGATGATCTCGAACGCCTCGGGCAAGGGCATACGGCATGCCATGCCGTCGGCGAAGGTGTTGGCGGTTTCGGTGGTGACGATGCGGTTCTGCTCGAAACTCGAAGCAAAGGCATCGGCCTCGGTGGACACCACCCCAACGATCTCGGTGTGCAGCCCCAGCAGGTCACGGGTACGAATCAGCCCGCAGATGCCCGAGCCCATGCCGATCGGCACGTACACGCAGTCCAGCGCCGGTACGGCCTCGAACAGCTCCAGCGCGTAGGTGGCCACGCCGCGGATCAGGTCCGGGTGGAACGGCGGCACGCTTTCATAGCCGTGCACCTGCGCCAGTCGCGCCGCCTCGGCCCGTGCCAGGTCGAAATCGGCGCCATGCTCCACCAACTGCGCACCCAGCGCGCGCATGGCGGCATTCTTTTCCCGCGAGTTGCCCTCGGGCACCACGATGATGATCGGCAACCCGGCACTGCGCGCCGCCAGCGCCAGGCTCTGCCCGTGGTTGCCACGGGTGGCGGTGACCAGCCCGCGCACCGTGGGTGAGCGCGCCAGCAGCGCCTGCACGTAAAGCAGCCCGCCGCGAACCTTGAAGGCACCGGTGGGCGCGTGATTCTCGTGCTTGACCCACACCTGGCAGCCCACGCGTTCGGCCAGGCGCGGCCAGGCGTACTGGGGCGTGGCAGGAACGCGGGTGTGTACCAGGCGGGCAGCGTCGCGCAGGGCGGACAGGTCGAACATGAGGCACCTCGATGGCCAGGGGAATTGACCTGATCCTAGTCGCGCCGCATTGTATGGGTGAACCCTTATATTGCATGGCCAACAATAAATGTGGACCCCCACCCTAGGCGACACCTCCCTGCCCCGCTACCTCGAACTGGTCGAGGCGATTGCGCGGGCGATCGAAAGCGGCGAGCTGAAAGTGGGCGAGCGCCTGCCGCCGCAGCGGCGCCTGGCCTGGAACCTGGGCCTGAACCCCAGCACCACCCAGCAGGCGTACCGCGAGGCAGCGGCCCGGCATCTGGTGTCCGGGGAGGTAGGGCGAGGCACCTACGTGCTGGCGGGCAGCAAGGAAGCAACGCTGTTCCGCCTCAAGCAACCCGGCCAGCAAGCGACGCAGATCGACCTGTCGACCAATGTGCCGGTGGCCGAGGACAGCAACCCCGACCTGGCGCATGCCTTGCGCCATCTGCTGGAACAAGGCCCTGCCGGCCAGCTCGAGCATTACCTGGGTGCCGAACAGTTGCTGCGCGGGCGCCTTCAGGGCGCCGCCTGGCTGCGCCGGCGCGGCCTGCAACTGGACGAGCGCCAGGTGCTGCTGTGCGGCGGTGCCCAGCTGGGGTTGTTCAACGTGCTGCTTTCGCTGTGCCAGCCCGGAGACGCCGTGATGGTCGAGGCCTTGACCGCACCCGGTATCAAGGCGGCCTGTCGACAGTTGCGCCTGCCGTTGCACGAGGTTGCGCTGGACGGCCAGGGCATCCTGCCCGACGACCTGGACCGTGTCGCACGTGCCACCGGCGCGCGGGTCGTGGTGCTGACGCCGACCCTGCAGAACCCCACCGGCGCCTGCATGGGCGCTGCGCGCCAGGCCGCCATTGCCGCAGTGATCGAGCGCCATGCCCTGACCTTGATCGAAGATGATGTCTACGGTGCCCTGGCCGATACCCCGGCGCTGCTGGCACAGGTGGGCGGGCGCGGCGTGCTGGTCACCAGCCTGTCGAAGAGCGTCGCGGCCGGTTTGCGCCTGGGCTGGATCGTCGGCAGCGCCGAGTTGCTGGCGCGCATCGACCCGCATGCCCAGGCAACACACTGGCCGGTGTCGCCGCTGGACCTGGAGATCGCCTGCCGCTGGATCGATGACGGCACCGCGACGCGACGCGTGGCCTGGCAGCGTGAAGAAGTGGGTCAGCGCTGGCGGATGGCCAGGCGGATACTGGGCAAGGCATTGGTGGGGGATGTGCCTTCGCCGCATGTCTGGGTCAACGGTGTGCGCGCCACAGCGTGCCGTGATGCCGGCGTGGCAGTGGTGCCAGCCGAGGTGTTCGCGGTGCGCCAGGGCGACCGGGCAGCGGTGCGCATCAGCCTGTCGGCGGCGCAGAGCCGGGCGCAGTTGAAGCAGGCGCTGGAAAGGGTGGCGGCAGTGGTTTCAGGGTGAGCGGGCTGCCCCTTCGCCGGCAAGACCGGCTCCTGCAGAGAACGCGGTACCGGTGCCGGCGAAGAGGCCCTCCAATTCAATCGCAACATCCGGAGTGAAACCCCAGTCACCTTTTCTACACTGAACCTGCTCCCTTACCCACGGAAACCGGCATGAACCCGCTGTTCTACACCCAGGCCTGCGCCCACCTGGCCAGCCTCGACCCGAAGTGGGCCGCACATATCGAGCGCATCGGCCCATGCCTGCACCAAACGCTGCCCACCCGCGACCCGTATCAGGCGCTGGTCAGGTCGATTGCCTACCAGCAATTGCACGCCAGGGCCGCCGAAGCGATCCTGCGGCGGTTCCTGGCGCTGTACCCCGGGCAGGCCTTCCCCAGCCCCGAGCAACTGCTGGCCACCGCGCCCGAGCAACTGCGTGCCTGCGGGTTTTCCGCGAGCAAGCTGGCCACTATCCAGGGCATCGCCCAGGCTCGCCTCGACGGCCTGGTACCCGACCATGAGCTGGCCCGCCGTCTCGACGAAACCAGCCTGATCGAGCGCCTGACGCAACTGCGCGGGGTTGGACGCTGGACCGTGGAGATGCTGCTGATCTACACCCTTGAACACATGGACACCCTGCCCGCCGATGACTTCGGCGTGCGCGAAGGCTACCGTCGCCTGTTCGCCCTGCCCGCCCAGCCCACGCGCAAACAGATGCTGGAACTGGGCGCCCCGTGGAGCCCGTATCGCACCGTGGCCGCCTGGTACCTGTGGCGCGTACCCGCCACCGGCTGAAATCCGGGCGAATTCCACCGCAAGACCCGGAGTGCCGCCCCGCACGGCACCACCTACCCTCACCACATCGCCCTCAGCCAAGAGCCACTCGCCATGCCCCGCACACCTTCGATCGATGTCAACGACCCACGCTGGCAAGCCGTGCTGGCCCGCGACGCCGCAGCGGATGATGATTTCGTCTATGGGGTTCGCACCACCGGGGTCTACTGCCGCGCCTCCAGCCCGTCACGGTTGCCGCGCCCGGAGAACGTCGAGTTCTTCGACACTGCCGCCCAGGCCGAGGCCGCCGGCTATCGCCCCAGCCGGCACTACGCCGCCGACCCGCGCCAACTGGCCGAGCAGCATGCCACCCAGGTCACCCGGGCCTGCCAGCTGATCGAAACGGCCGAGGTCGAGCCCAGCCTCAAGCAAGTGGCTGCCCATGTCGGCATGAGCCCGTATCACTTCCACCGGGTGTTCAAGGCCGCGACCGGCCTCACCCCCAAGGCCTACGCCAATGCCAGACGCGCGCACAAGGTACGCCGGCAGCTTGAGCAGCCGGGCTCGATCACCGACGCCCTGTACAAGGCTGGCTACAACTCCAACAGCCGTTTCTACGAAGACAGCAACGCCCGGCTGGGCATGACCCCGGCCGCCTATCGCGCGGGCGGCGCCAATGCCTCGATCCGCTTTGCCATTGCCCAGTGCTCACTCGGCGCGCTGTTGGTGGCCCAAAGCGAGCGCGGGGTGTGCGCCATCCTGCTGGGCGACGACCCCGAGGCGTTGCTGCACGACCTGCAGGACAAGTTTCCCAAAGCCGAACTGATTGGCGCCGACGCCGAATTCGAGCAGTGGGTGGCCAAGGTGGTGGGGTTCATAGAAGCGCCCGCCCTGGGCCTGGACCTGCCGCTGGACCTGCGCGGCACGGCCTTCCAGGAGCGGGTGTGGCAGGCGTTGCGCAGCATCCCGGCAGGCAGCACCGCCAGCTACGCCGAGATCGCCCAGCGCATTGGCGCGCCCAGGGCAGTCAGGGCGGTGGCCCAGGCGTGCGCCGCCAACAGCCTGGCGGTGGCAGTGCCCTGTCATCGGGTCGTACGCAGTGATGGCAACCTGTCCGGCTACCGCTGGGGCGTGGAGCGCAAGCAGGCGCTCCTGGCCCGGGAACAACAGCCCAGTGACCTGTAATGATCAGCCCTGGCTGCAGCCGTCGCCCATGGCGCGGTATTCGATGGTGTGGCGCTGGCCCTGATGGTCTTCATAGGTCATGGTGGCCGGCACCACTTCGCAGACATTGGGCAGGGTCGAGAGGCTGATCACCCGGGCGATGTCCAGGTTGGTCGAATAGTCATATTGCTCGACCACCGGCTGCGCAGCAGCGGTCTTGACCTCGTCCGCCAGGGCAAACGAAGAGACACCCACCAATACAAGTGCAAGTAAGGTTTTCATGGTATTAGGCCTGCAAAGCAATCAAACGAAGTGTTTGACTTCATCAGCCGAGTTGGCGCGGAGAAGTTGTCATATCAACGAATGGACATAACACGAAGTACCGATCCCGTTACGCTTCTAGTGGCTGGGATGGGTCAAGTTTATAAGGTTGCGAAGGTGGTTGAAGCCCGAAGCCGGACATTCACTGTTACCGCCTCGGTAACAATAACCGCACGGCAAGCCCTCGACAGCCTACCCAAGCCCGTGTAAAAGCCCGTGCCAGAGCCCTTGCTGGAAACCGCCGTGAGTGAAATACGCTACAGCCTGCTAAGCGCTGCCGAGCGCCCTTTGCTGAACAAATTCTATCGCGCCGAAGGTACGGCCATGCGTGCCAGTGCCAAGGGCGAGGCCTGGGTGGCGCGTGCGGGTGAGCTTGTCGCCGCAGTGAACATGAGCGCGGTACCCGAGGGGTTCTGGCTGACCGGCTTGCTGGTGGCACCCGCCTGGCGCGGCCGGCGCATTGCACGACAACTGATCGAGCATGCCTGCGCCGGCAAGCCGGGCACGGTGTGGCTGTTCTGCCACCCGGACCTGCTGGCCTTCTACCAGCCACTGGGGTTCAGCCCTGCCGGCGCACTGCCGCTGCAGCTCAATGAGCGTCTGGCGCGCTATCAGCGCAGCAAATCGTTGATCGCGTTGGCGCGGGATCAGTCGTCGCTGGCCGGGTCCAGCCCCGGGAACAGCACCTCGGTATAACCGAACTTGCTGAAGTCATGAATGCGCGAGGGGTACAGGCGACCGATCAGGTGATCGCATTCGTGCTGCACCACCCGCGCATGAAAACCCTCTGCCGAGCGCTCGATGGGCTGGCCCTGCGGGTCGACCCCGCTGTAGCGAATGTGCCGGTAGCGGCTGACCACGCCGCGCAGGCCGGGCACCGACAGGCAGCCCTCCCAGCCATCCTCGACCTCGGTGCCCACCGGGGTGATCACCGGGTTGAGCAGAATGGTCTGCGGCACGGGCTCGGCATCCGGGTAGCGCTCGCTACGCTCGAAGCCGAAGATCACCAGTTGCAGGTCGACCCCGATCTGCGGCGCCGCCAGCCCCACGCCGCCCACGTGCTGCATGGTGTCGAACATGTCGGCAATCAGCTGCTCCAGCTCGGCAGTGCCGAACAGGCGGGCCGGTACGGGCGGTGCAACACGCAACAGGCGCTCGTCGCCCATCTTCAGGATGTCACGAATCATGCGGGGCTCGGCTCACGGGTTCAGGCGCGGAATCGGACGGGATGGAGTGATCGCGCCCCAGCCCGGAAACATGCTTTTTATCATGTTCCGGCGCATCGTCGTCGGGCATTTCCTTCTCGCCAGGGTCCTTGCCTTCGGCCGACATGTGCTCGATCACCGCGTTCATCTCCGCCCCCAGCAGCAATACTGCGGCAGAAATATAGAAGTACAGCAACAGCACGATGATCGCACCGATGCTGCCGTACATCGCGTTGTAGTCGGCAAACGTCTTGACGTAGTAGCCAAACCCCAGCGACGCGATGATCCACACCACCACCGCCAGTACCGAGCCGGGGGTGATGAAGCGAAACTCCTGCTCCACATCGGGCATCACGTAATAGATCAATGCCACCGCCACCATCATCAGGATGATGATGGCCGGCCAGCGCAGAATGGTCCACAGCGTGACGATGAACTCCTGCATGCCTACCTGCGAGGCGATCCATTCCATCACCTGCGGGCCGAGCACCATCAAGGCGGCGGCGGCCAGCAGCATGCCGGCGATTCCGACGGTATACAGCACCGAGAGCGGGATGCGCTTCCACACCGGGCGCCCTTCCACCACGTCATAGGCGGCGTTCATCGCGCTCATCATCAGGCGCACGCCCGCCGACGCGGTCCACAGGGCGATCACGATACCTACCGAGAGCAGCCCGCCCTTGGATTGCTGCAACTGGTCGATCACCGGGTTGACCTGCTCCAGCGCCTGGGGCGGCAACACCAGTTCCGACTGCAGGCGCAGCCAGGTGAAGAAGTCGGGCAGATGCAGAAACCCGATCAGGGCGATCAGGAACAGCAGGAAGGGGAACAGCGAAAACAGCATCTGGTAGGCCAGGGCCGACGCATAGGTGGACATCTCGTCATCGAGAAACTCGCTTACCGTGCGCACCAGAACACGATGCAACGGCAGGCCGTGCAAGTTGGGGAAAATCATAGCGTCTCCTTTCGCCGCTCCACTGTCATAGGCAGTAATCCAAGCGTTGGGGGGGTGTTTTACCTGACGGTAGTCTAGTAGACCACGTCTGTGAGGTTACGATTGATTGCCACAGACAGCAGAACGGCCACCCGAAGATGGCCGTTATCGGCTACACGCGCAGCCGGTCAGGGCTTTTTCACAGCATCCTTGACCGCATCCTTGGCCTTGCCCACTGCCTGCTGGGTTTCGCCCTTGACTTCCTGGGCCTTGCCCTCGGCGCGCAGTTTATCGTTATCGGTCACCTTGCCCACGCCTTGCTTGATGTTGCCTACCGCTTCGTTGGCCAAGCCTTTTGCTTTGTCCGAAGTGCTGCTCATGGCATTTCTCCTGAAGGGGAACAGATAGCTGTCAGTGTCGACAGTCAGTGGACCCGCCCGCTTCTGCGAGAGTTTCAAATATTTTTGGGCGGTGTGTATTCCCACAATGGATAAACAGCGGGCGAATATCGCACCCAATCGTGCCTGGCCTGCGCCAGGGGCTGTCGGCTTTGCCTAGAATCGGGCACCAGCGCCCTGCAGCCCGGGCGCGATAAAAACAACAGACACAGCGATCACTACCCATGCGTATCTCCCCCTTGCTGACAGCCCTGCTGCTGGCCGTACCTGCCCATGCCCTGCACGCAGCACCTGCCGTACAGCCCGCCGCCCTGACCACCCTGGTGGTCGATCGCTATGCCGACGACGAACAGCCCGGCAGCCTGCGCTGGGCCATCGAGCGCAACAACCAGGCGCCCGGCACCTACCGGATCGAGATCCGCCCGGTCGGCCAGCCGCCCTACGTGATCAAGCCCGCTTCGGCCCTGCCGCCGATTCTCGGCCCGGTCAGCCTCGAAGGTGCGGCCTGGAAGCGCAGCGGCGAGTACATCGCCATCGACGGTTCGGCCTATATCGTCGGCAACGGCACGCGCGCATGCCCTGGCGCCGTGCCCGGACAGTTCGGCACCAATGTGCGCACCACCACCGGCCCGGGGCTGGTGATACGCGATACCCAGGGCGTGGAGATTTCCGGCCTGGATGTGCGTAATTTCTGCATCGGCATCCTGGTCAACCGCGCCAGCCACAACGTCATCCAGGACAACCGTATCACCGCCAACAAAGGTGGCGCCGGCATCATGCTGACCGGCGACGACGGCCAGGGCAATTCGACCGCCACCACCACGGTGAACAACAAGGTGCTGCGCAACCAGCTGGTGGACAACGGCGACGGCCTGGAGCTGACCCGCGGCGCGGCGTTCAACCTGGTGGCCGACAACCTGTTTCGCTCCACCCCGGCCAACGCGGAGCCCTCCCAGGGCATCGAGATCCTGTGGGGCAATGACAACACGGTGGTGCGCAACCGCTTCGAGGACTATTCCGACGGCCTGCAGATCAACTGGGGCCAGCGCAATTACCTGGGGGCCAACACCTTTACCGGCAACTCCATCGGCGTGAGCGTCAGCGGTGCGGGCAACATCCTCGATGGCAACCTGATCCACGGCAACCGCATCGGCGTGGCGCTGCGCCCGGAGCCGACCTCCACCAGCAACCGCCTGACCGCCAACCGCATCTGGAACAACAGCCAGGATATCCGGCGCTGCGAAGCGGGCGGTTCGTGCGTGCCCGATCAGCGCACCGGTGCCATCGTGTTTTCGGTGCCGGCGCTGGAGCATGCGATCTATGTGGGTTCGCGCGGCATCGGTGTCGACCCGTCGGGCACCAACCGGGCGATCATCTGCACCGACAAGGCCGCACCGCAGGGTTGCCAGCCGGTACCCAATCACGATCAGGCGGCCCCGCTGCTCAAGGCAGTCAAAGGTGATCGCTTGCTGGGCCAGGTGAGTGGCGAGCCCGACAGCCTGTTGCGGGTGGAGGTGTTCGGCAATGCTGACTCAAAGGCCGGTGAAGCGGAGCAGTATCTGGGCGAAGTGATGGTGGCGACGGATGCCAAGGGTCAGGCGCAGTTCGAGTATGTATTGCCGCAAGCAGATGGGCTGCAGGCGTTCACCGCGACGGTCACCCGGTCCGACGGGGCCACCTCGGAGTTGAGCAAGGCGCTGGCGCGCTGAGGACCGCGGGGCGGCCATTCGTCGGCAGGGATTGTCTGCAAATGGTCGGCCCTGTCAGCAGGCCCCGCTTTAGTTTTCAGCGCAATCCCAGCACAATGGCCGACCTTTCAAGCGTCACCCGTAGGAACCTGCATGAAACTCGACAAACCCACCGCCATCGCCCGTCGCAACCAGGCGCTGGAACGCCCTGTGCTCAACAGCGACAACACCCTGTTTGCCGTGCTCGATACCAAGCGCAGCCTGTGGTGGTTCGATGTGCCGGTGAAGCTGGTGCTGCCCAAGAGCGTGGCCGACTGGGTCAACCTGCTGCTCTACACCCCGGAGACCGACCAGTTGCAGCACCTCAAGGTGCCGGTCAACTTCCTGCGTGCGCACCTGGAGAAGATGGAAGTACGCAAGCCGGGCAAGCGTCGCTCGACCATCAGCCTGGCGCTGAGCGCCGACCGCGACTCGCTGCTGCAGGACTTGCGTCCGGGCGGCGAAAACCTGAGTTTTGCCGCCTTCGTGCAGGTCTGATCAGACCAGTTCGATGCGGTCGGCGTGAATCACGATGCGCCCGTCCTTGTACAGGGCGCCGATCGCTTTCTTGAAGTTGCCCTTGCTCACCCCGAACAGGTCGCTGATCACCTGCGGGTCGCTCTTGTCGCTGACCGGCAGCACGCCGTTGGCGGCCTTGAGCTTGTCGAGGATCTTGTCGTTCAGCGTGCTGGCCAGGGCCTGGCCGACCGGCTGCAGGCTCAGGGCGATCTTGCCGTCGCTGCGCAGCTCCTTGATGTAGCCCTTCTCCTGCTTGCCCGAACGCAAGAACTTGAACACTTCGTTCTTGTGGATCAGGCCCCAGTGCTTGTTGTTGATGATGGCCTTGAACCCCATCGGGGTTTCCTCGACCACCAGCAGGTCGACTTCCTGGCCCACGCTGTAGTTGGCCGGCAGCTTGTCGAGGTAGCGGTCCAGGCGCGCGGTGGCGGTGATGCGCCGGGTGCGCTTGTCGAGGTAAGCATGCACCACGCAGTACTCGCCCGCCTTCATCTGGCGTTTTTCTTCGGAGTACGGCATCAACAGGTCCTTGGGCAGGCCCCAGTCGAGGAAGATGCCGATGCTGTTGATTTCCACCACCTTGAGGCTGGCGAACTCGCCCACCTGCAGTTTGGTCTTCTCGGTAGTGGCGATCAGCTTGTCTTCGCTGTCGAGGTAGACGAAGACGTTGAGCCAGTCCTCGACCTCGGTGGGCGTGTCCTTGGGGATGTAACGGTTGGGCAGCAGGATCTCGCCGTCCGCCCCGCCGTCCAGGTACAGACCGAAATCCGTGTGCTTGACCACTTGCAAAGTGTTGTAACGCCCAACTAAAGCCATTTGCTGAAATCCTCGTTGCGAGGCTGGCATTCTACACGCTACGGGAACCGCCAGGCGCGCCGTTGTTCTATAAACACAAGCACGCCCCTGCAAGGATATGCACCCATGGATGCCTGCCTGTCCACGTTGTTTCGCTGCCTTTCGCTGCTGGTGCTGTCGACGCTGCTGCTGGTCGGCTGCAACCGCATGGACCTCGCCTACCGCAACCTCGATGTACTGGTGCCCTGGTCGCTGAGCGACTACCTGAGCATGAATCGCCAGCAGAAAGGCTGGCTGGACGAACGACTCAAGGCGCACCTGGCATGGCATTGTCGTACACAGCTGCCGGGCTATCTGACATGGCTGGGCGATATTCGACAGATGGTCGCGCACAACGAGGTCACCGACGCGCAGCTAAGGCTGCGCACCGAGCAGGCCAAGCAGGCCATCGCCGAGGTGGCCGACCAGATCATGCCGTCGGCCACGCAGCTGCTGCGCGGCATGGACGACGAACAGGTCAGCGACATGCGCGAGGCGTTTGCCGAAGACATTCGCGAGCGCGAGGCCAAGTACGTGAAGACGCCGCTGGCCAGGCAGATCGAGCAGCGCCAGCAACGCATGGAAAAACGCCTGACGCCATGGCTGGGCGAACTGAACCCGCAGCAGCGCCTGCGCGTGGCGCAGTGGTCACAGGCGTTGGGCGAACAGAACCGTCAGTGGATCGCCAACCGCGCACACTGGCAGGCGCAGTTCACTGCGGCGATGGAGCAACGGCGCAGCGAGGCATTCGAACCAAGGCTGGAACAACTGCTCAAGCAGCGCGAAAGCCTGTGGACGCCGGAGTACCGCATGGCCTACCAGCGTACCGAACAGGAGGCGCGCAGCCTGCTGGTGGACCTGATGGCGCAGAGCAGCGAGCAGCAACGTCAGCACCTGCAGGGCAGGCTGGCCAAGGTGCAGCAGGACTTCAGCAAGCTCAAGTGCCTGCAATCCTGAACCGATTCGCCGGCAAGGCCGGCTCCTACAGGCGCGACGCGCTTCCCCTTGGCGCCGGCAAGGCCGGCGAAGCTGCTCAGTTCTCCCGGCACTTGCGCCGGTACGGGAACACATCGATCACCTTCCCCTCCCGTATCGCCGCCTGCAGCCCCTTCCAGTAATCGGCGTCATACAACTCGCCATGCAGCTGGCTGAACAGGCGCCGCTGGCCGATGTCGGCAAACAGAAACGGCGGGAACTCCTCGGGGAACACGTCCAGCGGCCCTATCGAGTACCACGGCTCGCTGGCCATCTCGTCCTCGGGGAAACGCGGCGGCGGGATATAGCGGAAGTTGGCTTCGGTCAGAAAGCAGATCTCGTCGTAGTCATAGAACACCACCCGCCCATGCCGGGTAACGCCAAAGTTCTTCAGCAGCATGTCGCCGGGGAAGATGTTCGCCGCCGCCAATTGCTTGATCGCCAGCCCGTAGTCCTCCAGCGCCTCGCGCACCTGGGCCTCGTTGGCGTTTTCCAGGTACAGGTTCAGCGGGGTCATGCGCCGCTCGGTCCAGCAGTGGCGGATAAGCACCGTGTCGCCCTCCACCACCACGGTCGACGGCGCCACTTCCAGCAACTCGGCCAGGCACTCGGGCTCGAACTTGCCCAGCGGGAAGCGAAAGTCGGCGAACTCCTGGGTATCGGCCATGCGCCCCACGCGGTCGACGCTCTTTACCAGGCGGTACTTCTCGATGACCGTGGCGCGGTCGACACTCTTGGACGGCGAGAAGCGGTCCTTGATGATCTTGAACACGGTGTTGAAGCCCGGCAGGGTGAACACGCTCATGACCATGCCGCGCACGCCGGGGGCCATGATGAAGCGGTCATCGGTACTGGCCAGATGATTGATCAGCGCCCGGTAGAACTCGGACTTGCCGTGCTTGTAGAAACCGATGGAGGTGTACAGCTCGGCGATGTGCTTGCCCGGCAGGATGCGCTTGAGAAAGCCCACGAACTCGGCCGGCACCGGCACATCGACCATGAAGTACGAGCGAGTGAACGAGAAGATGATCGACACATCGGCTTCATCGGTGATCAGCGCATCGATTTCGATGCCGTGGCCTTCGTGGTGCAGCAGTGGAATCACCAGCGGCCACTGTTCATCGTGGGTGAACAGCCGGCCCACCAGGTAGGCCCCCTTGTTGCGGTAGAGCACCGAGGAAAACAGCTCCACCTGCAGTTGCGGGTCCTTGCACACCCAATCGGGCAGGTTCTCGCGCAACTGCGCCTCCAGGCGCGCCAGGTCGCCGGGCAGGTCGGCGAAGGGCACCGCGAAGGCGTAGTCGGCGAAGACCTGCGCGAGCATCTCGCCCAGCCCGCCCTGGGGGCGGTAGGTGCGGGTCTGCGCGGCGCGCTCATGGGCGCGCAGTGCCGGGCGCGTGGTATGGATGAACATGCAGCCGTCGCTGATCAGGTCATGGCTGAACAGGCTGCAGAAAATCGAGTTGTACCAGGTTTCGGAAAGCTCATCGTCCAGGCGCGGGTCGATCAGGTTGATGTAGGCGCTCTTGACCAGCGGCCAGAACGTCGCATCCAGCAGAACCTCGGGCTCGAAAGCGCCGGCCAGCCAGCCGCTGACCTCGCTGACCTTTTCCTCGTAGAGATTGATACGTGCCGCCGAGGCCGTCTGGATCTGCTGCCATTGCGCGAGCTCGAAGCGTTGGCGTGCCCCGTCGGTGATCTGGCGAAAGTGCTCACGGTAGCTGTCGAAGCCATCGAGAATCATCCGGGCGATGGCGGCGGCCGGCCATTGTTGGGGCATGGGTAAGACCTCTGCGGGAATTTCAAAGACCTGAGCTTAGCCAGTCACGCAAGGCTGCGATAGCCTACTTAGGAACCGTTTCGCGCCCTTCGCCGGCAAGGCCGGCTCCTACAGATACCGCCCCCACAGCAGGAGCCAGCGGTGCTGGCGAAAGCGCCCGAATTGACACCGCAAGAAAGCGAGAGAGCCCACCCGGGCTTTTACCGTAAACTCCCGCCCCTGCCCCTGTTACCCGGAGAACCCCCGTGAGCCCCATCGCCATCACCCGACTGTTGATTCTCGCTGCCGTGTGGGGGGCCAGTTTTCTGTTCATGCGCATCATTGCGCCGGTGCTGGGCACCCTGCCCACCGCCTTCTTTCGCGTCTCCATCGCCTGCGCCGGGTTGCTGGTGATTCTCGCCCTGCTGCGCGTGCGCTGGGACTTCCAGGGCAAACTCAAGGCCTGCCTGTTTCTGGGCATGATCAACTCGGGAATACCCGCAACGCTCTACTCGGTGGCCGCCCAGGTGCTGCCCGCCGGCTACTCGGCGATCTTCAACGCCACCACGCCGCTGATGGGCGTGCTGATCGGCGCGCTGTTCTTTCGCGAGGCCATGACCCTGCCCAAGCTGGGCGGCATCTTCCTGGGCCTGTTCGGGGTCGGCATTCTCAGTGGTGCGGGGCCGGTGGCCTTCGACGCCAGGCTCATGCAGGGCGCCCTCTCGTGTCTGGCGGCCACCACCTGCTATGGCTTCTCGGGGTATCTGGCGCGGCGCTGGCTCGACCAGCAGGGCGGCCTGGACAGTCGCCTGTCGGCGCTGGGCAGCATGATGGGTGCCACCTTGCTGTTGCTGCCGCTGTTCGGCTTCAGCGTGATCACCCAGCCACCTGCCAGCTGGGGCGGCTGGCAGGTGTGGTTGTCGCTGCTGGGGCTGGGCCTGTTGTGCACCGCCTTCGCCTACATCCTGTACTTTCGCCTGATCAGCGAAATCGGCCCGGTAAAATCCACCACCGTGACCTTCATGATCCCGGCCTTCGGCGTGCTGTGGGGCGCGTGGCTGCTGGACGAGCCCCTGTCGATGGCGCACCTGTATGGCGGGCTGCTGATTGCCGTGGCCTTGTGGCTGGTGCTCAAGCCGGCCCGCCAGGCCCGTCAGCTGGCCAGCGACTGATCCACCGTGTCAGGCTTGGTCGCGGGCTTGCGGAACACGAACAGCAGGCCCACCACGATCAAGCCCATGCCCAGCAGGCTCAAGGCCGCCAGGCGATTGCCGAAGATCAGGTAGTCCATCACCGCCGTCACCGCCGGCACCAGGTAGAACAGGCTGGTGACATTGACCAGGTTGCCCTTGGCGATCAGCCGGTACAGCAGCAAGGTCGCCAGCAACGACACCACCAGGCCCATCCACAGCACCGAGAACACAAAGCTGGCATTGGGGTTGACCGCCAGCGGCTGGAACGGTGCAAACAGCGCGCACATCAGCAGCCCCGCCAGGTACTGCAAGGGCAGCGTGCCCACCGGGTTGCTGGTGATGCGCTTCTGCATGATCGAGCCGAACGTCATGCTGGCCAGCGCCAGCAGCGCGAACAGCATGCCCGCCAGCGAGATGCCGCCCAGGCCGATGCCCTGGTACACCACCATCACCAGCCCGATCAGCCCCAGGCTCAGGCCGAACAGGCGGCTGAACGAACGCTTGCGCTCCATCAGCACCACCGTGAGGATCGGCTGCACGCCCATCACGGTGGCCATGATGCCGGGCGTCACCTTCAGGTCCAGCGCCAGCAGGTAGAAGATCTGGTAGGCACCGAGCAGCACGCAGCCGGTGGCGATGGCTTGCAGCAACGGGCCGCGACCGCGTGGCCAGTGCAGGCGCAGCAACGGGCCGAGCAGCAGCAGGCCGACAAAGGCAATCGCAAAGCGGATCAGCAGAAAGGCAAAGGGCGAGGCCTGCGCCAGGCCGAGCTTGGAGACGATGGCGCCGCTGCTCCAGAGCAGGACGAACAGGCTGGTGGTGGCCGCCGAGGCCACGGATTGTTTCGAGATAACTGACATGAAATGCCACCTGTATTCGGGCAAGTAAGCCGAACGGTCGAGCTGCGCGGTGCAGCCGGCCGTATTCAGTAGGGTTCAGGTGTGGTGGGGGCGCAGCCAGTGGCCGCTCAGCCCAGCACTACAACCACGCCGGGTGGTGCGACAACGCACGCCACGGGGCTACTGACAGGTGGTGGGTAGTGACTGATCATGACCGGCTGCTGGGACCCACGCACGACCACGACCGCGTCGGGCGCGGTAGCGAATACGGTGGTGGGGCGGGAAGCTGGCATGTGCAGGTCTTCGGTGAGGTGAACTGTGGGTGAATATAGCCACACTCGCGACACGGTGCAAGGCCCGCCCCGGCAGGGGCCAACCTTGCACCGTGTGTGGTCAGAACAGCCAGCGGTACAGCAGGTAAGCAACCAGCACCGCCAGCACCGGGCGCAGCACGCGGTAGGCCTTGGGGTTGGCGCGCTTGAAGGTCTTGACCCGGCTGCTGATCACGGTACTGAAGCGTTTGCTCCAGGCATACGCCTGGTTGATCCCGCCCACGCGCTCGTCGTCGGTGTTCTGCGGCGCGGTGGCCCGGCCCAGGAAGGCACTGACCTTGCGGTTGATGCGGGTCATCAGCGGGCTGGTCAGCGGTCGCTCGATATCGCAGAACAGGATCACCCGGGTGGTCTCGGTTTCGTTCTTCACCCAGTGCACGTAGGTTTCATCGAACATCACGTCTTCGCCATCGCGCCAGGCGTACACCTGGCCGTCGACATAGATGCGGCAGTCGTCCGAGTTCGGCGTGGACAGCCCCAGGTGATAGCGCAGCGAACCGCCGAACGGGTCGCGGTGCGGGTTCAGGTGGCTGCCGCCCGGCAGCAGGGCGAACATCGCGCCCTTGACGTTGGGGATGCTGTTGACCAGCTCGACGGTGCGGGGGCACAGCGCCTCGGCCGATGGCAGCGCCTTGTCGTACCACTTCAGGTAGAAGCGCTTCCAACCCTTCTTGAAGAACGAACCGAAGCCGGCATCGTTGTCTTTTTCGGCGGCTCGGATGTAGCCCTCGTCGAACAGGTGCATGGCCTCCTCGCGGATCACCTGCCAGTTGTCCTTGAGCACGTCCAGCTCGGGGAAGCGGCTACGGTCCAGATAGGGCTTGGAAGGCACCCCCGAAAACAGGTACATCAGGGCGTTATAGGGGGCGAACAGCGCCGAATGGTTGACGAACTGGCGCAACACGGGCAAACGCGCCTTGCCGCGCAGGTGCACGTACAGGGTGCTGCCGAAGAACAGCAGCAGTACACCTGCCTTGGCGACAAAGGAAAAGGTCATGCAACACTCCTTGAATTTCGATCAGGCCATCGCTGCCGGATAATCGGACATGATAAACCGATCCGGCCCCGGTAAAAACAACCGGGGCCGGACATTCAGTGTTGGCAATTGTGCAACAACGCAGTGCGCCGAACATTGAGGCGGATCAGCCTCGGTGGAGCCTGGCGGTGGTTACTGCTGGTTTTCCTGCTCGGTGAACAGGTCGCTGAAGAGCATGCTGGACAGGTAGCGCTCGCCCGAATCGGGCAGGATCACCACGATGGTCTTGCCCTGCATTTCCGGCTTTTCGGCCAGGCGTACCGCCACGGCCATCGCCGCGCCACAGGAGATACCGCACAGGATGCCTTCCTCCTGCATCAGGCGCAGGGCCATGGCCTTGGACTCCTCGTCGCTGGCCAGCTCGACCTGGTCGACCATCGACAGGTCCAGGTTGTTGGGTACGAAACCTGCGCCGATGCCCTGGATCTTGTGCGGGTTGGGCTTGATTTCCTGGCCGGCCAGGGCCTGGGTGATCACCGGAGACACCAGCGGCTCGACCGCCACCGACAGAATCGGCTTGCCCTGGGTGTTCTTGATGTAGCGCGACACACCGGTGATGGTGCCGCCGGTGCCCACGCCGGCAACCAGCACATCGACCCCGCCGTCGGTGTCGTTCCAGATTTCCGGACCGGTGGTCTTCTCGTGAATGGCCGGGTTGGCCGGGTTGTCGAACTGCGCCGGCATGAAGTAGGTGGCCGGGTCGCTGGCTACGATTTCGGCGGCCTTCTCGATCGCGCCCTTCATGCCCTTGGCAGGCTCGGTCAGCACCAGCTCGGCGCCCAGCGCCTTGAGTACCTTGCGCCGCTCGATGCTCATCGAGGCCGGCATGGTCAGCATCAGCTTGTAGCCGCGCGCAGCGGCCACGAAGGCCAGGCCTATACCGGTGTTGCCCGAGGTCGGCTCGACGATGGTCATGCCCGGTTTGAGCCGGCCGCTGCTTTCGGCGTCCCAGATCATGTTCGCGCCGATCCGGCACTTGACCGAATAGCCGGGGTTGCGCCCCTCGATCTTGGCCAGGATGGTCACGCCCCGCGGGGCGATGCGGTTGATCTGCACCAGCGGCGTGTTGCCGATGGAGTGCGCGTTGTCAGCGAAGATACGGCTCATGGCTTGGGTCCTTTTGGCACCGTGCGAAAACTTCAAGGGTATGCCTGCCCCTGCGGTGCGTCCACCCCGAACGAACCGATGCGCCCGTGCGGCGGTCAACCGATCATCCTCAATCACGGAACCCACGCCGATGAAACGCCGCTACCGCTGGCCCCTGTGGGGGCTGCTGGGCATTGCACTGTTGCTGCTGGCCCTGCACCTGACGCTGCCGATCCTGGTACGCAACTACTTGAACGAAAAGCTCGCCGACATGGGCGACTACCGCGGCCAGGTCACCGATGTCGACCTGGCCCTGTGGCGGGGTGCCTACAAGATCAACGGCCTGACCATCGTCAAGACCACGGGCAAGGTGCCGGTGCCGTTTCTGGAGGCGCCGCTGATCGACCTGTCGGTGAGCTGGCATTCACTGTGGTACGACCATGCCGTGGTGGCCGAAGTGACCTTCCTGCGCCCGAAACTGAACTTCGTCGATGGCGGCAACACACAGGCGTCGCAGACCGGTAAGGGCACCGACTGGCGCGCGCAGCTGAGCAAGCTGCTGCCGATCACCCTCAACGAGCTGCGCATAGACGACGGCACCCTGACCTTTCGCAACTTCAATTCCAAACCGCCGGTCAGCCTTGAAGCGACCCAGCTCAACGCCAGCGTCTACAACCTGACCAACGTGGTGGACGTCGAAGGCAAGCGCGACGCCCGCTTCGAGGGCAAGGCCCGGCTGCTGGGCGACGCGCGGGTGGAAAGCACGGCCACCTTCGACCCGCTGAGCAACTTCGAGGACTTCCAGTTCCGCCTGCGCGCCACCGGCATCCAGCTGCGCCAGATGAACGACTTTGCCAGCGCCTACGGCAAGTTCGACTTCAATGCCGGGCACGGCGACGTGGTGATCGAGGCCGAGGCGAACAAGGGCCAGCTCAAGGGCTACATCAAGCCGTTGTTGCGCGATGTCGAAGTGTTCAACTGGCAGCAGGACGTGGAGAACAAGGACAAGGGGTTTCTGCGCTCGATCTGGGAAGCCCTGGTGGGCGGTACCGAAACGGTGCTCAAGAACCAGCGCAAGAACCAGTTCGCCACGCGCGTGGAGCTTAGCGGCAGCGTGCATCACAGCGATATCAGCGCGTTCGAGGCGTTTTTGCAGATTCTGCGCAACGGCTTCGTGCAGGCATTCAATGCGCGGTATGAACAGGGGCCGCCGAAAGCTGACTGATCCATCGCGGTACTGGCCCTTTCGCTGGCAAGCCAGCGACTAGGCCAGGCCTGCCACCCCGGTTCCATGACCAATCATCCACAGACTGAATACCCCGTCCGCGTTCACAGCCACGCAAGCCCCGCGTTATAGTCGTCGCATGATAGTCACCGCATGACCATTTTTTGAGGATCGGTACATGAAGTTCGAAGGCACCAGCGCATACGTCGCCACAGATGACCTGAAACTGGCCGTCAACGCGGCGATCACCCTGGAGCGCCCGCTGCTGGTCAAGGGCGAACCCGGCACCGGCAAGACCATGCTCGCCGAGCAACTGGCCGAAGCCTTCGGTGCCAAGCTGATCACCTGGCACATCAAGTCCACCACCAAGGCCCACCAGGGCCTCTACGAGTACGATGCGGTCAGCCGCCTGCGCGACTCGCAGCTGGGCGTGGACAAGGTGCACGACGTGCGCAACTACCTGAAAAAGGGCAAGTTGTGGGAGGCCTTCGAAGCCGAGGAGCGGGTCATCCTGCTGATCGACGAAATCGACAAGGCCGACATCGAGTTCCCCAACGACCTGCTGCAGGAACTCGACAAGATGGAGTTCTACGTCTACGAGATCGACGAGACCATCAAGGCCAAACAGCGCCCGATCATCATCATTACCTCCAACAACGAGAAGGAACTGCCCGACGCCTTCCTGCGTCGCTGCTTCTTCCACTACATCGCCTTCCCCGATCGCGCCACGCTGCAGCAGATCGTCGACGTGCACTACCCCAACATCAAGCAGGACCTGGTCAGCGAAGCGCTGGACGTGTTCTTCGACGTGCGCAAGGTGCCGGGCCTGAAGAAAAAACCCTCCACCTCCGAGCTGGTCGACTGGCTCAAGCTGCTGATGGCCGACAACATCGGCGAAGCGGTATTGCGCGAGCGCGACCCGACCAAGGCCATCCCGCCGCTGGCCGGTGCGCTGGTCAAGAACGAGCAGGACGTGCAGTTGCTGGAGCGCCTGGCGTTCATGAGCCGGCGCGGCAACCGCTGAGCCAACGGGGTCATTGCCATGCTGCTGAACCTGTTCAATGAAATGCGCGCGGCCAAGGTGCCGGTGTCGGTACGCGAGTTGCTCGACCTGCTCAATGCCTTGAAGCAGCGGGTGATCTTCGCCGACATGGACGAGTTCTACTATTTGGCGCGCGCCATCCTGGTCAAGGACGAGCGCCACTTCGACAAGTTCGACCGGGCCTTCTCGGCCTACTTCAAGGGCCTTGAAAACCTCGACCACCACCTGGAGGCGCTGATCCCCGAAGACTGGCTGCGCAAGGAATTCGAGCGTTCCCTGACGGATGAAGAGCGTGCGCAAATCCAGTCCCTGGGCGGTCTGGACAAGCTGATCGAAGCGTTCAAGAAACGCCTGGAAGAACAGAAGGAACGCCATGCCGGCGGCAACAAGTGGATCGGTACCGGCGGTACCAGCCCGTTCGGCTCGGGCGGCTTCAACCCCGAGGGCATTCGCGTGGGCGATGCCGGCAAGCGCCAGGGCAAGGCGGTCAAGGTATGGGACCAGCGCGAGTACAAGAACCTTGACGACGGGGTGGAACTGGGTACGCGCAACATCAAGCTGGCCTTGCGCCGGCTGCGCAAGTTCGCCCGTCAGGGCGCGGCCGAAGAGCTGGATATCGACGGCACCATCGACCACACCGCGCGCGATGCCGGGCTGCTCAACATCCAGATGCGTCCGGAGCGGCGCAACAGCGTGAAGTTGCTGCTGCTGTTCGACATCGGCGGTTCGATGGACGCCCACGTGAAGATCTGCGAAGAGCTGTTTTCGGCCTGCAAGACCGAGTTCAAGCACCTGGAGTACTACTACTTCCACAACTTCGTGTACGAGTCGGTGTGGAAGAACAACCTGCGCCGCACCTCCGAGCGCACCTCGACCATGGACCTGCTGCACAAGTACGGCGCCGACTACAAGGTGGTGTTCGTTGGCGATGCGGCCATGGCGCCCTACGAGATCACCCAGCCCGGTGGCAGCGTGGAGCACTGGAACGAGGAAGCCGGGTATGTGTGGATGCGCCGCTTCATGGAGAAGTACAAGAAGCTGATCTGGATAAACCCCTACCCCAAGGACACCTGGGGCTATACCGCTTCGACCAACATCGTGCGCGAGCTGGTCGAGGACCGGATGTTCCCGCTGACCTTGCGCGGGCTGGAGGAAGGGATGCGGTTTCTCTCCAAGTAGCGGTGAACCCTTCGCCGGCCTTGCCGGCGAAGAGGCCCTGTCAATCGGCAAACCTCTGCAGATAAACCTGCTGCTCTCGCCATGCCATCTCCTGCACCACGGCCCGCAACCGCACCACACGCCCCGGCAGCAACTGCGCCAGGCCGGCCAGCGCCAGCGGGGTCAGCGCCCCCAGTCGCGGATAGCCGCCAATCGTCTGCCGATCATTGAGCAACACGATCGGCTGCCCATCCGGCGGTACCTGCACCGCGCCCAGCGGTATCCCCTCCGAGATCATCGGCTGCCCCTGATACTGCAACGCCGGGCCCAGCAGGCGCATGCCCATGCGGTCGGCGCGGGTGTCCAGGGTCCAGTCGCGGTTGAAGGCATCGAACAGGCTCTGCCCGGCAAACTCGCCGATCTGCGCCCCCATCACCAGGTCCAGCACGGTGCAGGTACCAGGCACGGGTCGAAGCCCTTCGGGCACCTCACGCACACCCGGCGCGTTGCCGGCGTAGCCCAGGCACTCGCCTCGGGCCAATGCTCTGCCCAGTCCCGTCAGCCCGCCCAGCTCCTCGCGCACCACCGTAGCGCAACTGCCCAGCACCTGCGGCGCAGCGAATCCCCCTGGCGCCGCCAGGTAGGCCCGCACACCCTGCAGCGGCTGGGTGAACTGCAGGCGCTGCCCCTTGGCCATCACGAAACTGCGCCACGGCGCCAGCGGCTGGTCGTCGAGCCGTGCGCCCAGGTCAGCACCGGCCAGTGCCAGGCAGCACGCCTGCTCGGCCACCAGCGTCAGCCCGCCCAGGGTGATCTCCACCACCGCCGCCTGCGGTGCATTGCCCAGCAGCCAGTTGGCCCAGCGCATCGATACCCAGTCCAGACCACCGCCCTGGGTCACGCCCAGGTGGCGCACGCCAAAGCGCCCGGCATCCTGCAACAGGCACAGCGGCGTGCTGGCCTCGATCAGCAAGCGGCTCACGGCGACACCTGCAGGGGCGTGTCGTCGCCGCCGAGTGCAAGGAATTCGGCACGGTCCACCGCCACGAAGCGCACCCGGTCGCCCGGCTGCAGCATGCTGTAGCCCTCGCGCTGGCGATCGAACAGGCGGCTGGGGGTACGCCCGATCAGGTTCCAGCCCCCGGGCGACACCGCCGGGTAGGCCGCCGTCTGGCGCTCGGCGATGCCCACACTGCCGGCTGCCACGCGCTTGCGCGGGGTGGCCAGGCGCGGCGCGGCCAGCGCCTCCTCGACCAGCCCCATGAACGCGAAACCCGGGGCGAAGCCCAGGGCGAACACCTGGTACTCGCGCGCGCTGTGGCGGCGGATCACCCCCGACACGGAATCGCCGCTGCGCTGCGCCAGCAAGGCCAGCTCGGGCCCGACGCTGGGGTCGTACCACACCGCAATGTCGTGGCGCTGCCCTGCCCCGCCCTCGTCGGGGCGAAGACCTTCGAGCGCCTGCGCGATACGCTCGCGGGCCTGGGTGGGCGACAGGTCGAAATGCACCATCACGGTGGTGTACGACGGCACCAGATCGATCAGCTGCGCCGCAAAGGCTGCGCGCAGACGCTGGGTGGCAGCGAGCATCCAGGGCATGTTGGACTCATCGATCGCATCGAACAGGCGCACCATCAGGCAATCGACAGCAACCACCTCGACGCGCCACTTCATGGCGCCGCCTGCGCATCGAGAGCCTGACGAATCTGCCGCACCGCAGCCACCGAGCTGGCATTGTCGCCATGCACACACAGCGTATGGGCCTGCAGGCGCAGTGCGCTGCCATCACTGGCAACCAGCGGCTCGCCCCGTGCCAGGCGCAGGGCCTGCTCGACGATCAGGGCCGGGTCGTGGTGCACGGCACCGGGCAGGCGCCGCGACAGCAGGCGTCCGGCGGGGTCGTAGGCACGGTCGGCAAAGGCCTCGAACCACAACGTGACGCCATATTCGTCACCCAGTGCCTGGGCCGCGCGATTGTCGGCCGTGGCCATCAGCATCAGCGGCAGGCTGCGGTCGTAGGCGGCCACCGCCTCGATCACCGCACGCAGCTTGCCCGGCTCGGCCATCATGTCGTTGTACAGCGCGCCGTGGGGTTTGACGTAGGCCACCTGGGTCTTCTGGGTACGGCAGATACCGTCCAGCGCGCCGATCTGGTAATGCAGCAGGTCGCGAATCTCTTCATTGCTGCAGGCCATCGAGCGGCGCCCGAAACCGGCCAGGTCCTGGTACGCCGGGTGCGCCCCCACCAGCACGCCCCCGGCCACGGCCAGCGCCACGGTGGCGCGCATGATGCCCGGGTCGCCAGCATGAAAACCGCAGGCGATGTTGGCGCAATCGATAAAGGGCATCACTTCGGCATCCAGCCCCATGCTCCAGCTGCCGAAACTTTCACCCATGTCGCAATTGAGTAGCAGGCGGCTCACGCGCGTTGCTCCTGTGTCGGGTGGGGGGGCGGCCCGGAGGCCGTCTAGCGCCAGCTCGGCTCCACCGGCTTGCGCCGACCGCCGAGGATCGCCCAGCCGATCAGCATCAGCAGGCTCTCGATCACCAGTGCCAGCAGCATGGCGCTGGCCAGGCCCCAGGCCATCGCCTCGGGCGCCAGCAGGATCTGGTAGCTGTAGCCCTTGAGGGTTTCCTCGCGCAAGGCCGGGTCGGCCGCCACCAGTACGTGCCAGGTGCGCACCAGCCACGGGCGCTGCAGGGTCTGCCACTCTTCTTCGAGCAGGCGATTGCGCGCCACCAGGCTGTCGATGCTGTCGGCATCGCTGTTGAACACCGGGTCGTCGCTGGCACGGTAGTGACGTACCAGCGCCTGCAGGTCGCCATTGAAAAAGCGCTGCGCGGTCTGGTTGAAGCCCTTGAGGCCCTCGCGCGATTCGAGCAGGTGCGCCTCGACCCGCTGGGTGTAATCGTTGATCAGCCCGGGGATCTGCACACCGACCAGCAGGCCGAAGGTAAACAACAGCAAACGCAGGTAACTTCTGAACATGAAGGCTGATCCTTAGCTGGCCTGACCCTGGGCAATGCATTCACCGCGCCGCCACAGGCCCCACTGGCCAGGCTCGTAGCGGTGCCAGATCTCGTCCTCGGTCAAGGCCTCGGTGGCAATGACGGTGACCACGTCGTTGGGCGTGGTCTCGGCCTGGAAGTCGACAATCATGTCCACGTCCTTGAGCCGCGCCGGGCCGAACGGTGCGCGCCGGGTGATGTGTACCAGCTTGGTCGAACAGAAGCAGAACAGCCAGTCGCCATCGCTGAGCAGGCAGTTGAACACGCCCTTGCCACGGAACTCGGCGCAGGCCTGCACCAGCACCGGGATCAGCTCTTCGACCTCGACCGGTTCGGGGAATGCCTCGCGGATGCGGTTGAGCAGGTCGCAGAAGGCGGCCTCGCTGTCGGTATCGCCCACCGGGCGGTAGAAGGTGCGTTGCCCCTGGAAGTCGCCCAGCTGGCCGTTGTGTGCGAAGCACCAGTTGCGCCCCCACAGTTCGCGCACGAACGGGTGGGTGTTGGACAGGCACACCTTGCCAACGTTGGCCTGGCGAATGTGGCCGATGACCACCTCGCTCTTGATCGGATAACGCTGCACCAGGTTGGCGACTTCCGACTCGCAGCTGGCCGCCGGGTCCTGGAACAGGCGCAGGCCACGGCCTTCATAGAAGCCGATGCCCCAGCCGTCACGGTGCGGCCCGGTACGTCCGCCACGCTGCATCAGCCCGGTGAAGCTGAACACGATATCGGTAGGGACATTGGCGCTCATGCCCAGTAATTCACACATGCAGGGGTCGCTCCAGGGCGGATCTTACAAACGCGGTTCGAGGCGCTCGCGGCTGCCGCCGGCGGGTGCTTCAGGGGGTTCGCTGCGGTAGCGGTCACGGCTGTCGGCGGCGAACGGCTGGTCGTCCAGCGGCTCGTCGGCATCGCGCCTGGCGGCGGCTTCGGCAGCGGCGCGGCGGGCCTTGGCACGGCGCTCCAGCGGCCAGCGCAGCAGCACGAACACGGCATACAGGATGAACGCGATCATGCCGTACATGGCCAGGTCGGACGCGGCGCGCAGCACGTTGTTGCCGACCTTGAAGGCCAGGTCCAGGGCAGTGATGGCAATGGCCGGGGCGAACTTCTCCTTCACCGGGTCGATGATGGTCGGGGTCAGCAGCAGCACTGCCATGATCACCCGCAGCGGCTCGCGCAACCAGCGCCACATCCACGCGGTCAGGCGAAAGCCCACCAGCAGGCAACCCAGGGCGGCCAGGGCATAGAGTCCCCAGGCGAGCAGATAATCGTTCTCGGTCATGGCGTCCGTGGCAAGCTAGGCAAATAGATGCTTATGATAACGACTTTTCAGCGCGCAGGCGCGCCCCAGCAAAGAGAACCCCGCATGTCCGCAGCTGCCAACGCCCCCCAAGCCCCGATCGCCCGCCAGGATGCCGGCACCGATCCCTATGCCTGGTTGCAGGCCCGGGACACCCCCGAGGTGCTGGCCTACCTGAACGCGGAAAACGCCTATCAGGAGGCGCAACTGGCCGACCAGGCCGGGTTGCGCGAGCAGCTGTTCGAAGAGATCCGTGGCCGCATTCTCGAAACAGACCTGTCGCTGGCCTCGCCCTGGGGCCCCTACCTTTACTACACCCGCACCACCGCCGGCGACGAGTACCCGCGTCATTACCGCTGCCCACGCCCGGCCGACGACTCGCCGACGGTCGATGAAAGCCGCGAAGAGCTGCTGCTGGACCCCAACCTGCTGGCCGCCGGTGGCTTCCTCAGCCTGGGCGCCTTCAACATCAGCCCCGACCACCAGCGCCTGGCCTACAGCCTGGATACCAGCGGCGACGAGGTCTACACCCTGTACGTCAAGGACCTGGCCAGCGGCGCGGTCGAACAGCTGCCGTTCGAAGACTGCGACGGCAGCATGACCTGGGCCAACGACAGCCAGACGCTGTTCTTCGCCGAACTGGACGACACCCACCGCCCGCACCGGCTGATGCGTCATCGCCTGGGCACCCAGGGGGCGGTGCAGGTGTTCGAGGAGGCCGACGGTCGCTTCTTCCTGCACTGCTACCGCGCCAGCTCCGAGCGCCAGCTGATCCTGCTGCTCAACAGCAAGACCACCAGCGAGGCCTGGGTACTGGATGCGCACACCCCGGAACAGGCGTTCACCTGCCTGGCACCACGGGTCGAAGGCCATGAGTACTACCCTGACCATGGCCAGTTGAACGGCCACTGGCACTGGTTCATCCGCAGCAACCAGCAAGGCATCAATTTCGCCCTGTTCCACGGCCCGGCCGACACCCTGCCAACCCACGAGCAGTGGCAGGTACTGGTGCCGCACCGCGACACCGTGATGCTCGAGGGGCTGACCCTGAACGCCAGCGCCCTGACCCTGAGCCTGCGCGAGGGCGGCCTGCCGATCATCGAGGTGCGCCCCCACGGCCTGCCCGCCTACCGCGTCGAGCTGCCGGATGCAGCCTACAGCCTGTACGTGCAGGACAGCCTGGAGTTCGACAGCCCACGCATCCGCCTGCGCTACGAGGCACTGAACCGCCCTGCGCAGGTACGCCAGCTGACGCTTGCCGATGGTCAGCAGCAGGTGCTCAAGCAGACCCCGGTGCTCGGCCCGTTCGACCCCGACGCCTACGTCAGCCAGCGCCTGTGGGCCACCGCCGGCGACGGCACGCAGGTACCGATCAGCCTGGTTCAGCGCCGTGAGGACCTCGGCAAGCCGGTGCCGCTGTACCTGTACGGCTACGGTGCCTACGGCGAAAGCCTGGACCCGTGGTTTTCCCATGCGCGCCTGAGCCTGCTGGAGCGCGGCGTGGCCTTCGCCATTGCCCACGTGCGCGGCGGCGGCGAACTGGGCGAGGCCTGGTACCGGGCCGGCAAGCAGGAGCACAAGCCCAACACCTTCAGCGACTTCATCGCCTGCGCCGAACACCTGATCGCCACCGGCGTGACCGATGCCGAGCACCTGGCGATCAGTGGCGGCAGTGCCGGCGGGCTGCTGATCGGCGCGGTGCTCAACCTGCGTCCCGAGCTGTTCAAGGCGGCGATTGCCGAGGTGCCGTTCGTCGACGTGCTCAACACCATGCTCGACCCCGATCTGCCGCTGACCGTCACCGAGTATGACGAGTGGGGCAACCCGCAGGAGCCCGAGGTGTATGCGCGCATCAAGGCGTATGCGCCCTACGAGAACGTGAAGGCCCAGGCCTACCCTGCCCTGCTGGTGGTGGCCGGTTACAATGACAGCCGCGTGCAGTACTGGGAGGCGGCCAAGTGGGTGGCCAAGCTGCGCGTGCACAAGACCGATGACAACCTGCTGCTGCTCAAGACCGAGCTGGGCGCCGGGCATGGCGGCATGAGCGGGCGCTACCAGGGGCTCAAGGACGTGGCACTGGAGTACGCGTTCGTATTTAAAGTGCTGGGCCTGGTGTAATTCAGGATTTCTGTTGTCTGAATCAGCAATTCGCCGGTAACGCCGGCTCCTGCAAGCTATGCACTGGCCATTGCAGGAGCCGGCCTTGACGGCGAAAACCAGACACCACAAACCTCCAAGAAAAAGACCAACCGCGATGCCCGACCCGACCTCCCTGAACAACGAAATTCGCGACATGCTCATGGACTGCGGCCTGTTCGACCAACTGCTGCCGCCTGACTTTCAGACCGCTGCCGGCTACTTCAGCATCAGCACCATCGCCCAGGGCGAGGAAATCTTCCACGAAGGCGATGCCGGCACCTTCATGTGCATCATCCACTCGGGCCAGGTATCGGTACGCAAGACCGACCCCGACGAGCATCAGGTGGAGATCGCCACCCTGCGCAAGGGCCGCGCCTTTGGCGAGATGGCCGTTCTGGACGGCGAACGCCGATCGGCCAGCTGCGTGGCCGCCAGCGACTGTCAACTGCTCAACCTGGGCAAGGACTCACTGGAAAAAATGCTCAACGAAACGCCCAAGGTGGCCGCCAAGATCATCCGCGCCCTGGCCGTGGCACTGTCGCGTCGCCTGCGCATGCTCGACGGCCAGCGTCTCTCGCAGCAGGTCTAGCCCTCGCGCGGTTTGTCCTTGCCGGCATCCGGCGCAAGCCCTGGCAGCGGCTGGTCCTTCGGCGGGCTGGGCAAGGGAATCGGCGGCAACAGCGGCGCACCCGACGAGCCCTGCCCTGCACGGGGGATGGTCGACGGGGCCACCTGCGGGTAAGGGGTGGGCGTGGGCGTACCCGGTGCACCCGGTACCGGTGCGAGGGTGCGTGGCTGCAGGTCCGCAGCCTGGGCCTGGCCGAGCCAGGCAATCAACAGCAGGGCAATGCTCGCATGGCGCATGGGGCGGGCTCCTGGAGAGTGCTGCCTACAGGCTACGCGCAAGCGCTGCGGTTTGCCTGTCCGAAATGCCCGTCATGGCGCTAAACTTCACGGCATAACCGTAACAAGCCCGAGAAAGGTACAACCATGAGTTCGGCAACCTCTTCCGCCGCCGCCACCGCGCGGCTGGACCGCATCCTCGCCGATGCCAAGCGCGACAAGGAAATGGGCTACCGCGACAAGGCCCTGCGCATGTACCCCCACGTGTGCGGCCGCTGCGCCCGCGAATTCGCCGGCAAGCGCCTGAGCGAACTGACCGTGCACCACCGCGACCACAACCACGACAACAACCCCCAGGACGGTTCGAACTGGGAACTGCTGTGCCTGTACTGCCACGACAACGAGCACTCGCGCTACACCGACCAGCAGTACTTCAGCGAAGGCTCCACCGCCAGCCCAAGCATCGCCAAGGCCACCCATAACCCGTTCGCCGGGCTGGCCGGGCTGCTCAAGAAAGACTGACCCTGCGCCCCACCCGTGCCGGCAAGCCCGTATAATCGCGTCTTTTTTCTCAAGGGCCCCGGCACGTGGCGAACAAACGGTACAGCTGCATTGGTCTGTTCAACCCCAAATCAGCGGAGAACGTCGGTTCGGTGATGCGTGCGGCGGGTTGCTATGGCGTGAACTCGGTGTTCTACACCGGCAAGCGCTACGAGCGCGCCCGCGACTTCGTCACCGACACCAAGCGGGTGCACTATGACATCCCGCTGATCGGCATCGACGACCTGCAGAAGATCATCCCGCTGGGCTGCACACCGGTTGCCGTCGAACTGGTCGAGGGCGCCCGCCCGCTGCCCGAATACACTCACCCCGACCGCGCGATCTACATCTTCGGCCCTGAAGACGGCTCTCTGGATGCCGACGTGCGCGCCTGGTGCGAAGAGACCATCTACATCCCGACCAATGGCTGCATGAACCTCGCTGCCACCGTCAACGTGGTGCTCTACGACCGCATGGCCAAGGGCCTGAACACCCGCTCCGGGCCCAAATTCAAGTAATCCGCGGGAACGTCCTGGCGGCCCTGGCGGTCTGCTGACTATCCATGCCCCCACAGGAGTACGACCATGTCCCAGAACAAGACCCTGACCCTGGCCACACCGTTTCAGAGCAAGACCGAACACAACGTGCAAGGCTGGGAGCGCGCTGGCTCCCTGGCCACAGGTGTGGTGATGGTCGGCAAGGGGCTGCGTCGCGGCGGTTTCTTCGGCCTGATCCAGATCGCCATCGGCGGCGTGGCGCTGGCCCGGGGCATCACCGGACACAGTTCGGCCAAGAGCCTGATCGAGCGCGGGCGCCGCGACCTGGATCAGATCCGCAGCAAGATCGAACGCACCGGTGAAGAGCTCAGCGTGCTGAAGGCCAATGCGCAAGCGGCCACCCACAGCGCCACGGTCACCGGCAACGACTCGCTCAAAAGCCCCAAGGCCTAACGCAACAGCTTGGTGTCCAGCACCTCGGAACCACGTCCCAGCACGTTTTCACTGAGCTGGATGAACTCCGCGGTGCTGACGCTGTTGAGGCGCATCAGGCCCTGGGTCACGTCGTCCAGCGAACGCTGGTTATGCGTGTGCAGGCGGATCTCGCGGTCCAGCGCCTGCAGCAGCAACACCGCACGAGCTACCCCGGCATCGGTGATCTGCTCGCCGCGCAGCGTGGTGACCTTTTCACCTTGCCTGGCCAGCCGGGCCTGCACCGCCTGGTAGCGGTCCTCGGTGATGCCGCCGGCACGGCGCAGCAGTTCGATGCCGTAGTATTCGGCCAGCCCCTCGCCAATCCAGTCACTGCGCTCCTGGTCGTTGACCTGGGCGAACACCCGCACCAGTTCGCGCAACAACGGGCTGCTGCCGTTCTCGTTGACCAATGGGCGATTGCTGTTGAGGTAGATCGAGTGGTAGCCGGCCCGGGTGCCGCGCCACAACTGGTCGCGGGCGCCCACCAGCAGCAGCTTGGGCGGGTTGCGCGGGAACACGCTCTGCAGCTGTGGCCACACGAACGTCAGCAGGGTCAGGGTGTCCATGCGCCGCAAGCCCTGGCCCTGGGGCCCGGCGACGGTGACCTCGGTCTCGCCCAGACGGGTGCGCCGGCTGCCCAGGTTGCCGGCGAGCATCCAGCCGGTAGGCCGGTCGAACAAGCGCGAAGGGTTGTCGAGGCGGAAACGCTGCTTGCCAATCCGCGGCCAGGGCGTTTCGACACTCTTCCAGTCGCCCGGCAACTCGAACACCAGGCGCGCGACCAGCTCGGTGCCGTCCTGCTGGTCGAGGCGTGCGGCAGGCACCAGGTCATCGCCCCGGAACAAGGCCCATTGCGCAGTGATGCGGCTGTCGTAGCCGGCGTTCTTCAGGGCATGGTTAAGCTGTACCCGGTAGCTCAGGCTGGACACTCCCGCCCCCGGCTGCCACAGGCCACGGCGTGCTCCGGCCTGCAACTGCCAGGCGCCATCGGCCTTGAAATCGCTGTAGACGGCTTCCTTGCCCAAGTCGAAATCCAGGCTGCGCACCGCTGCGCCGTCGGCCAGGGTCAGGCGCACCTCGGCCTGCCCGCTCTGGGGCAGCAGGCGCACGTGGTAATCCAGATCGACCTTCTTCGCCCAGGCGCCATGGCTCGCCAGCAACAGCGCAGCCCCCAGCAAACAGCGACGTATCTCCATTCACATCCCCTTGCGCCGCAGCCTCAGCCGGCGCGGAAAATCAGATAGTCTTCCCAATCGTCTTCGGCCACGCTGTCTTCACTGAGCATGCGGCCAGACCACGAAATGCGTTGCTTGTGCACCTGCTCGCGATCGCCACTGACCAGGTGATGCCAGCTGGGCAGGTCCTTGCCCTCGCTGACCAACCGATAGCCACAGGTGGGCGGCAGCCACTTGAACTGGTCGGCCTTGCCCGGGGTGAGCTGGATGCAGTCGGGTACCGAGGCAAAGCGGTTGGGGTAATCGCTGCACTGGCAGGTCTTGAGGTCGAGCAGCTTGCAGGCAATGCTGGTGTAGTAGACGCTGTTGTCGTCTTCGTCCTCGAGCTTTTGCAGGCAGCACAGGCCGCACCCATCGCACAGCGACTCCCACTCCTGGCGATCGAGCTGATCGAGGGGCTTGCTGATCCAGAAGGGTTGGGTGGCAGGCATGGTGCGTTTTGTCCTGTTTCAATTCAAGTGCGCGCGCGTGGCGGCGCCAGTCTAGGGCGTGTGGCCGGGCTTTGCCAGACCGCTTGTCAGGGCTGGCGCCACGCAGTAGTTTGACAGGCTGTGTGTTTTCCCACCCCGTCAGGAACCCCTCCATGAGTGCCAACCCTCGCGTTGCCGACTATGCCATTGCCGAGCAGTTCATCCAGCGCTGGTCGCCCCGGGCGTTTACCGCCGAACCGATTGCCGAAGACACCCTGCTGAGCTTCTTCGAAGCGGCGCGCTGGGCCCCCTCGGCTTACAACTCGCAGCCGTGGCGCTTTCTGTTCGCGCGCCGTGACACGCCGAACTGGGAGCGCTTCCTGGGCCTGCTCAACGAATTCAACCGCAGCTGGGCCCAGCACGCCTCGGCGCTGGTGCTGGTGATTTCCAAGACCACCTTTACCGCCCCTGGCGCCAGCGAAGAAACCCCGGCGCTGTGGCACACCTTCGACACCGGCTCGGCCTGGGGCCACCTGGCGTTGCAGGCCAGCATCAGTGGCTGGCATACCCACGGCATGGCCGGGTTCGACCAGGCGCTGGCGCGCAAGGAGCTGAAGATTCCGGACGGCTATGAACTGCATGCGATGGTCGCCATCGGCAAGCTGGGCGACAAGGCCAGCCTGGCCGAGTACCTGCAGGCCCGTGAAGTGCCAAGCCCGCGCAAGCCGTTGAGCGAGCTGGCGGCCGAGGGTGATTTCAGCCTGTAGGGCTGAAGTTCGCGGCGCCCCGTTCGCCGGCAAGGCCGGCTCCTGCAGGCATCTCCTGTAGGCGCCGGCCTTGCCAACGACGGCTGCGACGCGGTTTCAGTCAGTAGCCCCGCTCGAAATCCACCTCGCCACGCAACGCCTGCCCCGCCTCGTATGCCCGCAGATTCTCCACGAACAAACGCACCATCGCCGTCGGCGAGGTCGGCGCCGAGCTGTGCCCGGTCAACAGCAGGCCCCAGGCGGTCCAGAACGGATGACGCTGCGGCAGCGGCTCCTGGCGGCATACATCGATCACCGCGCCCGCCAGGTGCCCCAGCTTCAGCGCCTCGACCAGGTCGGCATCGACCACCGACACCCCACGCCCGGCATTGATGAACAGCGCCTGGGGGTTGAACCTGGCGAACAGCGCGGCGTTGTACAGGTCGTGGGTGGCAGGCGTGTCAGGCAGCAGGTTGACCACATAATCCACCTCGCCCACCAACCGCCCCAGCTCATCCAGGCCGGCCACCTCGACAAACGGCGCCTGTACGCGGGCCTGGCTGGCCACGCCATACAAGGTGACACCGAAGGGCAGCAGGAACTCGGCAACCTGCTGGCCGATGTCACCGGTGCCCACGATCAGCACGCGCCGCCCTTCCAGGCTGCGCCCCAGGCGCCCGTCCCACTTGCGTTCCACCTGGCTGAGCACGCGCGCGAGCACCTCGCGCTCATGGCCGAGCATGTAGGTGAGCACGTACTCGGCCATCACCTGGCCAAAGATGCCCACCGCCCGCGTCAGGCGATAGCCACGCGGCAAGCCGTCGACCAGCAGCGGGGTGATGCCGGCCCAGGTCGACTGCACCCAGGCAGGGCCGTGGCCCTGACGCAGCAGGGTGGCCAGCAGATCGGGCTGGCCGAGCCACACCGGGCACTCTGCTGCCAGCTTCGACAGTTCGGCAGAGTCGCCGCTGGTCACTACCTCGAGGTCCGGTGCCATCTCGCGCAGCAGGCGAGCGTAAAGGGCATGATCCTGTTCAACGATCAGAACGCGCATGTTTTGGATAACCTTGGCATAAACCACGGCGCTGGCCCGCTCACTGCGCGGGCCGCGCCATGCAAGACAGAAAAAAGCTCAGACCGGATCGTTGCGCCGCAACAGCTCTTCGGGAAGATGCTCGATGTACTCGTCTTCAAGTGGCGGCATCTGCAGGTGGTAGCCCTGCTTCTCCAGATTGGCCAGCACCTGGGTGATGTCTTCGCGGGCCAGTTGGCGTTCGGGGGTCAACACCAGGTCGAAGGCATGCACCGGCTTGCCAAAGGCCGGCAGCAGCCCCTCGGGCACGCGCTCCAGGCCATCGGCCTTGAGCACGTAGAGGTACATTTCATTCTTGCGCGGGCTCTTGTAGATCGAGCAGATACGTTTCATGGCTGGTCTCCGGTGCCGGCCAGGCAATCGAGCAGCGCCTGGCCCATCCGCTCGCGGCGCCAGCCGCGCAACGAATCAGGCAGTTGATAGGGCCCGTTGGGGTAGCCGCTCTTGAGCAGCGCCTCGAGGGTTTTCTTGCGCAGCATCAGTTCGGGCGCGATGCCCAGGCGCTCGCCTTCGGCCTGGCCGATGGCACGCAGCTGCTTGAGCAGCGCCGAAGCCTCGATCGGCAAGGGCTCGGGCAGGGCCGGCGGCCACTCGCTGGGCGGCACGCTGGCGGCCTTCTTGATCAGCTCGAGCAGGAACTCGCCATCCTGGCGAATGGTGCGCGGGTGCATGTCTTCGATCTTGGCCAGGGCCGACAGATTGTCGGGCTGGGTACGGGCCAGAGGCCACAGCGATTGCTCGCGCAGCACCCGGTTGCGCGGCAGGTTGCGCGCACGCGCCTCGCGTTCGCGCCAGGCGCACAGCTCGCGCAGTACCGCCAGTTGCGCACGCGACAGCTTCCAGGCCAGCTTGGCATCACGGTACAGCTCGTAGGGGTCGGTTTCGCGGCGCAGTTGGGCCACCAGCTCGGCGCCGTCTTCCAGCACCCAGGCATTCTTGTCTTCGGACAGCTGCGGGCGCAGGCGCTCGTAGACTTCGGCCAGGTGCACGGCATCTTCGGCGGCGTAGCTGACCTGGGTTTCCGACAGCGGGCGCTGCAGCCAGTCCGAACGGGTCTCGCCCTTGGGCAGCTCGATGCCGAGTACTTCCTGCACCAGTCGCGAGTAGCCCATGGAGAACCCGAGATTCAGGTAGCCGGCGGCCAGTTGGGTGTCGAACAGCGGCGCCGGCAGGCTGCCGGTCAGGCGCATCAGCACTTCGAGATCTTCGCTGCAGGCATGCAGCACCTTGGTCACGGCGCTGTCTTCGAGCAGCTCGGCCAGCGGCTGCCAGTCGCCGATCAGCAACGGATCGATCAGAAAGGCACGCTGCCCGTCGCCGACCTGGATCAAACCGGCGATGGGGTAAAACGTGTCAACCCGCATGAATTCGGTATCAAGCGCTACATAAGGCAACTGCCGCCACTGTCGGCAGTGCTCGGCCAGGCTGCGGTCGTCGCAAATCCAGTGAATATCGATGGCCACAAGGCTCTCCCACGAACAATGGCGCGCAGTATATACGGCGCAGGCCACCGCCGGGAAACCGCTCGACCGCCGTTCCCTCGCCAGCCTGCGCACGCGGTCAGTGTGTAGCGACCACCGGACGGCAACTGGCGAACATGTCCAGTTGCGGGTCGTACACCGAGGTGTGCACCCGCAGCAGGCCGAGCATCGAATGGAACAGGTTGTCCTGACTCAGCGGCTGGTTGCGCGAGCGCTGCAGACAGTCGGTATCGACGGCGTAGTCCTTGCGATAGCCATCGGAAAACCACGCCAGCATCGGTATGTGCTTCTGCTGCTCGGGAGCGAGCATGTAGGGCGTGCCGTGCAGGAACAGGTTGTACTCACCCAGCGACTCGCCATGGTCGGACAGGTACAGCATGGCGGTGTCGACCTTGTCCTGGCGGCTGCGCAGGACGTCGATCAGCGTGGCCAGCACGTGGTCGGTGTACACCAGAGTGTTGTCGTAGCCATTGATGATGCTCTGGCGGTCGCACTTGTCCAGGGCATTGCTGCGGCACACCGGGGTGAAACGCTCGTAGGCCTTGGGGTAGCGCTTGAAGTACTCCGGCCCGTGGCTGCCCATCTGGTGCAGTACCAGCACGGTGTCCTGCTGCAGGTTGTCGAGCATCGCCTCCAGCCCCTTCAACAGGATTTCGTCGTGGCATTCGCTGTCGGCGCACAGGGCCGGGTCCTTGAGGTTGCTGACATCCTCGAACGCCACGCGATCGCAGGTGCCCTTGCAGCCGGACTGGTTGTCGCGCCAGTGCACCGCGATGCCGGCACGCTGCAGCACGTCGAGCAGGCCCTCCTGGTTCCTGGCCTTGCTGGCGTCATACTGCTTGCGGGTGAAGGTGGAGAACATGCAGGGTACCGACACCGCCGTTTCGGTACCGCACGAATGCACGTCGCTGAAGGCCACCAGCCCCGCCTCCTTGCTCAGCTGAGGCGTGGTATCGCGGTCGTAACCGAGCAGGCCGAAGTTCTGTGCGCGGGCGCTCTCGCCCACCACCAGCACGGTCAACGACTTGCGGGCCTGGGGCGTTACCGCCAGCGGGCGCACGGCATCTTCGCCAATGCGGCGCAACGGTACATGCGCGCTGCCTAGCTGCTCGCTGACATAGGCTACTGCGGCGCCGACATAGTTGCTGGGCACGACCATCAGGTGCAGTTCATGGTGATTGCGAAACAACGAGGAAAGCCCCTGGTAATTGAGCAATGCCACCGCGCCCAGTACTGTTGCGCTGGCCGTACCGACCACCAACTTGCTCAACAACTCGCGGGGGAAGGTACGATAAAGAATCGGGGTTTTATATAAAAGAATACTCGGCACTACGCCCAGTAACAGGATATAGCCGGCCAACGTGAACGAGAGCAGATCACGCACTTCGGTAGCATTGGTTTCCATGGTATTGCGCAACATGCCCACATCGATCAGCACGCCGTAGCGGTTCATGAAGTAGGCCACCCCCGCGCTGACAAGGAACAACCCCGTCAGCACCGGCTTGAGCACGGGCCGGAAGGCCACCAGGGTCAGCACCAAGTTGAACGCGCAGAACACCAGCACGGCAAACGCCAGGCGCAGCACCAGGCCCGGGGCATCCCCCGGCACGATACTGAAAACATGCTGCCACAGCACCGCGTTGAAACCGATCAACAGGTACAGGCTGGCAATCAACGTTACCCATTCGGCACGCAGGGGCTTTAACTTGAACATGGCGCTTCGCTTCTTGAAAGTCCGGGACGATGTCATTGCAACATCAATTAAAAACAAGGCGGACTGTAGGCAGGGTGCCATCAATTTTTCGTGAAAAAGACGCCAACAAATAATTGCACTTTATTGAACGAAGGGCAGAACACTTCTTGTTCAGCCTTTATTCAGGAACAGGGCCTTGTCGCCCTGCCCCCGAACAGCGGTCAGGCGGGCAACAGCACCTTGGCGTAGCTGTCGCGGTCCATGTCGACAAGCTCGACGCTCAACTGAAGCTCGCGACCGCTCACCTCGACCACCGCATCCTTGAGCACCTCGAGCAGGCTGCCCGAGAGCTGCTTCTTGACCTCCGGGGAGCGGCCGCTGAGCAGCGACAGCCGCACACAGACAAATGCCCGCTCGACCGGGGCCACGCCCACACGAAAATGTTCGAAGGCGCGCGCGCGACTCTTGATATCCAGTTCCTGGGCGAACTGACCACTGCCGACCAGCGCGTGATTCAGGCGCAGAAGAACCTTGTCGACTTCAAGCTCGCGCAGGTTGGCGCTGTATTCCAGGTGCAGATGGGGCATGACTCGGGCGTCCGTCGGGGGAAATGATTCGACAGACTACCCCATCTGCGGGGGGCGGCAAACGCGTCTATCCTGAAGGTTCATGCCCACCAACCTATCAGCAGAGGTGAAGAGATGCCGGTCAAACACGATTTGCTTGCAGACCTGAATCTGACCAGGGAAGCCTTCGACGAAAAAAAGAAAACCGACCCGCGGCTCAGTACGTTGCACGAGAAGTACAACGCGATCGACGCCCAAGTGGTCGAGGCAGAAAGCGGCAGCGCCACGGACGATCAGGTGACGGAACTGCGCAAGAAACGGCTGCTGACCAAGGATGAGATCGTCGACCATCTCAAAGCCTAGGCGTTGTACCGCTTGCCATGCTGGATAAATCTTAGTTGACCACAACAGTTAATATCATTTTGATATCAACTTTTTGCCAGGTAATTGGCAAGCCAAAAAAAACCCCGACACTTGGCGTGTCGGGGTTTCTTGATCAGGCCGCAATGGCCTGATCACGCCAAACTTACTGCTGCTGCGGCAGTTTGTCGATTGGACCGCAGCCACCAATAACCTTGGAGATGGAAACCGAAGGGTGGAACAGGTAATCGTACGAGCAGTTCTTTGGCTGGTTGTACACTTGGCCAGTGCAACCGGACAGCAGGGCAACACCCGAAACAACAGCGATTGCGACCGATGCCTTGATAAACTTTTTCATTCTAAATCCCTTAAATTACGATTCGCCGTCTTACTGATGGCGCGGCGATTGTAGGGAGGTCAGCACAATAAATCAAAAGATTTGTTACACCTTTCAAAGCCTTATGGAACGTTCGTGCTAGTTGCCCGGGCAGGGCCTGCGAATCGACTTCGACGGTCATTCTGATTTTCGGCTCAGATTCTCGAGCTTCACACCGGCGACACTTCGCCTGCTGCCGAGGCTTCGGTGAGCATGGCAAGGCGCAGTGCGCGCCTGATGTCTGCATTGATATCGTCGGTGTCTTCCAGCCCCACAGAGATCCGGACCAACCCGCGAGGTACGCCCATTCGCTCCAGGTCGGTGCCGCCTGCTCGGGCAAAACTACCGTAGTGATAACACAGGGATTCAATGTTCCCGAAGGTGGTACCTGTTCGTATCAATTGCAGTTGACTAACAAAGATTGTGCCCGCTTCCTGCGAAGGCAACACAATGGCAATAAGACCTGTATGCAATGACGGATCAATGCCGTTGGCCTGTGCGCTCCTGGTCGACCATACGGCACGCCATTGCAACGTGGGAAACTCCTGATTCAACATGGCAATGACAGCAAGTGCATTGTCGGCATGCTTTTTCAATCTGAGCGCAAGTGTTCTCAAACCACGCACCGTAAGCCAGGCCGAAAACGGGTCGAGGATCAGCCCGGCACTTTCCCTGTGAGACTTCAATGCCTTGAACAGATCCGGGTCATTGGTACTTACCATCCCGCCCATTACATCGCCGTGCCCATTGATATGCTTGGTGGTGGAATACAAGGTCACTGCCGCCCCCAGCGACAACGGCTTCTGGCAAAGTGGCGTTAGAAAGGTATTGTCGACAACCAGAAGAACGGCGTTCTTCATGCAAAGTTTCGCCAGTTCCGCAATATTGATGTCCAGAAAAGCCGGGTTGGTGGGTGCCTCGATAAAGATCATTCTGGTGTCGGGCCGCAGGGCCGCCTGAAACGCCGCCGTTTCGTACGCTTCAATGACCGACAGCGTCATGCCACGCTGACGTGTTTCATGCTCAAGCTGTTCGATCACTTCATAGAACAGGCCGCGGGGCACGATGACGTGGTCACCTGCGCCCAGCAGCGCACGGAAGACCAACAGGCAGGCGGTCATTCCGCTGTTGACTGCCAGACTGTAGGCGCAGTGTTCGATGGCACGAAACTTCGCCTCCAGGACGGAAACGGTGGGGTTGGCGTAGCGCTGGTAGGCAAAGTTTTCCCCCTCTGCATTGCCGAGCATGTCCCTCCCCGCTTCAACGGAGTCCAACAGTGCCGCGGAATTGCAGATCAGTGCGGGCACTGGAAACTGATCCAGGCCCGCCTCATGTTGCCCCAGGTGGATCGCGCGGGTAGCAGCGCCGAGTGGCGAAGACAGCAGATAATCACGGCGCTGCCGTTCACGCGGGCTCACGTTTTTGGTTGGGCTCATGAATGGCCTGATTCCGAAAGAGAGGGCTGATCCAGCCCGTTGATGATGACCTGCCCCTGGCGACCTGAGGGTGGTGCCGTTTACTCGTACTTGTAGCAAGGCACCACTTTTCCACCCAGCGAGACGATGGAGAACCTTTCCATTTTCGGCATGACGGCACAGGCCAGGCTCACTTGGGCCGCGCTGCAATGCAGCTCCTTTACCCAGATGGGATGATCCGCCTTGAAGCACTCGTGCTTCAGGTGCAGCAAATGTTGATCCAGTGGCATTCTGTCCGGGTCGCGTGGCATGGGGGCAGATGTCATCCTGGCGCGCTGCGTCGAATCAAACGCCAGGCGCAGGCACCGCAGCAGCCGTGGGTGCCGTGCCAGGTTGTTCCTTGAACCTGTCCATTCCCGGGTGACCTCTTCCAGGCCTTCGGCGACTTTGTATTGCTGCACCAGCTCCTTGATGGCGCGTGCTGCGGCGTGGCTCGGGTACAGCGAACAGCCACCGCCAACCACATGCACATCGGCGATTGTCTTGTCTGGGCAATAGGCAATGAAAACGGGATAGGGTATCTGGCTGGTGGCGTCGAACACTTCGATCGAGGCCCCGATGGCACCTTGCGCATCGCGCAAGGTTTGCAGCAATGCTTGCGGCATCGAGGCGTGAGCGATCTTTCTTATGGGTGTTTTGCACTCGTAAAAGAAGTGCTGTGCAATAAAGCGGCCGATACCGTGGCGCTCTATGACTTCGCTCGCGGCATGTATCGCCGCCTCGGCGAACCCGTAGCCTGCTGCCACACCCGTACCACAGGAATATCGGCGCGCAGCGCCATAGTCGGTATCATCGCCAGCGATGGCTTCATTGGCATACTGATGATTGATCAGGAATGACGGGTAGTGCAGATCAGCGCCGCCTGATGCTTCATGCGCCGCAAAGTGGATGACAGCCATCTGTGCAGTCTTCGAATGACGAAGCATCTGCACCGGCAGTACGTCCTGCAGGGCCGGTTGGGAAACAACCGAATCAAAACACTGCAAGGCGCTATGGGAGCGTAGTTGAAGTGGCCCCATGCTATGTTCATACGCTTCATACTTGGCGCCGATGCGCGCCTCTGCTTCATACCCTTTTCCGCAGCCGACAGACTCCATGTCACGGCTGTCAAAGGGGAATTCAAGCGTGGCCACAGTGCTGGACAGCGGGCTACCGTAACGGTTCAGGGTTACCTGTATTCCTTCGTTGATAAAGTGCTGATCTATCACACTTTCTGCATCTTGCAATGACAACGTTCGTTCGGGAGCAATCATGTTCATCGGCTGGAATTTCCATATACGCTGAAAGAAAAATGAGGCGCAGCAAGCGCCTCATTCATTTTCATCACTCAGCCAGTACAGCAGCTTCTTCTGGCGTGAACTCTTCTTCCAGCTTGACGCTATCCACTTCGTCTTCAGCAGGTTGGTCGACCTTGAACTCGTTGATATACATGCAGCAGTACTTACCCATGGAAATATCCTTTTCATGATGGATTCATGTGCGCACTTGTTTTCAGGTGCAGGTCGAGAGTAATACCGGCCACTTTCACTGCCCATAGGAAAAGTCCTGACTCCAGGCGTGAATACGTGGTTTATGGGGTGTTACTTGAGTGCCAGAATGCGCCGAAACAGGGAACAGTGTTTCCTACGCACAATTGCTGTGCGCACGCGAAAAGCAAAAAGCCCCTGAAACCGTAGGTTTCAGGGGCTCTTGCATGTATGGCGGAGAGATAGGGATTTGAACCCTAGGTACTGTTGCCAGTACAACGGATTTCGAATCCGTCCCGTTCGGCCACTCCGGCATCTCTCCAGTGGCGCGCATGATACCAGCAGTTTCCCCAAACGCAAAGCTTCTTGTGAAAAAAATTCGCGTGGTATCAGGCGCTTGCGTCAGTCACGCGCTTACAGCGGCACGCCCAGACGCTTGGCAACTTCTTCGTAGGCTTCGATCACGTCGCCCAGACCCTGACGGAAGCGGTCCTTGTCCATCTTCTTGCGGGTTTCCTTGTCCCACAGGCGGCAACCATCCGGGCTGAACTCGTCACCCAGCACGATCTCGCCATGGAACACGCCGAATTCGAGCTTGAAGTCCACCAGCAGCAGACCAGCGTCGTCGAACAGCTTGCTCAGCACTTCGTTGACCTTCAACGACAGCGCCTTCATTTTCACCAGCTGCTCGGCGGTGCCCCAGCCGAACGCAACCACGTGGGATTCGTTGATGAACGGGTCGCCCTTCTCGTCGTTCTTGAGGAACAGCTCGAACGTCGACGGCTCCAGCTTGATACCCTCCTCCACGCCCAGGCGCTTGACCAGGCTGCCGGCTGCGTAGTTGCGCACCACGCACTCGACCGGAATCATGTCGAGCTTCTTGACCAGGCATTCGTTGTCGCCCAGCAGCTTGTCGAACTGGGTTGGAATGCCGGCTTCTTCAAGCTTCTGCATGATGAAGGCGTTGAACTTGTTGTTCACCATGCCCTTGCGGTCGAGCTGTTCGATACGCTTGCCGTCGAACGCCGAGGTGTCGTTGCGAAACAGCAGGATCAAGCGGTCGGCGTCGTCGGTCTTGTACACCGACTTGGCTTTGCCGCGGTAGAGTTCTTCACGTTTTTCCATGATGGGCTCCGCTTGCTAAATTGAAATGGGCTAGGCGATTTCGCGCCAGTCGAGCCCGTAATCCTGATTCGCCACTTGCAGCCAGTCCGGGTCACACCCGAGGGCGTCGACGAAACATTGCCGGGCCAGCTGTGGCAGGTTGTTCTTGCTGCTGAGGTGGGCCAGCACCAGGTGCTGCAGGTTCTGCCAGCCCAACTCCGACACCAGGCGCGCGGCCTGGTGGTTGTTCAAATGTCCGTAGTCGCCACCCACGCGCTGCTTGAGGAACATCGGGTAATGCCCGCGGCCCAGCATGTCGCGACAATGGTTGGCTTCGATCAGCAAGGCGTCCAGGCCCTGATAGCTGTCGAGCAGGGCCGCGTCGTACGAGCCCAGGTCGGTCAGCACGCCAAACCGGCGGCGGCCATCGCTGAACACATACTGCAAGGGCTCCAGCGCATCGTGGCTGACGCCAACGGCGGCAATGCTCAATGCACCCAGCTGCAGGGTATCGCCAGCTGCCAGGAAGCCGCTGGGCTCCACGGGCTTGCGCATCCCGCGCAAGGTGCCACGACTGAGGTACACCGGCACATTGTAGCGCCGCGCCAGCAAACCCACCCCATGCACGTGGTCGGCATGCTCGTGGGTCACCAGCACCGCGCTCAACTGCGCCGCCGACACGCCGAGCAGCGCCAGACGCCGCTCGGTTTCGCGCAGGGAGAACCCGCAATCGACCAGTACGCAGGTACTGCCACTGACAATCAGCGTGCCATTTCCCTGGCTGCCACTTCCGAGTACGGCGAAGCGCACTTAACCCAGGTTGTCCTGGATGACGCTCAGCACGCGACGGGCCACATCGGCCGGGGCCACGGTGTTGATGTTCTTCTCGACCGTCACCTGCACGCTGTCACCCACCTTGCTCAGGCGTACCTGATAGCGCTCGGCGCGGGCTTCACGCTCTTCCTTGCTCGGCGCGCTGCCGAACAGGCGGCTGAAGAAACCAGGCTCCTGGTCCTTGGCCTCGGCTTTTTCGGCAAGGTTGATGTAGTACAGGCCCAGGCTGCGGTTGATATCCTCAACCCGCCATTCGCCCTGTTCCAGGGCACGGCCGACGCTGGACCAGGCGCGATCGAGGTCGGCGCCCAGGTTCAGTACCGGGTTGCCGCTGCCGTCTTCGCTCAGGCTGACACGGCTCGGGGTATCGAAGTCACGGGCCGCCAGCAGCGATACCGAACCGCCCTTCTCGGCGCTGCGGGTCATGCTGGCAAGCATTTCGTCGACCAGTGCAGCGTCCACACCGGTGTTCTCGGCGCGTGCCGGGAAGTCCTGTTCGGCGGTGCTGCCGGCAGCACGCTCGACGGTCACCACATAGACTTCACTGGTATTGCGCTGTACGCCCGGCTCGATGCGAACCCGGGCACGGATTTCATTGTTGCTGCTGCCTGCAACACCGCCCAGGCGCTGGGCCATGGACGCCGACAACTCGTCGAAACGCTGCCAGGTGGTGCTGAACTCGCCGGTCTGCGGGCGCTCTTCGGCGATGCGGAAGCCGTTGTCCTCGAAGAACTGGTGGGCCACCGGCCACACCTCGGCCGGGGCGCGCTGGGCCAGGACCCAACGCGAAGCGCCGCTCTTCTGCAGGCTGAAATCGCTGATGTCGGCACCTGCCGCCAACGGCTGTGGACGCGGCACTTCGAACTCGCCCTTGACGTTGTCGTCGGCGACGTTGCGCGGAATCGGCAGCAGCGGGTCAAGACGCTTGACGTTGCTGACATCCGGCGGCAGCTGCATCGGCGGCTTTTGAGTGGCCTCCAGATAATCGCTGCCCCGGTCACGGAAGTAACCCTCTTCGCCCCAGAGCCAGCCACAACCACTGGTGCTGGAGATGATCAAGGCAAGGGCGGAAAGACCAGCCAATCGCTTCATGCGGTGTACGTCCTCAATTAAAACTTCAGGCCGCACTGGCGCATGGCCTGGCGTACCGTATCGTGACAGGATTCGCTCAGCCAGGTCAGCGGCAGGCGGATGCCTTTGTGCATCAGGCCCATTTCGACCAAAGCCCACTTCACCGGAATCGGGTTGGCTTCGACGAACAGGTCCTTGTGCAGGGGCATCAGTTTTTCGTTGATGGCGCGGGCCTCGTCGGCCTTGCCTTCGAGTGCGGCGTTGCACAGGTCGGCCATTTCGCGCGGGGCGACGTTGGCGGTCACCGAGATGTTGCCTTTACCGCCCAGCAGGATCAGTTCGACGGCGGTCGGATCATCGCCGGACAGCACGATGAAATCCTTGCTCACGCCATCCAGGATAGCCTTGGCACGCTTGAGGTCGCCGGTGGCTTCCTTGATGCCGATGATGTTCGGCACGCTCGAGAGACGGATCACGGTCTCGGCCTGCATGTCACAGGCGGTACGGCCGGGCACGTTGTAGAGGATCTGCGGGATGTCGACGGCTTCGGCAATGTGCTTGAAGTGCTGGTACAGGCCTTCCTGGGTCGGCTTGTTGTAGTAAGGCACCACCAGCAGGCAGGCGTCGGCACCGGCGTCCTTGGCATTGCGGGTCAGGTGCACCGCTTCGCTGGTGGAGTTGGCACCCGTACCGGCGATCACCGGAATACGGCCGTTGACCTGCTTGACCACGGCCTTGATGACTTCGATGTGCTCATTGACATCCAGGGTCGCCGATTCGCCGGTGGTACCGACCGCAACGATGGCGTGGGTGCCGTTTTCCAGGTGGAAGTCCACGAGTTTGCTGAGGCTGTCCCAGTCAAGACGCCCTTGTGCATCCATGGGTGTGACCAATGCCACCATACTGCCCGCAATCATGAAGCTGCTCCTGCCGGAAAAAGAGAGCGGTAATGGTACTGGCGCCACAGGGCTTGCACAAGCGAAGCAGGCGGCAGGAGCATTCCCCTCGGCGACCATTTTCGCTACCCTTCTCTCTTTGATCGGTACACAGCGGCCCGCCGGGCTGCCGACAACGCGCCCCGACAGTGCCCGAGCCCTCGATCCTGAGCCACGGAACCACGCCGACAAGCCTATTTGCCCCGTCACGTACCGACCGCTCATCGCTTTAGGAATGCTGCATGTCCACCCCCACCGTTCGCGAACAATTCCTTGTCATCAGTGCCCTGGGCGCCAACCCCATGGAACTGACCAACATTCTGTGCCGGGCCAGCAACGACAATCGCTGCTCGGTCGTCACCTCGCGCCTGACCCGCCACGGCGAGTGCAGCGCACTGGTGCTGCAGGTCACCGGTAGCTGGGACGCCCTGGCGCGTTTCGAAGCGGCGCTGCCGACCCTGGCCAAGAAGCACACCTTCACCGTGAATGTGGTGCGTAGCGCCGAACTCGAAGTGCGCCCGCTGTCGCTGCCCTACGTCGCCTATGTCAGTGCCGCGTACCGCCCCGACATCATCAACGAGCTGTGCCAGTTCTTCATCGACCACAACGTCGAGCTGGAGAACCTGACCTGCGACACCTATCAGGCACCACAGACCGGCGGCACCATGCTCAACGCCACGTTCACCGTGACCCTGCCGGCCGGCACCCAGATCAGTTGGCTGCGTGACCAGTTCCTGGACTTCTCCGACGCCCTGAACCTGGATGCGCTGATCGAACCGTGGCGCCCACAGAACCCCATGTAAGGAAACCCGCAATGGCCGTAGCACTCGACCAACCCGTCGCCGATTTCGAGGCGCAAGCCACCGGCGCCAAGACCGTCAGCCTGAGCGGCCTGAAGGGTCGCCAAGTGGTGATCTACTTCTACCCCAAGGACAGCACCCCGGGCTGCACCACCGAAGGCCAGGGCTTTCGCGACCAGTACGCGGCGTTCCAGGCGGCCAACACCGAGGTGTTCGGCGTATCGCGTGACGGGCTCAAGTCCCACGAGAACTTCAAGGCCAAGCAGGGCTTCCCGTTCGAGCTGATCAGCGACAAAGACGAAGCCCTGTGCCAGCTGTTCGACGTGATCAAGCTCAAGAAGCTGTACGGCAAGGAATACATGGGGGTGGACCGCAGCACCTTCCTGATCGACAGCGAGGGTGTGCTGCGCAAGGAATGGCGCGGCGTGAAGGTGCCCGGGCATGTGGAAGCGGTGCTGGCGCAGGCGCAAGCATTGAACAACGGCTGAAGCGCTTCGCCGGCGAAGCGTGCGCCGCGGCTAAAGCAGCGGCGCCACCACCGGCTCACGCCGCGGCCAGGCGTCGAGCACCGCCTTGAACAGCGTAGCCAGCGGGATCGCGAAGAAGATCCCCCAGAAGCCCCACAATCCGCCAAACAGCAGTACTGCGCAGATGATCGCCACCGGGTGCAGGCTGACCGCTTCGGAGAACAGCAGCGGCACCAGCACGTTGCCGTCCAGCGCCTGGATGATCGCGTACACCGCCATCAGGTAGATGAACTGGTCGCCCCAGCCCCACTGGAACAGGGCAATCAGGGTCACCGGTACGGTTACCACCACCGCCCCCACATACGGCACCACCACCGACAACCCCACCAGCAGCGCAAGCAGCGCCGCATAGTTCAGGCCCAGTGCGATGAACGCGATGTAGGTGGCCACGCCGCAGATCAGGATCTCGATGCCCTTGCCGCGAATGTAGTTGGCGATCTGGCGGTTCATCTCCTCGGCCACGCGGGTCATCAGGGCCCGCTCGCGCGGCAGGTAGCCGCTGACCCAGCGCGCGATCTGCTCGCGGTCCTTGAGAAAGAAGAACACCAGGATCGGCACCAGCACCAGGTAGATCATGATGTTGACCAGCAACGGCAGGCTCGACAGCGAGAAGGTCAGCGCCCATTGACCGAACTTGCCGATCTCGCCGCGCATCGCCTCGATGGCCTGCAGCACCTGCTCATCCGAGACCAGATGCGGGTAGCGCTCCGGCAGCAGCAACAGCAGCGACTGCCACTTGCCAAGCATGCCCGGCAGTTCGTTGAACAGGGTGATCAACTGGTGCCAGAGCAACGGCACCAGCACCAGCAGGAACACCGCCAGCGCGCTCAGGAACAGCAGGAACACCAGCCCCACCGCCACCTTGCTGGGCACCCGCAGGCGCTCCAGCGCATTGACCAGGCCCTGCATCAGGAACGCCAGCACCATGCCCGCCAGCACCGGCGCCAGCATGCCGCCCAGGGTCAGTATCGCGGTGAACCCCAGAAACAGCAGGACCGCCAGCACCACCGCTTCTTCATCCGAGAAATAGCGGTGCAGCCAGCCACGAAGCACTTTGAACATCGGTGATCCTTAAAAAAAAGGGTTCAGGCTTTCTTGAGCCAGTAGGTGTAGACCCCGGCGTCGGCCTGCTCATGCAGCAGCGTATGACCGGCCAGGCGGGCAAAAGTGCGGAAGTCGCGCTGCGAGCCGGCATCGGTGGCCACCACCTTGAGTACTGCACCACTGCCCAGGCGGTTGAGCTCCATCTTGGCCTTGAGCAACGGCAAGGGGCAATTCAGGCCGCTGGCATCCAGTTCGGCGTCGCAGGGTACGGCATCGGTCATCGGGCTTCTCCAGGCAGGTGCATGCCCACGGCAGGTAGCGGCATGCACAGACCTCGTAGGATACCGCCACTGGTCGTCAACGTGTGAGCCGGCTACAGTAAGGTTCTTTGTCGACCCGAGCTTCGTGCATGAATTTTCTGCGCCCTACCCTGCTGACGCTGGCTTGCCTGCTGGCTCTACCGAGCCATGCCGACGACCTGCCGTCACTCGGCGACGCCAGCTCGGCCATCGTTTCCCCGCAACAGGAACACCAACTGGGCCGCGCCTGGTTGAGCCTGCTGCGCGGCAACGTGCGCCAGTTGTCGGACCCCCAGCTCAAGGACTACGTCGAAACCAGCGTCTACCGCCTTGCCGAAACCAGCCAGCTGCAGGACCGGCGCCTGGAGTTCATCCTGATCGACAGCAAGGAACTCAACGCCTTCGCCGCCCCCGGCGGGATCGTGGGGGTCAACGGCGGCCTGTTCCTGAACGCCCAGACCGAGGGCGAGTACGCCTCGGTGCTGGCCCACGAACTGGCGCACTTGTCGCAACGCCACTTCGCCCGCGGCGTGGAAGCCCAGCAACGCATGCAACTGCCGATGATGGGCGCCCTGCTGGTGGGCATCATTGCCGCCGCTGCCGGGGCTGGCGATGCCGGCATCGCCGCGATTGCCGGCACCCAGGCCGCCGCGATCCAGGAACAACGGCGCTTCTCGCGCCAGAACGAACAGGAGGCCGACCGCATCGGCATCCTCAACCTGGAAAAGGCCGGCTACGATCCGCGCAACATGCCGACCATGTTCGAACGGCTGATGCGCCAGTACCAGTACAGCGCCAAGCCACCGGAATTTCTGCTGACTCACCCGGTTACCGAGTCGCGGGTCGCCGACACCCGCAACCGTGCCGAACAGGCCCCCAAGGGCGGTGTGGACGACAGCCTGCGCTACCAGTTGATTCGTGCACGCCTGCAACTGACCTACGAAGGCACGCCGGGCCTGGGTGCCAAGCGCTTCCGCGCCCTGCTGGACGAAAACCCCAACCTGGATGCGGCGCGTTACGGCCTGGCACTGGCGCAGATCAAGGGCGGCCAGCTCAACGAGGCCCGCGAGAGCCTCAAGCCCTTGCTCGCCAAGGCACCCAACGACATCACCTACAACCTTGCGCAGATCGATCTGGACGTCACCAACAACCGCCTGGCCGATGCCCAGCAACGGGTGGAGAAGATGCGAGCCCTGTACCCGGGCAACTACCCGCTGCAGCAGTCACGCATCGACCTGCTGCTCAAGCAGAACCGCCCGGCCGAGGCAGAGAAGGCACTGGATGCGCTGCTCAAGAATCGGCCACAAGACCCGGATGTCTGGTATGAGGTGGCGGAGGTTCGCGGCCTGTCGGGCAACACAATCGGCCTGCACCAGGCTCGCGCCGAGTACTTTGCTCTGGTGGGCGACTTCGACCAGGCCTTGCAGCAGCTCGACTACGCCAAGCAGCGGGCGGGCAACAACTTTGTGCTGTCGTCGAAGATCGATGCCCGTCAGCGCGAGCTGATGGAACAGCAGCGGATGGTCAAGGACATGATGCGCTGACACGCATCAAGGTAGCGCGCACACCATATCGCGGGTCAGCCCCGCCCCCTTGTGGGAGCGGGCTCGACCCGCGATGCTGCTTTCAGGCGTTGCCGGAGAGCTTGAGCCGCGCCGCCTGGGTGAAGTCCAGCATGCGCTTGAGTGGCTTGAGTGCCTGCGGGATAAGCGCCGGCTCGACGAAGATCTCGTTGCTGCCCTCGCGCAGGCACTGCAAGGTGCGCTCAAGCGTGTTCATCGCCATCCACGGGCAGTGAGCGCAACTGCGGCACGCCGCGCCGTTGCCGGCAGTGGGCGCCTCGACGAAGACTTTGTCCGGGCACAGCTGCTGCATCTTGTAGAAAATGCCGCGGTCGGTGGCCACGATGAAGGTCTTGTTCGGCATGCGCTGCGCAGCCGCAATCAGCTGGCTGGTGGAACCCACCGCATCGGCCAGGTCGATCACCGCCTCTGGCGACTCGGGGTGCACCAGGATCGCCGCATCCGGGTACAGCGCCTTCATGTCCAGCAACTGACGCGACTTGAACTCCTCGTGAACGATGCAGGCACCGTCCCACAGCAGCATGTCGGCGCCGGTGTTCTTCTGGATGTAACGGCCCAGGTGCTGGTCAGGCCCCCAGATGATGGTCTCGCCGTTGTCCATCAGGCTTTCGACGATCTCCAGCGCACAGCTGGAGGTCACCACCCAGTCGGCCCGTGCCTTGACCGCCGCCGACGTGTTGGCATACACCACCACGGTGCGCTCGGGGTGCTTGTCGCAGAACGCCGAAAAGTCCTCCACCGGGCAACCCAGGTCGAGCGAGCAGGTGGCCTCCAGGGTCGGCATCAGCACGCGCTTTTCGGGGTTGAGGATCTTCGCCGTCTCACCCATGAAGCGTACACCGGCCACCACCACGGTCTTGGCCGGATGCTGGTTGCCGAAACGGGCCATCTCCAGCGAGTCGGACACGCAACCGCCGGTCTCCTCGGCCAGGGCCTGGATCACCGGATCACAGTAGAAGTGGGCCACCAGCACGGCGTCCTGAGCCTTGAGCTCGGCGGCGATGGCGGCACGGTAGTCAGCCTCTTGCTCGGGCGTCAGCGGCTTGGGCTGCTTGGCGTCGAGGTGGGCCTGGACCAGAAGGCGTTCGGAAATCTGGGTCATGTTCGCAAGACCTGCAGGCGCTAGTGCGCGTAAGTCGAGTGTATCACCGAGCCCTGGCAAATCGGATAACGGTTCAGCCTGTACGACAGAACCAAAGACCCTCTGCGGCCTCGGGTTTTATGGGTTGCCGAAGGCTACAGATAATCGAATGAATTCTAAAGGGTTTTTTGCCAAACCAGGCTGGCGGGGCAAGCCCGCCAGCCCAGCGGTCAGTTGCCTGCCGGTTGCAGGCCGCCGAGGCTGGACATCACCAGCGCGGCGAACTCTTCAACGGTCATCTTCTGCCCGTTGAAGGCCACCTGGCCATCGGCATAGTGCAGGTTGGCAATGATGTCATTGCCCTTGAGCGTGGCCAGCTTGGAATACAAGGCCATCTGCCCGACCATCTCGCCGGCCATTGCGGCCTGCTTGACCTGCGCCTCGTCCTGCCCTTCCAGGCTGGCCTGCAAGGCTGCCAGGTCACCGATCATCGGCTTGGACAGCGACAAGCTGCTCTGCAGTTTCTCGATCATCTGGCGCACCAGCTGATCGGAAGGCAGGTCGGCCGACGTCGGCTTGGCCAGGTCCAGGGTGAGGTTGAAGCGACTTTCACCGTTGGCGGTCTTGAAGGAAAGGTCCTCCACGGCCACCTGAGGCTTGCCCGCCAGCAACTGCATCATCTGCACCTGCATCAGCGCCTGCTCTTCGGCATTCAGCTCCAGCTCGGGCGGTTGGCCGGCAGCGGCCGTCTCCTGCAACTGGGGCATGTGCTTCTCATAGATCGCCATGATCGCCTGCAGCGCAGGGATATCGAAGCGGTTGACCGCCACCACCAGTTGCCCGCCGCCCACGGCCTTGCCGTCATAGGTGATGGCGTCGACCTTGTAGGCGGCCCTGGCATCGACCTTGTCGCCGTTGACCTTGTAGGTGTTGCGTTGCTCCACACCCTTGACGGTCAGCGGTACCTGGCGATCGCCAAAGGTGAAGGCGCTGTCGTCCAGGGTCACGTCGGCCTGGCCTTCATAGAAGTCGTAGGGCGTCAGGGTGAGGTCTGCAACCAGTTTCAGGCCCTTGAGGTCGAACTTGAGCGGCGGCGTCTCGCTATCGACCATCGACACCTGCAAGGTGCCCATGCTGCCGTCGAGCTTGAGGCGCTTGCCTTCGAAGTCACCGCTCATGCCCAGGTCGAAGCCGGAGAACTTCACCGACGAACCGTCCTTGGCGATGTCCAGCGGCATCAGCCTCAACGTGCCGTCATACGACTGGTCATAGCCCAGGCTGAACTCGCCCTGCACCGGCGAGACATCACCGCTGGCCGCATACCACTCGGCTGTGGTGGCATCCTTCTCGATCGAGGTGCTGGATGCCGCCATCACCGGCATCAGCTTGAATGCCTTGACCCGCTGCCAGGGAAACGGCCCGTGCTCGATGCGATCGACCAGGGTCAGTTCCAGGTTGCTCGGCTCATCGCCCAGCTCCAGGTTCTGCACGGTGAACCTGTAACGCGCGACACTGCTGAACAGGTGTTGCTCCAGCGATACCAGCTCAAGCCGCGCCGTGGCACCCAGGCCCTTGAACGACTTTTGCATCTGCAGATTGGACTGTGCGGTAGCGTGCTCCAGCACGCCAGGCAACTGCTTGCCCGTATACCACGCCCCGGCCGTGCATACGGCCGCTACGGCGACGGCAAGCCCGCACACCACTCCCAGTGTTTTCTTCATGAATTGATCCGTTTGCTATCCATATTGAGGTGAAGCGATGTTACTCGTTGACGTCCATGAACTCCCGCGCCCAGACGATGTAGTCGCCGGGTACGGTGTAGGTATGGGTGAGTTCGGTGGCACTGAGGTCCGAGGCGCTGCTGGTGATGCGGCGCTGCTCGCGCAGGCAGTCGTAGGTGGCCTTGATCGCGGCGAAGTAGGCGCCATGGCCATCCACGGCGATACGCACGCCCAGCTCGGCCAGACGCGTGTCGTCGTGCAGCTGCGGGTTGCCGTAGGTCACCAGCATCAGCGGCACGCTGACGTGGCGGGCAATCTCTTCGAGATGATCGAAATCGCGGATGCCGACCATGCACACGCCGTCGGCGCCAGCATTCTGGTACGCGACCACGCGGGCAATGACTTCTTCGACCGGGATCAGCGCGGCATTGGTGCGCGCGATGATCGACAGCTCCTGGTCGACGCGAGCCTCCAGGGCAGCGCGGATCTTGCCCACGCCTTCATCGATGCTGATCAGGTCGGTGGACTTGCGCCCGAACTGGGCAGGCAGCAGGGTGTCTTCGATGGTCAGCGCAGCCACGCCGGCGCGCTCGAGCTCGGTGACGGTGCGCATCACGTTCAGCGCGTTGCCGTAGCCGTGGTCGGCGTCGGCGATCACCGGCAGCTGTGCGACACGCCCGATGCGCGTGGCCTGCTCGGCAAATTCACTCAAGGTGATCAGGGCAAAGTCCGGAGCCGCCAGCACCTGTAACGAAGCCACCGAGCCGCCCAGGATGCCGACTTCGAAGCCGAGGTCGGCGGCGATTCGCGCAGACATCGGGTCGAACACGGAAGCCGTGTGATAGCAGACCGGGGAGGCCAGGAGTTTACGAAAGGCACGGCGCAAATCTTGGTGGGAGGCTCTAGGCATGATCATTCCAGTTTCTTCATCTTCATTCTGGAGGAGAACATACCATTCCTGCCCGACACTCCGACAGTCGCCAGACCCGAACCCAAACAAAAATAAGCGAACAGAAAACGAAAACGCCCCCCCTCCAGAAGCCCTGCACGCGCTGCCCCCTCCTCATTCTGAGGGAGAGACCAGTCGCGGCTTGCAGGGCTGTCGAGAGTGACCGCCCAAGGGCAATCTCAGACCGAGGCCACGATGAAGGTGCGCTTGAACGGGAACAGCGTGCGCCCGTCGTCCTCACGCGGGTAGTGCGCTTCCAGAAGCCTGAGGTACTTGCGCAGAAAGGCCTCACGGTCCTCGTCATCCAGGGAGCTGAGCACCGGGCGCAGTGCCGAAACCTTGACCCAGTCGAACACCGGCGACTGGCCTTCGACCACCTGCAGATGCTCGGTTTCCCAGATATCCAGCTTGCTGGTAAGCGGCGCCAGCAACCGGTAGTAGCAGTCCAGGGACAGGACATTGCGCGCCGACATGAACTTGCGCAGCTCCAGCGTGCCGATCACCCGGCCCGCAGGCCCGCATTCGCTCAGGGCCCTGAGCATCAGGTGGTACCAGGGTGCATCCCGCCAGTTGGGCATGTGCAGCGCCAGGTAGCCGCCGGCGTGCAGATTGCCGAGCAGCCGCGGCAGCAGGTTTTCGTGGTCCTCCATGAAATGCAGCACGGCAGCGGCGAACAGCAGGCTTGCCGGCTGCTTGGGCTCCCACTGGCCTATGTCGCTGTTCAGCCATTGGGCATTGACCGGCAGGGCTCGGGCCTCGGCGAGCATTTCCGCCGAGCTGTCGACGCCGAACAACTGTGCCTCCGGCCAGCGTTCGGCCAGCAGCCGGGTGGCGATTCCGGTACCACAGCCCAGATCATAGATGGACGCTGGTGCCTGCAACGGCAGGTGATCGAGCAGCTCGATCACCGGACGCTCCCTCAAACGCGAAAACTGCTGATAGCCTTGCGGGTCCCAGGTCGTACTCCCGCGCAGACCCTGTTGCTGTTTTACAAGCATTGCCACGTTCCTCTCGCTCCATGCGATCAATATTGCCGTCCAAGATTGTTCAACACCCTCAACATCAGCGCGATACCACGTCGCGTTTGCGGCTCGCGCAGCAGTTGCACCAGGCCCAGCAGGCTTGGTGGCTGGGTATCGCTGCTCTGCGCCTGCGCCATGCGCAGCGCGTTGCCCACGGTCCAGGTCAGGGCTGTCACGTCCTCGAACCCATGGGCCAGCTTGTCCACCATCGCGGTGTCGAGCAGGTCGACCAGGTCGGACCCCAGCGACAGCAAGTCGATGATGTTGTCCATGCGACCACTGACCAGCAGCGGTTCGAGTTTTTTCATCAGGGCATCAACGCCCGGGTGAGCAAGGTGTTCCACGGTAGGCTCGAAGGTTTCCATATCGACGTACTCCTGCACCGCTCGACTCAGATCATTCCACGGGCAACCGCCCAGTAGAGGCCCCGGTTGAATCCATTGCGCAACAGGCCGCCCAGCTTGGTCGGCGGGGTGGGCACCACATCCTGCTGGTAGTTGTAGGTCAGTGGCATGCCGGCGTTGAGGCCCATCTGCGCAACGGCCTGGACCTTCCCGTCGTAGACGGCGCAGGGGGTGCCCAGGCGGATCTCGCCGGCGATGTTGTTGGCCACCACCGGTGCCTGGTTATGGCAGGCACCGCCCGCCTTGCTGATGGGCAGGTCCATGGTGTCGCCGATCACGTAGACGTTCTCCAGGCCGTAGACCTGCAGGGTCTCGTGGTTGGTCGGCAGCCAGCCCTCGTTGTTGGGGGCCTGGGACGCACCGCTCTGTATCACCGCGTCCACTGCACGAATGGGTGGGGTCGCCATCAGGATGTCGAACGGCTGCGCCTGGCCTTCGGCCGAATAGGCAATACGTTGATCCGGGTCCACGCGGTCCAGGGTGAAGCCACGCTGAAACCTGATGTTCTTCTGTTCAAAAAGGGTGGGCAACAGTTCTCCGGTTGGCCGCTGCATGAACAGACAGTTTCTGAGCAATTGCGCAGTGGTCGGATAGGTATAAACAATTTCAATGTTATTGCGAACACCGCGACGGCGCAGCAAGTCATCCAGCATCAAGGTAGTTTCCACCGGCGCAATACCGCACTGATGCGGAACATTGGGCGTCTGTGGGAAAGAAACGGATATGAAGATGCGCCCTTTTTCAATCGTCATCAGACGTTGCGCCAATTGTCGCGCCGCCTTGTATTGATAGAAATGATCCCCCGCCTCCTGCAGCCCCTCGATGCGCTCGGGAGCGGGTACGCAGCCCGTCGCGATCACCAGAAAGTCATAGCCCACGCGCCTTCCAGAGCGGGTGTGCAGGGTTTGTCCGGGGAAGTCGAAGCGGGTCACCTCCTCCACCTGGAAGTCGATTTCAGGTCGCAACAGCGAACGCTCGGGCCGTTTCAGGTCTTCCTGGAAATAGCTGTTGAAGGCAACGTACATGAAGGCAGGTTTGTAATAATGATCCGGCGAATTCGACAGCAGTTTGACCGTGACCTGGTGTTTGAGTATTTCCGGGTACAGTTGTCTGACCAATTGATTGGCGAGCATCGTGCCGCCTACACCTCCCCCCACGACGACAATAGTTTTAGACATAGCCTCACTCCCTGGCTGGTTTTGAATCCATGCCAAGTACCATAGCAATTATAAAAAAATGCCATATACAGAATCGCTATAGCAAAACAGACATTAATTGCTGATTCAAAAAAATATTACCCTTCCACCGGTGAAACTCTGCCCACTTAGCATTATTCCTTGGCACAGGCAGACTCTCCTCTGCCGCTGGCTGCTTTGTGTGAAATTTTATTAACGTTTCAATTTTCACGCCTGATTGCTGTTGACTTCGCTCCCCCTCCTGAGTAAATTGCGCGGGCCGGAAATCCGGCCTTTTTTCAACTCACCAAAGAAGCCAATGGACATAGTATCTAGACGCTGTCTGGTCATTGCCGCTGCGCAACGCCAGGCACTTAACCCTGAAAATGACGGGACTCGACTCCGCGGTCGGGTAAGCTGCGCTAGGGCTTGATGCTCCAACGTGGCTTGCCTCCCCGGTTCGTCCGGTCGCGAGGCACACGTTATGTACTTCACTTCTTCTGCAATACCGGGCGTACGCGCCTTCACTTCAGCCCTGCGGGCCAGGCTTCTGCGCGCGCCCAGGCTGCCCGTGCGTGCGCCAAGCCTCCCCTGCGACTCCCCTGCCAGCAGCGCCTTGCGGGCCCGTTGGCGCGTCTGCTCCACAAGCGGCCAACGCCAGCAGCGCTGGAGCCTGGACGACAGTCAGGACCCACCGAGTCGGGGTGCCGCCCTGTTTCTGCAGCACGCCTGATCCAGGTTTGCATGCATTCGGGGTCCGTACTTCCCCTTGAATAAACGGCAACTTTGCGCTTATTAAAAAACGAATTTCCTAGTTGGAAAATTCGCCGGCACTTTATTGCCTTCGCATTAATAAAAATCTGTGGAGCACATTATGGAAGAGGCCAGTAGTCGGTTCGCTGCCTGTGCACGTTCATTCAACAGGCAGCGAACGTCACCGCTAAAGATCCCACTCTTCGAATCGATCGCCTGCCCGCGACTCGACATACTTTCACTCGCCTATGATTAGTTGAGTTGTCGGTGTGTCGTGCCGCGAGCAGGCGGCAGGAGCACAGACCATGACTGTAAAAAACCCAACACCCCGCCACACCCACCCCACCCGTGACAGCAACAAGCTGTCGATGCGCGCCGCGCGCGAGGCCCAGAACGGCCTGGCCGTTACCCTGGCCAACGTCAACTCCAGCCCCGCCGGGCTCACCGAAGAAGAAGCCCAGGGCCGCCTGCAACGGGACGGCCACAACGAAGTGGCCCATGACCGTCCGCCCCATGCACTGGTGCAGTTGCTGCACGCTTTCAACAACCCCTTCATCTATGTGCTGATGACCTTGACGGGTATCAGTTTCTTCACCGACTTCTGGCTGCCGCTGCAGGCCGGCGAAGAAACCGACCTGACCGGCGTGATCATCGTGCTGGTGATGGTGTTGGCGAGCGGCGTGATGCGTTTCTGGCAGGAACACCGATCGGCCAAGGCCGCCGAAGCCCTGAAGGCGATGGTGCGCACCACCGCAGCCGTGCTGCGGCGCGAGCAGCTAGGGGCCCAGGCGCGGGTTCGAGAACTACCCATGCGCGAACTGGTGGTGGGCGACATCATCCAGCTGTCTGCCGGCGACATGATCCCCGCAGACATTCGCCTGATCGAGTCCCGCGACCTGTTCATCAGCCAGGCAGTACTGACCGGCGAAGCCTTGCCAGTGGAAAAGTACGACACCCTGGGTGCGGTGCAGGAAAAATCCGCCAAGGCCCAGGCCGCCGACCAACAGGACCTGCTGGACCTTCCCAACATCTGCTTCATGGGCACCAACGTGGTCAGCGGGACCGCCACGGCCGTGGTGGTCGCCACCGGGGCTCGGACCTATTTCGGCTCACTGGCCCGCTCCATCGTCGGCTCCCGCGCGCAGACCGCCTTCGACCGCGGGGTCAACAGCGTGAGCTGGCTGCTGATCCGCTTCATGCTGGTGATGGTGCCCATCGTGCTGCTGATCAACGGCTTCACCAAGGGGGACTGGGCCGAAGCCTTCATGTTCGCCCTGGCGGTAGCGGTTGGCCTGACCCCGGAAATGCTGCCGATGATCGTCAGCGCCAACCTGGCCAAGGGTGCGGCCGCCATGGCCAGGCGCAAGGTAGTGGTCAAGCGCCTGAACGCGATCCAGAACTTCGGCGCCATGGACGTACTGTGCACCGACAAGACCGGCACCCTGACCCAGGACCGCATCATCCTCGAACACCATGTCGATGTCGGCGGCAACCGCTGCGACGAGGTGCTGCAACTGGCCTGGCTCAACAGCCACCACCAGAGCGGCATGAAAAACCTCATGGACCGCGCCGTGGTCAGTTTCGCCGAGGACAATCCGCAGTTCACCCCTCCGGCAGCCTGGCGCAAGGTCGATGAACTGCCCTTCGACTTCGTACGTCGGCGCCTGTCGGTGATCCTGGCCGATGCCAGTGGTGGTCACCTGCTGGTGTGCAAGGGCGCCGTGGAAGAGATGCTGGAGACCGCCAGCCGGGTCCGCCAGCAGGGCACTGCCGTAAGCCTGGATGCCGAGCGCCGTTCGGCCCTGCTCAAACTCGCCGAGGCCTATAACCGCGACGGCTTTCGCGTGCTGCTGGTGGGTACCCGCCAAATAGCCGCAGGCGAGACGCAGACCCAGTACAGCGCCAGTGATGAGCGCGAGCTGATCATCGAAGGCTTGCTGACCTTCCTCGACCCGCCCAAGGAAAGCGCCGGCCCGGCCATCGCCGCACTGCGCGACAACGGCGTGACGGTCAAGGTACTCACCGGCGACAACCCCACCGTTACCGCCAAGATCTGCCGGGAAGTGGGCCTGGAGGCAGGCGAGCCGCTACTGGGCCGCGACATCGAGCACATGGACGATGAGGTGCTCGCGCGCCGGGTCGAAGAGCGCACGGTGTTCGCCAAGCTCACGCCACTGCAGAAGTCCCGCGTACTCAAGGCCCTTCAAGCCAACGGCCACACCGTCGGGTTTCTGGGTGACGGGATCAACGACGCCCCTGCCTTGCGCGACGCCGACGTCGGCATCTCGGTGGACAGCGGCACCGACATTGCCAAGGAGTCGGCAGACATCATCCTGCTGGAAAAGAGCCTGATGGTACTGGAGGAAGGGGTGATCAAGGGTCGCGAGACCTTCGGCAACATCATGAAGTACCTGAACATGACCGCCAGCTCCAACTTCGGCAACGTGTTCTCGGTGCTGGTCGCCAGTGCCTTCATCCCCTTCCTGCCGATGCTGGCGATTCACCTGTTGCTGCAGAACCTGATGTACGACTTCTCCCAGCTGGCGCTGCCATGGGACAAGATGGACAAGGAGTACCTGGCCAAGCCACGCAAATGGGATGCCCGGAACATCGGGCGGTTCATGCTGTGGATAGGGCCAACCTCATCCATTTTCGACATCACCACCTTCGCGCTGATGTGGTACGTGTTCGCCGCCAACAGCGTGGAAATGGCCAGCCTGTTCCAGTCGGGCTGGTTCATCGAAGGGCTGCTGTCCCAGACCCTGGTGGTGCACATGCTGCGCACCCGCAAGATCCCGTTCATCCAGAGCACTGCAGCCTTGCCGGTAATGCTGGCGACGGGGCTGGTGATGGCGCTGGGAATCTACGTGCCCTTCTCGCCGCTGGGCAGCATGGTCGGCCTGGTTCCGCTGCCGTGGGAATACTTCCCTTGGCTGGTGGGCACACTGCTCAGCTACTGCGTGGTCGCCCAGACCATGAAGACCTTGTACATCCGCCGCTTCAAGCAGTGGTTCTGAAGAACGTGGCTCAGGGAGAACGCCTATGCGCGTACTGATTTGCGCCGGCCGCCATTACGCCGACAGCCGGGTGTGCCGGCAGGTTCTGGAAGCTTTCCAGCGCCTGCACCCGGTGCAGGTGGTCATCCACGGTGGCAGTCAGTTTCTCGGTGCACATATCGAGGACTGGGCCCGGGAAAACGCAGCCCACATCGTGCGCTACCCACCCAACTGGCAGCACCACGGCAAACAGGCCGAACGCCTGCGCAACCGCTTCATGCTGGCCGATAGCCGACCGGACATCGTGCTCGCGCTGCCCGGCGGGGCAGACACCGAAGAACTGCTCGAGCAGGCCCGAAGCCAGGGCCTGCAGACACTCTCGGCAGGCAACCCGTAAACCGGTGACCCCCTCCCGCGCCAGCTCGCACCCAGCCGAGCTGGCGCGAACGCAATCTCCAGGTCAACCCGCAGATCACGGTTCAGTTGCTGAACAGGGAGGGAAATTCAACAGACGAAAAAAAACCCGCTTTCTCATGGAAAGCGGGTTTTTCGAAATGGTGGGTCGTGTAGGATTCGAACCTACGACCAATTGGTTAAAAGCCAACTGCTCTACCAACTGAGCTAACGACCCGTTGCGTGGGGCGTATAATACTGATTTCCTTAAGGAAATCAACACCCCACCGTAAAAAAAATCAAAAATATCGGGTTGGGTCGGTCACGCCGGCTGCCCGGAAGCCATCTGCACGCAGGCGGCAGCTGTCGCACTTGCCACAGGCACGGCCTTGGTCGTCAGCCTGATAGCACGACACAGTGAGGCTGTAGTCGACACCACGCGCCATGCCCGCCTGAACGATCTGCGCCTTGCTCAGGTTCTGCAACGGTGCCTGGATGCGAAAGCCCTGCCCCTCGACACCGGCCTTGGTGGCCAGGTTGGCCATGCGCTCGAATGCCTCGACGAACTCGGGACGGCAATCCGGATAGCCCGAGTAATCCACCGCGTTCACGCCGATGAAGATATCCCGCGCCTGCAACACCTCGGCCCAGCCCAGCGCCAACGACAGGAACACGGTATTGCGCGCCGGTACGTAGGTCACTGGAATGCCTTCACCCGGCGTCTCGGGTACATCGATGCTGCTGTCGGTCAGCGCCGAACCACCAATACCATCCAGGCTCAGGCCGATCACCTTGTGCTCGACTGCACCCAGGTCACGGGCAACTCGCGCAGCGGCGTCCAGTTCGGCGCGATGACGCTGGCCGTAGTCGAAACTCATGGTATAGCAGCTGTAGCCTTCGGCCTTGGCCATCGCGACCACCGTGGCCGAGTCCAGGCCACCAGACAGCAGGATTACCGCACGTTTCTCAGTCATGACATCACTCCCCAATCAGCGTCCCGGCTCGTCGTTCCACAATTGCTTGTGCAACTGCAGTTGAAAACGAACCGGCAAATTATCGGCCACGATCCAGTCGGCCAGGTCGCTGGCCTTGACCTGATGGTGGCTCGGCGAAAACAGCACCTCCCCGGCACGCTTCTCCAGACCATACTGGATCAGCTTGGATACCGCCCAGTCATAGTCTTCACGGGAACAGATGACGAACTTGACCTGATCGTTCGGGGTCAGCAGCTCGATATTCTCGTAGAGGTTGCGGTGCATCTCTTCGGAGCCCGGCGTCTTGAGGTCCACCACCCGGCTGACGCGCTGGTCGACCTTCGAGATGTCCAGTGCTCCGCTGGTTTCCAGCGACACCTCATAGCCGGCGTCGCACAATTGCTTGAGCAAGGGGATGGCGTTGGGTTGGGCCAATGGCTCACCGCCAGTGACGCACACGTAACGCGGGCGAAAACCAGCCACCTGCTCGAGAATCGAGTCGAGGCTGCGCACGGTGCCACCACTGAAGGCATAGGCACTGTCACAATACTGGCAACGCAAAGGGCAGCCGGTGAGACGTACAAATACCGTGGGCAGCCCAGCGGTACGCGTTTCACCCTGCAACGAGTAAAAAACTTCGGTAATTCGTAATGTGTCTTGCATAGTCGCCACGGGCGTAACAGCTAAACAGGCTGTCCGCCTCCGTCAGGCACTGCAGCGAACCCGGCATCGCGTAGTTCGCAGCAGCGTGTGTCAATAAAAGGGCATCGATTCTAACGAAAAAACCCGCGACTAGCGCGGGTTTCTTCCAGGCGGGCAGTTCAGAGCTTCTGCAGGTCGCGCTGGGCCAACTGTGCGGCGGAGGTACCCGGGTACTGGGTGACCACCTGCTGCAGAATACCCTTGACCCGGTCGGTGTGACCCAGGCGGCGCTCGACATCGGCCAGCTTGTACAGCGAGTCCGGCACCTTGCTGTGCTTCGGATACAGCTGGCTGACCTTGGCAAACGCCTGGCCAGCGCCCTGCAGGTCGCCCTTGGCAAGATTCACTTCACCCAGCCAGTACTGGGCATTGCCGGCGTACTGACTGTTGGGGTACTTGCGCAGGAAGGCATTGAATGCCTGGCTGGCCTTGTCGAAATCCTTGGCCTTGATCAGGTCGAAAGCAGCGTCGTAATAGAGCTTTTCTTTCGCCGGGTCGCCAGGTTCGCTATTGGCCGCAGAGGCGGTGGCCGCGCCTGCAGCGGCACCGGCGGCTACATCACCACCGGTGGAAGAATTCTCGGGAGTTGCAGCGGGTGCACCGCCGGCTCCGATACGCCGATCCAGGTCCTGGTAACGCTCCAGGCCTTCCTGTTTCAGGCGGGCTACATCGTTTTGCAGTTCTTCGATCACGCCTTGCTGACGCGAAATCTGATCCTGCATCTGCTGCAATTGCATGAACAGCTGACCCTGCGCCGAGGCAGGGGCCGAAACCCCTCCCCCGGCGTAGGCGCCGCTCGTACCATAACCCGCTGGCGGATAACTGCTTGCGCCGTTATAGCCAGCGTTGTCATCAACAACAGGAACCTCGGCCCAGGCCACGAGTGGCAGGGCGAGAGCCAGGACGGTTACAGCACGGCGGCACGTTCGCATATCGAATTACTTACGCAGTTCGACGCGACGGTTCTGAGCCCAGGATTGCTCGTCGTTACCGGTAGCAACTGGACGCTCTTCGCCGTAGGAAACCAGTTCCAGTTGGGCTGGGGAAACGCCTTGCAGTACCAGGTAGCGCTGTACGGCTTTAGCACGACGCTCGCCCAGGGCCATGTTGTATTCGCGAGTACCACGCTCGTCGGTGTTGCCTTCCAGGACGACGCGAGCGCCATTGCCTTTCAGGTCTTTGGCGTGAACGTCCAGAGCGCGCATGGCTTCTGGCTTCAGGTCCGAGCTGTCGTATTCGAAGTAGAAGGTGGTGATTGCGCGCAGAGCGGCTTCTTCGCTCAGGGAACCGTCAACAGCACCGGTGTTAGCGCCGTAACCAGCGTTTGGATCAACAGCGCCTTCACCAGCGTTGTCGCCGCCCTTGGAGGAGCAACCTACAGCTACAGCCATGGCCAGAGCCAGCGCAGCAAACTTACCAAACTTCAGCATTTCCATCGTGAAACTCCTAATGAACCCCAATGTGTTAAGTGTTACGTAAAGCGCCGCGTCAGTTCAGGTAAGGGGACCAGGACGGTTCTCTGACTTCGCCTTGAGCGGTAGGAAGCGGGAGCCTCACGCGTCCGTTGAGAGAGACGAGCATCAAGACTCCCCGGCCCTGCTGGCGGGTGGCGTAGATTAGCATGGTGCCGTTGGGCGCAACAGTGGGTGACTCATCAAGACTTGTTTCAGAGAGGATTTTTACACTTCCTCGCTGCAAATCCTGCGCGGCCACCTTGAAGTTGGTGAAACCTTGCTGGCGATGAATCATTACCAGGGTCTTTTCATCCGCCGACAGTTTAGGGTTGGCGTTGTAGTTACCCACGAAAGTTACACGCTCGGCACCACCACCCGAAACGTTGGTTTTGTAGATCTGCGGCTTGCCGCCACGATCCGACGTGAAATAGATGGTCGAACCATCCTTGCCCCAGAACGGCTCGGTGTTGATACCCGGGCCGGCCGTGACACGCGACATCTGGCGCGAAGCCATGTTCATCACATAGATGTCAGGGTTGCCGTCCTTGGACAGCACGAACGCCAGGCGCGAACCATCGGGCGACCAGGCTGGTGCACCGTTGAGGCCTTCGAAGTTGGTGATCTGCTCACGACGGCCAGTGTCGATGTGCTGTACGAAGATACGCGGACGACGCTGTTCGAACGACACATAGGCAATGCGCTTGCCGTCTGGCGCGAAGCGCGGCGACAGGATCGGCTCGCGCGACTGCAGCAGGGTCACGGCGCGGGCGCCGTCGTAGTCCGAACGCTGCAACGTGTAACGAGTGTTGTCCTTGGAGAAGCGTTCGGCGGTGACGTACAGCATGCGCGTGGAGAACGCACCCTTGATGCCGGTGAGCTTCTCGAACGACTGGTCGGCAATGTAGTGCGACATGTCACGCAGCTGGTCGGTAGTGCCCGAGACGCTGCCGGTCAGCACTTGCTGCTCGGTGGCGACGTTGAACAGCGCATATTGCACCTGCAGGCGACCGCCCGCTGGCACGATGCTGCCTACCATCACGTACTGGGCGCCCAGGGCCTTCCAGTCGCGGAAGATGACTTCGCTGGCCTGGCTAGGCTGGCTGATCATGTTCTGGCGCGGAATCGGCGCGTAGTAGCCGGAGTTGCGCAGGTCATTGCCAATGATATCGGCCATGTCCTCGGGCAGCACACTGCCACCCTGCAGGGCGAACGGCACGACCGCGATCGGCGTGGCACGGTCACTGCCGCTGGTGACCAGGATGTTCTTTTCTTCTGCAACGGCCATCCCTGCTGCGCAGCAGAGAACGACCAGCAGTCCTCTAAGAAGGTTAATCACAAGGCTAGATCCTCAGGTGTGAATGTCATCTTGAATGAACGATAGGGATTGAATTCGCTCGGTTTCAAGCCCTGCATTTCGGTCAGGCGGCCAATGTTCTTGACCGCTGCTACCGCAGAAGCATCGAACGGACCATCACCACTGGAGCGTGCAACGCTCACCGTGGTCACGGTGCCATCGGGCAACATGCCAATCTGCAGGACCACCGTCATGTTCTTGCGTGCAGAAGGTGGGCGCGCCCAGCCTTCGGCTGCGCGGGCACGTATCAGGTCGTCGAAGTCGCCGGCCACCTGGTCACCCTGCTCGTCGGCCAGCGCCTGCTGCCGTTCGGTGGAGTCGGACAACAGCTCGGCCAGGGCCTGGGCTTTCTTGTCTTCCGCCGCCTTGCGCGCCGCTTCTGCTGACTTCTTCTTGGCCGCATCGGCTGCGGCTTTCTTCTTGGCATCCTCGGCGGCCTTTTTCTTGGCCTCTTCGGCTGCCGCTTTTTTCTTCGCATCCTCGGCTGCCTTTTTCTTGGCATCCTCGGCGGCTTTCTTCTTGGCGTCTTCAGCGGCCTGCTTCTTGGCCTCTTCTGCTGCCTGTTTCTTGGCCTCTTCCTCGGCTTTCTTCTTGGCGAGGTCGGCCTGCTGTTTCTCTTCGACCTTCTTGGCTTCCTCGGCTTTCTTGGCCGCGTCCGCTTTTTTGGCCTCGTCGGCTTTCTTGGCCTCGTCGGCCTTCTTGGCTTCGGCCGCCTCGCGGGCTTCTTCGGCCTTTTGAGCCGCCTCTTCTTTCTTTTGTTCCGCAGCCTTCACCGCTTCCTGCTTCTGCTGCTCGACCTTCTTCTGTTCCATCTGCTCGACTTCGGTCTGGCGCGCAGCGGTTTTCTTCGCTTCACCCGCAATCTTCTGATTGGTCTGGGTGGTGGCCTGACTTTTGGACTTCAGCTGGTACAGGGTCGCCTGGACAATAGGCTTGGCCGGCGGCAGTTCCGGGGTCATGGCAAAGCTGACGAACAGCATGCCGAACACCAGAACGTGCAGCGCGATGGCCCAGACGCTGGGCCAGAAATAGCTTTCCGAGGCGGATGGCTCTCGCTGTTGCATCAGGGCGCCTCGGTAATCAGGCCAACGTTACCGACACCGGCCTTCTGCAACCCGCCCATGGCGCCCATCACCGCGCCATAGTCGACGGCCTTGTCGCCACGGATGAACACCTGGGTCTGTTTGCCCTGGTCACGTCCGGCCGCGATGATCTTGGTCACCGCGTCGGTCATTTGCGGCAAGGTCATGGCCTTGTCCATCTGCTTTTCGGTGTCGACTTCGCTGCCAAGGTTCCAGAAATAGGTCTTGTCGGCCTTGATCGAAATGGTAAGGATCTGGACGTTGTTGTCCTGCGGCAAGGCTTCGCTGGAAACCTTGGGCAGGTCGACCTTCACGCCCTGGTTGAGCATCGGTGCGGTCACCATGAAGATGACCAGCAGTACCAACATCACATCGATGTAGGGCACCACGTTCATCTCCGCGACCGGCTTGCGTTTGTGTCGAACTCGAGCCATGGGCTTTTACCTGATCACTCTTCGCTGGTGTGCACTTTACGGTGCAGGATGGCCTGGAACTCGTCGGCGAACGTGTAGTAGCGGCCGATCAAGACTTCACTGCGTGCAGCGAAACGGTTGTAGGCAATAACTGCCGGGATTGCGGCGAACAGGCCGATCGCGGTGGCGATCAGTGCCTCGGCGATACCCGGAGCCACAGTGGCCAGGGTCGCCTGCTGGGCCGAAGCCAGGCCGCGGAAGGAGTTCATGATGCCCCATACGGTACCGAACAGACCGATGTACGGGCTGGTGGAACCGACGGTGGCGAGGAACGGCAGGCTCTGTTCGAGCTTCTCTTCTTCACGCGAGATGGCCACGCGCATGGCCCGGCCAACGCCTTCCATCACGGCGTCAGGGTCGACACCCGGTTGCTGGCGCAGGCGCGAGAACTCCTTGAAGCCGGCACGGAAGACCTGCTCCACACCCGAGTCCGGGTCCGGGTTGCTGCCGGCCTGGCGGTACAGCTTGGACAGGTCGATACCCGACCAGAAGCGCTCCTCGAAGCTTTCCAGCGCACGACGACCGGCACGCAGCATGGTGCTGCGCTGAAAAATCATGATCCACGAGGTCACCGATGCGGCCACCAGAATCAGCATGACCAGCTGCACCACGATGCTGGCATTACTGACCAGGCTCCACATGGAGGTATGGTCGACGACGTTAGCTTCCACGCTTAATCTCCTGCAATTGTTTGGTTACCCGCACCATCCGCCGCCACAAAGGCTGCACGCAGCTCGGAAGGAATGGCCCGGGGTTTGAACGTATCGGCGCGCACACAGGCCACCAGGAACTGCCCCTCGCAGAGCAGCGTTGCATCACGCTCGCGCCAGACCTGCTGCACGAAGCGCAGGCTGGCACGATTCAATTCAAGCACTTGTGCGGTGACCCGCAATTCATCGTCCAGGCGGGCCGGCGCGTGGTAGCGCGCCTCGCTGGAATGAACGACGAACAAGGTGTTCTGTTCTGCCATCGCAGACTGGGCAAAGCCCAGCTCGCGCAACCGCTCGGTGCGGGCACGCTCCATGAATTTCAGATAATTGACGTAATACACCACGCCGCCCGCATCGGTGTCCTCGTAATAGACGCGACAGCGATGTGCGAACGACTCAACCCCATTTTGCGCGCGCATACTCTAGTGCTAACTCCTCAGCTTGCCAATCCGCCCCACCAACTGTTTTTAACGGATTATGTCGTATTGCCAGCGCGACTCATGCGTGTCCGCCGATAGGACCACGAAAACGCCGGATAAGTCTGTCATTCATCGGCCAGGTCGGAAAAACCCTCGCCGTTGACCGACTCGCCCATGCGGCCCGGAATGTTCAGGCCAAAGTGCAGGTAGGCGTGCCGGGTCACCACGCGCCCACGGGGTGTGCGCATGATGTAGCCCTGCTGGATCAGGTAGGGCTCCAGCACGTCCTCGATGGTGTGACGTTCTTCGCTGATCGCCGCTGCCAGGCTGTCAACACCCACCGGGCCACCGTCGAACTTCTCGATCATGGTCAGCAGCAGGCGCCGGTCCTGGTGATCGAAACCACGCTCGTCCACGTCCAGCAGGTTCAGCGCCAGGTCGGCGATGGCCTTGGTGATGTCACCTTTGCCACGCACCTCGGCGTAGTCGCGTACACGACGCAGCAGGCGGTTGGCGATACGCGGGGTGCCACGGGCGCGCCGGGCGATCTCGAAGGCGCCCTCGTCCTCGATCGGCAGGCCAAGAATCCCGCCCGAGCGGCTGACGATGGTGGCCAGGTCTGCGGTGTTGTAGAACTCCAGGCGCTGCACGATACCGAAACGGTCGCGCAGCGGATTGGTCAGCATGCCGGCGCGGGTGGTTGCCCCGACCAGGGTGAACGGCGGCAAATCGAGCTTGATCGAACGTGCGGCCGGCCCCTCGCCGATCATGATGTCCAGCTGGAAGTCTTCCATGGCCGGGTACAGCACTTCCTCGACGATCGGCGAAAGCCGGTGAATCTCGTCGATGAACAGTACATCGTGGGGTTCCAGGTTGGTCAGCAGCGCCGCCAGATCGCCCGGGCGCTCGAGGATCGGCCCGGAGGTGCTCTTGATCGAAACGCCCATCTCCTGCGCGATGATGTTGGCCAGGGTGGTCTTGCCCAGGCCCGGCGGGCCGAAGATCAGCGTATGGTCCAGCGACTCGCTGCGCCCACGTGCCGCCTGGATGAACAGCGCCATCTGCTCGCGCACCACTGGCTGCCCGATGTACTCGTCCAGGCGCAATGGCCGGATCGCCCGGTCCTGGACCTCTTCGCGGTCGCGCCCGGTAGCGGCTATGAGTCGGTCGGCTTCGATCACTTAAATCATCCCCTTGAGACTGCGCCGGATCAGCTCTTCGCTGCTCAGGCCCTTGGCATCGATGGCCGCCACGGCGCGGCTGGCTTCCTGCGGCTTGTAGCCCAGCGAGATCAGCGCGCTGACCGCATCGGTTTCGGCAGTGGAGGCACTTGCCACCGGCTGCGGGCCGTCGGACACCAAGGTAAACAGGCTTGGCGCGGTTTCCCAGGCCTTGAAGCGGTCCTTGAGTTCGACCAGCAGGCGCTCGGCGGTCTTCTTGCCCACCCCCGGCACCTTGACCAGCGCCGAGGTGTCCTGGGCCTGCACGCAGCGTATCAGGTCGTCGACCTCCAGGCCCGACATCAATGCCAGGGCCAGCTTGGGCCCTACGCCGTTGAGGCGGATCAGCTCGCGGAACAGCTCGCGCTCGCGCTTTTCGTGAAAGCCATACAGCAGGTGCGCGTCTTCACGTACCACCAGGTGGGTGTGCAGCGTCACTGCCTCGCCAACCTTGGGTAGGCGATACAGGGTGGTCATCGGCACCTCGAGCTCGTAGCCCAGGCCGTTGACATCGACAATCAGGTGCGGCGGCTGCTTTTCAGCCAGGGTACCGCGCAAACGTCCAATCACGTTCAGGTCCTTTATCCAGGGCGCCGGGGCGATCAAGCCCGCCATCAGCCGCCATGATTGCAAGCCGGCGGTGGCCGGCAAGCGAAATTGTGTTAACCGATGATGCTATCAGAGCCTTAGGCGGCCACTGCGGCTGCGTGCAGCGCCCAGCCCGTGCGGCACCAGGCTGGAACGGGTATGGGCATGGCACAGGGCGATGGCCAGGGCATCGGAGGCGTCTATCTGCGGCTTCTGGGTGAGCTTGAGCAGGTGCATGACCATCATCTGCACCTGTTCCTTGTTGGCCCCGCCGGTACCGGCGACCGCCTGCTTGACCTGGGTGGCACTGTACTCGGCGATCTCCAGGCCCTCTTCGACCCCGGCGACGATGGCGGCGCCGCGCGCCTGGCCGAGCTTGAGCGCCGAGTCGGCGTTGCGCGCCATGAACACCCGCTCGATACCCATGGTGACCGGCCCGTGCAACTGGATGATTTCGCGCACGCTGCGGTATACCACCTGCAGGCGCTCGGGCAGCTCGCCGCTGCCGGTACGGATGCAACCGGAGGCCACGTACTCGCACCCGCGCGCCGTGTGGCGCACCACACCATAGCCGGTAATCCGCGAGCCGGGGTCAATACCAAGAATCAGAGTCATATCGCCTGCGCAACCAGTGGCGCACCGGGGCGCCATTAAAAAGACAGAAGCCGGACCCGTCACGGGCACAAGGTGCCTGCGGACGAATCCGGCCTCGAGTACGCCAGAACTGAACCTTAGCCGAGTTGTTCCATGACTTCGTCAGGAATTTCGGCGTTGGAATACACATTCTGCACATCGTCCAGGTCTTCAAGCATGTCGATCAGCTTGAGCACCTTCTGTGCACCCTCCAGGTCGAGTTCGGCGCTGGTGGTCGGCTGCATGACGATTTCCGCATCCGCAGCCTTGAAGCCGGCAGCCTCCAGGGCAGTACGCACCGCGTAGAAGCTGGCAAACGAGGTGAACACGTCGAACGAGCCATCTTCGTTGCTGACCACGTCGTCGGCATCGGCCTCCATCGCCGCTTCCATCAGCGCGTCTTCATCGACACCGGCGGCAAAGCTGATCTGCCCCTTGCGCTCGAACAGATAGGCCACCGAGCCATCGGTGCCCAGGTTGCCACCGCACTTGCTGAAGGCATGGCGCACGGCCGCGGCGGTGCGGTTGCGGTTGTCGGTCATGGCCTCGACCATGATCGCCACGCCGCCCGGGCCGTAGCCTTCGTAGCTGAGCTCTTCGACATTGTCGGCTTCGGTTGCGCCTGCACCACGGGCCACGGCGCGATCGATGATGTCGCGGCTCATGTTCGCGCCCAAGGCCTTGTCCAGCGCCAGGCGCAGGCGCGGGTTGGAATTCGGGTCGCCACCGCCCTGCTTGGCGGCGACGGTCAGCTCACGAATCCACTTGGTGAAGATCTTGCCTCTCTTGGCATCCTGGCGCTCTTTGCGGTGCTTGATGTTCGCCCACTTGGAATGACCCGCCATAACTGACTCCAGAAATCCTTGAAACAAAACCACGCCCCCGCCCGGAAAAACCTGGCGTGGGCAATCAATTCGGTATGCCGTAACGCAAAGGCGCATCCAAGTGGATGCGCCCCGGGCCCGCTTACTCAGCCTTGGGCTGTTCGCGCAGACGGATGTGCAGCTCACGCAGTGCCTTGGCATCGACCAGGCCTGGGGCCTGGGTCATGACGCACGCAGCGCTCTGGGTTTTCGGGAAGGCGATCACTTCACGAATCGACTGGGCGCCGGTCATCAGCATCACCAGGCGATCCAGACCGAAGGCCAGGCCACCGTGCGGCGGTGCACCGAACTTCAGCGCGTCGAGCAGGAAGCCGAACTTCTCTTCCTGTTCCGCCGCCTCGATGCCCAACAGGCGGAACACGGCCTGCTGCATCTCTTTGCGGTGGATACGGATCGAACCGCCACCCAGCTCGGTGCCGTTGAGCACCATGTCATAGGCACGCGACAGCGCGGTGGCCGGGTTGGCCTCCAGCTCTTCAGGGGAGCATTTTGGCGCGGTGAACGGGTGGTGCAGCGCCGTGAAGCTGCCGTCGTCGTTCTCTTCGAACATCGGGAAGTCGACAACCCACATCGGTGCCCATTCGCAGGTCAGCAGGTTGAAGTCGTTGCCGACCTTGATGCGCAGCGCGCCCAGGGCTTCGCTGACGATCTTGGACTTGTCGGCACCGAAGAACACGATGTCGCCATCGACCGCGCCCACGCGATCGAGGATCACGTTCAGGTTGGCCTCGGGGATGTTCTTGACGATTGGCGACTGCAGGCCCTCGACGCCCTTGGCGCGCTCGTTGACCTTGATGTACGCCAGGCCCTTGGCACCGTAGATGCCGACGAACTTGGTGTACTCGTCGATACGGCTGCGCGGCATGCTCGCCCCGCCCGGTACACGCAGTGCGGCAACGCGGCATTTCGGGTCGTTGGCCGGGCCGCTGAACACCTTGAAGTCGACCGCTTGCAGCTGGTCGGCCACATCCACCAGTTCCAGCGGGTTGCGCAGGTCAGGCTTGTCCGAACCGTAGCGGCGCATGGCCTCTTCGAAGGTCATGTGCGGGAATTCGCCGAACTCCAGGTCGAGGACTTCCTTGAACAGTTTGCGGATCATGCTTTCGGTCAGGCCCATGATCTCGGTCTCGTCCAGGAAGCTGGTCTCGATGTCGATCTGGGTGAATTCCGGCTGGCGGTCGGCGCGCAGGTCTTCGTCGCGGAAGCACTTGGCGATCTGGTAGTAGCGATCGAAACCGGCCACCATCAGCAGTTGCTTGAACAGCTGCGGCGATTGCGGCAGGGCAAAGAAGCTGCCGGCGTGGGTACGGCTTGGCACCAGGTAGTCACGCGCGCCTTCCGGGGTAGCGCGGGTCAGGATCGGCGTCTCGACGTCGAGGAAGCCGTTTTCGTCGAGGAAGCGACGGATGCTGGTGGTGATGCGCGAGCGCAGACGCAGCTTCTCGGCCATCTCCGGACGACGCAGGTCGATGAAGCGATAGCGCAGGCGGGTCTCTTCACCCACGTCGGAGTACTCGTTGAGCGGGAACGGCGGGGTTTCCGCTTCGTTCAGCACTTCGAGCTCGTAGCCCAGCACTTCGATGGCGCCCGAGGCCATGTTGGCGTTGACTGCGCCTGCAGGGCGCGGACGCACCTTGCCGGTGATTTTCACCACGTACTCGCTGCGCACGCGGTCGGCGGCGGCAAAGCTTTCTGCGCGGTCCGGGTCGAACACGACCTGAGCCATGCCTTCGCGATCACGGATGTCGAGGAAGATCACCCCGCCGTGGTCGCGACGACGATGGACCCAGCCGCAAAGGGTAATTTCCTGACCTTCCAGGCTCTCGTTCAGTTGGCCGCAATAGTGGCTGCGCATCATGATGGTGGTTTCGCTTCTCGTCATTCGTGAATTCGGGTGTGGACCTTGCCGGCCCCAGGGGGCCCATAGTGCAAGACCCTGGCAGTACAGTTCAACTCAGTCGGCCTTGTCGGCGCCCGCCAGGTTCTTTTTGGTGCCGGTCTTGAAGTCGGTTTCATACCAGCCGGTGCCGCCCAGGCGGAAGCCCGGGGCAGAAATCAGCTTCTTCAGGGCAGGTGCCTGGCAGGCCGGGCAATCGGTCAGCGGCGCTGCGCTGATCTTCTGCAGAACTTCCATCTGGTGGCTGCAGGAACCGCATTGATAGTCGTACAGGGGCATTGGCGTATCTCGTTGACCACTGCGCGGGCCGCGCCACGCAGCAAAAAGCGGGATTATATATGGTTAACCGGGGCTGTGCAGCCCGCCCGCCGTGCCAGCGCACGAATGGTTCAGGGCTTGGCGCCGCCCCCCAGCACGTAGACCACGCAGATCACCCGCACCAGGCCGCTGAAATTCTTGACGCCGCCGTGGCGAAGGTGGACTTCGCGGTCCACATGGGACAGCACCGCATTGACCGTACACCGGTTGGCGGCGGCAATGCGCTCGAGGATTTTCCAGTAGACCTCTTCCAGGCGCAAGCAGGTGGCGAAGCCGTTGAGTCGCACCGAACGCGACAGCGGGCGCGCCAGGCCCATATTGAAATCTGCCTGAAAAGGATCACCAGGGGCCATACGAAGTTGCTCGGCGGTGCATGCACGTTCATTCACGACTCGCGACATATTCATCCCACGCATTGACTGACAGGAAGTTCATCACCTGGATACTTGCTATCCAGGTACCTGCCTATGAAGCGCTGTTCATCGTATTGCAACCAGCAGACCGCGAGCCTGCGCAGCGTAGGAATAACCTTTTAGTTGAGTTCATGTACCACACCTGCTGAAACTGTTCCACGCCGGCCGCAGCACGCAGGAAGTACCCATTAAAAAAGCCCGATTCCTCTAAAGAAAAATCGGGCTTGCGTCTTTCAACAGGCGCCTTTACAGGCGCCGAACACTCACTTGGCCAACAGCGAGCGCAGCATCCAGGCAGTCTTTTCATGGGCCTGCATGCGCTGGGTCAACAGGTCGGCGGTCGGCTCGTCGCTGACCTTGTCCAGCAACGGGAACAGGCTGCGCGCGGTCCGCACCACGGCTTCCTGGCCATCGACCAGTTGCTTGATCATCTCTTCAGCCGCCGGAACACCTGGCTCCTCCTTGATCGAGGACAACTTGGCGTAGGTGGAATAAGTACCCGGCGCCGGGAAGCCCAGTGCACGAATTCGCTCGGCGATGGCATCGACTGCCAGGGCCAGTTCGTTGTACTGGCCTTCGAACATCAAGTGCAGTGTATTGAACATCGGCCCGGTCACGTTCCAGTGGAAGTTATGGGTCTTCAAGTACAGTACATATGTATCCGATAACAGATGCGACAAGCCGTCAACAATGGACTTGCGATCTTCTTCACTGATACCAATATCAATTGCCATGTACATTTCCTTCCTGTGATGTCAGTTCAACATGCTGGAAGCACTGTACCAAGAGTTGCGCGTGCCTGCAGCTCCGATTGCCGGTCTGGCGTGCGACACAGGGCTGCAGCCGCGCGGCCCGTTTGGCCCGCTGATTTGAGAAGCACCCGGCTTTGCTGTTAAATAGGCACTGTGCCGTCATTGCGCATTTTTTGTGCAATGGCGCATAGGCTGCAGCCACGCTTTGGCGCCTCATCGGTAACCGCGCACCGTGGGTTCAGCTCTTCCTGTGATATGCCTGAATAAAATGTGAGCCAAACCACCATGTTCAAGATCGTTCACCTGTTGACGGGCGCAGCTGCCTTGCTGCTGTCCCTGATTCCTAGCCTGAGGGGCGAAGCTGTCCCTTTCCTGCAACAACCCGATGCCATCTACCTGGCGCTGTTCGGGCTGCTCAACCTGATCCTGGTGCCTGTGCTGCCAATGCACTACCGCGGCGCGCGCCAGTACCTGCAACACACTGCCAGCGCGCTGCTGGTGCTTGCAGTGGTATTGCAAGCGGTCACTGTGCTGCTGCGCCCGGAGCTGGGCAATGTCGCGGCCATGGTCTGCGCCCTGCTGGCCGTGCTGCTGCATCTGGTGGCGGGCCTGGCCAAGGTTGGCCGTGCGCGCAGCCAGGCACCTGCCTACGACATGAGCAACCGCGACACGGGCACCGTGAAGTGGTTCAACACGTCCAAGGGCTTTGGATTCATTTCGCGGGATTCCGGCGATGACATCTTCGTGCACTTCCGGGCCATTCGTGGCGAGGGTCACCGGGTGCTGGTGGAGGGTCAGCGTGTGGAGTTTTCGGTGATGAACCGGGACAAGGGCCTGCAGGCCGAGGATGTGATTGCGGCACCGCGTCGCTGATCCTCGCGTGAAGAACCGCGACGGCCACTCGGCCGATCGCGGTTTTTTTACGCCTACTCACCCGCCCTGTTCTGCTGTCGATCTGCACTGAGCCTTTAGGCCCGCTGCGCGGGGCGCATGCATCAATAGTGCGGGGGCGGCGCTTCTTCCTCGTTGGACTCGTACTGCCCCACCATCTCCTCATAACGCTTGAGCAGCGCGCCCATCTGCAGCTGCAGCCGCTCAACCACCCGCTGCTGCTCCACCAGCACATCGTTCAGCGCCAGCAGCGTATCGTCCTGAAATGCCAGACGACTCTCCAACTCGGTTACCCGTGCTTCCAGGGTCATGATTCAAGCCTCGATCGGTTGAAGATAATCACCAAGCTCACGCTCGACGATGCGGCGCACATGAGCCAGCGCCTCGGCTGTATAAACCAGCGCCGGCACGCGCCCCCACACCGGGCCAGGCCATGCCACATCGCTCTGGCGTCGCACGATCACATGCATGTGCAACTGGCTCACGACGTTGCCCAGGGTCGCGACATTCATCTTGTCGGCATCGAACAGCCCGTCGAGCAACTTGGCCAGCAACGTGGTCTCTTGCCAGAGTTGCTGCTGCGCCTCTTCATCAAGTTCGAATACTTCGCTGACAGCAGGACGCCGCGGCACCAGAATGAACCACGGATAGTTAGCATCCTTACTAAGTAACAAGCGACAAAGAGGAAAGTCCCCCAACGCAATCGTGTCTTGTTGCAAACGTGAATCAAGAGCAAACACAGAACAATCTCCTCGCACCTTTCAATCCCGATACCTGCACCCGGCAGGTGATTGACGCAAGGATACTCCCGATTGGAGTCACAGGCATGAGTACATGGCGCTCCTTCCCGGGGCAGGCAGACCACACTGCACGCAGGAGGTCCGCTCACGCCGGTAACAAAACGCTACTTTTCGCACCAAAATAGCGCCTCGCGAACACAATCAGCACCGCCTCCTACCGAAAACTACTCACTTGTCCTACAAGCCGGTAACGTTTTGACTTCAAAGTCGATTTTTTGCTTATTCCGCGACGGCATCGACCCTCAAACCAAAAGATCTGTACACCCCCGGTTTTCGGGCACCACGCGCCCTTCGGCCGACGAAATGTGAAAATTTCATCAACACACAGCGCAATTGAGCACGCTTGTTGCATTCATCTCTGCCCAACGTCGGCATGGCGCCTGCATAAGCAAGCCAAGTGCGACAAATAACAACAGCTGCAAGGGCAACCAGGGAGTTTTGGCATCAAAGGCTTGGCGTGATTGCGCTGCCTTTGCTGCTCTGCGAAACAGCGCTGTAGTTGAACGCACCGGTCATGCCGGGGCGTAATTTGCGACAGGGATTTAACCGTTTGCGACGGGACCATAAAGTTAATGAAAGGTTCCTTTCGCAAGTATCGCCAACGACAGTCAGCGTGATATACATTTCGCCGACTCAAAAAAGAAAGAGCCGCCCCATAAAAAAACCAGGGGGCAAGGCCGTAATCTTCCAAAACCAAAGGAGCAAATCACGATGCGCGTGATGAAGTGGAGCATAATCGCCCTGGCCGTAGCGGCAGGCACCTCGCAGCTGGCCATGGCGTCTTCTCAGGATGAATCCAAGGGGTTTGTAGAAGACAGCAGCTTGAACGTCAAACTTCGCAACCTGTACTTCAGCCGTGACTACCGCAACGTCCCCAACACCGAGCAGAGCCGCGCTGCAGAGTGGGGCCAAGGCTTCATCGGCACCTTCGAGTCGGGCTTCACCCAAGGCACCATCGGCGTCGGCGTCGACGCAATCGGCATGCTGGGTCTGAAACTGGACGGCGGCAAGGGCACTGCCGGCACCGGCCTGTTCCCGACCGGCTCCGACGAACGCTCGCAGGACGACTACTCCAAAGGCGGCGCAGCCATCAAGTTCCGGATTTCCGACACCGTCCTGAAAGTGGGTGACCAGTTCACCTCGCTGCCAGTGCTGGCCACCGACGACAGCCGCTTGCTGCCTGAAATGGCCCAGGGCGCGTTGATCACCAGCAACGAAATCAAGGGGCTGACGCTCAACGCCGGTCGCTTCACCAGCATCACCGCACAAGACCAGACCAACCGTGACGGCGGCATCCACCTGACCAAGGCCGACGTACTGGGCGGCACCTACGCGTTCAGCGACGAGCTCAGCACCAGCCTCTACTACTCCAAGGTCGAAGACTACTGGCGCAAATACTACGCCAACGTGAACTGGAGCCTGCCGATCAACGACGAGCAGGGCCTGGTGTTCGACTTCAACTTCTACAACACCAAGAGCACCGGCGCCGCGCTGGAAAAAGCCTACGACGGCGACAAGATCGACAGCCGTGCATTCAGCCTGTCCGCCGCCTACACCATCGGCGCGCACACCTTCACCCTGGCGCACCAGCGCATCAGCGGCGACGGCGGCTACGCCTACGGCGTCGACGGCGGCGGTACCGTGTTCCTGGCCAACTCGGTGGCACGTTCGGACTTCAACTCCGAAGACGAGAAATCCTGGCAGGCTCGCTACGACATCAACATGGCCACCTTCGGCGTACCGGGCCTGAGCTTCATGACCCGCTACATCCGTGGTACCGATGCCAACGTTTCCTCCGGCAACAACGGCAAAGAGTGGGAACGCGACATCGAAGCCAAGTACGTACTGCAGGAAGGCCCGGCCAAAGACCTGAGCTTCCGCGTTCGCCAGGCCACCTACCGCTCCAGCGATGCGGTGTACAACAACTCGTCGCCTTCGATCGACGAACTGCGCCTGATCGTCGAGTACCCGCTGAGCATCCTGTAAGCCTTCCGGCTCACGGACCCCAGCTCGAAAAAGCCCGGCCCTGCCGGGCTTTTTCTTTTGTGTTGATGCACTTGGCGCAGTTTCCCGCGCCACCATCCTATACGTCACCGAATCGCCCCCGTACAATGCGGGGTCATTTCAGTTAAGCAACCGACAACGGCCTACCATGCGCACCAGTCAATATTTGCTCGCCACACAGAAAGAAACCCCTTCCGACGCGGTCGTCATCAGCCACCAGCTCATGCTGCGTGCCGGCATGATCCGCAAGCTCGCATCCGGCCTTTATACCTGGCTGCCGATGGGCCTTCGCGTGATGCGCAAGGTCGAAGCCGTGGTACGCGAGGAAATGAACGCCGCAGGCGCCCTGGAAGTGCTGATGCCGGCCATTCAGCCCGCTGAACTGTGGCAGGAGTCCGGCCGCTGGGAGCAGTACGGCCCCGAGCTGCTGCGCCTGAAGGACCGTCATGGTCGCGAGTTCTGCGTGGGGCCTACCCACGAAGAGGTCATCACCGACCTCGCGCGCAACGAGCTGAGCAGCTATAAACAGCTGCCACTGAACATGTACCAGATCCAGACCAAGTTCCGCGACGAGATCCGTCCGCGCTTCGGCCTGATGCGCGGTCGCGAGTTCATCATGAAGGATGCCTACTCCTTCCATGCCGACCAGGCGTCCCTGCAGCAAACCTACGACCGCATGCACCAGGCGTACTGCAATGTGTTCACCCGCCTGGGCCTGGATTTCCGCCCCGTGCAGGCCGACACCGGCTCGATCGGTGGCAGCTGGTCCCACGAATTCCACGTGCTGGCCGAGTCCGGTGAAGACGACGTGATCTTCAGCGACAGCTCCGACTACGCCGCCAACATCGAGAAGGCCGAAGCAATCCCGCGGGAAACCGTGCGCCCTGCCCCCACCGAGGAGCTGCGCCTGGTCGATACCCCGGACGCGAAAACCATCGCCGCCCTGGTCGAAAACTACGGCGTGCCGATCGAGCGCACCGTCAAGACCCTGATCGTGCATGCCGCCGAAGAAGGCAAGCTGATTGCCCTGATCGTCCGTGGCGACCACGAACTCAACGAAATCAAGGCTGCCAACCTGCCACAGGTGGCCAGCCCGCTGGTGATGGCCAGCGACGCCGAACTGCGCGACGCCATCGGCGCCGGCGCCGGCTCCCTGGGCCCGCTGAACCTGCCGCTGCCGTGCATCATCGACCGTTCCGTGGCCTTCATGAGCGACTTCGGCATCGGTGCCAACATCGACGACAAGCACTACTTCGGCGTGAACTGGGAGCGCGACCTGCCCGTACCGGAAATCGCCGACCTGCGCAACGTGGTAGCCGGCGACCCGAGCCCGGACGGCAAGGGTACGCTGATGATCAAGCGCGGCATCGAAGTCGGGCACATCTTCCAGCTGGGCACCAAGTACAGCGAAGCACTCAAGTGCCAGGTGCTGGGCGAGAACGGCAAGCCGGTGACCCTGGCCATGGGCTGCTACGGCATTGGTGTTTCGCGCGTGGTCGCCGCTGCCATCGAGCAGAACTACGACGACAAGGGCATCATCTGGAGCGATAGCCTCGCGCCATTCCAGATCGCCCTGGTACCGCTGCGCTACGAAACCGCTGAAGTGCGCGAAGCCACCGACAAGCTCTACGCCGAGCTGACAGCCGCCGGTTTCGAAGTGCTGCTGGACGACCGTGACAAGAAAACCAGCCCGGGGATCAAGTTCGCCGACATGGAACTGATCGGCATCCCGCACCGCATCGTGGTCAGCGACCGGGGCCTGGCCGAAGGCAACCTGGAATACAAGTACCGCAAGGACAGCGAGGCCCAGGCCTTGCCCGTGGCCGAGGTGCTGTCGTTCCTGCAAGCCCGTATTCGTCGCTGATAGCCAACACAAGAGTAGCCATGTTCAAGCGAATCACCTTCGGAGGCGCCGCCCTGTGCGGCGCCGTGCTGCTCAGCGGCTGCGCCAACCAGATGTCCCAGCGCAGCGAGCATGAGGAGCGGATCGAGCGCAAGCTGCTCGAGCACAGCCTGCAGATCGATGTCGGAGAGCCCAAGGTACTCGAGCTGCCGCAACGGCGCGTGCGCGTTCACGAACAGAAGAACTTCGAAGTCACCGAATTCGAAGTGACCCGTCGTTATGATCGCTACACGCCCTACCAACCCTGGCGCGAAATCTACGAGATCCCGCTGGGCGCAGTGGCCGTGGTTGCCGGTATCGGCGCCAATGTGGTCAACGTGTTCGCACTGGGCAACCTGCCCGACAGCGTGACCCATGACTGGCTCAGCTATGGCGTGGCCGGGCTCAACCCGTTCATGAACGTGCAGTCCAACGGCCGCGCACAACAGAACCTGGCCAGTATCAGCGAAGTGCAGAAGGACAAACGCCAGGAGTACACCAGCCTGCCGTGGGGCGAACGCCCGGTCGAGGTCAAGGCTGGCAAGCTCACCCACGAGCTGACCACCGACCGCAATGGTGTGTTGCGCCTGAACCTGCTCGACAGCCCGTTCACCGAACAGAACCTGACCCAGGTGGGCACCTTGCACCTGGCCGTGGCCGATGAAGAAAACAACGTGCGTGCCGACGCCAGCCTGCTGCTCAGCCCAACGCTGCGCGGCAAACTGGTCGAAGCCCATGAGCTGATCTACGACGACCTTGAAGACGACGAGGTGAGCGAGTGGGTGCACCGGGTCAAGCGCTTGTCCGAACTCGGCCTGGAAGAGGAAGCCAGCGAGCTGGAACAGAGCCTGATCGAGCTGACCCGCAATGATCCGGAGCTGCAACAGGAGTTTCTCAAGGCGCTGACCAGGGATGCCGGCCGCCTGGTGGCAGACCCCGGCGCGAAGTAGCTCCAGCCCCATGAACGCCAGGCATCGACCACGATGCCTGGCGTTTCACTCGGGCGTGAACAGCTCCAGCTGAACATGCGCCCCGCGCAAGTCGTGCAACCGCACGCCAATTCCCAGCAACCTGACCGGCTTGGCGCCGCGCGCGAAAGCCTGGCTGAGCAGTTGCCGGTAGCTTTCAAGATCACGCCCCGCCCCCGCCTGCTCCAGGGTGGTCTGGGTGAAGTCATGGAACTTGACCTTGACGAACGGCTTGCCCGGCCGGTAACTGTCGTCGATCCGGGCCATGCGACCGCCCAGCGATTCCAGCAGTTCAGGCAGTTTTTCAAGGCAGCTGGCCAGGTCCGGCAGGTCGCTGTCGTAGGTGTTCTCAACGCTCACCGACTGGCGCCGGCTGTCGTTGTGCACCACCCGCTCGTCAATGCCGCGCGCCAGCCCGTAAAGACGCTCGCCGAAACTGCCGAACTCGCGGACCAGGGCCAGGCGGTCCCACTCGCGCAGATCCTTGCAATCGACAATGCCCAGGCGCCCCAGCTTGTCAGCCGTGACCTTGCCAACCCCATGCAGCTTGGTCACTGGCAAGCAGGCGACGAAGTCTTGCACCTGTGCCGGGGTAATCACGAACAAGCCGTTGGGTTTGCGCCAGTCACTGGCAATCTTGGCCAGGAACTTGTTGGGCGCCACCCCCGCCGATACCGTGATGTGCAGGCGCTGGGACACCCGCCGGCGAATGTCGTCGGCAATGCGCGTGGCACTGCCGGAAAACTTCGGGCTGTCGGATACGTCCAGATAGGCTTCATCCAGCGACAATGGCTCGATCAGCTCGGTGTACTCGCGGAAGATGTTGTGAATCTCCCGCGAGGCTTCCTTATAGGCATCCATGCGCGGCTTGACGATGGTCAGGTCGGGGCACAGCTTCAACGCGTGGTGCGACGACATCGCAGAGCGTACGCCAAAGGCCCGCGCTTCGTAGTTGCAGGTAGCAATCACCCCGCGCCGGTCGGCCGAGCCACCCACGGCCAGAGGCTTGCCGGCCAGCCGCGGGTCGTCGCGCATCTCGATGGCTGCGTAGAAACAGTCGCAATCGATGTGGATGATCTTGCGTTGGGACATGGATGACCGTTAACACCGTTGATTCGTACGCGCAGTATCTCACTCGTCACCACCGGCTGCACCCTGCACCCTGCACCCGTCACCCCGGGCAAATGCCCTGCAGCCCCCGCCTTAGCGCGCCCGCAGCCAGATCACAAACGCTAAGCAATTGAACAAAAAAGGATTTCTGGATTTTAGCGGTTGACACGTTCTGAGATATCTGTAGAATCCACTCCACAGACGCGGGATGGAGCAGTCTGGTAGCTCGTCGGGCTCATAACCCGAAGGTCGTCGGTTCAAATCCGGCTCCCGCAACCATACATCAGAGAAGGCCACTTGAAAAAGTGGCCTTTTTTGTTGGGCGCTGTTTGGCCCATAGCAGGTTTTTGTTGTAAATCAACAATTAAGCATTGACAGCATCTCCATACGCTGTAGAATCCGCCCCACAGACGCGGGATGGAGCAGTCTGGTAGCTCGTCGGGCTCATAACCCGAAGGTCGTCGGTTCAAATCCGGCTCCCGCAACCAAACAACAGAAAAGGCCACTTTGAAAAAAGTGGCCTTTTTTGCGTCTGGCGAAAAATACCTTCCCCTCCTCTCCATGCCCTTGCGGCAGCATGAAACTTCTTTAACTATCCTGATGGGCGCGGATCGGCATGATCGCGAGTAAGATTCAGACATTATTTTTCCATAGGGATTGGTAACTTGGTCGGATACATCGTCCAGTCGCGCGCAATCCAAAAAGGTGATTGATGCGCCCACAAACGCCCGAAGCAGAAACCCCCGTTAGCGCCGCCCAGCCCATCGCCCCGCATCGCCTGCGCTGGCTGGAACTGCTCAGCCGGTATCGTCAGCCGATCGGCCTGGCGGTCACCCTGCTACTGTTCGGCATCGCCCTGATTGCCTGTCGCCATCTGCTCAGCGAGCTGGATATCTATGCCCTGCACGACTCGCTGCTGAGTGTGCCCAAGCCCGCCCTGGCCGGTGCACTGCTGGCCACGGTCGCAGGCTTTGTCATCCTGCTGGGCTATGAATGGTCAGCCAGCCGTTATGCCGGGGTCCGGCTGCCTTCAGCCACCCTGGCCATGGGCGGCTTCTGTGCATTCGCCATCGGCAACGCGATCGGGTTGTCGCTGCTGTCCGGCGGCTCGGTGCGTTACCGGTTGTACGCCCGCCACGGCATAGGCGGTGCCGAAGTGGCCCGCATGACGCTGTTTGCCAGCCTGTCGCTGGGCTGCGCGCTGCCGCCGCTGGCAGCGCTGGCCACCCTGAGCAACCTGCCCGCCGCGGCCATGGCGCTGCGCACGCCGGCCCCGGTACTGGCAGCCATCGCCGTCGCGGTACTGGGCCTGAGCATGGCCCTGGCCTACGGGCTGTACCGGCGTCGACTGCCGGAACAGCCGCTGGCCGACAACCTGCTGGTACGCATACGCCGACGCACACTGCGCCTGCCGGGCGCGCGCCTGACCTTGCTGCAGCTGCTGATCACCGCACTGGACGTGGCCGCCGCCGCCACGGTGCTGTACCTGCTGCTGCCCGAGGCTCCGCCCTTCGGTGCGTTCCTGCTGGTGTACCTGCTGGCCCTGGCTGCCGGTGTGCTCAGCCACGTGCCCGGCGGGGTCGGGGTCTTTGAGGCCATCCTGCTGGCCGCCTTCGCCGACCAGCTGGGGGCTGCGCCACTTGCCGCTGCGCTGCTGCTGTACCGCCTGATCTATGTCGTGCTGCCGCTGCTGGTGGCCTGCGTGGTCCTGCTGGCCAGTGAAGCCAAGCGCTTTCTGTTCGCGCGCCAGGCCATGAAGGTGGCCTCCGGGCTTGCCGCACCGGTACTGGCGATTCTGGTGTTCCTGTCGGGCGTGGTGCTGTTGTTCTCCGGGGCCACGCCCGAAATCGACACGCGCCTGGAGCACCTGGGTTTCCTGGTGCCGCACCGCTTGATCGATGCCTCGCACTTCGGCGCCAGCCTGATCGGCGTGCTGTGCCTGCTGCTGGCCCAGGGCCTGCGGCGGCGCCTGTCGGCAGCCTGGATACTCACCACCGTGCTGCTGCTGGTCGGCGCCCTGCTGTCGCTGCTCAAGGGCTTCGACTGGGAAGAGGCCAGCCTGCTGACGCTTACCGCCTGCCTGCTGGCAGTGTTCCGCGGTTCATTCTACCGGCCCAGTCGACTGCTCGAGCTGCCCTTCTCGCCGGTCTACGTGGTGGCCAGTGCCTGTGTGATCGGCGCGTCGGTGTGGCTGCTGCTGTTCGCCTACCAGGACGTGCCCTACAGCCACCAGCTGTGGTGGCAGTTCACCCTGGACGCCGATGCCCCGCGCGGGCTGCGCTCATTGCTCGGTAGCGCGGTACTGCTGGTGATCGTTGCACTGACCTGGCTGCTGCGTACCGCACGCCCGACCATCCACCTGCCTACAGGTGACGAGCTGCAACGGGCCAACCGCATCCTGCAGAGCTCCGACCAGCCCGATGGCGGCCTGGCGCTGACCGGCGACAAGGCGTTGCTGTTCCACCCTCAGGATGACGCCTTCCTGATGTACGCCCGCCGCGGGCGCAGCCTGGTGGCGCTGTACGACCCGATCGGCCCGGCCCAGCGCCGCGCCGAGATGATCTGGCAGTTTCGCGACCTGTGCGATATCCATCACGCTCGACCGGTGTTCTACCAGGTGCGTGCCGAGAACCTGCCCTTCTATATGGACATCGGCCTGACCGCGATCAAGCTGGGCGAAGAGGCCCGCGTGGACCTGCTGCGCTTCGACCTCGACGCCAAGGGCAAGGAGATGAAAGACCTGCGCTATACCTGGAACCGCGGCGGGCGCGACGGCCTGAGCCTGGAGATCCACGAGCCCGGGCAAGCCCCGCTCGAGGAATTGAAGGTGATTTCCGATGCCTGGCTCGAAGGCAAGAACGTGCGCGAAAAAGGCTTTTCGCTGGGCCGCTTCAGCGCAGAGTACCTGCAGCACTTCCGCATCGCGCTGATTCGCTTCCAGGGCCAGCCGGTGGCCTTTGCCAACCTGCTCGAAACCCACAGCCGCGAGCTGGCCAGCCTGGACCTGATGCGCGCGCACCCGCAAGCACCAAAGCTGACCATGGAGTTTCTGATGATCGGCCTGATCCAACACTACAAGACGCATGGATATGCGCGCTTCAGCCTCGGCATGGTGCCGTTGTCCGGGCTGCAGCCGCGTCGCGGCGCACCTCTGACCCAGCGCCTGGGCTCGATGGTGTTCCAGCGCGGCGAGCAACTGTACAACTTCCAGGGCCTGCGCCGCTTCAAAGACAAGTTCCAGCCTGACTGGGAACCCCGTTACATGGCCGTACCCGCCGGGCTCGATCCCCTGGTGGCCCTGGCCGATACCGCCGCCCTGATTGCAGGCGGCCTGACCGGATTGGTGAAACGCTGATGATTCGACGCTACTGGCTTCATGTACTGGCCGCCCTGGTGCTGGCCCTGCTCGCGGCGGCCCTGGGCTTCTGGCTGTGGGCCCGCCCTGCCCCGCAACCGCACCTTGAACATTTGACCCTGGCCGATGGCAGCAGCCTGGTGCGGGTTACCCCAAGCACGCGAGGCAAGGACCTGGTGGCCGTGGCCGTGCCGCAGGACCAGGCCCTGAGCGACAAGCAACTGATCGACCTGAGCCAGAGTGCCCGCGCCCAGCTGGTACAGGTGATCCTGCCGCCGAGCGACTGCAACCTGCAGCAGCAGGCGCTGCAGCAGGCCTTGCAACAGTTGCAGGGCACGCCGACGCTGGTTGCCGGCATCGGCCCGGGAGCCGGGCTGGCCTGGAGCTGGCTGGCCGGGCAGACCAACGACAAGGCCCAGGCCATCTCCGTGGGGTTCAGCATCGAGCAGCCCGGCTGCAGCGCCGCGCTGCCCAAGTCGGCCGCCCATGGTCACTGGAACGTGGCCTGGAACGACAACCCGGATGACGCCAGCGCCGCCTTCGTGCGCGACCAGGCCAATGCACAGACCAGCATCAGCGATTACGACATCCACCTGCCCCAGGTGCTCAAGGCCCAACTGACCCAGGCCCTGCTGGGCGTGGATGGCAATGCACTGAGCATTCCGGTGGTGGAAGTGCCGGCCGGCCAGACCACCGACACCGTGACGCTGTTCCTGTCCGGCGATGGCGGCTGGCGCGACCTTGACCGCGACGTGGCGGGCGAGATGGCCAAGCTGGGCTACCCGGTGGTGGGCATCGATACCCTGCGCTACTACTGGCAGCACAAGACACCGGAGCAGAGCGCAGTCGACCTGTCCGAGCTGATGCAGCACTACCGCCAGAAGTGGGGCACCAAACGCTTCGTACTGACCGGCTATTCATTCGGTGCCGACGTGCTGCCGGCGATCTACAACCGCTTGCCACCCGAAGACCAGAAGCGCATCGATGCGGTGATTCTGCTGGCGTTCGCGCGCAGTGGCAGTTTCGAGATCGAGGTCGAGGGCTGGCTGGGCAATGCCGGCAAAGAGGCGCCAACCGGGCCTGAGATGGCCAGGATGCCGCCGAGCAAGGTGCTGTGCATCTATGGTGAAGAAGAGGCCGATGAAAGCGGCTGCACCGACCATACCGCCGTGGGTGAGCGCGTGAAGCTGCCCGGCGGGCACCACTTCGACGAAAACTACCCGGCCCTGGCCAAGCGCCTGATCAGCGAGATCGAAACGCGCCAGGGGAAGTCCAGCGTCGCTGAACAGTAGAAGCCTCGCCGGCAAGGCCGGCTCCTGCAACGGATCGCATCCTGCAGGAGCCGCCTTGGCGGCGAAAGCTCCCGCTAGATCTCCACCTGCGTACCCAGCTCGATCACCCGGTTCAATGGCAGGTTGAAGAACCTCAGGTTGCCGTTGGCATTCTTCAGCAGGAAGGCAAACAGCACCCCACGCCAGCGCGACATGCCCACCAGCTTGGATGCGATCACCGTCTCGCGGCTGAGGAAGTAGGTGGTGCGCATGGGGCTGAAATCCAGCTCGTCCAGGTGACACAGCTTCAACGCCGCCGGCACGTCCGGCTCGTCCATGAAGCCGAAATGCAGGATCACCCGGTAGAACCCCTCGCCATACCCCTCCACCTCGAAACGCCGCTGTGGCGGTACCCGCGGTGAATCCTCGTTGACCACGGTGAGCAACACCACCTGGCGGTGCAGCACCTGGTTGTGCAGCATGTTGTGCAGCAGCGCATGGGGCACCGCGTCCGAACGCGCGGTCAGAAACACCGCCGTACCTTCCACACGGTGCGGCGGCTGCACGCGGATGCTGGCGATGAACACCGGCAATGGCAACGCGCCCTCATCCAGGCGCTCCACCAGGATCTGCTTGCCGCGCTTCCAGGTGGTCATCAGGATGAACAGCGCAATCCCTGCCAGCACCGGAAATGCCCCACCCTGCAGCACCTTGGGCACGTTGGCGGCAAAGAACAGCCCGTCGACGAACAGAAAGCCCAGCAGTACCGGTACCGCCAGCAGCGGTGGCCACTTCCACAGCAGCAACATCACCGCCGACACCAGGATGGTGGTGATCAGCATGGTCCCGGTTACCGCAACGCCATAGGCCGACGCCAGCGCGCCGGAGGACTCGAAGCCCAGCACCAGCAGGATCACCCCGACCATCAGCGACCAGTTGACCGCCCCGATGTAGATCTGCCCCTGCTCGTCGCTGGAGGTGTGCTGGATCTGCATGCGCGGCACATAACCAAGCTGGATGGCCTGGCGGGTGAGGGAGAAGGCCCCGGAAATCACCGCCTGGGAAGCGATCACGGTGGCCAGGGTGGCCAGCCCGACCAGCGGCACCAGCGCCCAGCCGGGGGCCAGCAGGTAGAACGGGTTGCGTGCCGCTTCGGGGTTCTCCAGCAGCAATGCGCCCTGACCGAAATAGTTGAGCACCAGCGCCGGCAGCACCAGCGCGAACCAGGCCCGCGCGATCGGCTTGCGGCCAAAATGCCCCATGTCGGCGTACAAGGCCTCGGCCCCGGTCAGCGCCAGCACCACGGCGCCCAGAATCGCCACGCCCATGCCGGGGTGGACGATGAAGAAGCGCACGGCCCAGATCGGGTTGAGCGCCTGCAGCACTTCGGGGCGCTGGATGATGCCGTGCACGCCCAGGGCCGCCAGCACCACGAACCAGGCCACCATCACCGGCCCGAACAGAATGCCGATGCGCGCGGTACCGTGCTTCTGGATCAGAAACAGCGCCACCAGCACGACCAGCGCCACCGGTATCACCCAGTGATCGATGCCATCGAACGCCAGTTGCATGCCTTCGACCGCCGACAGCACCGAAATCGCCGGGGTGATCATGCTGTCGCCATAGAACAGCGCCGCACCGAACAAGCCGAACACCACCAGCAGCGCACGCAACCTGGGATAAGGTGCAGCCGCTCGTCGGGCCAGCGCGGTCAGGGCCATGATGCCACCCTCCCCCTGGTTGTCCGCGCGCAGGATGAACAGCACGTACTTGATCGACACCACCCAGATCAGCGACCACAGGATCAACGCCAGGATGCCCAGCACACCATCATGGTTGACCGGCACCCCATAGCCGCCGGAGAAGACTTCCTTGAGGGTATACAAGGGGCTGGTACCGATATCGCCGTATACCACCCCGACTGCCGCCACCAGCAGGCTCAGCGGCTTTGCCGCCGTATGCCCGGCATTGGCCTGACTGCTTGCCTGAACCATCAACCACTCCCGCAACCAAGACCCAGAGGCCGGCGAAATTCGCGCCAGGCGCTATCATTTTTGCAACCCGTCGCAGCGTGCCGAACGCAGCGCTGAACGACGCGGGAGCGATGGCGCGAAGCATAGCGCAGCGTTCGTCGCATTTCTGCTAGTCAAGCGCGTTGTGCCTCGCTAGAATTGCGCACTTTTTGATCAGAGGCGCCCCAAAGCGCCCGTCAGGGCTGCCACCTTCGCGTGCCAAGCAGCCCCTCTACACCGAGGTTAACCATGTCCACCACCGCCACGCCCACCACGCCAAAGGTCGGCTTCGTTTCCCTGGGTTGCCCCAAAGCCCTGGTCGATTCCGAGCGCATCCTGACCCAGCTGCGCATGGAAGGCTATGAAGTCGTGCCCACCTACGAGGATGCCGACGTGGTGGTGGTCAACACCTGTGGCTTCATCGACTCGGCCAAGGCCGAATCGCTGGAAGTGATCGGCGAGGCCATCAAGGAAAACGGCAAGGTCATCGTTACCGGCTGCATGGGTGTCGACGCCAACAACATTCGCGACGTGCACCCCAGCGTGTTGTCGGTGTCCGGGCCGCAGCAGTACGAGCAGGTGGTCAACGCCGTGCACGAAGTGGTGCCACCACGTCAGGACCACAATCCGCTGATCGATCTGGTGCCGCCCCAGGGTGTCAAGTTGACCCCGCGTCACTACGCCTACCTGAAGATTTCCGAAGGCTGCAACCACACCTGCAGCTTCTGCATCATTCCGTCGATGCGTGGCAAGCTGGTCAGCCGCCCGGTGGGCGAGGTGCTGAGCGAGGCCGAGCGCCTGGTCAAGGCCGGCGTCAAGGAGCTGCTGGTGATCTCCCAGGACACCAGCGCCTACGGCGTCGACGTCAAGTACAAGACCGACTTCTGGAACGGCCGGCCGGTCAAGACGCGCATGCTCGAGCTGTGCGAAGCGCTCAGCAGCCTGGGCGTGTGGGTGCGCCTGCACTATGTGTACCCGTACCCGAACGTCGATGACGTGATCCCGCTGATGGCCGCCGGCAAGCTGCTGCCGTACCTGGACATCCCGTTCCAGCACGCCAGCCCCAAGGTGCTCAAGTCGATGAAGCGCCCTGCCTTCGAAGACAAGACCCTGGCACGCATCAAGAAATGGCGCGAACAGTGCCCGGAGCTGATCATCCGCTCCACCTTCATCGTCGGCTTCCCCGGCGAGACCGAGGAAGACTTCCAGTACCTGCTCGACTGGCTCACCGAAGCCCAGCTCGACCGCGTCGGCTGCTTCCAGTACTCGCCCGTCGAAGGCGCACCGGCCAACGACCTGGACCTGCCCGTGGTTCCTGATGACGTCAAGCAGGACCGCTGGGATCGCTTCATGGCCCACCAGCAGGCCATCAGCAGCGCACGCCTGCAACTGCGCATCGGCAAGCGCATCGAAGTGCTGATCGACGAAGTGGAGGAGCAGGGCTCGGTGGGCCGCAGCTTCTTCGACGCCCCGGAGATCGACGGCAATGTGTTCATCGACGGCGACCACGGCTTCAAGCCGGGGGACAAGGTCTGGTGCGTCGTCACCGATGCCGACGAATACGACCTGTGGGCCGAGCCTGTCTGACGCTTTGCGGCCTGGAAAAGCCCTGCCATCATGGCGGGGCTTTTTATTGGACTATCGTGTCCAGTACGGACACCCCAGGAGACCCTGCGATGCGCGCGCATTTCACCGTGCAAACCCCTAGCCCCCACGACTACCCTCGCCTGCTGCAGGTATGGGAAGCCTCGGTACGTGCCACCCACGATTTTCTCCCCGACAGCTACATCGTGCTGCTGCGTGAACTGGTGCCCAAGTACCTGGATGCAGTGATGCTGATCTGCTGCAAGGACAGCCAGCAACGCATCACCGGCTTTGCCGGTGTAGCGGCCGGGCGTGTCGAAATGCTGTTCGTCGACCCGCAGTATCGCGGTCAGGGCATCGGCAAGCAGTTGCTGCGGCATGCCATCAATGAGCTGAACGCCGATGAGCTCGACGTCAACGAGCAGAATCCCCAGGCCATCGGCTTCTATGCCAGCCAAGGCTTCGAAATCATCGGGCGCTCGGAAAAGGACGGCATGGGCAAACCCTACCCCCTGCTTCACCTCAGGCTAGGTCGTACACAGTCTGCGAGCACGGGCTGAAGGACGCTGTAAGGCCGATCCGAAAATCATCCCCTCACGGCATTAATAGCCGCCCGGCACGAATGTAGCCGGGCCTTCGCCCGCCCGGGCGGTTACAATGGGCGCCTTTCCCTGTGCCACGGCCGCCGTCATGTCTGAACCCATTCGTCTTTCCAAACGCCTTATCGAACTGGTCGGCTGCTCCCGACGGGAGGCCGAACTCTATATCGAAGGCGGTTGGGTGACCGTTGACGGCAACGTCGTCGACGAGCCACAGCTCAAGGTCGACGGCCAGGTCGTCGCCCTGCTGCCGGGCGCCAAGGCCGAAGCCCTGGAACCGGTAACCCTGCTGCTGCACCAGGCCGCCGACCAGGAAAGCGAAAGCGCTCGCCTGAGCATGACCCCGGCCACCTTGTCCGAGGCCCACGCCGAAGGGCATCGCCCGCTCAAGGGCCACTTTGCCCGGCTGACCTGCGTCGCCGAGCTGCAACAGGGCGCCAGCGGCCTGCAGGTGTACAGCCAGGACTGGCGTGCCGTGCGCAAGGTCACCTCGGACCTGGCCAAGCTGGAGCAGGAGTATGTGGTCGAGGTCAGCGGCGAGATGGTTGCCCATGGCCTCGAACGCCTTAACCGCGGTTTCACCTGGAAGGGCCAGGAACTGCCCCGCATCAAGGCCAGCTGGCAGAACGAGACGCGCCTGCGCATGGTGCTGAAAAACCCGGCGCCGGGGCTGATCGAGCTGCTGTGCCGCAGTGTCGGTGTCAGCGTGGTCAGCATGCGCCGTATCCGCCTGGGCGGCGTGGCCATGAGCAAGCTGCCGCTGGGCCAGTGGCGCTACCTGTCCAGCAAAGAAAAATTCTAGGCCTCGCCACTCGGGCGTTGCCACTTGATCAGGATTGTCCAATGATTCACAACGATGTGCTGCGCAGCCTGCGCTACATGCTGGATATCAGCGATGCCAAACTGGCAGAGATCACCCGCATCAACGGTTTTGACGTCAGCGATGCCGACATTGCCAGCTACCTGAAAAAAGACGAGGAAGAAGGCTTCGTGCGCTGCCCGGACGAGGTCATCGCGCATTTTCTCGATGGCCTGGTGGTGTTCAAGCGTGGTCGTGACGAGAGCCGCCCGCCTCTGCCGGTCGAACTGCCGGTCACCAACAACATCATCCTGAAAAAACTGCGGGTGGCCTTCGAGCTCAAGGAAGACGACCTGCATGCCATTCTCAAGGCGGCGGATTTTTCGGTATCCAAGCCTGAACTCAGCGCCCTGTTCCGCAAGGTCGGCAACAGCAACTACCGCCCCTGTGGCGACCAGTTGCTGCGCAACTTCCTCAAGGGCCTGACCCTGCGAGTGCGTGGCTGATTCGATCATGGCCTACAGTGTCGAGCCGGTCGGCTACGTGCGCTCCTGCTTCAAGGAGAAGTTCGCCATCCCGCGCCAGCCGCAGCTGGCTCCGGCTGCGCGCGGGGTGCTGGAGCTGGTATCGCCTTTCGATCAGGGGGAAGCGGTTGCCGGGCTAGAGCAGGTCAGCCACGTGTGGCTGCTGTTCCTGTTTCATCAGGCCCTGGAAGAGAAGCCGCGCCTGAAGGTGCGCCCGCCGCGCCTGGGCGGCAACACGTCGATGGGCGTGTTCGCCACCCGCGCCACCCACCGGCCAAACGGCATCGGGCAGTCGGTGGTGAAGCTGGAGGGCGTCGAGGCCGGGCGACTGCTGCTGTCGGGCGTCGACCTGCTGGACGGCACGCCGGTCATCGATATCAAGCCCTATGTACCCTATGCCGACAGCGTAGCCGGGGCGGTCAATCACATGGCCAGCGCCCCGCCTGCGCCGATCACGGTGCAATGGAGCGACTCGGCACTGCAGCAGGCCCATGCGCATGCGCTGCGTCTCGCAGAGCCGTTGGTGGAGCTGATAGAACAATGCCTGGCACAGGATCCACGCCCGGCCTATCAGGTGCCCCCGGTCGAGCGCGTGTACGGGGTCAGGTTCTGGGATGTGCAGGTACGCTGGCACTACCCTCAGCTGGATACGATCCGGGTGCTGGAGGTGGTGCGCGAGGCGTAGGGCCGGCGCCCGCAAGGTCGCAGGAACGCCGCGCCGGCGAATGCCGCACCACAAATCCAGGGCAAAAAAAAACGCAGACCACGGTCTGCGTTTTTTACTGGTACTGCCTGCTTACTTCTCGACGAACGCACGCTCGATCAGATAGTCACCTGGCTCGCGCATGCGCGCGGAGACTTTCAGGCCGAAGCTGTTCAGGACTTCGCTGGTTTCATCCAGCATGCTCGGGCTACCGCAGATCATCGCACGATCGTCCTGCGGGTTGATCGGCGGCAGGCCGATGTCGCTGAACAGTTTGCCGCTGCGCATCAGGTCAGTCAGGCGTCCCTGGTTCTCGAACGGCTCGCGGGTGACGGTGGGGTAGTAGATCAGTTTTTCACGCAGCGCCTCACCGAAGAACTCGTTCTGCGGCAGGTGCTCGGTAATGAACTCGCGATAGGCCACTTCGTTGACGTAGCGCACACCGTGGACCAGGATCACTTTCTCGAAGCGCTCGTAGGTTTCCGGGTCCTGGATGACGCTCATGAACGGTGCCAGGCCAGTGCCGGTGCTCAGCAGGTACAGGTGCTTGCCCGGGTTCAGGTCATCCAGCACCAGGGTGCCGGTAGGCTTCTTGCTGATGATGATCTCGTCGCCTTCCTTCAGGTGCTGCAACTGCGAGGTCAGCGGGCCGTCCGGCACCTTGATGCTGAAGAACTCCAGATGCTCTTCCCAGTTAGGGCTGGCGATCGAATAGGCGCGCATGAGCGGGCGGCCGTTAGGCTGTTGCAGGCCGATCATCACGAACTGACCGTTCTCGAAGCGCAGGCCCGGGTCGCGGGTGCACTTGAAGCTGAACAGGGTGTCGTTCCAGTGATGAACACTGAGGACACGTTCGTGGTTCATGTTGCTCATGTACGGGGGCTCCTGAAAAATAACGCAGCGCTGACCGTGAGCGCGATTGCGCGATAGTTTAGTGCGAGCGACAATATCTGTTAAATGAATTATCAAGATATGTCTTATCGGTTATATAGATATGCGATTTACACTGCGTCAACTTCAGGTCTTCGTGGCCGTCGCGCAACACCAGAGCGTCTCCCGTGCGGCCGGGATACTGGCGCTGTCGCAGTCGGCTGCGAGCACCTCCATCACCGAGCTTGAACGGCAATCCAGCTGTCAGCTGTTCGATCGTGCCGGCAAGCGCCTGAGCCTCAATGCACTGGGGCACCAGTTACTGCCCCAGGCCGTGGCCCTGCTCGACCAGGCCAAGGAAATCGAGGACCTGCTCAACGGCAAGTCCGGCTTCGGCTCTCTGGCAGTGGGCGCCACACTGACCATCGGCAACTACCTGGCCACCTTGCTGATCGGCAGCTTCATGCAGGTTCACCCGGAAAGCCAGGTCAAGCTGCATGTACAGAACACCGCCCATATCGTGCATCAGGTCGCGCACTATGAAATTGATCTGGGTCTTATAGAAGGCGATTGCAACCACCCCGACCTGGAGGTTCAGCCCTGGGTCGAGGACGAACTGGTGGTGTTCTGCGCGCCGCAGCACCCCTTGGCACTCAAGGGTCGTGCCAGCCTTGAGGAACTGACCCATGAAGCCTGGATTCTGCGCGAGCAGGGTTCAGGCACGCGCCTGACCTTTGACCAGGCGATGCGCCACCATCGCTCGACACTCAACATCCGCCTGGAGCTGGAACATACCGAAGCGATCAAGCGCGCGGTGGAATCAGGGCTCGGGATCGGCTGCATTTCACGTCTGGCGCTGCGCGATGCGTTTCGTCGCGGCAGCCTGGTGGCGGTGGAAACCCCCGACCTGGACCTGGCGCGGCAGTTCTACTTCATCTGGCACAAGCAGAAGTACCAGACCTCGGCGATGCGCGAGTTTCTGGAGTTGTGCCGCAACTTTACCGCCGGGGTACGACGCAGCGACGAAATCGTGCTGCCGCACATTGCCTAGAGCAGAATCACCGCCCACACCACCGCCACGATGCTCAACGCCACGAACTGGGCAGCACTGCCCATGTCCTTGGCGTTCTTGGACAACGGGTGGCGGTCCAGGGAAATACGATCGATCGCGGCTTCCACGGCAGAGTTGAGCAGCTCGACGATCAGCCCCAGCAGGCACACCGCGATCAGGATCGCGCGTTCGGCACGGCTTACATCCAGCCAGAAGGCGACCGGGATCAGCACCACGTTGAGCAGCACCAACTGACGAAACGCCGCTTCGCCGGTAAAGGCGGCGCGCAGGCCGTCGAACGAATAGCCGGCGGCGTTGAACACTCGTTTAAGGCCGGTCTGGCCCTTGAAAGGCGACATAGAAAGCCACTTGAACCCAATGAGGAGCGATGCAGGCTAGTGCACGCCGAGTCAAAAAAGCGTGAAGGCCAGTGGCCTTAACTCGTTGAAACCGATTCCAATTGTTGCAGCAACAACGCGGCCTGGGTGCGCGTACGCACGCCCAGCTTGCGGAAGATCGCGGTGACGTGGGCCTTGATCGTGGCCTCCGACACACTCAGCTCATAGGCAATCTGCTTGTTCAGCAAGCCTTCGCACACCATGGTCAACACGCGGAATTGCTGTGGGGTAAGGCTGGCCAGGCCCTCGCTGGCGGCCTTGGCTTCAGCGGACACATCGATCTTCTCGAAGGCTTGCGGCGGCCACCAGACATCGCCATCGAGCACTTTCTTGACCGCATCCTGAATCTGCTCCAGCGGGCTGGATTTTGGGATAAAGCCACTGGCACCGAATTCTCGGGACTTTACCACCACGGCCGCCTCTTCCTGGGCCGAGACCATCACCACCGGGATTTGCGGATACTGACCGCGCAGCAGCACCAGCCCCGAGAAACCATAGGCACCGGGCATGTTCAGGTCCAGCAGCACCAGGTCCCAGTCGTTTTTCTCGGCCAGGCGGGTTTCCAGTTCGGCGATGCTTGCCACCTCAACCAGTCGAACGTCCGGACCAAGGCCCAGGGTAACGGCCTGGCGCAGCGCACTGCGAAACAGCGGGTGGTCATCGGCAATCAGGATTTCGTATGTGGCCATCGATCTAATGATCCTGTTCTGTGCAGGCGCAGCCAGCGTGGGGGCGCCTGGCGGGGCAGCTCAAGGGCATCGGGCGGCAGTGCCGGAAGCCAAAAAGGCACGTCGGGGCCAGGAAAACAGCATTCAAGCCTTCGTCGTGCCCGAATCGGCGCCAAGGATGCCGAGCCCGGACCGGGTGGTCAAGTTCAAAGCCCGGTGGTTGTCTCGTAGCCCATGGCGCCAGTGCACACATTATGAAGCAAAGTGGCGTACTTGCCCCTTGAACTATAGGAAGGGCCGCAGTTTTTGGTGCACGGCATCGTCTTCATCCAGCACAAGCCTGTTCTTGGCGCCCAGATAATGGGTGCTGAATACGTCCAGATAGGCATCCAGTGCCTGCGAGGCCTGCTGATCATCGGCCAGTTCCAGACACATGGCTGCCACTTCAGCGGTACAGAAATGGTCGTCGCGCCGCGAGCGGCGCAATGTGTAGCGCGAGATCTGTTCAGGCTGCAGATTGAGCACCGGGAACCGTTCCAGATACGGGCTTTTGCGAAACATCTTGCGGGCTTCGGGCCACGTGGCATCCAGCAGAATGAACAGCGGGCGCTTGCCCGACGCTGGGGCGACGCTGCTGACCACTCGCTCCGGCGCCACGAACTCACCCGGGAAAACGATGTAGGGCTGCCACTGTGGATCATCGAGCAACGCTTGCAACTGTGCATCCACCGCCTTGCGTTCCCAGGCAAACGCCGTGGTGTCACCGATCACGTCGGCAATCAGCCAGCCCGTGTTCGTAGGCTTGAGTGGTTCGGTGTCATGCATGAGCAGGCAAATGCCCGAGTGCGCCTGCACCCGCGGGCGCCAGGCACACAGACAGTACTCGGGGATTACCCGGCAGCCGGGACAGCGTGGCGCACGCGAGCCGCGCGCGACGAAGGGTTTGACACTGCGCGCCAGGCGCTCGGCGCGCAGGCGCGAGACGGCATGGCTCATGACAGGGCGCAACGGTGGCAATGGGGATGGCAATAAAGGCAGGGCACGACGCAGGCTCAGCGAGACTAAAACCCCGGCAGTTTACCAGAGCCCGCCTCCACTGGCCGTATTTGCCGTGCAGCGTTGCGCGCTACTCCCTTATAATCTCCAGCCTGTACAGACCTGCCAGTACTGCCATCGCGCCTGTGACGGAACACTGCGCGCAATGACCGGTCAAATCGCCAGTTATCGAACCAGGAGAGATTCATGCTGCGTTTCATTGCCCCATCCTTGAGCCTGTTGCTTGCCCTGCCGTTGGGCGCGCATGCCGTCTCCAAGCAAGAGTACGCCCTGAACCAGAAGCTTCAAGAAGTCGCCAAGGAAAGCAGCGTGGGTACCCCTCGGGCAATCAACGAAGACATCCTCGATCAGGGCTACACTGTCGAAGGCAACCAGTTGATCAACCACCTCAGCGTTCGCGCCGGCCATGCACAAAAAATGCAGCAAAACCCGGAAGTCATGCGCGGCCAACTGGGAGACAGCGTGTGCCGTAACACCGGCTTTCGCCAGTTGATGGACCGCGGTGCCGTGCTGACCTACCGTTTCACCGAGTACAAGACCAACCGCCCGGTGATCGACCAGTCGTTCAACAAGGCCAGTTGCGTTTCCGGGCAGAAGAAGAAGTAACCAGCGTTCTCTGTTGCGCCGCTGCTCGCCATCGGCGCGCAGCTCAGCGATCAAGGCCTGAATGTGACGCGTACTCTACGCACAGTCACCACAGGCCTTGCCACTTCAGGCCCCGGTTGTTGGCCTGTACTGCGCAGTTTGGGCCCGGCTTGTCCGCCCGGCTCCCACCTGAACATCACGCACAGCCCATTGCCTGCCGCGTCCTCGCGAGCCCACGATCGACACCGGCATAACCCTGCGACAAGGTCTAGATTTATAGCCAGGACCTTTCACTTTGCGGACAAGCAGAGGGGCCTGACCGATGTGCGGCCAGGCCGAAGGTTTTGCTGCAAAAGGAGAAGTTGAATGCCGTACCAGACCAACGAATTGCTAGCCAACCATTTCAAGAACAATGCAATCGACCTGACCCACCTCGAACAACAGCTCAACCTGGTCGCCCCCAACAGCCCCAACCTGCCACTGTACCGGGACATGATGCTGACCGTGTTGCGCATGGCGCACGATGACAGCGACCGCTGGAGCGCCAAGATCACCCTGCAGGCACTGCGCGAACTCGACCACGCCTTCCGTGTGCTGCACCAGTACAAGGGGCGACGCAAGGTCACCGTGTTCGGCTCGGCACGCACCCCGGTCGAACACCCCATGTATGCCCTGGCCCGCGAGCTCGGTGCGACCCTGGCGCGCTCGGACCTGATGGTGATCACCGGGGCCGGGGGCGGCATCATGGCTGCGGCTCACGAAGGCGCAGGCGTCGACAACTGCCTGGGCTTCAACATCACCCTGCCCTTCGAGCAGCACGCCAATGCCACGGTGGATGGAACGGACAAGTTGCTGCCGTTCCACTTCTTTTTCATTCGCAAGCTGTTCTTCGTCAAGGAAGCTGACGCGCTGGTACTGTGCCCGGGTGGTTTCGGCACCCTGGACGAGGCCCTGGAAGTGCTGACCCTGATCCAGACCGGCAAGAGTCCGCTGGTACCGGTGGTACTGCTCGACTCACCGGGGGGGACCTTCTGGCAGGATGCACTGGACTTCATTACCCGCCAGCTCGAAGGCAATCGCTACATCCTGCCGAACGATCTGAAGCTGGTGCGCCTGGTGAACAACGCCGACGATGCGGTAGCGGAAATCAACCAGTTCTACAGCAACTACCACTCCAGCCGCTGGCTGAAGAACCAGTTCGTGATTCGCACACACCACCCGCTCAGCGAAGCGGCCCTGCTCGACATCCAGCAGTCCTTCGCCGACCTGCGCCTGAGTGGCGACTTCCATCAGCACGCCTATGCAGGCGAGGAGCATGACGAGGCACAGTTCAGCCACTTGTCACGCCTGGCTTTTGCCTTCAATGGACGCGATCAGGGCCGCCTGAGAGAGCTGGTGGACTTCATCAACCGCTCGGAAAACTGGGCAAAGCCTCAGCACAATGAAGCCCCCCAACGGGCACGTGAACCCCTCAAGGTCACCTGAACAGCCACACCGTGAACATGCCTGGCCTACCCCCTTTCGGGGTCGGCCATCGCTCAATCGTCCAGGCTGCGACCACTCAGCACACGACCGACCATCTCCATGGAAAAACCACGGTAGACCAGAAAACGGGTTTGCTGTGCGCGACTGCGCGGATCGGAGGGCAGTTGCCCGGAAAACTTGCGTTGCCATACATCGATCAGCAGGCTTTGCCAGTCGATGCCGCACTCACGCAAGGCCTGTTCGATATCACTACGCTGCAAACCGCGCTGACTGAGCTCTTCACGGATACGCGCAGGGCCATAGCCCGAACGGGAGCGGTAACTGATGAAACTTTCGAGATAGCGTGCTTCGCTGAGCAGGCCCTCTTCCGTCAGACGGTCGAGTTCCTGGTCGATCAATTCGGGCTCAGCGCCGCGCTGACGCAACTTGCGCGTCAGCTCGACACGACCATGCTCGCGTCGCGCGAGCAGGTCCATAGCTGTCCGCCTTACGGCGACGGGGGTATCGAGTACGACGGACATGGTCTATCTGCAAATCAGAAGTTGGCGTCGGCGTCAGCGTCGACCAGATCATCTTCAGGTTCTGCAGCAGCCGTTTTACCAGCAGCCGCAGCAGCTGCAGCTTCAACACCACCGGTCAGCAGCTTGTCGCGGATCTGCTTCTCGAGGGTCGCGGCGATTTCCGGGTTCTCTGCCAGGAACTTGGCGGAGTTGGCTTTACCCTGACCGATCTTGCTGCCCTGGTAGCTGTACCAGGCACCGGCTTTTTCGAGGAAGCCGTGCAGCACGCCCAGGTCGATGATCTCACCGTTGCGGTAGATGCCCTTGCCATACAGAATCTGGAACTCGGCCTGGCGGAACGGCGGCGCCACCTTGTTCTTGACGATCTTGACGCGGGTTTCGCTGCCGACCACTTCGTCGCCTTCCTTCACCGCGCCGGTACGGCGGATGTCCAGACGTACCGAAGCGTAGAACTTCAGCGCGTTACCACCTGTGGTGGTTTCCGGGCTGCCGAACATCACGCCGATTTTCATGCGGATCTGGTTGATGAAGATCACCAGGCAGTTGGCGTTCTTGATGTTGCCGGTAATCTTGCGCAGTGCCTGGGACATCAGGCGAGCCTGCAGGCCCACGTGCATGTCGCCCATTTCGCCTTCGATCTCGGCCTTGGGTACCAGGGCCGCCACGGAGTCGACGATGATCACGTCGACAGCGTTGGAGCGCACCAGCATGTCGGTGATTTCCAGGGCCTGCTCACCGGTGTCCGGCTGCGAGACCAGCAGGTCGTCGACATTGACGCCCAGCTTGCCGGCGTACTCGGGGTCGAGGGCGTGCTCGGCGTCGACGAATGCGCAGGTGGCGCCGGCTTTTTGTGCCTGGGCGATCACCGACAGGGTCAGCGTGGTCTTACCCGACGACTCAGGACCGTAGATTTCGACGATACGGCCCTTTGGCAGGCCGCCGATGCCCAGAGCAATGTCCAGACCCAGCGAGCCGGTCGAGATTGCCGGAATCGCCTGGCGATCGTGATCGCCCATGCGCATGACCGCGCCTTTACCGAATTGACGTTCGATCTGACCCAGGGCCGCAGCCAAGGCACGCTTCTTGTTGTCGTCCATTGAAGTCCTCACGTAATCATCGATAGGGCCTGACGGCCACAACACCTGTATAAGTAGCCAGTATTATTCCACAGGGTTTTCTTTCCGCCTACCCCCGATTTGCGATTTACTCTGCGCCAAGCTGTAACAAGCCCTCTAGGGCGGCGATTACCGTTTGTCGGCGCACCGCATCGCGGTCGCCATCGAAGTGCCGGCGCTCGCTGGCCACATGCGCACCGTCGCCCCAGGCCAGCCATACAGTGCCCACCGGTTTGGCCGGCGAGCCGCCATCGGGCCCTGCCACACCGCTGACCGCCACGGCAAAGCGTGCCCCGCTGGCAGCCTGGGCGCCGCGCACCATGGCCTCGACCACTTCCTGGCTGACCGCACCAACCTGCTGGAACAGTGCCTGGTCTACCCCCAGCTGGCGAGTCTTCTGGGCGTTGGAGTAGGTCACGTAGCCCGCTTCGAACCAGGCCGAACTGCCAGGAATACGCGTGATGGCCTCGGCGATACCGCCGCCGGTGCAGGACTCGGCCGTGGTGACTTGGGCATTGTAACGGCGCAGGTGTTCCCCCAGCCGGGCAGAAAGTGCGGTGATCGGGTCCATGGCGGGCTCCTTGAAGGTCTGGCGCCTACCCTACACCAGCTATCGGCGTGGCTGAACACTCAAGGTGTGAGCGCGCGTATGTAACCCTGGCAGGCGCGCAGGGCGATCAGTCCGGCGTCACCGGCATCGGTGATGGCGATAATTCGTCGAGCATGCGCCGGGTCAAGTCGGGCGCGTGGGGCGCCATGATCCAGGCTGCCGGCGCCGGGGGCGGCAGGCAGGTCGGGGGTGGCGTCGCGGTCGAGAAGGACCGACAACCGCAGATCAGCAGTAGCCAGCCGATCACGCAAGCGTGCCTGAGCCTGTTGTGCATCGAGAAGCTCCTGATAATGGGTGTTGTCGTTCAAATCCAGCTGGCGCTCCAGCACATGGCGTTGCTGGCGTTCGCCCTTCAGCTCGGCGGCAGCACGCTCGGCCAGTTGCTGGCGTTCGAATGCCCAGGCCTGTTGCTGCTGCGCCAGCTGGCGGCCCAGGCGCCAGCCCTGGACCTGCCAGGTCAATGCGCAGGCCAGCACCACCAGGCTCAGCAGCACGCCGGCGTGCAAGCGGTTCAACACAGCACCTCGCGGGCGCGGGCCCAGAGTTTGAGGCGATCCTCCAGGCCATTGAGGCCACCGTTGATATGCCGCGTGATGCGGTTGAACTCACCGCGGTCGGCCAGCGCGTTAAGCCCGCGCGAGTGCCAGAACCAGGCAGCCGACTCGGCGGCCCAACGCGGTTGCTCGAGCAACTGCGGCAACTCCAGCAGACGCTCGTCGCCAAACAGCGCCATGCTGCAGGCGCGGTAGTTGTTGCGCCCTGTAACCTGGATCAGCCCCCGGCCGCAGTACCGCTGACCGTCGCCGTCCGCCTCCGGCGTGTTGCCCAGGCGCAGGGCCAGGGCGCCGGTGTCGTAACGGGACAGGTAGCGATCGCTGCCCAGCTCCTTCACGTAACGCAGGTGGCCCGACTCGTGGCCGATCTGCGCGAGGAAGGCAGCAATGCGCCGGGGGTTGTCGATTTCCCAACGGGCCATGGCAGTGTTCAGGGCGGGTACAAAAATGCCGGCATTGGCGCCGGCACCGGGAAGAATCTGCATCAAGTTCTGCTGAGTGATGACCATCATCATTCTCCAAAATGCATAGGGGTTTAGGCCTGTCCGGCCTTGAGCGAACGACCGGCATTACCCGGCCCGCCCTTGGCCCTGGCCTTGCCTTGCTTGCCGCCATTGCACTCGACCGTGGTGCTCCACCCGGACGCGCTGAACACCTGCTCGATCGACTCGATCAGGTACTCGCCATCGAGGCCGGGCTTGAAGCCCTGGGCATCGAGGGTGCGTTCGACGAACAGGTCGGTGCGGCCCGGCATTTCCAGGCGCAGGCTGGCGGTGCTGCGGTTGAGCGCCGCCAGGCGGGCCTTGGCGGCCTGCTCGGCAGCGCTACGGTTGGGGTACAGGTGGCGGTCGGTGTGCACAGGCGACAGGCCGTCGGGCGCGTCGTCGTTGGGCAGGTCGACCACGCTCTGCTGGCCGCTCTTGCTGTCCAGATGACGGGTTTGCACGGCCTTGTGGGTGCCTTTGTCGGTCATGCGAAACTGCCAGCTGCGCACGTCGCCACGGCTGATTCTGACGTTACCAAGGGCCTTGCCGCTGGCGCTCTTGCCGGCCTGGCGCGGCATCACCAGCAGCGCGCCGTTCGCTACCTTGGCGGTGCAGTCGAACAGGCGCCCCAGACGGGTGATGAAGTTGAAGTCCGACTCGTTGAACTGGTCAATGCGCGGTATGCGCAGCGTCACCGGGCACGCTGGCTGCCAGCCATTGCGCGCGGCGATGTCGCGCACGATCTGCTGCAGGGTGACGTTCTCCCAGCTGCCGCTGCGGGTGGTCTTGCCGCTGCCGCGCATGTCGCTGGCCTTGCCTCGGATCACGATGCTGTCAGGCGGCCCGGACAGCTCCACCTCATCCACGGCGTAGCGCCCCAGGCGGGTCAATGCCTGGCCGGCGTAGCCCAGATGCACCTCGATGAAGGCACCGCGTGCCGGCAATGCCACCTCGCCGTCGCGATCGTCGATACGCAGTTCGAACTCGTCCGAGTCCATGCCCGGCTTGTCGGTGGTACGCAGCGACAGCAGGCGATCATTGATCAGCGCGGTGATGTCCTTGCCATCGGCCACGATGCGAAACACAGGTTGCATGGTTGCTGCTCCAGAAGGGCCTGCCCGCGCACGCAGCGCTGGCAGGCAGGGGGGCGCGCCAGCTCAGTCCCATAACTGCACCAGGGCCTGGCGGGCGGGCGTCAACGCGGGCAGCCTGATGAGCACCCCGGCACCAAACGGCTGCGCCTGGTCGGCCAGGCCCTGGTTGGCATCGAGTACCGCTTCGACGCTGCCGTTGAGGTGCCCGTAGTAGTGCTGGCAGAGGCTGTCGAGCAGATCGCCGTCAGAGGTTCTGCAGATCGTCGCCATAGCTCACGAACTCCAATGAAAAGCCTTGTTTGCGAGGAATGCCGCCAGCCACCAGGCTGCTCTGGTCCTCCTCGATGCTGGTCAGGCACCAGTTGCCCAGTACCTCGCCGTAGCCGGTGGTCAGGCTCAGTGGCTGCAATTGCCGACCGATGCTGCGCAGCGCCTGCAACTGGCCGAGCCCGCTTTTGGCACCGGGAAAGATCGTGCCCTTGAGGGTGATGCGCTCTTCGCCCAGCCCCACCGCCTGCTGCGCCGGGTGGCGGCTCAGGCGCTCCTGGCCCGCCCAGCGAAAGCCGCTCTGGCGACGCAGTTCATCGAAGGTCGCGGTGTCGAGGTTGAAGTAGTAAGGCTGCGCCTGCGCCTGCAACGACTGCAGAATGAGCAGGTGCGGGAACGGCTTGACCACCTCGGCTGCCGGCGTGACCGACGGCGCGAAACTGCCGGTGGGCAGCAACGTGCCCAGCGGCGGGCTGATGCGACCCGCCACCTTGTTGATGGCTGCGGCAGCCTTGGCCGCCTTCTGCTCGAAGATGACGATGCGCTCCTGCACCAGCGCGACCTTGGCCACGGCGCGGCTGTAACGGCCCAGCACCTTGTCGACGCCCCGCTGCGCCCGGTTGATGGCGCGCATCGTGCGTTGCAGCCTGGCGCCGATCAGCGGCCCGACGTAGGGGATGTCCTCGAGCGCGGCAGCGGCTTCGGCGATATCGCTGATGGCGCCGGTCATGGGCTCCAGCATCTCGTCGGCACTGCGCCGGCCCGCCTCCCCCGCTGCGATCAGCGCCCGCAGGGCCGAGTGCAACTGGTCCATGTAGGTCATGGCAGCTCCTTATACAAATGTGGGGTCGGCCAGTTGCCGCATCGAAGCCTGACGGGTCAGTTCGAGGAACTGACGTCGAATGATGGGCTCGATGTTCATCGCCAACTGGTCCGGGTCGGTGACACTGCCCTGCACGGTGATGGGCATGTTCGGGGCGAAGGTGATCTGTTGGGCAATCGGCTGCGGCGCAGGGCTGATCGAAGGTGGCGCAGGCGGCAACGACAGAATTGTCATGGGCTCGCCAGCGCCGGGATTCATCGAACGAGCGACATCGCCCAGCGACTTGGACAAGTGAGTGGGTTCGCCAGCAGGAGGCTTGGCAGCATCGTCGTCTGCAAACCACTTCTTGGCTAACGAGGAGCCCCACTCGCTGAACACAATACCCCCGATTACCGAACCGATCGCAGGACCGATGACAGGAACGAAAGCGCCCAGTGCAGCCCCGGCCAGTGCGCCACCAAAACCGCCCACTGCCCCACCATATCCCTCGGCCTTCTGCTCGGTGGTTTCTGCAGTGAGGAAGGTCTTGCCGAACTTGTAGATGGCCTCGACGGCTGCGGGCGCTCGAGCGGCCTTGATCGCCGGAACAGCCTTGCCGAGGTAACCTTTGATGCTTTCCCAGCGCCCAACCGGAGCAGATGAAGGTCGGCGCCTGGAGGGGCTGTTCTTTCTTCCCCCTCTACCCCTTCTCGAAGTTATCGCGCCGCAGCAAAAGTCCTGGGCATTGACGACAAACACGCGTTGCGGCGCCCTTGCGCCTTTGGGAGCGTCGCCACCCAGCACGCCAGCCTTCCGTAGCCCTGCCCTGAAATCACTGGCAACAGCGATGATACCTATGGGCTGCGGCCCCTTTGCCGGGGGCCCGGTATCATCGCTCCCCGCCATCCTACTGCTGAGCGGGTCGGATACTCGACCCGCCGCAGGTGTCCCATCGGTTGGCAGAGATGCAGGCGCTGCAGTCTCCAGTGAAGCAGCCGCAGCTGCCCCTGCGGGTGCCTGCGGTGCCGCTTGCGATCTGATGTTTACGGATACCCTGGCGGGCTTCGATTGCGAAAGCCGGCGCGCAACATCGGCGACCTGGAAACTGATCACCTGCAAGTGCCCGTCGATGCTCTTCAACAATGTCAGCCTGTGCCGGGAGCCCTGTGTTTCAGCAGCCTGTACGGCGCCCCCGGTCTTTGCTTGAGTTCTCGCGCCTGGTGGGTCACCAGGAGCGCTGTCGAGCATCCCGTTGCCCAGCGTCTCGAGCCCGAGCGGGTACAGGTCGCCCTTGCCTTCGCTGCTCAATTGCCTGAGTTGCCGGATCCGCGCCTCAAGCAGCTTGAATGATGCGCCGATCGTCGAACTGACCGAGGCGCCGATAACCAGTTTCAACGCTAACGCGTTTGCCATACGGTCCCCCTGTGCGTGCAAAACCGGCTCACTCCGTGAGCCACCAGACCATGTCGTTGAACGACATGGTCATGATCTCGGTGGCAGAAAAATTCAGCTCACGGGCAAGCCGCCTGGCGGCCACCTTCTGAAGGGAGGGGTCAAAGCTCGTCGTCTTGCACCAGGCGAAAATAGCCCGCCTGCAGGCGGCCATAGTCCTTGAGCGCGAGGCCCTCCAGGTCCTTGATGCCCACCTCGGCGAGGGAGGCGAACAGGTTCAGCTCACGCTGCTCGTCGTCGCCGCTGCCGGCCGACTGAGCCGCACGAATGTCGCGTACCGTAGGCGAGCGCAACGACAGGCTGTCGACCTTGATGCCATTGGCTTCGCTCGGCCGGGTCAGCGCCACCACCACGCCGTCGGCGCTCAGCTTCATCCAGCTGGGGATCTTTGCTTGGGTCATGAGAAGTCCTTACAGGCCCAGGGCCGAACGTTGTGCCGCGAGCTGGTCGACGCCGTCGATCACGCGCTTCATGCCGATGGGGTCGATCTCGTAGATCAGGCGTCCGCCGACTTCCAGCTTGTAGTAGGTGACGGCGACGGTGTGCTTGACCTCGGCCTTGTCACCGGCCTTCCAATCGCCCATGTCGACTTCCTTGAGCGCGCCGCGCAGGGTCACGATCACCGGGGTGACAGCGCCCTTGAGGCCCTTGAAGGCACCGCGGAAGGTGCCGTTGAACGCAGAACCATCGGCCAGGCCGAAGAACTTCAGCGACTCACGGCGCACGCCGGTAGTGGTGAAGCCGGCTTCCTGCTTCTCCATGCCCATGTCCATCTCGATGGGCATGTCCATGCCGCCCACCCGGTGCTCTTCCATTTTCAGGGTGAGCTTGGGCAGGGTCAGGCTGGTGACATCGCCCTGGAAGCTGGTGCCATCGACGAACAGGTTCAGGTTCGCCAGGGTTTCGGGAATCATTGCCATTGCTAGTGCTCCTTAAGCTGCGTTATCGAGAACTTCGGTCAGCCACTGGTTGGTGACCTCGACGCGGAAGTTGGGGTTTTCGGCCGGTGGTACGTCGGTGAAGCGGATGTTCCAGTACACCTTGCCCTGCTCCAGCTGGCTGGCACTGTTGAGTTCCGGGTCGGCGAACACTTCGAAGTTGATGATCGCGCCCTGGGCCTTGAGGTCGCGCATGAACGCCTGCAGGCCTTCGGTCACGTCCTTGACGTAGGTGGCGGTGATCGAGCGGTCGACTGCCCATTTGTGCCCGTAGAGAATCGCGTCCATCACGATGTCCATGGTGCGCACGCGGGTAACGAAGGCCCACTTCGGGTCGCTGCTCAGGGTGCGGTTGCCCCACAGGCGATAGCCGTCATCGCGGATGATGGTGGTGATGTTGGCGTTGTTGAGCAGGTTGGCGCGGCAGGTCTCGTCGCCATCGAGGAACTCGATGGGGCGGGTGGTGCCGGTGATGCCGACGAACTCCTTGTTCGAGGGCGAGGCCCAGAAGCCGTACTCGTTGTCGGTCCAGGCGAACAGGCCGGCGACCCAGGCCGAGGCCGCTGCATCGACGGTGGCGCTGGTGGTGGTGTCCCAGTACTGCACGCCCGGGTCGACCAGGAAGGCGCGCTTGGCGCCGAAGTTTTCGGCGTAGGCCAGGGCGGCCTCGTCGGTGGTGGCCGGGCCGTCGATGATGGCCAGGCCGCGCAGCTTGTCGGCCAGGGCCACCAGGGCGGTGGCGACGGCTTGTGTTGCGCTGTGCTTTGGAGTGACCAGCAGGCGCGGCTGGGCGTTGAAACGGCTCTTGCCGTCGAGCAGCGCTTGCAGGCCGGTACGCTTGCCGTCGGCCAGCACGCTGCCGATGATGGCCGAGGTCTGCTCGGCGGCGTCGGCCACCTTGGCCACGCCGCAGGCGACGATGACCGCCTTGGCGCGCTGGTAGATGGCCTGGCAGGCACGGGTGATGGCCGCGTCGGCGCCGAAGGCGGCGATGGCTTCACGCTCGCTGGTGATCAGCACCAGGTCGTTGAACTTGGCGCTGGCGGTCGGGCCTTCGGTGAAGGTGTCCACCAGGCCGATGATCGAGGACGACGGCAACGCGATGGTGCGTGCGCCGGTGTCGACGTTGGTGACGGTGACGCCGTGAAAGAAACCACTCATGGGTAAACTCCGGGTATGAAAAAGGCCCTGCAATGCAGGGCCTTGTAAGGTTGGATCGGCAACTATCGGGGCGAACCGCCCGTTGCAGGTACAGGTGCGGTGGCCAAAATCAGGCGAGGAAGTCCCAGGTCAGCGAGATCGCGGCGACAGAGTTGTTCGAGACGGTCCACAGCCCGTAGCCAGCAGGGATAAGCAGTGGGTAGGGTTGGGTGTACTGCCAGTTGTTGCTACTGGCTACTCCGCCCATGATAGCGTGCACCGTCATGTCACCCAGACGAGCAGGTGCCTTGGGACCGCTGTACAGGTTGATGATGCCGCCGCCGGTGCAAATGGTGGCGGTGCGCAGATAGACGCCTTCCTTGTTTTCTTCCGGGCTGAAGACTTGAGTCACCGTGGTCGGGTGAGCGTTGAAGAAATGCTTGCCTACTTTTACTGGTTCCATGATTTGTTACCTATCGAGTCGAATGCTGGGTAGCGGAACATTCCGCGTTCATGTCGCTCACAGGCGATGGTTCGAGGCTCGTGGCCTTCATATGATTCAACGTTCCGCAGCGGGAACATTTGATCTGGAGTTCTGTGAACTCGCCCATACGGGCAAGCAGTCGTTTGCATCTGCCGCATCTGCAATCTTTCAACATCTGCAAAGCCTTGTGATTTTCTGCTGAAGGGTCTTGAAGAATGAAAAAGCCCCGACAGTGCGGGGCTTCAGGGGGTGATGCTCTCCAACCAGAGCGGCGGTACCGGCCGGTGCTCAGAAACTGGGAACAGCTCCGACTGGGGCCAGTCGCGCAGGGCCTGGCGGTACTGCAGCAGATCGGCGAACTGCCCCGCCTGCAGCGTCGTGGTCAACTGCATGTCTTGTTCGTCGCGGTGTCGATTTACCAGCCATTCAGTACCGCTAACCTGGGCATCCCGCCATTCACGCTCAGCGGCGATCCGGTCGCCCTCGGGCGCAGGCTCAAAGCCCTTGTCTCCCAGCCGGAAACCCGGAACAACATCGGCCGCGCACGGCAGCCAATTAAGTGCGGGATGGAACCGGCCAACCGGGTCAATTGGGGTCACCTCGATAACCTTGTCGCCTACAACCAATGCCCACATATCACGCCACCTCGATCAGCACTTCACCCGGTGCACCCGCGCCAGAGCCCCGTGCGCCTGACGTTCCTGCACCACCTACACCACCACCACCAGGGCCGACGCCGGGATCACCGACTTGCCAATTGAAAGCCTTACTGCACCCGCCATGGCCGCCACCGTGTCCAAGAGAGGACGCCGTGCCACAACCAGACGCTGATACCGGGTACACGATTTGACCTGTTGTGCTGCCGGTAATCCCGCCACTGGGCGATGAACCACCGCTGCCGCCGGTCGAGCTGATCAGCTCACCGAACGACGAAGCCCCGCCAGCCCCACCGGCAAGCGAGGCGCCGGCAGGACGGGCAGCACCGCCGGCCCCGACGGTAACGGTTACCGATACGACGCCGCTCAGATCCAGCACCGATGAGCCCATGCCACCCCCGCCGCCACCACCACCGGCTACGCCATTACCTTCTACGTGCCCGCCGCCACCACCGCCGGCGGTCACCTTCACCCGAGCCCGGCGACGCCCCGAACGAAACAGTGGCGGCACCGTGTAAGTAAAAATTCCAGGGGTCGAGTACTTCGTGATCACCGTTTCGATACTTGGCGGCAACTGGGCCTGCCCAACACACCACCATCGGCCTACCGAATCGTTACGCAGGCAGAGGTAATCCCCGGCAAACAGCAGCTCGGTGGAGGCCTGGCCGGAGGTCGATCCCGTGGTATCGAGCAAAATCTTGTCCGTGCCACTGGCCGCAATTACCAGGGCGTTGGTCGTCAGGTCGACACGGCGCAGGATCACGTCCATCACACCCAGGGCGGGGGTAACCGCCGGCAAAGTAATCGTGCGCGTGCCAGCACTGGCATCGAGCAGCACCAGCCCCCGGTGCGAGCTGGTCAAGGTCTTGTCGATGCTGAAGCTGTACACACCAGCAGACCCGGCCTTCTGCTCCAGAAGAGCATCGATCTGCGCCATCGTGTACGCATCGGTGATGTCGTAGCCGGCCAATGTGGTTGGATTGGTCGCGGCAATGACACGGCCGTAGGCATCCACCTTGACGCTGCGATAGGTACCGGCGGCGACCCCGCTGCGCCCGAAGGCCATTTCGAAGGCCAGCGCAGTGACGCCCAGGGTAATGGGTGCATCCGTGGTCAGTTGCCAGGCGCTGTCACCGTTGGCCGCGCCCCGCTCCACCAGCACCAGCAGGCCGGGCGTGACCTTGGCGCTGCTGTCCGCATCCGGGCAACGTGTCCACGCTCCACTGGCAACCAGATACAGGCCGTTGTCCTTGGCAGCGGCCTGATTCTTCACCAGCACGCGCGCGCCCGCCTGTAGCGCAACACCATCCATCGTCTGCAACCCGCTCAAGGTGACCGCGGCGGTGGTCGCAGCCAGCACCGAGTGCTTGAAGTCGCGCTTGGCCAGTTCCTCGGTCACGAACTCGCGGGTCGCCAGCACTACACCCGGATCGATCTTGAGTTGCACATTGCTGGCGCTGCTGACCACCAGGTTCATGCGCACCACCTGGGTACGGCCCGAGCCCTGGTTGAGCAGCGGCTTGTAGGTAGGCGCACAGTTGGCCACCGCCACCAGGTCGCCGTCGGCGTCGTACAGCCCCACCTCGCGAATCCAGCGACCACCGATCTCGGCCGGAATCACCTGCTCGGCGACGATGACCGCACTGTCCTTTTCGTCGACCTTGAGCTGGTTCAGCGGCGCCCGCCGCCACTCGTTGAGCAGGCTGGTCCAGCTCGCGTCGGGCATTGGCAGCGGCGGGTTGTCCAGCCCTGCCGGACTGGCGTCACCGACGGCCATGTGTGTGATTTTCCAAGGAATGCCCAGGGCATCCGCATTGGCCTGTTTCGCGGCCCCCACCTTGGTCAGGATCGCGTAGAACTGGGAGTTCTGATCAACCATTAGTAAATGTCCAGATAGTCAATGGTGTGTTCTCGCCCACCACGCCCGATGGCCCCCATGACCGTGAGGTCGGCCGGCGCAGGCGGGTAGATGTCAAGTTCGTCGCCGTCTTGCAGCGCGGCGCCGAGGTAAAGCGACCCGGCGGTTTCCAGGCTGATGACCAGGCCGCTCAGGTGTCGGCTGACGGGCCTGGCGTCGTCGATCAGCCAGGTCAGTTCCTGGTACGTCTGTTCGCTGATCCCCGCCTCGGACACGCCGATCTTCAGCGCGAACGTGCCGGGCACCGCCGGGGGCGTGGCCTTGAACCACTCGATCACTTCGATCAAATAACCAAACGGCTCCACCACGCGGCGCAATGCGCCGATCGTGCCCTTGTGGGCATGCACGTAGAACGAGGAGCGAATCACCGAGCGCTTGATCGCCTCAGGCCAGGTGTCGTCCCAACGGTCCACCGACCAGGCCCAGGCCAGCTGGTACAACAGGTTCGCCGGGCAGGTATCGGGGTTGTACAGGGTGCGCAGGGTGACCTTGAGGTCTTCGCTGGAGGCCGCCTCGACGGCCCGTTCCAGCGGCGTGCTGTTGAGCGGCAGGAGGCTGTGCATGTCAGCCCCCCCGCGTCAGTTCGAACCCGGTGCACCAGGCCGCCTGCGCCTTGCTCGGTCGGATGTCGGTCCAGTTGCGCAGCTCCACCCGGCTCACACCGGCGATGTGCAGTTGCGCATCGATGGCCGAGCGCGAGACCTCCACGCCAAGACGTCGTCGGGGGTTGACCCAGGCCTGCAGGCGCCGCTGGCACTCGGCCAGGGTCGCTTCGTTCTCCGGCCCCGTCCCGGCCATGTAGAGCACGGCATCGATGCGATAAGGAATCACCTCGGCACTGCGCACTTCCAGGCGGTCCGCCACCGGGCGTACATCGTCGTCGTTGAGGTAGGCGGCCACTTCGGCCAGCAACTGCGCACTGGCGATGCCGTTCTCCTCCAGGCTCAGCACCGTCACCTCCACCACTGCCGGTGACGGGCTTTCTGCAGAGGCATCGGCCACCTGCCCCGAGGCATTGCGTGCATGCAGGATGTAGCTGTTGCGCGGGCCGGCGGTGGTCAGGCCCTCGTACACCAGTTGCACCCGCTCGCGCAGTGCATCGTCTTCCTCAAGCACTTCGAGGGTCGGTGGCACACTGTTCGCGTCTTCGGCCTGTACCACCAGCCGCTTGAGCTGCACGTTGGCTGCCAGCTGGTCCAGGTCGCTGCCCTGGGCATAGGCCAGCAGCAGCGCCTTGGCGGCATCGTTGAGCCGCGCCCGATTGAGCAGCTTGCGGTACGCGCCCACCTCCAGCAGTTTGGTCACCGGGTCGCTTTCCAGCAGCGCGTCCCAGTTCTCGCCCATGTGCGACCGAAAGGCCGCCAGGTCATCCTGGAAGATGTCCTCGAAGTCGAGGTCTTCCAGCACCTGCGGCGCGGGCAGCGCCGACAGTTCCACGTTGCTCATGCCGTTATCTCCAGCAGTTGGCTGTCACCCAGGTACTGCCCGCTCAGCTGCAGGCTGATCTGCCCGCCCACTACCGCCACCACGCGCACCCGCTGCAATTTCAGGCGTGGTTCCCAGCGGGTCAGGGCGCGGGCGACCTCGGCCTGCACCGCACTCTTCCAGCCCTCGTTGACTGGCAGGTCGACGAAACGGCGCAGCTTGCTGCCGTAGTCGGGGCGCATGCGCCGGCTGCCCAGCGGGGTGGTGAGGATGTCTTCGATGGACTGGCGCAGGTGCCCGATGCCGGACAGCGTCTGCCCGCCGTGGCGGCTCATGCCGATCATCGCGGTACCTCCCTGGCCTGAATGCATTCACTAGCCATGTTGTCTCCAGGCATAAAAAAGCCCGCGTCGGCGGGCGGGGTTCAGTGCTTGTGATTGGCGGTGTTGCCGCCGGTGTCGATGATCTTGCCGGCCCCCAGAATGTCACCGGTCACGCGCAGGCCACCGTTGATGCTCACCTCACCGGTCAGGGCAATGTTGGCGGCGTTCAGGGTGATTGCGTTGTCGGTGACCAGCAGCGAGCTGCCGGCCACCTTGAGGCTGACGGTGCCACCGGGCAGCTCGATGCTGTAGCTGCGGGCCTGCCAGTCGTAGACCAGCGAGCCACCGTCATCGAAGCGCCATACCTCGACGTGCTCGCGGTTGTCGGGTGGCGCGCCGGCATTGCCGTACAGGCCCGGTACGAAGGTACCCTGCGCCGGCTCACCGCTGGGGCTGAGCAGTGCGCCCTGCTCGTTCAGGCTCGGCGCACGCCAGTGGCGGGCCTTGCCTGCCGCGTGGCTGTGCCAGCGCACCCAGGCGCTGGTCCAGCCGGCGCCATCGGAGACCCGTACCCGCGCTGCTGCCAGGTCGATGCCGACCACCCGACATGGAATGACCAACGCCGCCAGCATTCGGTCATGCATGGAGCTGGCGTAACTCATGCCATGTCCTCCGGTGCCTGGTAGCTGTCCTTGTGCGCGGGCCCTGTGTCCGGGCTGAAGGCGAACAGTAGCGAACCGGGTGGCTGGTCTGGCCAGGGCCACTGCAGGTCGCCAAGGTAAACGGGCTGCTGCCATTGCACCCGCCATTCCAGGGTGCCGGGTATTTCGGCAGGTATGGCCGTCTGCGCCTTCACATTGAGGGTCGCCGCGACGAAATCCACGCCCCAGAACTGCTTGTGCAGCACAAGCGTTGATTTCGCCGCCAATGTGGCGGCTTGCAGGGCGGCGTGTTGCTGCTGTGCATCCACCAGGATGCGTGCCTCGAAACGCGCCAGGATGCAAAAGCGTCCATCGCCGGGGTCAACGCTTGCCTCCATAGCGGTGATGGTGTGACACAGTGCCGGTTGCGGAGTGTGCTCGTTGACTGCGCTGAACGCTTCAACCGTCGCGAAATCAGGTACACCCGCCTGGAATGTTGCGGTAATGGCCTGGCTCAATAGCTTGAGTTCGTTCACAAGCCCTCCTTTCGTGTCTTCTTCGGCAAGCCGCCCACTGCGGTTGCAGCGGGCGTTGCGTTCACTGCGGCGACTACGGCTCGAACCAGCCGGTCGGCGCAATCCGGCCCTCGGAGCGCTTGGCTGCCAGCGTGCCGGCATTCTTGAAGTTGAAGGTCTGCGGGTACAGGAACGCCAGCGATACGCCACCGAACACGAAGCTGCGCGAGCCGCTGTTGTCCTTCAGGTCGTAGTTGGTACGTACATCGTGGTTTCCGCTGTCGGGCGAGAAGTACTCGGCGTAGTCACCGGTGGCAGAGGTGCTCATGACGCACCTGGAGTCCATTCGAACGCCGGTAGCCAAGGGTGCGATATACCCGGAGCAGTCCATCAAGGTGCCGACAGGGCCTGGACTTGCACCGGGCGTTTCAGGTCGTAGCAGGTAAATGCCTCTGGACACCACCTCGGTGCCGGTGTCGTAGATGTTGCGCACCTCATGGGTGTCCAGATAGAACGACGCCAGGTAGCAGAAATGTGCGAACCCGGGGGGCGCGGGCAACAAAAATGCGCCGAAGGACAGCGCCCCTATGTTGTTGAGCGTAAGGGTGGTTGCAGTGTTAGCGACGACGGTCGCTACCCGGCCGGACCACTGCCCGCCCTCACTGATGACCAGGCACTGCACACCGGCAAGATTGTTGTCGGCCATCCAGTCGTAGCTTTTTTCAGCGATATCGTGGGTACCCTCGCCGGCCTTGTTCAGCGTGATCACGTTGCCGCTGATACTGCCCACGCGCAGGAACGGCATGGTTTTCACCACGGCACTGGCGTCACCTTCATTGGCACAGGCAAAGGCGGCGTACCAGCTCTCTTTGCAGTTGCTGCGTTCGGCACCGAGACCGGCTGGCGCCACGCTGGCGACCTTGTCAGCCATCGCGAAGGTCGGAACCATGCCCCGTGTGTATTGGCCGCGAAAGCGAAAACCGCCCATCGCAACAAAACTCCTGCTCAGCCTGACCGACGTGGCAGAGCCGTAGATCACCGCGTCGCGCGGCCCCTGGGCCAGGGTTAGGCCGACATTGCCGGCATTCTCGTACAAGCGGGTGTTATCAGACATAGGTTTCTCCGGACATGAAAAAGCCGCTGCAAGCGGCTTTCGATAGTGTTTGCGACGATCATTGCTCCTGGTCGCGCTCACGCAGGTCGCACTGCAGTGGCGCATCCGATGCCAGGGGCGGCACGCCCTGTGCCACACCCAGCCGCTTCGCAGCCCAGCGCTCGTAAAGCCCGATGGCCACGTCGGCGCCCGCCATGGCGGTCAGGCAACCAAAGGCTGCGGCGCTCCAGATCGACAGCCCGCTGGCATACAGCAGCATCACGGTCGATACGCCGCAGACCATGCAGGCCCCGGAGCGCAGCAGCAGTCGCCTGAACAGGCCCCAGCCGCGGGCGCCCTCCTTGTCTGCGCGCCACATCTCGCCAGACAGACCGCCCAGCAATGCCAGGACGATCACCAGCCAGATCGGCATTTCCAGCAACGTCTGTTGCTCGTTTGTCATGCTCGTGCTCCCTTGTTGAACAGCCGATCACTCGGCATTCCAAAAAGCCCGGTCGCCCAGGCTTTTCAGTAATGCGTTGTCGGACCGCCGGCCACTGCTGGTGCGCCGTGCGATCCCGCCTCAAATTGTTCCTCCGACCGCGGCCGCCTGCCCGCCGGATAACTGCTTACGGTGCTTTACGCTGCACACCCGGGTCAGTTGCCAACCCTCTGAACAGTTCAGGCCTGTTCATCGCTGCCTTTGCCACTGCCGGTGTCTGACCGGCTTGAGACAAAGGTTATGCATCAATGCATATGCAGTCAATGCATTTTTGGAAATATTTATGCACGCAGTTTTGCACTAACGCATGAAAGCCTTGCCCTGCTTGCGCTGCAGTGCTGTCTTGAGGGGTAGATTTTTTGCAGGAACCGGCCTTGCCGGTGAAGGATTCGGTGGGATTGCCGCAAATATTTGGTGCGATCATTCGCCGGCAAGGCCGTCCCCTGCAGGCATTTGCAGGCACAAAAAAACCCGCCGAGGCGGGTTTGATGTAGCGTCAGAACCTAGCGGGCGTACATGCCCCACCAGAACACATGCCCGAGGATGCTGATCTGCTCCTCCTGCATCTGCTGGAAGGTGTAGTCCTCGTCCGGGTGCTCGTCGCGGTTGAAGCTGCGCAGGCGGATACCCGTGGGCAGGCGATACAGCTGTTTCACGCGCAACTGGCCATTGTGGTTGATGGCATACAGGTCGCCGTCGACAATGTCGCCGATGCCGCTCTTGCCCGCATTCACCCCCACCGTGGCGCCATCACGCAGCACCGGCAGCATGCTGTTGCCGCGCACCGTCACGCACTTGGCCTGGTCGAACTGCACGCCGTTGTGACGCAGGCTGCGCTTGCCGAAGCGCAGGCTGGCCTTCTCGCTTTCCTCGATGACGAATCGTCCTGATCCTGCTGCCAACTCGACCTCACGAAGAAACGGAATGGACACTTCGTCGTCCTCGACGGGGGTGTCGTCATCCCACAGGCTGATGTCCTGCAGCTGCACGTCGGCGCGCGGCGCGTTCGCCGGGCGGGTATCGCCCAGGTCGGCACGGCCGCGCAACTGATCGGTGCTCACGCCGAAGTACTCGGCGATCTTCGACACATGCTTGTCGGAAGGATCGACGATCTTCTCGCTGAGAATCCGCGACAGGGTGGATTGGGGCACGCCGGTGCGACGGTGAAGCTCCGTGGGGGAGATCCCGTGGCGGTCGAGCAATGCTCTCAAGACGGTAGCTACGTTGCGTTTTTGCATAACGTGCATAGTAACCATCTCGTGCACAAATGCAAATTCAAATATGCATTAACACAATGCCAGGGGCAAAAGGTCGCTGCGCAGCGTTAGGCCCGGCAACGGGGAAAAAATCCCTGTACCATTGCCCGCTGCCTTTGGTCTAAACGACACTGCGAGCCAAGTTTCTGTAATGAGCGATCTTTCCGCACACACCCCGATGATGCAGCAGTACTGGAAGCTGAAGAACCAGCACCCGGACCAGCTGATGTTCTACCGCATGGGCGATTTCTACGAGATCTTCTACGAAGACGCGAAGAAGGCCGCCAAACTGCTGGATATCACCCTGACCGCCCGCGGGCAGTCGGCGGGCCAGTCGATCCCCATGTGCGGTATCCCCTACCACGCCGCCGAAGGCTACCTGGCCAAGCTGGTGAAGCTGGGCGAATCGGTGGTGATCTGCGAGCAGATCGGCGACCCGGCCACCAGCAAGGGCCCGGTGGAACGCCAGGTGGTGCGCATTATCACCCCAGGCACGGTCAGCGACGAAGCCCTGCTCGACGAGCGCCGCGACAACCTGATCGCCGCCGTACTGGGTGACGAACGCCTGTTCGGCCTGGCCGTGCTGGATATCACCAGCGGCAACTTCACCGTGCAGGAGTTCAAGGGCTGGGAAAACCTGCTGGCCGAGCTCGAGCGGGTCAACCCCGTGGAGCTGCTGATCCCCGACGACTGGCCCCAGGGCCTGCCCGCCGAGAAGCGCCGTGGCTCGCGCCGCCGCGCACCATGGGACTTCGACCGTGACTCGGCGCGCAAGAGCCTGTGCCAGCAGTTCGCAACCCAGGACCTCAAGGGCTTCGGCTGCGAGAAGCTGACCCTGGCCATCGGCGCCGCCGGCTGCCTGCTCGCCTACGCCAAGGAAACCCAGCGCACCGCCCTGCCGCACCTGCGCAGCCTCAAGCACGAGCGGCTGGACGACACCGTGGTGCTCGACGGCGCCAGCCGGCGCAACCTGGAGCTGGACGTCAACCTGGCCGGGGGCCGCGACAACACCCTGCAATCGGTGATCGACCGCTGTCAGACCGCCATGGGCAGCCGCCTGCTGACCCGCTGGCTGAACCGGCCGCTGCGTGACCTGAAGGTGCTGCAGGCCCGCCAGAGCTCGATTCGCTGCCTGCTCGACGGCTACCGCTTCGAGAAGCTGCAACCGCAACTGAAGGACATCGGCGATATCGAGCGGATTCTCGCCCGTATCGGCCTGCGCAATGCTCGCCCACGGGACCTGGCGCGCCTGCGCGACGCGCTTGGCGCGCTGCCTGAACTGCAGAACGCCATGGCCGAGCTGGAGGCACCGCACCTGGCGCGCCTGGCGGCCATCGCCGGTACCTACCCGGAACTGGCCGACCTGCTGCAGAAGGCGATCATCGACAACCCGCCTGCGGTGATCCGTGATGGCGGCGTGCTCAAGGTCGGCTATGACGCCGAGCTCGACGACCTGCTGTCGATGAGCGAGAACGCCGGGCAGTTCCTGATCGACCTCGAAGCCCGCGAAAAGGCCCGCACGGGCCTTGCCAACCTCAAGGTCGGCTACAACCGCGTGCATGGCTACTTCATCGAGCTGCCGAGCAAGCAGGCCGAACAGGCGCCGGCCGACTACATCCGCCGCCAGACCCTCAAGGGCGCCGAGCGCTTCATCACCCCAGAGCTCAAGACGTTCGAAGACAAGGCGCTGTCGGCCAAGAGCCGCGCCCTGGCGCGCGAGAAGATGCTCTACGATGCGTTGCTCGAAACCCTGATCGGCCACCTGGCCCCGCTGCAGGACACCGCCGCGGCGCTGGCCGAACTGGATGTGGTCAGCAACCTGGCCGAGCGTGCGCTGAACCTTGACCTCAACTGCCCGACATTCGTCGACGAACCGTGCATGCGCATCAGTCAGGGTCGCCACCCGGTGGTCGAGCAGGTGTTGACCACGCCGTTCGTGGCCAACGACCTGGGCCTGGACGACAACACGCGCATGCTGGTGATCACCGGCCCGAACATGGGTGGTAAGTCCACCTATATGCGCCAGACCGCACTGATCGTGCTGCTGGCGCATATCGGCAGCTTCGTGCCGGCCGCCAGCTGCGAGCTGTCGCTGGTGGACCGCATCTTCACCCGTATCGGTTCCAGCGACGACCTGGCCGGTGGGCGCTCTACCTTCATGGTGGAGATGAGCGAAACCGCCAACATCCTGCACAACGCCACCGAACGCAGCCTGGTGCTGATGGACGAAGTGGGCCGCGGCACCAGTACCTTCGACGGCCTCTCGCTGGCCTGGGCCGCCGCCGAGCGCCTGGCCCAGCTGCGCGCCTACACGCTGTTCGCCACGCACTACTTCGAACTGACCGTGCTGCCCGAAAGCGAGCCGCTGGTGGCCAACGTGCACCTGAACGCTACCGAGCACAACGAACGCATCGTGTTCCTGCACCATGTGCTGCCAGGGCCTGCCAGCCAGAGCTACGGCCTGGCAGTGGCACAACTGGCAGGCGTGCCGGCACCGGTGATCCAGCGAGCCCGCGAGCACCTGGGCCGCCTGGAAACCAACAGCCTGCCCCACGAAACCGCGCCAGCAAGCCCGGGAGCGCCCAGCACGCCGCACCAGAGCGACCTGTTCGCCAGCCTGCCGCATCCGGTGATCGAGAAGATCGGCAAGCTCGACGTGGACAACCTGACGCCACGCCAAGCTATCGAAATGCTCTATACACTAAAGACTCTGTTATAACGCCCCATCGCACAAACTGATAGAATCCCGCGCGGTTCGGCGGGGCAGCGAGTTATTAGCCTGGCTCGCTGCCGACCTACCGAACCGAGCGGCCCTGTCTGGAAGGGAACGCTGCCGTCGCCTGAGGAGAAAATTAGAAATGACCTTCGTCGTCACCGACAACTGCATCAAGTGCAAGTACACCGACTGTGTAGAAGTCTGTCCGGTGGACTGCTTCTACGAAGGCCCGAACTTCCTGGTCATTCACCCGGATGAGTGCATCGACTGTGCACTGTGCGAGCCTGAGTGCCCCGCCGTTGCGATCTTCTCGGAAGATGAAGTGCCGGCCGGCATGGAAAACTTCATCGAGCTCAACGCCGAGCTGGCCGAAATCTGGCCGAACATCACCGAGAAGAAGGATTCGATGCCAGACGCTGCAGAGTGGGATGGCAAGCCGGGCAAGATTGCAGATCTGGAGCGTTGATCGACGCCGGATCAATGAAAAAGGCCCTTCGGGGCCTTTTTTTATGTTCGCTGCAGGGCCGGCCACTTTTTCGCAGGCAAAAAAAAGGGGCGGTATGACCCGCCCACATTTTTTTCCGTAGTCCCTGTATTCCCTATCATCATCCTGATGAATCGCATCCCGCGATGTCCTTGGCGCTCATCCTTGAGAACCTGTGTCAGTCCGTAGACACAGTTCAGATACTATCCCCTGCAGCCGGCAGAGCAACTGGTAAAAGCTCTCAAAAAAAGTCTGGAAGGTGACGCCACCTCACAATAAACTCTTTCAATATCAATTAGTTAGATAAAATACCACGTCAAAACCGACTGGAATTTACACCCGCTTGATGTAAAGGCTTACGGATCTTGTAAGCGATAACCTACAAATCCAATAACAATACGCAACCGGGAAAGGTTGCCGCCCTGGTATCGGTGTTTCTGCGCGTGTCTGAGCGCTTAAGACAGCCACGAACAAAAACGCCTCGACTGGGTCGAGGCGCCTTTTCACAGCCGTCGCAGTTACTGGAACAGCGACTCGCTGGACAGACCGTTCTTCTCCAGGATCTCCCGCAGCCGCTTGAGGCCCTCCACCTGGATCTGACGTACCCGCTCCCGGGTAAGACCAATCTCCAGGCCGACATCCTCCAGGGTGCTGCTCTCATGCCCGCGCAGGCCAAAGCGGCGAATCACCACCTCACGCTGCTTGTCGGTCAGTTCGCTCAGCCACAGGTCGATGCTCTGGGACAGGTCGTCGTCCTGCAACAGCTCGCAGGGGTCGGTCGGACGATCGTCCGTGAGGGTATCGAGCAGGGTCTTGTCCGAGTCCGGGCCCAGTGAAACGTCCACCGAAGACACGCGCTCGTTCAGGCCGAGCATGCGCTTGACCTCGCCTACGGGTTTTTCCAGCAGGTTGGCGATCTCTTCCGGTGACGGCTCGTGATCGAGTTTCTGGGTCAGCTCGCGTGCTGCACGCAGGTAGACGTTCAGTTCCTTGACCACATGGATCGGCAGGCGAATGGTGCGCGTCTGGTTCATGATGGCGCGTTCGATGGTCTGCCGGATCCACCAGGTGGCGTAGGTCGAGAAACGGAACCCACGCTCGGGGTCGAACTTCTCGACTGCGCGAATCAGGCCCAGGTTGCCCTCTTCGATCAGGTCGAGCAGCGATAGCCCGCGGTTGACGTAGCGGCGCGCAATCTTCACCACCAGGCGCAGGTTGCTTTCGATCATGCGTTTGCGCCCGGCAGGGTCGCCACTTTGCGACAGACGCGCAAAATGAACTTCTTCTTCCGGGGAAAGCAGGGGCGAAAAGCCGATTTCGTTGAGGTAGAGCTGAGTTGCATCAAGTGCTCGAGTGTAATCGATGTACTTGTGCTGTTTGAGCGGTGAGCCTTGTTTGGCCCGGGTCCGAACCGGAGATACAGCAGGTTCGTCTGACACCACATCCGTTTCCAAAACGATGCCGGTTTCCATAAGGAGCACCTCATCGTCGATGTCAAACTCCGGCACTTCTTTACTGAGAGCCATTGTTATAGTCCTTTGCTGAGTTCGAACTCAGACTCAAGCGGCGCCTTTATCCTTGGCAACGCTGAGCCTGTCCCCACTACGCGAAGGAACAGGCCGGGTACATGCTTATCAACGACGTGGCAGGAATTGCAACGGATCTACAGGTTTGCCCTGGCGGCGAATCTCGAAGTGAAGCTTCACCCGGTCGGTGCCCGTGGACCCCATTTCGGCAATTGTCTGCCCAACCTTGACCTGCTGTCCCTCCCGAACCAACAGCCTGCGGTTGTGACCGTAGGCACTGACGTAGGTATCGCTGTGCTTGATGATTACCAGTTCACCGTAGCCCCGCAAGCCACTTCCGGCGTACACAACGGAACCATCCGACGCAGCAAAAACAGGCTGTCCCAAATCACCGGCGATATCAATGCCTTTATTCAAACTACCGTTTGAAGCGAATTTTCCAATCAGCACACCGTTGGCCGGCCATGCCCAGCCACCGGCCGAACGCTCCGAAGCCGGCACCTGGACAGGGGTGGTGGCGACGACGGGCGGCGCGCTGGTACCGCCTGGAGACGTGGTTTTTGCCGGTGCCGGGGTACCTGCCGGACGACGGGTGACCGTGGTCTTGCTGGAGGGCGAGGTGGAGGTGACGACCCGCGAGCCGCTGCTGGTAGCCGTGCCGGAGCCGAAGCGGATCGCCTGGCCGGGCCGGATGGTATAAGGCGCCGGGATACCGTTGCGCGCAGCGAGCTCCTTGTAGTCCCAGCCGTAGCGAAAGGCAATCGAGAACAGCGTATCGCCCGGGCGAACCACGTACTGCCCCGTAGTGACCACCGGGCGCTTGGGCGCGGCGCTGTTGCGGTCGACCACCCGCACGCTGCTCGAAGATGAACTGGAACACCCTGAAACCAGGGTTCCCAAGGCGAGTGCAATCACCAGAAGCTTTAAGCTCGATAGACCCATGCGCTGCCGAATGACTGTGTGACTCACCCGCCGCTCCCTTATGTGGTGACCGATGTAGGAATGCAATATTGTTGCAATTATAACCGAGCGCACAGGCAATGCAGATCAACTGCTTGCCAGGTTGTGCGATCGTTCAAGAAACCGCACGCCCCATAGACCCGGCAATGCACCGGGAATTCGACGCCCGCGAAAAAATCGACTCAGCTCAATGTGCCATTGAGCAACGGCACGAAGCGTACGTCGCACAGTTTGCGCCGCGAGAAGCCCTGTTCTTCGCGCACGATCAACAGCAATTGCTGTGTCTCGCCACTGGCGCCCACCGGTATCACCATGCGCCCGCCCGGTGCCAGCTGGTCGAGCAAGGCCTGGGGCACTTCGGGTGCGCCGGCGGTGACGATGATGCCATTGTAGGGGGCCAGTGCCGGCCATCCCTCGAAACCGTCGCCCCAGCGGAACACCTGGTTGCGCAGGTTCAACTCGACCAGCCGTTCCTTGGCGCGGTCCTGCAGGGGTTTGATGCGCTCTACCGAGAACACCCGCTCCACCAGCCTGGACAGCACTGCTGTCTGGTAGCCAGACCCGGTGCCGATCTCCAGCACCTTGTCCAGCGGACCGTCCTCCAGCAGCACCTCGCTCATGTACGCGACCATGAACGGCTGCGAGATGGTCTGGTTGTTGCCGATGGGCAGGGCGGTATCTTCATACGCACGGTGCGACAGCGCCTCGTCGACGAACATGTGCCGCGGGATGTTGCGCAAGGCCTCTAGCACCCGCTGGTCCTTGATGCCTTCCTCGATCAAACGCTGGATCAGCCGTTCACGGGTTCGCTGCGAAGTAAAACCGATACCATGGCGCATCAGATCCTCCGGCTCTCGCATCAGAGCAGCCCCTCCAGCCAACCCTCGAGACGGTCGAAGGCATCGTTGAAGGTGCGGTCAAGCTGTAGCGGGGTGATCGAGACATAGCCCTGCATCACCGCGTGAAAATCGGTACCCGGGCCGCCATCCTCGGCGTCGCCGGCCACCGCGATCCAGTAGCCTTCCTTGCCGCGCGGGTTGACCACCTTGGTCGGCGCCGCCGCACGTGCACGATGCCCCAGGCGTGTCAGCTGGATGCCACGGATGTGCTCCAGCGGCAGGTTGGGAATGTTCACATTGAGTACGGTGCGCGGTGGCAGCTCAAGGCTTTCATGCGCCTCGACCAGCTTGCGCGCGAAATAGGCGGCAGTGGGCAGGTTGTCCGGCAGGCGCGAGAGCAGCGAGAAGGCAAACGAGGTGCCCCCCAGGAATCGACCTTCCAGCGCCGCGGCGACCGTGCCCGAGTACAGCACGTCATCGCCCAGGTTGGCGCCCAGGTTGATACCCGAGACGACCATGTCCGGCGGATGCTCCAGCAGCCCGTTCAGGCCCAGGTGCACGCAATCGGTCGGTGTGCCGTTGAGGCTGATGTAGCCGTTGGCCAGGGTCTGCGGATGCAGCGGGCGGTCGAGCGTCAGCGAACTGCTGGCGCCGCTCTTGTCCTGGTCCGGGGCAATCACCACGCACTCGGCATAATCCGCCAGCGCAGCATGCAGCGCGGCGAGACCGGGTGCGGTGACCCCGTCGTCGTTCGAAATCAGAATACGCATGGGCTGTCCGTCTGCCCTGCCGGCACCAGATCGACGAGTTCGCGCACCACCACGGTGGCGAAGCATCCGGCCGGAAGGACGAATTCCAGTTGCAGGATATCAGGCTCGGGATAATGCCACGTCAAGCCGCCAATGGGCAGCCGCAGAATGCGCCGTTCCTGTTTGAGGTTGGCATTGCCCAGCCATTGGCACAGGGCTGCCTCCTGTTCGGCCACGCGTTGCTCGATCGCACCGCCTGCCCCACTGGTGGCCGGCAGGCCCTCGCCCCACAGCGGCCCGGTAGGGTGCAGGTCGAGTATTGCCAGGCGCGGATCGCTGCACTCGGCCTCGCCCGCCGCGAAAAAGCTGCGGCTGTCGGTGAACGCCAGCAGGTCGCCGACCTGAGCCTGTTGCCAGCTGCCATCGGCAACCCGCTCGGCCAGCACCCGGTTGAACAGGTAGCTGCGTGCGCTGGACAGCAGCCGCGAGCGCACATTGCGCTGCTCGGGCAGGGCCTTGCGCTCGGCCCACTGGCGCGCATCGTGCACGTTGCCGCCCGCAAAGCCGAAGCGCTGGCTGCCGAAGTAGTTGGGCACGCCTTGTATGCGCAATTGCTCGAGGCGCGCGTCCAGGGCCTGGTGATCGGCGCTGAGCGCTGTGAGGCGCAGGGTGAAGCCGTTGGCCGAGTGCGCGCCACGCTGGAGTTTGCGCGAGTGGCGGGTGTGTCTGAGGATGCTCAGGGTTTCGTTTTCAGCCGCGCTCAGGTCAGGGTCGGCCTTGCCCGGCAGGTGCAGGCTGAACCATTGGCGAGTCAGCGCCTGACGGTCCTTGAGGCCGGCATAGCTCACGGTGCGCAGCGGTACGCCGGCGGCGCGGGCCAGGCGGCGGGCGGCCTCCTCGGTATTGAGGTCGCGTTTCTCGACCCACAGCCACAAGTGCTCGCCTTCACCCGACAGGGGAATGTCGAGCACTTCATCGACCTGGAAATCTTCGGCCGTGGCCTTGAGGATGGCGCTGCCCAGCGCCGGCCCGGCTGCCTGCGGGCCGAGCAGTTCGAGTTCGGTCATGCGCGCAGCAACAACGCGACGGCGTGAACGGCGATGCCTTCTTCACGGCCGGTGAAGCCGAGCTTCTCTTCGGTGGTGGCCTTGACGTTGACCTGGTCGAGCTCGACCTGCAGGTCCTGGGCGATCAGGGTACGCATGGTTTCGATGTGCGCGGCCATCCGGGGTGCCTGGGCCACGATGGTGGCGTCGACGTTGCCCACCTTCCAGCCCTTGGCATGGATGATCGACAGGATGTGGCGCAGCAGCACGCGGCTGTCGGCGCCCTTGAACTGCGGGTCGGTATCGGGGAAATGCTTGCCGATGTCACCCAGCGCGGCGGCGCCCAGCAGTGCATCGCTCAGCGCGTGCAGCAGCACATCGCCGTCGGAATGGGCCAGCAGGCCGAACTTGTGCGCAATGCGCACCCCACCCAAGGTGATGAAATCGCCTTCCGCGAAGCGGTGCACATCGTAGCCGTGGCCAATACGCATAAAAAAACGCCCTGATTGAGTCAGGGCGTGATTCTACCTGCTTTGCCGGGGGTTTGGCTTATTTGTAGGACTAGCCCTACGCCCGCCCCAATGCCGCCGCATGGTGGCGCAGGTGGTCATCGATGAAGCTGGCGATGAAGTAGTAGCTGTGGTCGTAGCCAGGCTGCAGGCGCAACGTCAGCGGGTAGCCAGCCGCCTGCGCGGCCTGGGCCAGCACTTCGGGCTTGAGCTGGGTTTGCAGGAAGTCGTCGCGATCGCCCTGGTCGACCAGCAGCGGCAGCGTTTCCTGCGCCTGCGCGATCAGCACGCTGGCATCCCATTCGCGCCAGCGTGAACGCTCCTCGCCCAGGTAGCGACTGAACGCCTTCTGGCCCCAGGGGCAGTCCATCGGGTTGCCGATGGGCGAGAACGCCGACACCGACACATAGCGCCCGGGGTTGCGCAAGGCGCACACCAGCGCGCCGTGCCCACCCATGGAGTGACCGCTGATGCTGCGCGCAGCGGAGGCCGGGAAATGCGCCTCCACCAGTGCCGGCAGCTCATCCACCACATAGTCGTGCATGCGGTAGTGCTCGGCCCACGGCTGTTCGGTGGCATTGAGGTAGAACCCCGCGCCCAGGCCGAAGTCCCAGGCGCCGTCCGGGTCGTCCGGTACCTGTGGCCCGCGCGGGCTGGTGTCCGGCGCCACGATGATCAGGCCGAGCTCGGCGGCAAGCTTGTGCGCGCCGGCCTTCTGCATGAAGTTCTCGTCGGTGCAGGTCAGCCCGCTCAGCCAGTACAGCACCGGCAGCTTGCCGCCCTGCTCCGCCTGCGGCGGCAGGTACACGGCAAACACCATGTCGCACCCCAGCACGCTGGAGCGGTGCCGGTAGCGCTTGTGCCAGCCGCCGAAGCTCTTCTGGCAGGAGATGTTTTCCAGGCTCATGGCAGACCTCAGAAGTGGATGACGCTGCGGATGCTCTTGCCTTCATGCATCAGGTCGAAGGCCTTGTTGATGTCTTCCAGGCCCATGGTGTGGGTAATGAAGGTGTCCAGCGGGATCTCGCCCTGTTCGGCCATGTCCACATAGCTTGGCAGCTCGGTGCGACCACGCACGCCACCGAATGCCGAGCCGCGCCAGACGCGGCCGGTGACCAGCTGGAACGGACGCGTTGCGATCTCCTGGCCGGCACCGGCGACGCCGATGATCACCGACTCGCCCCAGCCCTTGTGGCAGCACTCCAGGGCCGCACGCATCAGTTGCACGTTGCCGATGCACTCGAACGAGAAGTCCACGCCGCCATCGGTCAGGTCCACGATCACTTCCTGGATCGGGCGATCGTAGTCCTTGGGGTTGATGCAGTCGGTGGCACCCAGCTGGCGTGCGATCTCGAACTTGGCCGGGTTGATGTCGATGGCGATGATGCGGCTGGCCTTGGCCTTGACCGCACCGATCACGGCCGACAGGCCGATGCCGCCCAGGCCGAAGATGGCCACGGTGTCACCCGGCTTGACCTTGGCGGTATTGAGTACCGCACCGATACCGGTGGTCACGCCGCAACCAAGCAGGCACACCTTCTCCAGCGGTGCCTCTTTCTGGATCTTGGCCACGGAAATTTCCGGCAGCACGGTGTATTCGGAAAAGGTCGAGGTGCCCATGTAGTGGAACAGCGGCTGACCCTTGTAGGCAAAACGGGTGGTGCCGTCGGGCATCAGGCCCTTGCCCTGGGTCGCGCGGATGGCCTGGCACAGGTTGGTCTTGCCCGACTTGCAGAACTTGCACTGGCGACATTCCGGGGTGTAGAGCGGGATCACGTGATCGCCCACCGCCACCGAGGTCACGCCCTCACCGATGGCCTCGACGATGGCGCCGCCTTCATGGCCCAGGATGGACGGGAAGATGCCTTCCGGGTCGGCGCCCGACAGCGTGTAGGCGTCGGTGTGGCAGACGCCGCTGGCGACCACGCGCAACAGCACTTCGCCGGCCTTGGGCATGGCCACGTCGACTTCGACGATCTCCAGCGGTTTCTTGGCTTCGAAGGCAACGGCAGCACGGGACTTGATCATCAAGGTTCTCCACAGGTTTCAGTTCAGGTGTGAAGTGTAATTCATCGTCTTTTGATTAATAATCGAGCCAAACACAAAACATTATTGCCATGCAGGGATAATCGATGAACAGCCGCTGGGAAGGGATCGACGAATTCGTCGCGGTGGCCGAATCGGGCCAGTTCACCGCAGCAGCCGAGCGCCTGGGGGTATCGTCGTCGCACGTGAGCCGTGCGGTGGCGCGCCTGGAAGATCGCCTGCAGACGCGCCTTTTGTACCGCAGCACGCGCAAGGTGACCTTGAGTGAGGCCGGGCAGACCTTTCTTCAGCACTGCCAGCGCCTGCAGGATGGCCGCGAAGAGGCCCTGCGCGCCATAGGCGACCTGACCAGCGAGCCCAAGGGGCTGCTGCGCATGACCTGTGCGGTGGCCTATGGCGAGCGCTTCATCGTGCCGCTGGTCACCCGCTTCATGGCGCAGTACCCGCAGTTGCGGGTGGACATCGAGCTGACCAACCGCACCCTCGACCTGCTGCACGAAGGCATGGACATGGCGATTCGCCTGGGTCGGTTGCAGGAGTCACGCCTGGTGGCGGCACGCCTGGCCCCACGGCGCATGTACCTGTGCGCCTCGCCAGCGTACCTGGAGCGCTATGGGCGGCCCCACAGCGTGTCGGAGCTGGCGCGGCACAACTGCCTGATCGGCAGCACGGATATCTGGGCCTTGCAGCAGGAGGGCCGGGAAATCAGTCAGCGGGTGCAGGGCAACTGGCGCTGCAACAGCGGGCAGGCGGTGCTGGATGCGGCGCTGCAGGGGATGGGGCTGTGCCAGTTGCCGGACTACTACGTGCTGGAGCATCTGGGCAGTGGCGCGTTGGTGTCGCTGCTTGAAGCGCATCAGCCGCCGAATACGGCGGTGTGGGCGTTGTACCCGCAACAGCGGCACCTGTCGCCGAAGGTGCGCAAGCTGGTGGATTATCTACGGGAGAAGTTGGGACAGCTGCCTGAGTACCGCAGCGTGTAGAAAACGTCGCGGGCTCCCACAGGCAGTTCACCAGCCCTTGAACGTACTGCAGTCCCTTGTGGGGGCTGGCTTGCCAGCGAATGGGCCACCGCGGTCAATTGCCGCGATTGGCCCAGCGCTGTCTCAGCCACTCCAGGTCTTCCGGCCGCGTCACCTTGATATTGTCGTTGCGCCCTTCGACCAGGCGCGGCGCCTGCCCCGACCATTCGATGGCCGACGCCTCGTCGGTGATCGCCACGTCCGCCACCAGGCTGTCTGCCAGCGCACGGTGCAATGCCCCCAGGCGGAACATCTGCGGGGTGTACGCCTGCCACACCGTGCTGCGGTCGATGGTGGCGCTTACCCGCCCGTTGGCATCGGCACGCTTGAGCGTGTCGCGCGCCGGCACCGCCAGCAGCCCGCCCACCGGGTCATTCGCCAGCTCGCCCAGCAGGCGGTCAAGGTCGTCGCGCGCCAGGTTCGGCCGCGCCGCATCGTGCACCAGCACCCAGTCGTTGTCGGCCGCGCCCTGGGCGTGCAGCAGCAGCAAGGCATTGAGCACCGAATCGGCACGCTCGCGCCCACCTGCCGCACGCTGGATGCGCGTATCGCTGGCGCAGGCCAGGCCCGGCCAGTAAGGGTCGTCGGCAGCAATGCTGACCACCACGCCCTTGAGGCATGGATGGTCGAGAAAACAGTCGAGGCTATGCTCGAGAATCGTCCGCCCGCCCAGTTGCAGGTACTGCTTGGGACGGTCGGCCGCCATGCGGGCACCAACACCCGCGGCAGGAATCACTGCCCAGAAGGCAGGCAGGAACGCCGTCATTGGGCCAACTGGTAGAGGGTTTCACCCTCCTTGACCATACCCAGCTCATGACGAGCGCGTTCTTCGACGGTTTCCATACCTTTCTTCAACTCCAGCACTTCGGCATCAAGCACGCGATTACGCTCCAGCAGACGCTCGTTTTCAGCGTGCTGGTCGGCGATCTGCTGCTTGAGGTCGGCAACCTGGGCCAGGCTGCCGTTGCCCACCCACAGACGGTACTGCAGGCCACCCAGCAACAGGAGCAAGACGAGGAACAACCAATAGGGACTACGCATCAGGGTATCCACTGGAAAAAGGCCGCCCGTGCACAAGGGGCTGATGGCACGAAGCCTGACCGAAGCCAGGCTTTGTGGGGAAAGCACTTGCTGCACAGGGTTGCTGAAAGATTAGCTGCGTCTTTCAGCCTCACACTGCGGCCTTTTTACCATCTCTGGCTTAGCCGCGAAACTCGCCGCGACCACGGTACACAGCCTTGCTGCCCAGTTGCTCTTCGATACGCAGCAATTGGTTGTACTTGGAGACGCGGTCGGAGCGGCACAGCGAACCGGTCTTGATCTGGCCGGCAGCGGTACCCACGGCCAGGTCGGCAATGGTCGAATCTTCGGTTTCGCCCGAACGGTGCGAGATCACCGCGGTGTAACCGGCGGCCTTGGCCATCTGGATGGCTTCCAGGGTTTCGGTCAGGGTGCCGATCTGGTTGAACTTGATCAGGATCGAGTTGGCGATCTTCTTGTCGATGCCTTCCTTCAGGATCTTGGTGTTGGTCACGAACAGGTCGTCACCGACCAGTTGCACCTTGTCGCCGATCTTGTCGGTCAGGATCTTCCAGCCAGCCCAGTCGGACTCGTCCAGGCCGTCTTCGATCGAGATGATCGGGAAACGCTCGGTCAGGCCCTTGAGGTAGTCGGCAAAACCGGCTGCGTCGAACGACTTGCCTTCACCGGACAGGTTGTACTTGCCGTCCTCGTAGAACTCGCTGGCCGCACAGTCCAGCGCCAGGGTCACGTCGGTGCCCAGGGTGTAGCCGGCGTTGGCGATGGCTTCGGCGATGGCCGACAGCGCGTCTTCGTTGGAAGCCAGGTTAGGTGCGAAACCACCCTCGTCACCCACGGCGGTGTTCAGGCCACGGGCCTTCAGTACTGCCTTGAGGTGGTGGAAGATCTCGGTGCCCATGCGCAGCGCGTCGGAGAAGGTCTTGGCGCCGACCGGCTGCACCATGAACTCCTGGATGTCGACGTTGTTGTCGGCGTGCTCGCCGCCGTTGATGATGTTCATCATCGGGACCGGCATCGAGTACTGGCCAGGGGTGCCATTGAGGTTTGCGATGTGCGCGTACAGCGGCAGGTCCTGGTCCTGTGCAGCGGCCTTGGCGGCAGCCAGGGACACGGCGAGGATGGCGTTGGCGCCCAGGTTGCCTTTGTTTTCAGTACCGTCGAGCTTGATCATCGCCAGGTCGAGCGCTTTCTGCTCGACCGGGTCCTTGCCCAGCAGCAGGTCGCGGATCGGGCCGTTGATGTTGGCGACGGCCTTCAGTACGCCCTTGCCCATGTAACGGCTCTTGTCGCCATCACGCAGCTCCAGCGCTTCGCGCGAGCCAGTGGAAGCACCCGACGGCGCACAGGCGCTGCCGATGATGCCGTTGTCGAGCAGTACGTCCGCTTCGACGGTAGGGTTACCGCGCGAATCGAGAACTTCACGACCTTTGATGTCGACGATTTTTGCCATTGTTGTAAGCACTCCAGAATTGACGAAAACAACGCAGCTGAGAAAAAAACCGGGTCCGTCACAGGCGGTCGGCGCACGGGCAGGCCTGACGAGGACAAGCCCCTGACCCGGGGGTCAGGGGATGAACGGGCGGTACTTTACCGGAGAATCGAGGTTTACGCGGTTTCTACCGTCGGAAAACTCTTGACCAGTTCGTCCAGTTGCTTGAGCTGGGCCAGGAATGGCTCCAGTTTGTCCAGGCGCAGGGCGCACGGGCCGTCGCACTTGGCATTGTCAGGGTCCGGGTGGGCCTCGAGGAACAGGCCCGCCAGCCCCTGACTGAGGCCGGCCTTGGCCAGGTCGGTGACCTGGGCACGGCGGCCACCTGCGGAATCGGCGCGACCACCCGGCATCTGCAGGGCATGGGTCACGTCGAAGAACACCGGGTACTCGAACTGCTTCATGATGCCGAAGCCGAGCATGTCCACCACCAGGTTGTTGTAGCCGAAGCTCGAACCACGCTCGCAGAGGATCAGTTGGTCGTTGCCGGCCTCTTCGCACTTGCTCAGGATGTGCTTCATCTCCTGGGGTGCGAGGAACTGCGCCTTCTTGATGTTGATCACCGCGCCGGTTTTGGCCATCGCGACCACCAGGTCGGTCTGGCGCGACAGGAAGGCCGGCAGCTGGATGATGTCGCACACGTCAGCCACGGCCTGCGCCTGGTGCGGCTCGTGCACGTCGGTGATCACCGGCACGTTGAAGGTGCGCTTGATCTCTTCGAAGATCTTCATCCCCTCTTCCAGGCCAGGGCCGCGGTAGGAGTTGATCGACGAACGGTTGGCCTTGTCGAAGCTGGCCTTGAACACGTAGGGGATACCGAGCTTCTCGGTAACCCGCACGTACTCTTCGCAGACCTTCAGGGCCAGGTCACGGGATTCCAGCACGTTCATGCCGCCGAACAGGACGAACGGCTTGTCGTTGGCGATCTCGATGTTACCGACGCGAATGATCTTCTGGGTCATGGATCAGGCCTTGTTCTTTTGAGCCAATGCAGCTTTGACGAAGCCGCTGAACAGCGGGTGGCCGTCACGCGGGGTAGAGGTGAACTCCGGGTGGAACTGGCAGGCCACGAACCACGGATGGTCCTTGGACTCGACCACTTCGACCAGTGCGCCGTCGCCGGAACGACCCGAGACCACCAGGCCCGCCTCGATCAGTTGCGGCAGCAGGTTGTTGTTGACCTCGTAGCGGTGACGGTGACGCTCGACGATCACGTCCTTGGCGTAGCAGTCGTGCACCTTGGAGCCGCTTTGCAGCTGGCACTCCTGGGCGCCCAGACGCATGGTGCCGCCAAGGTCCGAGGCTTCGGTACGGGTCTCGACCGCGCCGGTGGCATCTTCCCACTCGGTGATCAGGCCCACCACCGGGTGACCGCTGGCGCGGTCGAACTCGGTGGAGTTGGCGTCCTTCCAGCCCATCACGTTGCGGGCGAATTCGATGACCGCCACCTGCATGCCCAGGCAGATACCCAGGTAAGGCACCTTGTTCTCGCGAGCGTATTGAACGGCAGTGATCTTGCCTTCCACGCCGCGCAGGCCGAAACCGCCCGGTACCAGGATGGCGTCCACGCCTTCGAGCAGGCCGGTGCCCTGGTTCTCGATGTCTTCGGAGTCGATGTAGCGCAGGTTGACCTTGGTGCGGTTGCTGATGCCGGCATGGCTCATCGCTTCGATCAGCGACTTGTAGGCATCGAGCAGCTCCATGTACTTGCCGACCATGGCGATGGTGACTTCGTGCTCGGGGTTGAGCTTGGCATCGACCACCGCGTCCCACTCGGACAGGTCGGCGCTGCCGCACTGCAGGCCGAAACGCTCGACGACGAAGTCGTCCAGGCCCTGGGAGTGCAGGATGCCCGGGATCTTGTAGATGGTGTCGGCGTCTTCCAGCGCGATCACCGCACGTTCTTCAACGTTGGTGAACTGCGCGATCTTGCGGCGCGACGAGCTGTCGATCGGGTGATCGGAACGGCACACCAGCACGTCCGGCTGCAGGCCGATGGAGCGCAGCTCCTTGACCGAGTGCTGGGTAGGCTTGGTCTTGGTCTCGCCGGCGGTGGCGATGTACGGCACCAGGGTCAGGTGCATCAGCATCGCGCGCTTGGCGCCCACTTCGAAGCGCAACTGGCGGATGGCCTCGAGGAACGGTTGCGACTCGATGTCACCCACGGTACCGCCGATCTCGACCATGGCCACGTCGGCATCGCCGGCGCCCTTGATGATGCGGCGCTTGATTTCGTCGGTGATGTGCGGGATCACCTGGATGGTGGCACCCAGGTAGTCACCACGGCGCTCCTTGCGCAGCACGTGCTCGTACACGCGGCCGGTGGTGAAGTTGTTGTTCTGGGTCATGGTCGTGCGGATGAACCGCTCGTAGTGGCCCAGGTCCAGGTCGGTCTCGGCGCCGTCGTGGGTGACGAACACTTCACCGTGCTGGAACGGGCTCATGGTGCCCGGGTCGACGTTGATGTACGGGTCCAGCTTGAGCATGGTGACCTTGAGCCCCCGCGCCTCCAGGATGGCCGCCAATGAAGCCGAGGCAATGCCTTTCCCCAATGAAGAAACAACACCGCCCGTGACGAATATGTAGCGCGTCATGAAAAACCCTAGAAGTCTGCGTTAAAGCGGTCAGTGCCGCCGGGGAAAGCGAAGGAAGGCCGAAGCCCCCGATCACCTGCGTCAATCACAGTGCATCTTAAAAAACTGCCGCGCCTGGTCAGACCGGGGGTTGAAAACCCGGTAAGGAGCTCGCTAAACATTTTTAGAATCGCCCAGCAAAAAACTGCTTGGTAATCGGCAACTGCCGTGATTCAGATGAAGTCACAGAAGTTGTATCAAGAAGGGAGCGTAGTCTACCGGAATGTCCCTTTCATCTCAAACCTTGCGCGCTTGTCGGTACGCACCAGTGCAGTTGCCCGTCGGCAAGCCCCAGCCCCGGCAGGTTGGCCACCGCCAGCAACTGCCCGTCGCGGTACAGCAGCGGCACGCGCTGGCGGGCGAACAAGGGTAGCTGGCGCTCGTTGAGCAACCGCTTGAGGTCGCGATGGCCCCGGCCCTCGACCGCCATCCTCTCGCCGCCCTGCCGATAGCGCACCTGCAGTGGGCCCTGCGGCAACCTGCCGCTGAGTGTCAACTGGCCATTGCCGGGCAGTGCAAGCGGCTGGCGCGGGTCGAGCCAAGGCCCCGGCTGCGCCGGCGGCGTGAGCCAGTGCGCATCCAGCCAGTAGATACGCAGGCCACTGCGGTGCAGCTCGCCATCGGCCAGGCGCCATACAGGACGCCCTTCGCCGCCGGCATCGCGCACGTCTTCCCAACCCGACCAGTGGCGGGTGTCCGGCAGGCGCGTGCGCGCCGCCAGCCAGTACTGCAGGGCGTTGCGCTGGCGTGCCGGGGACAGTTGGCGCAGCACCTCCAGATCCAGCGACGGGCAGCCCAACCAGGCGAAGGCATCAGGGGTCGAGGCTTGTGCGAGGTCCTGCTGCGCCACTTCATCGAGCAGGCCCTGCGCCTCGGCCAGGTGCGCGGCGCTGCGCGCCAGGCTGCGCGACGCCTGGGGCCAGCGTCGGGTCAGCGCCGGCAGAACCTGGTGGCGCAGGTAGTTGCGCGAGAACTGGGTGTCATCGTTGCTGGGGTCTTCTATCCAGTGCAGGCCATGCGCGGTGGCGTAGGCCAGCAGTTCATCACGCGGGGTATCCAGCAAGGGTCGCAGCAGGCTGCCCTGCCCCAGCGCCCGCTGCGCCGGCATCCCCGACAGGCCACGCAGGCCGGCCCCGCGCAACAGCCGAAACAGCAGCGTCTCGGCCTGGTCGTCGCGGTGCTGGCCGGTCAGCAGCAGTTCGCCCGGGCGCAGGGCCTGGGCGAAGGCTGCATAGCGCGCGTCCCGGGCGCCCTGCTCCAGGCTGGCGCCTGGGGCGACGTGCACATGGATGATGTCCAGCGGTACGCCCAGGCTGTCGCACAGGCGCTGGCAGTGGGCCGGCCACGCATCGGCAGCGGCTTGCAGACCGTGGTGGACATGGAGGGCACGAAGGGGCGCAGCCGGCTGTTGGGCCAGCAGGTGCAGCAGGACGGTGGAGTCGAGGCCGCCAGAGAGGGCGATGCACCAGCCGGTAGCTTGGTGCCAGGGGGACAGGGTGTTGCGCAGGTCGATCATCGGTGGCCCTTCGCCGGCAAAGCCGGCTCCTACAGAAGCGAAAGGGCCACCGATGAGTTCAGATCAGAGCCCGTAGCTCATCAGGCGATCATAACGGCGCTTGAGCAGCGCGTCGTTGTCGAACGCCTTGAGCATGTCCAACTGCTCGATCAGCGAAGCGCGGATGTTGGCCGAGGCTGCCGCCGGGTCACGGTGTGCGCCGCCCAGTGGTTCGCCGATCACCTTGTCAACGATACCCAGGCCCTTGAGGCGCTCGGCCGTGATGCCCATCGCTTCGGCTGCGTCAGCAGCCTTCTCGGCAGTCTTCCACAGGATCGAGGCGCAGCCTTCCGGCGAAATCACCGCGTAGGTGGAGTACTGCAGCATGTTCAGCTGGTCGCAAACGCCGATGGCCAGTGCACCGCCCGAACCGCCTTCGCCGATCACGGTGGCGATGATCGGCGTTTTCAGGCGAGCCATCACGCGCAGGTTCCAGGCAATCGCTTCGCTCTGGTTGCGCTCTTCGGCGTCGATGCCGGGGTAGGCGCCCGGGGTGTCGATGAAGGTCAGGATCGGCATCTTGAAGCGTTCGGCCATTTCCATCAGGCGGCACGCCTTGCGGTAGCCTTCAGGGCGTGGCATGCCGAAGTTGCGGCGTACCTTCTCGCGCACTTCACGGCCTTTCTGATGACCGATCACCATCACCGGCTGGTCGTCCAGGCGGGCTATGCCACCAACGATCGCGGCGTCGTCGGAGAAGTGGCGGTCGCCATGCAGCTCGTCGAACTCGGTGAAGATGTGGTCGATGTAGTCCAGGGTGTACGGACGACGCGGGTGACGCGCCAGGCGCGCGATCTGCCAGCTGGTCAGGTTGCCGAAAATGCTCTCGGTCAGCGTGCTGCTCTTGTCTTGCAGACGGGCGATTTCATCGCCGATGTTCAGCGAGTTGTCATTGCCGACCAGGCGCAGCTCTTCGATCTTGGCTTGCAGGTCAGCAATCGGCTGTTCGAAATCCAGAAAATTCGGGTTCATAGGCATCCGTCTTGGGTCGACGGCCAGGCGGCCGGCCGGTTGATCCGTTTGGCGCCCTACCTTAAGGGATCAGGCGCATTCAGGTCGAGATTAAAAATTCATCAATTCATCGATATTGCAGGAAGACGTTCTCACGCCCGAACTGGTCACGCAGGGCCTGAATCAGTCCGTCCGCGGGGTCGATGCGCCAACCTTCGCCAAACTGCAGCAGGGCGCGCGCATCGTTGCCGGTGTATTCCATGCTGATCGGGCACGCGCCGCGATGGCGCTTGAACAGCTCGCCCAGCCACGCCAGGCGGTCGCCCTTGAGGGCGTCGGCATGGATCTTCAGGCGCAGGCTTTCGGCCAGGTTGGTACGTGCATCTTCCATGCTCATCACGCGCTTGACCCGCAGGCGCAGGCCACCGGAGAAGTCGTCATTGCTGACCTCCCCTTCGACCACCACCATCGCGTCGGTCTGCAGCAACGGCTGCGCGGCCATGAACGCATCGGCAAACAGCGACGCCTCGATGCGCCCGGATCGGTCGTCGAGGGTCACGAAGCCCATCTTGTCGCCCTTCTTGTTCTTCATCACGCGCAGCGCAATGATCATGCCGGCCACGGTCTGGGTATCGCGGGCCGGCTTGAGGTCGATGATGCGCTGACGGGCGAAACGGCGGATCTCGCCTTCGTACTCGTCGATCGGGTGGCCGGTCAGGTACAGGCCCAGGGTGTCCTTCTCGCCGCGCAGGCGTTCCTTGAGGGTCAGCTCGCGGGCGTTACGGTGGTTGGCATAGACGTCGGCGTCGGCCTCCACGAACAACCCGCCGAACAGGTCCGAGTGCCCGCTGTCGTGGGTGCGTGCGGTCTGTTCGGCCGACTTGATCGCCTCTTCCATCGCCCCCAGCAGCACCGCGCGGTTACGGTCGATGTTGGCCTGGTAGGCCTTGATTTCGTCGTGGAAGAACGGCCCCAGGCGATCCAGTGCACCGCTGCGGATCAATGCATCGAGGGTGCGCTTGTTGATGCGCTTGAGGTCGACCCGCTCGCAGAAGTCGAACAGGTCCTTGAACGGCCCGCTGCTGCGCGCCTCGACGATCGCGTCGACAGGGCCCTCGCCCACGCCCTTGATCGCGCCCAGGCCATACACGATGCGGCCGTCGTCGTTGACCGTGAACTTGAAGTCGGAGGTGTTCACATCCGGTGCATCGAGGCGCAGCTTCATGCTGCGCACTTCCTCGATCAGGGTCACCACCTTGTCGGTGTTGTGCATATCCGCCGACAGTACCGCAGCCATGAACGCGGCCGGGTGATGGGTCTTGAGCCAGGCGGTCTGGTACGACACCAGGCCGTAGGCGGCGGAGTGGGACTTGTTGAAACCGTAACCGGCGAACTTTTCCACCAGGTCGAAGATGTTGCCCGCCAGGTCCGGGTCGATGTTGTTGGTGGCGCAGCCTTCGATGAAACCGCCACGCTGCTTGGCCATTTCCTCGGGCTTCTTCTTGCCCATCGCCCGGCGCAGCATGTCCGCACCGCCGAGGGTGTAGCCGGCCATCACCTGGGCGATCTGCATCACCTGTTCCTGGTACAGGATGATGCCGTAGGTCGGCGCCAGTACCGGCTTGAGGCCTTCGTACTGGTAGTCGGAGTGCGGGTAGGCCAGCTCGGCGCGGCCGTGCTTGCGGTTGATGAAGTCGTCCACCATGCCCGATTGCAGCGGGCCCGGGCGGAACAGTGCCACCAGTGCGATAAGGTCTTCCAGGCAGTCGGGCTTGAGCTTCTTGATCAGCTCCTTCATGCCGCGCGACTCGAGCTGGAATACCGCAGTGGTCTCGGCCTTCTGCAGCAGGTCGTAGGTCTTCTTGTCGTCCAGCGGGATGAAGTCGATGTTCAGGTCCGGCAGGCCGGCCTTGGCCTGCTCGCGGTTGATCGTCTCCATCGCCCACTTGATGATAGTCAGGGTACGCAGGCCGAGGAAGTCGAACTTCACCAGGCCGGCCGCCTCCACGTCATCCTTGTCGAACTGGGTTACCAGGCCGCCGCCCTCTTCGTCACAGGCAATCGGCGAGAAGTCGGTGAGTTTGGTCGGCGCGATGACCACGCCACCGGCGTGCTTGCCGGTGCCCCGGGTAACGCCCTCGAGCTTGAGGGCCATGTCCCAGATTTCCTTGGCATCCTCGTCGGTCTTGAGGAAGTCGCGCAGCATTTCCTCCTGCTCGTAGGCCTTCTCCAGGGTCATGCCGACTTCGAACGGAATCATCTTCGACAGGCGGTCGGCCAGGCCGTAGGACTTGCCCTGCACCCGCGCCACGTCACGCACCACCGCCTTGGCCGCCATGGTGCCGAAGGTGATGATCTGGCTCACCGCATTGCGCCCGTAGGCGTCGGCCACGTACTCGATCACGCGGTCGCGACCGTCCATGCAGAAGTCGACGTCGAAGTCGGGCATCGAGACCCGTTCAGGATTGAGGAAACGTTCGAACAGCAGGTCGTAGGCCAGCGGGTCGAGGTCGGTGATCTTCAGCACGTAGGCCACCAGCGAGCCGGCACCCGACCCCCGGCCCGGACCTACCGGCACGCCGTTGTTCTTGGCCCACTTGATGAAGTCCATAACGATCAGGAAGTAACCGGGGAAGCCCATCTGAATGATGATGTCCAGCTCGAACTTCAGCCGGTCGAGGTAGACCTGGCGCTTCTCTTCATAGTTGGGCGTGGTGTCCTTGGGCCATAGCACCGCCAGGCGCTCTTCCAGGCCTTCATGGGACACATGGCGCAGGTATTCGTCGATGCCCATGCCGTTGGGCGTGGGGAAGTCGGGCAGGAAGTGCTTGCCCAGCTGCACCTCGATGTTGCAGCGCTTGGCGATCTCGACCGTGTTGGCCAGGGCGTCGGGCAGGTCGCTGAACAGCTCGGCCATTTCTTCCGGGCTTTTCAGGTACTGCTGGTCGCTGTAGTTGCGCGAACGCCGCGGATCGTCCAGGGCACGGCCTTCGCCGATGCACACACGGGTTTCGTGGGCGTCGTAGTCGGTCTGCTTGATGAAGCGCACGTCGTTGGTGGCCACCAGCGGCGCGCCCAGGCGGTCGGCAAGGGCCACGGCGGCGTGCAGATACTCTTCGTCGCCGCTGCGGTTGGTGCGCTGCACCTCGACATAGAAGCGATCGGGGAACATCGCCATCCAGTCGCGCAGCAGGGCCTCGGCTTCCTGCGGGTTGTTGCCCAGCAGTGCCATGCCGATATCGCCTTCCCTGGCCGCCGACAAGGCGATCAGACCCTCGCTGGCCGGGGCGATCCACTCGCGCTCGATGACCACCACGCCATTGCGCTGGCCGTCCATCCAGCCACGGGAGATCAGCTCGGTGAGGTTGCGGTAGCCCTTGGCGTTCATCGCCAACAGGCAGATGCGCGACAGCGGCAGGTCGGGGTCGGCGTTGGACAGCCACAGGTCGGCCCCACAGATCGGCTTGATCCCGCTGCCCATGGCGGTCTTGTAGAACTTGACCAGCGAGCACATGTTGCTCTGGTCGGTGACGGCCACCGCCGGCATGTTCATCCCGGCCAGGGCCTTGACCAGCGGCTTGATCCGCACCAGGCCATCGACCAGCGAGAATTCGGTGTGCAGGCGAAGATGAACGAAAGAAGCCGACATGATGATCCTATAGCAGCACAAAACAACAAGGCCCGGATTGTACCGGGCCTCGATCAAAACTACAGCCTGCGCGGGAGTGGTCAGGCTGAACGGGGGTTGCCTCTACACCGGCAACAGGCCGTTGGCCTGCAGGCCACGGGCCTCGAATGCAGCCCGTACCGGGGCGAACGAGCGCCGGTGAATCGGCGTGGGGCCAAGCCGGGCCAGAGCTTCAAGGTGCAGCGGGGTCGGGTAGCCCTTGTGCCCGCCGATGCCGTAGCCAGGGTAGATCAGCTCGAAGGCAGCCATTTCCCGGTCACGGGTCACCTTGGCCAGGATAGAGGCCGCAGCGATGGCCGGCACCTGGCTGTCACCCTTGACCACCGGCGCCGATGGCACGTTGAGCTTGGGGCAACGGTTGCCATCGATCAGTGCCAGCTTGGGCGTGATGTGCAGGCCTTCGACCGCGCGCTGCATGGCCAGCATGGTGGCATGCAGAATGTTCAGCTGGTCGATCTCGTCGACCTCGGCGCGGGCGATGTGAAAGCTCAGGGCCTTCTCGCAGATCTCGTCGAAGAGCTTTTCGCGGCGCGCCTCGGTGAGTTTTTTCGAATCGTTCAGGCCCAGGATCGGCCGGCTCGGGTCGAGGATCACGGCAGCGGTCACCACCGCGCCACACAGCGGGCCGCGGCCGACTTCGTCAACCCCGGCGACCAGGTCTTCGACCAGGTTGAAATCCAGTCCGATTTGCATTTATCGATGTTCCAGCAAGGCCAGTACCGCGTCGGCTGCCTGGTTGGAGGCATCGCGGCGCAGGGTACGGTGAATCTGATCGAAGCTCTCGGTCTGCTGCTCGCCACCATTCACCAGTGGTGCCAGGGTCTGCGCCAGGGCCTCGCTGGTGGCGGCCTCCTGCAGCAGTTCGGGCACCAGCAGGCGCTGGGCCAGCAGGTTGGGCAGCGATACATAAGGGCTTTTGACCAGGCGCTTGAGAATCCAGTAGGTCACCGGGGCCACGCGGTACGCCACCACCATGGGTCGCTTGAACAACAGCGCCTCCAGGGTAGCGGTGCCCGAGGCGATCAATACCGCATCGCAGGCCGCCAGGGCCTGGTGCGACTGGCCGTCGAGAAGGGTCAGTGGCAGGTCGCGGCCTTCGAGCATCTGTTCGAGCTGGGCACGGCGCACCGGGTTGGCGCAGGGCGAGACGAAGCGCACCCCCGGCACCAGCTCGCGAAGCCGCTGTGCGGTATCCAGAAACAGTGCACCCAGGCGCCCTACTTCGCCGCCACGGCTGCCTGGCATCAGGGCCACCAAGGGTCCGTCGGGCAGGCCCAGCGCTTCACGCGCTGCAGTGCGGTCGGCCTGCAGCGGGATGGTATCGGCCAGCGGGTGGCCGACGAAACGCACCGGCACGCCCTGCTCTTCATAGAACCGCGCCTCGAACGGAAACAGCGTGAGCATCAGGTCGCAGCCTTCGCGGATCTTCAGCACACGCTTCTGCCGCCAGGCCCAAACAGAAGGGCTGACGTAGTGCACGGTCTTGATGCCGGCCTGGCGCAGTTTCAGTTCGATGTTGAGGGTGAAGTCGGGGGCATCGATACCGATGAACACGTCCGGCTTCTGCTCGATCAGCGTCTGGATCAGCAGCTTGCGGCGCTTGAGCAGCTCGCGCAGGCGACCCAGCACTTCGACCAGGCCCATGACGGCCAGGCGCTCCATGGGAAAGTAGGAACTCAGCCCCTCGGCTTCCATCAATGGGCCGCCGACGCCGATAAAGCGTACCTGCGGATGGCGGGCCTTGAGTGCACGCATCAGGCCGGCGCCAAGAATATCGCCGCTGGCTTCGCCTGCCACCAGCGCTACACAGAGTGGCGCCATGTCAGCGGGTGATGCCGCGGGCGGAGTTCTGGATCGACTTGACGAACAGGTCGACCTCGGGGAACTGCTGGGCGGGCTCGGCCAGTTCGGCGATGGCCTGGTCGACCGTCAGGTTCTGGCGATACACCACCTTGTAGGCGCGGCGCAGGGCATGGATAGCTTCATCGCTGAAACCGCGACGGCGCATGCCTTCGAAGTTCATGCTGCGCGCCTCGGCCGGGTTGCCGAACACGGTGACGAAGGCCGGCACATCCTTGCCGATGGCGGTACCCATGCCGGAAAAGCTGTGGGCGCCGATATGGCAGAACTGGTGCACCAGGGTAAACCCGGACAGTATCGCCCAGTCGCCCACATGCACATGCCCGGCCAGCGCGGTGTTGTTGACCAGGATGCAGTGGTTGCCGATCACGCTGTCGTGCCCGATATGGGCATAGGCCATGACCAGGTTGTGATCACCCAGGGTGGTTTCGCTACGGTCCTGCACGGTGCCACGGTGAATGGTCACGCCTTCGCGGATCACGTTGTGGTCGCCGATCACCAGGCGCGTCGGTTCACCCTTGTACTTGAGGTCAGGGGTGTCTTCGCCGACAGAGGAGAACTGGTAGATGCGGTTGTGCTTGCCGATGCGGGTCGGCCCTTTGAGAATCACATGCGGACCAATCACGGTCCCTTCCCCGATCTCGACCCCGGCACCGACGATCGACCATGGGCCGACCTCGACGCCGTCGGCAATCTTTGCCGATGGATCGATGATTGCCCGAGGGTCAATCAAACTCATAGTTTGCGTTCCGCGCAGATGATCTCGGCCGAGCATACCGGCTTGCCGTCCACCGACGCCTGGCACTCGAACTTCCAGATCTGGCGCTTGCAGCTGATGAACTTGGCTTCGAGGATCAGTTGATCACCCGGCAGCACCGGCTGGCGAAAGCGCAACTTGTCGGAACCGACGAAGTAGTACAGGGTACCGTCCGCGGGTTTGACGTCCAGCATCTTGAAACCGAGGATGCCGGCTGCCTGGGCCATCGCTTCGATGATCAGCACGCCGGGCATGATCGGGTGCGCCGGGAAGTGACCGTTGAAGAAAGGCTCGTTGATGCTGACATTCTTGTAGGCACGAATGCGCTGGGCCTCTACGTCCAAGTCCACCACCCGGTCCACCAGCAGGAACGGGTAACGGTGAGGCAAATATTCGCGAATCTCGTTGATGTCCATCATTTCGGGGGGAAGCCTGTAGTAAAGATAGGGAGCGCGCACGTTCGAGCGGCGCTCCTTTAGCAAATCAAGGAGCGCAGTCTAGCGGCTGGGCGCTCTTGATCAGGAAATGGTATCAGCCTTCTGATGAAGCTTTGTCGCCCGAGGTCACGGCCTCGAGTCGCTTTTCCACTTGTTGAAGACGTTTGGCCATCTCATCCAGCTGGCGAATGCGCGCGGCACTCTTGCGCCACTCACCCAGCGGCTGCATGGCCGTACCGGACGAATAGGCACCTGGCTCGGTGATGGAACGGGTGACCATGGTCATCCCGGAGACGAACACCCCATCACACACATCAATATGCCCGACCATGCCGACACCGCCGGCGATGGTGCAATGCTTGCCGATCTTGGTGCTGCCGGAAATACCGACACACGCGGCCATTGCCGTGTGGTCGCCGACCTGTACGTTATGGGCGATCTGGATCTGGTTGTCGAGTTTCACGCCATTGCCGATACGGGTATCGGCCAGTGCACCGCGGTCGATGGCGGTGTTCACGCCGATCTCGACATCGTCGCCGATGCTCACGCCGCCGATCTGGGCAATCTTCTGCCATACGCCCTTTTCATTGGCGAAACCGAAACCTTCACCCCCCAGCACGGCGCCGGACTGGATCACCACACGCTTGCCGATATGCACATCGTGGTACAGCGTGACGCGCGGGGCCAGCCAGCCGCCTTCGCCGATCACGCTGCGCGCACCGATGAAGCAGTGGGCACCGATGGTCACGCCAGGGCCGATCTGCACCCCGCTCTCGATCACTGCACAGGCACCGATGCTGGCGCTGGCATCGACCTGTGCGTCTGCAGCCACCACGGCGCTGGGATGAACTCCCGCCACAGCCCTGGGCTTTGGATCGAACAGGTGGGAAACACGTGCGTAGGCCAGGTAGGGATCTGCAACGATCAGCGCGTGACCGGCAAAGCCCTCGGCATCGGCAGCCTTGAGCAGGACCGCAGCGGCCTTGCTCTCAGGCAGGAATTTGCGGTACTGCGGGTTGGCCAGGAAACTCAGTTGTCCCGGGCCAGCCTCGTGCAGGGTCGCAAGGCCAGTGATGTCGAGCTCCGCCGGGCCACTGAGGGTGGCCCCGAGGAACTCGGCCAGCTGGCCGAGTTTCATGGTCGCAGTCATGTTCAACGGGACTGGTTCATGCGCTCGATGACCTGGCGGGTGATGTCGTACTGAGGCTTGACATCAATGACCGCGCCACGCTCGAGTACCAGGTCGAAAGCACCCTTCTTGATCACTTCCTCCACTGCGCCGTCGAGCTTGGGCTTGAGCTGCTTGAGCATCTCGCGGTCGGCAACGGCCTTGGCTTCGTTCAGCTCCTTGGACTGGAACTGGAAGTCACGGGCCTTCTGCTTGAATTCAAGCTCCAGACGCTCGCGCTCGCCCTGGGCCATCTTGTCGCCACCCTTGACCAGACGGTCCTGGATGCCCTTGGCGCTGCTTTCCAGGTTTTTCAGCTTGGTCAGTTGCGGGCCGAATTTCTTCTCCGCATCGACCGCGTACTTCTTGGCCGCGTCCGATTCCAGCAGCGCCATCTGATAGTTCAGGACGGCAATTTTCATCTCGGCAAATGCCGGGGTCGCGATCAGGGTCGCAGCCAGTACAGCCAGTTGAGTCAACTTACGCACGATGCACTCCTACAGAATCCGTTGTCGTTTACGCGGGGCAGACCCTTAGAAGGTCTGGCCCAGAGAGAATTGGAACACCTGGGTATCGGCATCGTCCGGCTTCTTGACCGGCATCGCCAGGCTGAAGCTCAACGGGCCCAGTGCAGTAATCCAGGTCACGCCCAGGCCGACCGAGCTGGCCAGGCCGCTGAGGCCGACCTTCTCGCAATCCGGCTTGGAGCCGCAGTTGGTGTCGAACACGTTACCCACGTCCCAGAAAACCGAGGTGCGCAGCGAACGCTGGTCCTTGACGAACGGCAGTGGGAACAGCAGTTCCACGCCGCCCTGCACCAGCACGTTGCCGCCGAACGGCAGTGGATCCTGGTCCGGGTCACGCGCAGTGCCAGGGTTGTTGCCTTTACTCGGGGTACTGCGCGGGCCCAGGCTGCTGTCCTTGAAGCCACGCACGGAGTTGAAGCCACCGGCGTAGTAGTTCTCGTAGAACGGCAGGCCCGAGGTGCCGCCGAAGCCGTCGCCGTAGCCCAGCTCGGTGTGCAGACGCAGGGTGTAGTCGTTGTTGATCGGCTTGAACAGCTGGCCACGGTAGTCAAGCTTGAAGAACGACAGGTCGCTGCCCGGGGTGGTCGCCTCGAGCACCAGGCTCTGGGAGTGACCACGGGTAGCCAGCACGCCCTTGTTCAGGGTGGACTCCGACCAGCCGGCCGATGCCTTGAAGTTCAGGTAGTTGTCGCCTTCCTTTTTGACGAAATCGAAGATCTCGTCAACGGTGTAGCGACCGGTCTTGATCTTGTCCTGCTGGGCGGTGAGGCCGAAGGTCAGGCGCGAAGTCTCGCTGATCGGGTAGCCGACGCTGACGCCCGCACCCAGGCTGTCCACCGCATAGCTGGCCACGTCGACGTCGAGGTCGTCGTAGTCGGTGGTGCGGTAGAAGGCGTTGTAGCCAAGGCTCACGCCATCGGCAGTCCAGTAGGGGTCCACGAAGCCGAAGTTGTAGCGGCTCTGGTATTCGGAACGGGTCAGGCCGATGGAGACCTTGTTACCGGTACCCAGGAAGTTGTTCTGGCTGATCGAACCACCCAGGATCAGGCCGGCGCTCTGCGCGAAACCGACGCTGGCGGTGATCGAACCCGATGCCTGCTCTTCGACGCTGTAGTTCACGTCGACCTGGTCGTCGGTGCCCGGTACGGCCGGGGTCTCGACGTTGGCTTCCTTGAAGAAGCCCAGGCGCTCGAGGCGGGTCTTGGACTGGTCGATCAGGTAGGTCGATGCCCAGCCACCTTCCATCTGGCGCATCTCGCGGCGCAGCACTTCGTCCTCGGACTTGGTGTTGCCACGGAAGTTGATGCGGTTGACGTAGGCACGCTTGCCCGGGTCGACGACGAAGGTGATGTCGACGGTGTGGTCGTCATCGTGAGGCTGCGGCACGCCGTTGACGTTGGCGAAGGTATAGCCTTCGTTGCCCAGGCGGCGGGTGATCAGCTCGGAGGTGGTGGTCATCACCTTGCGCGAGAACACCTGGCCAGGCTGCACCAGCATCAGTGCCTTGACCTGGTCTTCCGGCACCTTCAGGTCGCCGGACAGCTTGACGTCACGAACGGTGTACTTCTCGCCCTCGTTGACGTTCACGGTGATGTAGACGTGCTTCTTGTCCGGGGTGATCGACACCTGGGTGGAGGCGATGTCCATGTTGATGTAGCCGCGGTCCAGGTAGTAGGAACGCAGGCGCTCGAGGTCACCGGACAGTTTTTCGCGGGCATACTTGTCGTCGTTCTTGAAGAACGACAGCCAGTTGGTGGTCTTGAGTTCGAACAGGCTGGCCAGCTCGTCGTCGCTGAACTTGGTGTTGCCCACCACGTTGATGTGCTGGATGGCAGCGACGGTGCCTTCGTTGATCTTTATTTTCAGACCTACGCGGTTGCGCGGCTGCGGCACCACCTCGGCGTCGACCTCGGCCGAGTAGCGGCCCTGGGCCACGTACTGGCGCTGCAGCTCGTTGCGCACACCTTCGAGGGTGGCACGCTGGAAGATTTCACCTTCGGCCAGACCCGACTGCTTCAGACCCTTCATCAGGTCTTCGGTGCTGATGGCCTTGTTGCCTTCGATCTCGATGCTCGAGACGGAAGGACGCTCGACCACGGTGATGATCAGGACGTTGCCGTCGCGACCCAGTTGGATGTCCTGGAAGAAGCCGGTCTTGAACAGCGCACGGGTGGAATCCACCAGGCGCCGATCATCGGCCTCGTCCCCAACGTTCAATGGCAAGGCGCCGAACACGCTGCCCGCGGAAACCCGCTGCAGACCATTGACACGAATATCGGAGATGGTGAAGGACTCGGCGTGAACTTCAGCGATCATCAGTACGGCGAGAACCGCAGTTAGCAGCAGACGTTTCATGAAGTCCTTTCTTATTCCAACTGGCAATAAACGACCCACCGCGGGACGCGACAGGTTCGCAATTGAGCGAAGCGTTACAGTCGACCCAAATCGTTGATCAGGGCAAGCAACATCACCCCGACTACCAAACTGATACCGATCTGGACCCCCCAACCTTGCACCCGATCCGAAAGCGGACGACCACGCGCCCATTCGATCAGGTAAAACAGCAAATGCCCCCCATCCAGTACAGGAATGGGCAGCAAATTAAGAACCCCCAGGCTAATGCTCAGGTAGGCGAGGAAATTCAGGAAATCCCCAACGCCGGACTGGGCCGAAGCGCCCGCCACTTTAGCAATGGTTATCGGTCCGCTCAAGTTTTTTACCGAGAGCTCGCCGAACAGCATTTTCTTCAGCGAATCGAGGGTCAGCACGCTCATGTTCCAGGCGCGCGAAACACCCTCGCCCAGGCCCTGCAGCGGGCCATAACTGACCTCGCGCAACATGGCCGCAGGCCACTCCACCGGCGCCACGCCCGCCCCCAGGTAACCACTGGCATTCTGGCCTTCGCCACGGCTGGCGAGGGTTACCGGCAACTCCAGCGTCGCCCCGTCACGCGCCACGCTCAGCACGATGCGGCTGCCGGCACGGCCGCGCACGGTGTCCACCACCTGCTGCCAATCGTCAAGCGCCTTGCCATCGAGTGCCAGCAGGCGGTCGCCGGTTTTCAGACCGGCGGCCTGGGCCGGCCCCTTGGGATCAAGTTCGGCCAGCACCGGCACCAGCGCCGGGCGCCATGGGCGGATGCCCAGGGAGCGGATCGGGTCGGGCTCGTCGGCACCCTTGAGCCAGGCATCGAGCTTGAGCACATGGCTGCTGTCGGTGCTGGCACCCTCTTCACGCACGCTGACCTGCAGCGCACCGCTTTCACCCAGCCGGCGCACCAGCTGCAGGTTGACCGCTGCCCAGCCGTTGGTCGGCTTGCCGTCGACCGCGACGATCTCCTGGCCGGCGCTAAGGCCTGCGGCGGCCGCCAGGCTGCCAGCCTCGACCGCGCCGATGACCGGCCGCGCCTGCTGGCTGCCAAGCATGGCCAATGCCCAGAAGAACACGATGGCCAGCAGAAAGTTGGCGATGGGGCCGGCCGCGACGATAGCGATGCGCTGGCGCACGCTCTTGCAGTTGAACGATTGCTCCAACTGGTCGACAGGCACTTCGCCTTCGCGCTCGTCGAGCATCTTCACGTAGCCGCCCAGGGGAATGGCGGCCACCACGAACTCGGTGCCATGGCGGTCATGCCAGCGTACCAGCGGCATGCCGAACCCTACGGAAAACCGCAAAACCTTGACGCCGCAGCGCCGCGCCACCCAGAAGTGACCGAACTCGTGAAAGGTGACCAGCACGCCCAATGCGACCAGGGTGCCGATAATCATGTAGAGCGCACTCATGTCTTTCTCCGAATAGCGTTCAGCGGGAGCGGGCGCAACCCGTGGCGACGTCGCACCTCAGACCCCGTGACGATCCAACCAGTGCCCGGCCAGGCTGCGTGCACGCTGGTCGGCTGCAAACACCGCCTCCAGCGTCGGCACGGCAACGACCGCTTCCTGGTTGAGCACGTGCTCGATGATACTCGGGATCTGCGGGAAGCGGATGCGCCGCTGAAGAAATGCCTCGACGGCCACTTCATTGGCCGCATTGAGCATCGCAGGGGCACTGTTGCCGGCGTCCGCCGCTTCACGCGCCAGGCGCAGACACGGAAAGCGCTGCTCGTCCGGCGCCTGGAAATCCAGGCGGGCAACGGCGAACAGGTCCAGCGGCGCCACACCCGAGTCGATGCGCTGCGGCCAGGCCAGGGCGCTGGCGATCGGCGTGCGCATGTCGGGGTTGCCCAACTGTGCCAGCACCGAACCATCGACGTAGTCGACCAGCGAGTGAATCACGCTTTGCGGGTGGACCACCACCTCGACCTGGGCAGGCCTGGCATCGAACAGCCAGCACGCCTCGATCAGCTCCAGGCCCTTGTTCATCATGCTGGCCGAGTCGACGGAGATCTTGCGCCCCATGGACCAGTTCGGGTGCGCACAGGCCTGCTCCGGGGTGACGTGCTCCAGCTCGGCCTGCGGCGTTTCACGAAACGGACCACCGGAGGCGGTCAGCAGGATGCGCCGCACACCCACCTGGGCCAGGCCGCGGGCATAGTCCCCAGGCAGGCACTGGAAGATCGCGTTGTGCTCGCTGTCGATCGGCAGCAGTACCGCACCACTGCGCTGCACGGCCTGCATGAACAGGGCGCCGGACATCACCAGCGCCTCCTTGTTGGCCAGCAGCACCTTCTTGCCCGCCTCCACTGCGGCCAGGGTCGGACGCAGCCCCGCCGCACCGACGATGGCCGCCATCACCGCATCCACCTGCGGGTCGGCCGCCACCTGGCACAGGCCCTGCTCGCCCACCAGCACCTCGGTACTCGACCCCGCAGCACGCAGGTCGGCCTGCAACTGCTGCGCGGCCTCATCGCCCGGCACCACGGCATACACCGGAGCATGGCGCAGGCACAGGGCCAGCAGCTCGCCCAGACGCGAATAGCCGCTCAGGGCATAGGCCTGGTAGCGCTCGGGGTGACGGGCAATCACGTCCAGTGTGCTCAAGCCAATGGAACCTGTGGCGCCCAGCACCGTGATCCGTTGCGGGCGGCTCACAGCGCGCCCCAGTTGGCGGCCCACAGCAGCACGGCAAATAGCGGGATGGCAGCCGTGAGGCTGTCGATGCGATCCAGTACCCCACCATGCCCCGGCAGCAGGTTGCTGCTGTCCTTGATTCCGGAACGGCGCTTGAACATGCTTTCGGTCAGGTCGCCGACCACCGACACCAATACCACGACGGCGGCACCGAACAGACCGAGGATCAGCTCGCCGGCGCTCCACTCGCGGGTCACGCCCACCACCGCCGTGATCACCAGGCTCAGCGCCAGGCCACCGTAGACACCTTCCCAGCTCTTGCCGGGGCTGACCTGCGGCGCCAGCTTGCGCTTGCCAAAGGCCCGGCCCGAGAAGTAGGCGCCGATATCGGCACCCCATACCAGGACCATCACCGCCATGATCAGCCAGTTGCCCAGGGGCCAGTGCTTGATCAGCACCAGGCCTTGCCAGGCCGGCAACAGCACCAGCAGGCCGATCAGCAGGCGGCAGGCCACACTGGCCCACAGCTCGCTGGTACGCGGGTAGGTCAGCACCAGCCAGGTGGCCAGCGCCCACCACAGCACCGAAACGCCCAGCACCCAGGGTGCCAGCTCCGGCATCAGGTGCAGCAGCATCAGCAGGCCGGCGACCACCACGGCATAGGCAACGCGCAGGCCCTGGGCGATCAGCCCGGCCAGGCGGGCCCATTCCCAGGCCCCGAGGGTGACCACCAGGCCGATGAACAAGGCAAAGTTCGCCCCGTCGAGCAGGAAAAACCCGCACAGGGCAATCGGCAACAGAATCAGCGCAGTGATGATGCGTTGTTTAAGCATTAAGCACGGGCTCCAGCCTCGACCTGCTCGCTGGTTTTACCGAAGCGGCGCTGGCGCGAAGCGAAATCGGCCAATGCAGTGCGCATGGCCTCGTGTTTGAAGTCCGGCCAGAACAGGTCGGAGAAATACAGCTCGGCGTACGCCAGCTGCCACAGCAGGAAGTTGCTGATGCGGTGCTCGCCACCGGTGCGGATGCACAGGTCGGGCAACGGCAGATCGCCTGTCGCCAGGCACGGCTGCAGCAACTCGGGGGTGATGTCTTCCGGGCGCAGATGCCCGGCCTGCACTTCACGCGCCAGGCGCTGGGCGGCCTGGGCGATATCCCACTGACCACCGTAGTTGGCGGCGATCTGCAGGATGAAGCGATTGCTGCCTGCGGTCAGCGCCTCGGCCTCGCGCATGGCGGCCTGCAACTCAGGGTGAAAGCGCGAGCGATCACCGATGATGCGCAGGCTGATGTTGTTCTCGTTGAGCCGCCTGGCCTCGCGGCGCAGCGCCGAGAAGAACAGCTCCATCAGCGCACCGACCTCGTCGGCCGGGCGCTGCCAGTTCTCGCTGGAGAACGCGAACAGGGTCAGGACCTCGACCTTGGCCTCGGCGCACACCTCGATGACCGCGCGCACCGCATCCACGCCTGCCTTGTGCCCGGCAACGCCGGGCAACAGGCGCTTCTTCGCCCAGCGATTATTTCCATCCATGATGATCGCGACATGGCGCGGCACCGATGGAGGCACACCCTGCTTGGTCTTTTCCATTGAAAAAAGTCCCGGCCCTTAAACGGCCATCAGGTCCTTTTCTTTCTCTTCGGTGGCCTTGGTGATCTGGGCCTCGGTATCTTTGGTCAGCTTGTCGATATCAGCGATGGCGCGACGCTCTTCGTCTTCACTGATTTCCTTGTCCTTGACCAGCTTCTTCAGCTCACCCAGAGCATCGCGGCGAATGTTGCGCACAGCAACACGCGCGTCTTCGGCCGCACTGCGCGCCTGCTTGGTGAAGCCCTTGCGGGTTTCTTCGGTCAGGGCTGGCATGCTGATCAGCAGCAGCTCACCCAGGTTGGTCGGATTGAGATTCAAGCCGGCGCTCTGGATGGCCTTGTCGACGGCAGCGAGCATGTTGCGCTCGAACGCCACCACCTGCAGGGTGCGCGAATCTTTCACGGTGACGTTGGCCACGCCGCTGATCGGGGTGTCGGTACCGTAGTAAGGCACCATCACGCTTGCCAGGATGCTGGGGTGTGCCTTGCCGGTACGAATCTGGCCGAACGCATAAGCCAGAGACTCCAGGGATTTCTGCATACGCGCTTGGGCGTCTTTCTTGATTTCGTTGATCATTTTTGAACTTCCTCGATCAGGGTCCCTTCAGCGCCACCATGCACGATGTTCAGCAGGGCGCCAGGCTTGTTCATGTTGAAGACGCGCAACGGCATCTTGTGGTCTCGGCACAGACAGATAGCTGTCAGGTCCATCACGCCCAGCTTGCGATCCAGCACTTCATCGTAGGTAAGATGATCGAACTTCTCGGCATGCGGGTCTTTGAATGGGTCTGCAGTGTATACACCATCGACCTTGGTTGCCTTCAATACCACGTCGGCATCGATTTCGATGGCGCGCAGGCAGGCGGCGGAGTCGGTGGTGAAGAACGGGTTGCCGGTACCGGCCGCGAAAATTACCACTTCTTTCGAGTTCAGGTGGCGCATGGCCTTGCGGCGATCGTAGTGATCGGTCACGCCTACCATGGAGATCGCCGACATGACGATGGCGGTGATGTTGGCGCGCTCCAGCGCATCGCGCATGGCCAGCGCATTCATTACCGTGGCCAGCATGCCCATGTGGTCGCCGGTAACGCGATCCATGCCCGCTGCGCTGAGCGCCGCGCCACGGAACAGGTTGCCGCCACCGATCACCAGGCCGACCTGCACACCGATACCGACCAGCTGGCCGACTTCCAGCGCCATGCGATCCAGCACCTTGGGGTCGATGCCGAACTCTTCCGAGCCCATCAGGGCCTCGCCGCTAAGCTTGAGTAGAATGCGTTTATAGCGAGCTTGATAACCACTGCCCTGCTGAGCCATTGCGAATCTCTCCTGCGGCGTTTTGAAAAAAAATCTGGGCGGGCTGTTTTCAGCCTGCTAACTGTAGCGTGGCGCAGCGACTGCGCCAGCGAAAGGGCGGCGTTGTAAACCGCCCCCGCTTTGACAAAGAGGCTGCGCGCGTGAGCGGGCAGCCTCTTTGGGGCGACAGAGGTGACTCTGTCTTACTGCTTGGCAGCAGCCAGCTGTGCAGCAACTTCTTCAGCGAAGTTGTCGACTGGCTTCTCGATGCCTTCGCCTACCTTGAAGTAGGTGAAGGAAACGATTTCGGCACCGGCTTTCTTGGCCAGCTCGCCGACCTTGATTTCCGGGTTCATGACGAAGGCTTGCTCGACCAGGCTGGCTTCGGCCAGGAACTTCGAGATACGGCCTTTGACCATGTTCTCGACGATGTTCTCAGGCTTGCCTTTGATCTTCTCTTCGTTCAGCTGCAGGAACACGGCTTTTTCGCGCTCGATCGCTTCAGCCGAAACTTCCGACGGCAGCAGGAACTCAGGGTTGCTTGCCGCCACGTGCATGGCGATCTCTTTGGCCAGTTGGACGTCGCCGCCCTTCAGGACCACTGCAACACCGATCTTGTTGCCGTGCAGGTAGGTACCGACAACGTCACCTTCAACGCGCACCAGGCGACGGATGTTGACGTTTTCGCCAACCTTGGCCACCAGGGCTTCACGAGCAGCTTCACGCGCAGCGATCAGCGGCGCAGCGTCGGTCAGTTTTTCAGCGAAGGCTTGCTCGACGCTTTCGGCGACGAAGGCCTTGAAGTCGTCTTGCAGGGCCAGGAAGTCGGTCTGCGAGTTCACTTCCAGCAGGACAGCGGACTTGTCGTCGGCCTTGATGGCGATGGCGCCTTCAGCGGCAACGTTGCCAGCTTTCTTGGCTGCCTTGATGGCACCCGAAGCACGCATGTCGTCAATGGCTTTTTCGATGTCGCCGCCAGCCTTTTCCAGGGCTTTCTTGCAATCCATCATGCCTTCGCCGGTACGCTCGCGCAGTTCTTTTACCAGCGCTGCAGTAATTGCTGCCATTTCAAATTCCTCTTGGATAGGTTTTCAACCATTCCACCCGATACCTGACGGGCGTTCAATTCTGGAAATCCACTGCCAGAGCACATGCAGTTCGCAATGATGCAACGGCGACGCTGACAAGAGGATTTCAAGGTGGCAAAAAGGGGGCCAAGCCCCCTTTTTGCGTGCCGAGTCGACGCTAAGCGTCAGCTACTCAGGCTTCGGCAGCCGGTGCAGCTGCTTCTTCTGCGAACACTTCGGTGCCGCCGGCAACGTTGTTGCGACCACGGATAACGGCGTCAGCCATCGAACCCATGTACAGCTGGATGGCGCGAATGGCGTCATCGTTGCCTGGGATGATGTAGTCAACGCCTTCCGGGCTGCTGTTGGTATCGACAACGCCGATGACCGGGATACCCAGCTTGTTGGCTTCGGTGATAGCGATGCGCTCGTGGTCAACGTCGATCACGAACAGGGCATCAGGCAGGCCGCCCATGTCCTTGATACCACCCAGGCTGCGGTCCAGTTTTTCCAGATCGCGGGTGCGCATCAGCGCTTCTTTCTTGGTCAGCTTGGTGAAGGTACCATCTTCGGCCTGGGTTTCCAGGTCGCGCAGACGCTTGATCGAAGCACGGATGGTCTTGTAGTTGGTCAGCATGCCGCCCAACCAGCGGTGATCGACGTACGGCGAACCGCAACGTGCTGCTTCTTCAGCAACGATCTTGCCAGCGGAACGCTTGGTGCCGACGAACAGAATCTTGTTTTTGCCCTGGGCCAGGCGCTCTACGAAGGTCAGTGCCTCGTTGAACATCGGCAGGGTTTTTTCAAGGTTGATGATGTGGATCTTGTTGCGCGCGCCGAAAATGTACTTGCCCATTTTCGGATTCCAGTAACGGGTTTGGTGACCGAAGTGCACACCGGCCTTCAGCATATCGCGCATGTTGACTTGGGACATGATAGTTCCTTGATAAGTCGGGTTGGGCCTCCACGTATCCCAATGACCAACCCCGAAACCGAAGTCAGGGGCACCCAGGCCATCGTGTCGACACGTGTGTGGGTTTGAGCAGACGGGGCTATCCCCGAAAGCGGCGCATTTTATACCACACAAGTGAGCCGAGCGAAACCGAAAAAACAGACGACACCCGAGGGTTGCACCCGCCCTGCTCACGCAGCGACCGATGCAATCAACATAAATAGTAGGCAATGCCCCGCAGCCCAGGCCCCAGCCCGCCGCCTCGCTCTGTTAGAATCACGCCTTTCCCGTTTCATTTGCGCCTGCGCGCGCCGTAGAGAGCCTGCAATGACCGTCACTATCAAAACCGCCGAAGACATCGAAAAGATGCGCGTCGCCGGCCGCCTGGCCGCCGAAGTCCTGGAGATGATCGAAGAACACGTCAAGCCCGGTGTCACCACCGAGGAACTCGACCGCCTGTGCCACGACTACATCGTCAACGTGCAGCAGGCCATCCCCGCGCCCCTGAACTACAAGGGCTTCCCCAAGTCGATCTGCACCTCGGTCAACCACGTGGTATGCCACGGGATCCCGGGCGACAAGCCGCTCAAGGATGGCGACACGCTGAACATCGACGTGACCGTGATCAAGGACGGCTACCACGGCGACACCAGCCGCATGTTCCACGTCGGCACCGTGCCGGTATGGGCCGAGCGCCTGTCCCAGGTCACCCAGGAGTGCATGTACAAGGCCATCGAGCTGGTCAAGCCGGGCTGCCGCCTGGGCGACATCGGCGAAGTGATCCAGAAGCACGCCGAAAAGAACGGCTTCTCGGTGGTGCGCGAGTTCTGCGGCCACGGCATCGGCAAGGTGTTCCATGAAGAGCCGCAGATCCTGCATTACGGCCGCGCCGGTACCGGCATGGAACTCAAGGAAGGCATGACCTTCACCATCGAGCCGATGATCAACCAGGGCAAGGCCGACACCAAGGTGCTGGGCGACGGCTGGACCGCCATCACCAAGGACCGCAAGCTCTCGGCGCAGTGGGAACACACCCTGGTGGTCACCGCCACCGGCTACGAGATCTTCACCCTGCGCAAGGACGACACGATCCCGCGCACTTCGGCCTGACCCTCACAGGAACGTCATCGATGCCCCAGGTGGACCCCGAGCTGTTCGACCGCGGCCAGTTCCAGGCGGAACTGGCCCTCAAGGCCAGCCCCATAGCGGCCTTCAAGAAAGCCATCCGCCAGGCCGGCGAGGTGCTCGACGGGCGCTTTCGCAGCGGCCGCGAGATCCGCCGACTGATCGAGGACCGCGCCTGGTTCGTCGACAACATCCTGCAACAGGCATGGAACCAGTTCAGCTGGAGCGAAGCCGCCGACATCGCCCTGATCGCCACCGGCGGCTACGGGCGCGGCGAGCTGCACCCCTACTCCGACATCGACCTGCTGATCCTGCTCGATGACGCCGACCACGAGGTGTTTCGCGACTCGATCGAGCGCTTTCTCACCCTGCTCTGGGACATCGGCCTGGAAGTCGGCCAGAGCGTGCGCTCGGTGGACGAATGCGCCGAACAGGCGCGCGCCGACCTCACGGTGGTCACCAACCTGATGGAAAGCCGCACCATCTGCGGCCCCGAACACCTGCGCCAGCGCATGCTCGAGGTCACCAGCACGGCGCACATGTGGCCGAGCAAGGAATTCTTCCTGGCCAAGCGCGCCGAGCAGAAGGCGCGCCACCACAAGTACAACGACACCGAGTACAACCTGGAACCCAACGTCAAGGGCTCCCCCGGTGGCCTGCGCGACATCCAGACCGTGCTCTGGGTAGCGCGCCGCCAGTACGGCACGCTCAACCTGCATGCGCTGGCCGGCGAAGGCTTCCTGCTGGAGAGCGAGAACAACCTGCTGGCCTCGTCCCAGGAGTTTCTGTGGAAGGTGCGCTACGCCCTGCACATGCTCGCCGGGCGCGCCGAAGACCGCCTGCTGTTCGACCACCAGCGCAGCATCGCCGCGTTGCTGGGCTTTACCGACGACAACCCCAAGCGCGCCATCGAACAGTTCATGCAGCAGTACTACCGGGTGGTGATGAGCATCGCCGAGCTCAGCGACCTGATCATCCAGCACTTCGAGGAAGTCATCCTCGCCGATGACAGCGCCAGCAGCACCCAGCCGCTGAACCCGCGCTTCCAGCTGCATGACGGCTACATCGAGGCGGTGCGCAGCAACGTGTTCAAGCGCACCCCGTTCGCCATGCTCGAGATCTTCGTGCTGATGGCTCAGCACCCCGAAATCAAGGGCGTGCGTGCCGACACCATCCGCCTGCTGCGCGAGCACCGGCACCTGATCGACGACGAGTTCCGCAACGATATCCGCAACACCAGCCTGTTCATCGAGCTGTTCAAGTGCGAGATCGGCATCCACCGCAACCTGCGCCGCATGAACCGCTACGGCATCCTGGGGCGCTACCTGCCCGAGTTCGGCCTGATCGTGGGGCAGATGCAGCACGATCTGTTCCACATCTATACGGTCGATGCGCACACCCTGAACCTGATCAAGCACCTGCGCAAACTGCAGTACACCCCCGTGTCCGAGAAATTCCCGCTGGCCAGCAAGCTCATGGGGCGCCTGCCCAAGCCCGAGTTGATCTACCTCGCCGGCCTGTACCACGACATCGGCAAGGGGCGTCAGGGCGACCATTCCGAGATCGGTGCGGTGGACGCCCAGGCATTCTGCAGCCGCCACCAGCTGCCCGCCTGGGACAGCCGGTTGATCGTGTGGCTGGTGCAGAACCACCTGGTGATGTCGACCACTGCCCAGCGCAAGGACCTCTCCGACCCGCAGGTGATCCACGACTTCGCCCAGCTGGTCGGCGACCTGGTGCACCTGGACTACCTCTATGTGCTCACCGTGGCCGACATCAACGCCACCAACCCGAGCCTGTGGAACTCCTGGCGCGCCAGCCTGCTGCGCCAGCTCTACACCGAAACCAAGCGGGCCCTGCGCCGCGGCCTGGAAAACCCGCTGGAACGCGAAGAGCAGATCCGCCAGACCCAGAGCGCAGCTCTGGACATCCTGGTACGCGAAGGCACCGACCCGGACGACGTCGAACAACTGTGGTCGCAACTGGGCGATGACTACTTCCTGCGCCACACCGCCGCGGACGTGGCCTGGCACTCCGATGCGATCCTGCAGCAGCCGGCCGACGGCGGCCCGCTGGTGCTGATCAAGGAGACCACCCAGCGCGAGTTCGAGGGCGGTACGCAGATTTTCATCTATGCCCCCGACCAGCACGACTTCTTCGCCGTGACCGTGGCCGCGATGGACCAGCTCAACCTGAACATCCACGACGCACGCATCATCACCTCCAGCAGCCAGTTCACCCTCGACACCTACATCGTGCTCGACAACGACGGCGGCTCGATCGGCGACAACCCGCAGCGCGTCAAGGAAATCCGTGAAGGCCTCACCGAAGCCCTGCGCAACCCCGACGACTACCCCACCATCATCCAGCGTCGGGTACCGCGCCAGCTCAAGCACTTCACCTTCGCGCCCCAGGTGACCATCCTCAACGATGCCCAGCGCCCGGTGACCATCCTCGAGCTCAGCGCCCCGGACCGCCCGGGCCTGCTGGCACGCATCGGCAAGATCTTCCTGGAGTTCGACCTGTCGCTGCAGAACGCCAAGATCGCCACCCTGGGCGAGCGGGTGGAAGACGTGTTCTTCATTACCGACGCCGACAACCAGCCGCTGTCCGACCCTGAACTGTGCCGCCGCCTGCAGGCCGAGATCGTCGAGCAGTTGCGCGTCGACCAGGCCACCGGCGTCGAGATGACCCGCCTCACCCTTTGACCGATTGACGAGACCCAGCGCCAATGAACAACGCTTTGAACCAGCTTCAGCCCTACCCGTTCGAGAAACTGCGTGCCCTGCTCGATGGCGTGACGCCGGCCGCAGACAAGCGCGCCATCGCCCTGTCGATCGGCGAGCCCAAGCACGCCTCGCCGGCATTCGTGGCCAAGGCGCTGGCCGACAACCTCGACAAGATGGCGGTGTACCCCACCACCCTGGGCCTGCCCGCGCTACGCGAAAGCATCGTGCACTGGTGCGAGCGCCGCTTCGGTGTACCGGCCGGCTGGCTGAGTGCCGCACAGCACGTGCTGCCCGTCAACGGCACCCGCGAGGCGCTGTTCGCCTTCACCCAGGCGGTGGTCAGCCGTGGTGAGGACGCGCTGATCGTCAGCCCCAACCCGTTCTACCAGATCTACGAAGGTGCCGCGTTGCTCGCCGGCGCCCAGCCGCACTACCTGCCGTGCCTGGACAGCAACGGCTTCAACCCGGACTTCGACGCGGTGCCAGCCGAGATCTGGCAGCGTTGCCAGATCCTGTTCCTGTGCTCGCCAGGCAACCCGACTGGCGCACTGGTGCCGCTGGACACCCTGAAAAAACTCATCGCACTGGCCGACGAGCACGACTTCGTGATTGCCGCCGACGAGTGCTACAGCGAGCTGTACTTCGACGAGCAGGCCCCGCCACCCGGCCTGCTCAGCGCCTGCGTGGAACTTGGCCGCAGCGACTTCAAGCGCTGCGTGGTGTTCCACAGCCTGTCCAAGCGCTCCAACCTGCCAGGCCTGCGTTCGGGCTTCGTGGCCGGCGATGCCGAGATTCTCAAGGCCTTTTTGCTCTACCGCACCTATCACGGTTGCGCGATGCCGGTACAGACCCAGCTGGCGAGCATCGCCGCCTGGAACGACGAGGCGCATGTCCTGGAGAACCGCGACCTGTATCGCGAGAAGTTCGACGCCGTGCTGCAGGTGCTGGCCCCGGTAATGGATGTACAGAAGCCCGACGGCGGTTTCTACCTGTGGCCGAAGGTCCCCGGCGATGACGCGCAGTTCTGCCGCGACCTGTTCGAACAGCAGCACGTGACCGTGGTGCCGGGCTCGTACCTGTCTCGCGAGGTGGAGGGATTCAATCCGGGGGCCGGACGCGTGCGCCTGGCGCTGGTGGCCCCGCTTGCCGAATGTGTCGAGGCGGCCCAGCGCATCCGCGCATTCGTCGAAGGCTGAGCCGGTACGCCTGGTCGGCCGACCGATAGATAAGTAACGCCCAAAGCCCGGTCGGCCCGCCAATCATGGAGCTCCACTCAACAGGAGCTCCAGCATGGACATACCAACCTTGTGCAAGGTCACCCAGGTGGCCGATCAGCAGCAATCCTACGAAACAGCTTTGAAAGAAAACCCGCTCAACGCCCCGCAGCCCTCGCGCTCGGGTCGTCAGAAACGCGGCGTTGCCTACCACAGCCGCCTGTGGGCGCCGGGCCGCACCCTGCTCATCGCCTTCGCGGCCGACATACCGGAACAGACGCAACAGAGCATCTTCGAGGTTGCCTGCCAATGGCTGGCGTACGCCAACCTCAAGTTCCAGCGCACCGCCGACTGGGCCGAAGCACAGATCAGGATCGAGATGAAGCCAAGCGGCACGGGGATCAACCATTCACTGGTCGGGACCGACGCCTTGCTCCGCGAAGACAGCACCATGACCCTCAGCGACTGGCCTGGCGATGAGCAGTTCCAGCGCAGCGTGCTGCATGAGTTCGGGCACGCGCTGGGCCTGGACCATGAACATCAGCACCCGGATGCGGACATCCAGTGGAACCTGGCCAAGCTGCTGGAATACGCCGAACAGGTCGGCATGCCCATGGAAGAGATTGCTGAAAACTTCCTGAACAGGATCGAGCGCACGCAGGCATTGCACAACGCCTACGACCCGGGTTCGGTCATGCACTACCCGATTCCGGCCACCTTCACCCTGAACAATGTGGCCTTCACCGGCTCGGCGCAGCTCAGTGACGGCGACAAGGCGCTGGCGGGCAAGGCCTACCCCTTCACCCCGGTACACCCGTGAAGTGCACCCCGCCCAGCCCGGCAGCGAGCGGGACCTGGGCGCCAGCGTGCGCCTGACCTGTCCGCGCGACTGCCCCCCAGCGCGGGGCCGCCATGCGACCCCGAGCACTTCACTTGACCGGCCCCAGGTTGGCCTCGCTCATGTCCAGCTCACCCAGCACCTGGCGTACCACGTCATCACCGATCTGGTGCTGGCGGTGCAGGCTGTACAGCTCCAGGCGCTGCGCCCGCAGCGCCCGCAGGCGCAGGCGTCGCTCCAGCTGATCCATCTGCGCGGCCAGCGCCTGGGCCTCGGCACTGTCGTTGAACACGTCCAGTTGCTGCCGGTACTCGGCCATCAGGCGCGCCTTCAACTCGGCGGCCAGTGCGGCCTGGGAGGCATCCTGGGGCGCGCCGGGCTCCACCAGTTCCTCGGCCTCCAACGCATGGATCGCCGCCTCGGCGGTGCGCCGCCAGGCCTCGCGTGCCTCCTGGCGCAGGGTATCGTCGGGGCTCTTCTCCACCCCGCGCAGCAGCAACGGCAAGGCAATGCAGGCCGATACCAGCGATAGCAGAATCACCCCTGCGGCAATGAAGATCAGCAGGTCGCGTTCGGGGAACGCCTTGCCCGCGCCGATCAGCAGCGGCACCGACATCACGCCCGCCAGGGTCACCGCCCCGCGCACGCCGCCCACGGTCAGCAGCCAGCACGAACGCGCGTTGGGCACCAGCACCAGGTCTTCCTTGCCGCGCCAGCGCCGGATCACCCCGATCAGGCGCCAGATGCTCTGCACCCAGATGAACCGCAGCGCCAGCAACACCAGGAAGATCGCCACCACATCCAGGCAGCGGTACAGCAGGGTTGGCCACAGCGATGCCTCATGACTGGTCACCGCCTTGGCGATATCGGGCAGTTGCAGGCCCAGCAGCAGGAAGATCAGGCCGTTGAAGGCGAACTCCAGCAGCGACCACACACTGCGGTTGAGCAGGCGCGTGCTGGTCTGGCGCGGCAGCAGGTCAAGCCAGCTCTGCATCATGCCCGCCGCCACCGCCGAGAGAATGCCCGAGGCACCCAGGCGCTCGGCCAGCACATAGGCGGCGAACGGCAGCAACAGCATGAACACCACGTGGGTGGCCGGGTCGTCCCAGCCGCGCGCGATCATCCACACCCGCAGGCGCCCCACCAACCAGCTCAGCGCCACGCCGATGGCCAGGCCACCCACGGCCACCAGCACGAAGGTCACACTGGCCTCGGCCAGCGAGAACACCCCGGTGATCGCCGCCACCAGCGCAAACTTGAACGTCACCAGGCCCGAGGCATCGTTCATCAGCGCCTCACCCTGCAGCATGTGCATCAACGGGGTGGGCAGGCGATCCTGGCTGATTGCCGACACCGCCACCGCGTCGGTGGGCGACAGCACAGCGGCCAGGGCAAAGGCCACCGGCAGCGGTATGCTCGGCAGGATCCAGTGGATGAAATAGCCGGCCCCCACCACCGTGAACAGCACCAGCCCCACCGCCAGGGTCAGGATCGGCCCGCGCAGGCGCCAGAACTCGCGCTTGGGCATGCGCCAGCCATCGGAGAACAGCAACGGGGGCAAGAACAGGAACAGAAACAGCTCAGGGTCCAGGGCCACGTGCAGGCCCAGGGTCGGCCAGGCCAGCAGCGCACCGGCACCAATCTGCACCAGCGGCAGTGGCAGCGGGATCAATCGCCCCACCAGTTTCGAGACACTGACCAGCATCAGCAGGATGAGAACGGTATAGGCTGACTGCATACGGCGTGTTTTTCCTGTTCAGTTTCAAATACGCTCAACGGCCAGGGTTATGCCATTGAAACAACATGTTACCGGGATCTGCATGAACACAACCGCTCCACCTAAGTCGCAGACCCGCCGGCAATCTGTAACACAATGCTACAAAAGAGGAGCCTCGCATGATCACCCCCGCGTCGACCCTATTGACCCACGACAGCCCCAACCGTGCGCTGCTGGTCATCGATGTGCAAAACGATTTCATCCCCGGCGGCGCCCTGGCGGTGCCCGGTGGCGACGAGATCGTGCCGCTGGTCAACCAGCTCGGCCGCCAGTTCGAGCGCGTGGTGCTGGCCCAGGACTGGCACCCGGCCGGGCACGCCTCGTTCGCCTCGAGCCACCCGGGCAAGAATCCGTTCGAGGTCATCGAACTGTCATACGGGCCGCAGACACTCTGGCCCGACCACTGCATTCAAGGGAGCCCCGGCGCACAGTTTCACCCGGACCTGAACATCGCCCACGCACAGCTGATCGTGCGCAAGGGCGGCAACCGCCAGGTCGACAGCTACTCGGCGTTCACCGAAGCCGACCAGACCACCCCCACCGGCCTGGCCGGCAACCTGCGCGAGCGCGGCATCGACACGCTGTTCCTGTGCGGCCTGGCCCTGGACTTCTGCGTGGCCTGGACGGCACTGCACGCACGCCGCGAAGGGTTCGCCACCTATGTGGTGCTGGACGCCTGCCGCGCCATCGATACCGCAGGCTCCTGCGCGGCGGCGATGGCACAGATGCAGGCTGCCGGGGTGCAGTTCATTCAGGCGCGGCAACTGGGCGGCGCCAGCCGTGGCGCCCTGCCCGATGTTGTCGCATAATCCAGCCCACCCATTCTTCGAGGAGTTTCGGGGCGGCTGCGGGAACGCCCGCGCGCCCTTAACGTTCAATGGCTTATATTCTCTTCGGCATCAAAGCCTGTGACACGATGAAGAAAGCCCGTACCTGGCTTGAAGAACACCACATCCAGTACGACTTTCACGACTACAAGACCCAGGGTATAGACCGGGACCACCTGAACCGCTGGTGCGACGAGCACGGCTGGCAGGTGGTACTCAACCGCGCAGGCACCACCTTCCGCAAGCTCGATGACGCGCAGAAGGCCGACCTCGACCAGGCCAAGGCCGTCGAGCTGATGCTGGCACAACCCTCGATGATCAAGCGCCCGGTGCTCGACCTGGGCGGCAAGACCCTGGTCGGTTTCAAACCGGACCTGTACGCGGCAGCCCTGCGCTGAACCGCGACGCCTTCACTCAATTTCGCAAGAGGTAACCGCATGTCCACTTCACTGTTCAGCCTGGCCTTCGGCGTCGGCACTCAAAACCGTCAAGGCGCCTGGCTGGAAGTCTTCTACGCACAGCCACTGCTCGCCCCGAGCGCCGAGCTGGTCGCAGCCGTCGCCCCGATCCTGGGCTATGAAGGCGGCAACCAGGCCATCGCGTTCAGCAACGCCCAGGCCGCGCAACTGGCTGAAGCCGTCAAGGGCGTCGACGCCGCCCAGGCTGCACTGCTGACCCGCCTGGCCGAAAGCAACAAGCCGCTGGTGGCCACGCTGCTGGCCGAAGACGCCACCCTGAGCTCCACCCCTGAGGCCTACCTCAAGCTGCACCTGCTGTCGCACCGCCTGGTCAAGCCCCACGGCCTGAGCCTGGCCGGCATCTTCCCGCTGCTGCCGAACGTGGCCTGGACCAGCCAGGGCGCCATCGACCTGGCCGAACTGGCCGAGCAGCAACTCGAAGCCCGCCTCAAGGGCGAGCTGCTGGAAGTGTTCTCGGTCGACAAGTTCCCGAAAATGACCGACTACGTGGTGCCGAGCGGCGTGCGTATCGCCGACAGCGCCCGCGTGCGCCTGGGTGCCTATATCGGCGAAGGCACCACCATCATGCACGAAGGCTTCGTCAACTTTAACGCCGGCACCGAAGGCCCGGGCATGATCGAAGGCCGCGTTTCGGCGGGCGTGTTCGTCGGCAAGGGTTCGGACCTGGGCGGCGGCTGCTCCACCATGGGCACCCTGTCGGGCGGCGGCAACATCGTCATCAAGGTCGGCGAAGGCTGCCTGATCGGCGCCAACGCCGGTATCGGCATCCCGCTGGGCGACCGCAACACCGTCGAAGCCGGCCTGTACATCACCGCCGGCACCAAGGTGAACCTGCTCGACGAGAACAACGAGCTGGTCAAGGTGGTCAAGGCCCGCGACCTGGCTGGCCAGACCGACCTGCTGTTCCGCCGCAATTCGCTAAACGGCGCGGTCGAGTGCAAGACCCACAAGTCGGCCATCGAGCTGAACGAAGCGCTGCACGCCCACAACTAAGTGGTACGATCGGGTCTGGCCCTCTGCCAGACCCGATATCAGGCCCTACACATCATGTTCCAGCCCTCTCCCTGGCGCGCAGACTTCCCTGCCATCGCCGCCCTGCAACGCCAGCACCAGACCTACCTGGACAGCGCTGCCACCACGCAGAAACCCCAGCACCTGCTCGACGCCCTGAGCCACTACTACACCCAGGGTGCGGCCAACGTGCACAGGGCCCAGCACCTGCCCGGCGCACTTGCCACCCAGGCCTTCGAGGCCAGCCGCGAAAAAGTCGCCGCCTGGCTCAATGCCGCCGATGCGCAGCAGATCGTGTTCACCCATGGCGCCACCTCGGCGCTCAACCTGCTGGCCTATGGCCTGGAATGGCGCCTGGAGGCGGGCGACGAGATCGCCGTCAGCGCCCTGGAGCACCACGCCAACCTGCTGCCCTGGCAGCAGTTGGCCCAGCGCCGCGGCCTCAGGCTGGTGATCCTGCCGCTCGACGCCAACGGGCATATCGACCTGGAGGCGGCCCTGCAACTGATCGGCCCGCGTACCCGCGTGCTGGCGGTGAGCCAGTTGTCGAATGTGCTCGGCACCTGGCAGCCGCTGCAACCGTTGCTCGACCACGCCCGCGCCCAGGGCGCCCTCAGCGTGGTCGATGGCGCCCAGGGCGTGGTGCACGGGCGTCACGATGTACAGCAACTGGGCTGCGACTTCTATGTGTTTTCCAGTCACAAGCTGTATGGCCCGGACGGCCTTGGCGTGCTCTATGGGCGCCGCGAGGCGTTGGGCCTGCTGCGTCACTGGCAGTTCGGCGGCGAGATGGTGCAACTGGCCGGCTACCAGCAGTCGAGCTTTCGCCCCGCCCCGCTGGGTTTCGAGGCCGGCACGCCGCCGATCGCCAGCGTGATCGGGCTGGGTGCCAGCCTGGATTACCTGGCCAGCCTCGACGCTACCAGCGTGGTCGAACATGAAGCCGCCCTGCACCGCCATCTGCTGCGCGGCCTCAACGATCGTGAAGGGGTGCGGATACTGGGCGCGCCGCAACTGGCCCTGGCCAGCTTCGTGGTCGAGGGCGTGCACAATGCCGACCTTGCGCACCTGCTGACCGAACAGGGCATCGCCGTGCGCGCCGGCCATCACTGCGCCATGCCGCTGGTCAACAGCCTGGGCCTGGACGGCGCGATCCGCGTGTCGCTGGCGCTGTACAACGATTCCCACGACCTGGAGCGCTTCTTCAGCGCCCTGGACCAGGCCCTGGAGCTGCTGCGATGAGCCTGCCCGACGCCGCCCGCGAGGCGCTGGATGTATTCGAACAGGCTGCCGGCTGGGAGCAGCGCGCCCGCCTGCTGATGCAATGGGGCGAGCGCCTGGCCCCCCTGGACGCGACGCAGCAGTGCGAGGCCAACCGCGTGCACGGTTGCGAAAGTCAGGTGTGGCTGGTGGCCGAACAAACCGACGGTCGCTGGCACTTCAAGGCCGCCAGCGATGCGCGGCTGCTGCGCGGCCTGCTGGCGCTGCTGCTGGTGCGGGCCGAAGGCTTGACCGGCAGCCAGCTGCAGCAGCTGGACCTGCCCGCCTGGTTCACCGCCCTGGGCCTTGGCCGACAGCTCTCGCCGTCCCGCAGCAACGGCCTGAACGCCGTGCTGCAGCGCATGGCTCAGCTCGCCGCCGGCGCCTGAGCCGCTACGCGATCGGCCGGGCGGCGCTTGCCACCCACCAGTTTCTCCACGGCCTTGCTGGCAGCGACCATGCCGAAGGTCGCCGTCACCATCATCACCGCGCCGAAACCGCCCGAGCAGTCGAGCTTGACCCCGTCCCCGACGAAGCTCTTCTGCAGGCAGATACCGCCATCGGGCAGCGGATAGCGCAACTGCTCGGTGGAGAACACGCACGGCACCCCGTAGTTGCGGCTCACGTTGCGCGAAAACCCGTGGTCGCGGCGCAGCGTCGAACGCACCTTGGAGGCCAGCGGGTCGTTGACCGTGCGGTTGAGATCGGCCACCTGGATCTGCGTGGGGTCGAGCTGCCCGCCCGCACCGCCGGTGCAGATCACCTGGATCTTGCGCCGCTTGCACCAGGCAATCAGCGCAGCCTTGGCCATCACGCTGTCGATGCAGTCGATCACGCAGTCGATATGATCGGTGATGGTCTGGGCCAGGTTGTCGCGGGTGACGAAGTCCACCACCGCGTGCACCTTGCAGTCCGGGTTGATTGCGCGCAGGCGCTCGGCCATCACCTCGACCTTGGGCTTGCCCACGTTGCCCTGCAGCGCATGCAACTGGCGATTGGTGTTGCTCACGCACACGTCATCCAGGTCGAACAGCGAAATTTCGCCAACGCCGCTGCGGGCCATGGCCTCGGCCGCCCACGAGCCGACACCGCCGATGCCGACGATCGCCACATGCGCCTCGCGCAGGCGTTGCAAGCCCTGCTGGCCATACAACCGGGCAACACCGGCAAAGCGTGGATCTTCTGTACTCATGGCCCAACCCTGAAAAAACCGGCGCGCATTATAGGCCCCACAACGCAGGATGACAGCCCGCAACCGACGCACTGATTGCCATGAATTGGTAAACCTGGCGCCAACCCTGCTTTAATGACCGGTGCAAACCCTGCTTTGGACGGCCATTGTACGGGCTTCAGAACTTCAGCATCTGAGGAAAATCCAAGCGCTACATGCACCCGTTTCCTATACCACGCTACCTGCCTGGTGCGTAGGATCCGTGCCCGCCGGCGCTTGCCCGTTCCACTTTTCGGAACCCGAAATATCTATGTCATCGCGTAAATTTGGTATCAACCTGGTGGTCGTCATGGCGATTGCCGCGCTATTCACCGGGTTCTGGGCACTGATCAACCGCCCGGTGTCCGCCCCCGACTGGCCGGAGCAGATCTCCGGCTTCTCGTATTCGCCTTTTCGCCTGGGCGAAAGCCCGCAAAAGGGCCAGTACCCGACCGAAGCCGAGCTGCGCGAAGACCTCGAGCAACTGAGCAAGCTGACCGACAGCATCCGCATCTATACGGTGGAAGGCACCCAGGCGCTGATCCCGCGTCTGGCCGAAGAGTTCGGCCTGCGCGTGACCCTGGGTGTGTGGATCAGCCCCGACCTGGAACGCAACGAGCGCGAAATCGAGACCGCCATCCAGTTGGCCAACACCTCGCGCAGCGTGGTGCGGGTGATGGTCGGCAACGAGGCGCTGTTTCGCGAAGAGGTCACCCCCCAGGCCCTGATGGACTACATGGACCGCGTGCGCGCCGCAGTGAAGGTGCCGGTCACCACCAGCGAACAGTGGCACATCTGGAAGGAAAACCCCGAGCTTGCCGGGCACGCCGACCTGATCGCCGCGCACATCCTGCCCTACTGGGAATTCATCCCGGTGAGCCAGGCCGAGCAGTTCGTGCTCGACCGCGCCCGCGAGCTCAAGCAACTGTTCCCGCGCAAGCCGCTGCTGCTGTCCGAGGTCGGCTGGCCCAGCAATGGCCGCATGCGCGGCGGTGCCGACGCCACCCAGGCGGATCAGGCCATCTACCTGCGCAGCCTGGTCAACCTGCTCAACCGCCAGGGCTACAACTACTTCGTGATCGAAGCCTACGACCAGCCCTGGAAAGCCAGTGACGAAGGTTCGGTGGGCGCCTACTGGGGCGTGTTCAATGCCGCGCGCCAGCAGAAATTCAACTTCGAGGGCCCGGTGGTGGCCATTCCGCAGTGGCGCGTGCTGGCCGTGGGCTCGGTGGTGCTGGCGATGCTGTCGCTGACCCTGCTGCTGATCGACGGTTCGGCGCTGCGCCAGCGCGGGCGCACCTTCCTGACCTTCATCGCGTTCCTGTGCGGCTCGGTGCTGGTATGGATCGGCTATGACTACAGCCAGCAGTACAGCACCTGGTTCAGCCTCACCGTGGGTTTCCTGCTGGCGCTCGGCGCGCTGGGGGTGTTCATCGTGCTGCTGACCGAGGCCCATGAACTGGCCGAGGCGGTATGGACGCACAAGCGCCGCCGGCTGTTCCTGCCGGTGGAGGCCGACAGCGCCTATCGGCCCAAGGTGTCGGTGCATGTGCCGTGCTACAACGAGCCCCCGGAGATGGTCAAGCAGACCCTCGATGCCCTCGCGGCGCTGGACTACCCGGACTTCGAAGTGCTGATCATCGACAACAACACCAAGGACCCGGCCGTGTGGGAGCCGCTCAAGGCCCACTGCGAGCTGCTGGGCGAGCGCTTCAAGTTCTTCCATGTGGCACCGCTGGCCGGCTTCAAGGGTGGCGCCCTGAACTACCTGATCCCGCACACCGCCAAGGACGCCGAAGTGATCGCGGTGATCGACTCGGACTATTGTGTCGACCGCAACTGGCTCAAGCACATGGTGCCGCACTTTGCCGACCCCAAGATCGCCGTGGTGCAATCGCCGCAGGACTACCGCGACCAGAACGAAAGCACCTTCAAGAAGCTCTGCTACGCCGAGTACAAGGGCTTCTTCCATATCGGCATGGTCACCCGCAACGACCGTGACGCAATCATCCAGCACGGCACCATGACCATGACCCGGCGCTCGGTGCTCGAAGAGCTCGGCTGGGCCGACTGGTGCATCTGCGAAGATGCAGAACTGGGCCTGCGCGTGTTCGAGAAGGGTTACTCGGCAGCCTATTCCCACGAGAGCTACGGCAAGGGCCTGATGCCCGACACCTTCATCGACTTCAAGAAGCAGCGCTTTCGCTGGGCCTACGGCGCGATCCAGATCATCAAGCGCCACACCTCCAGCCTGCTGCGCGGCAAGGACACCCAGCTGACCCGCGGCCAGCGCTACCACTTCCTGGCCGGCTGGCTGCCGTGGATCGCCGACGGCATGAACATCTTCTTCACCGTGGGTGCGCTGCTGTGGTCGGCGGCCATGATCATCGTGCCGCAGCGGGTCGACCCGCCGCTGCTGATCTTCGCGATCCCGCCGCTGGCGCTGTTCGTGTTCAAGGTGGGCAAGATCGTGTTCCTGTACCGCCGCGCGGTAGGGGTCAACCTCAAGGACGCGTTCTCGGCGGCGCTGGCGGGGCTGGCGTTGTCGCACACCATTGCCAAGGCGGTACTGTACGGGTTCTTCACCAGCAGCATTCCGTTCTTCCGCACGCCGAAGAACGCCGACAGCCACGGGCTGCTGGTGGCACTGGCAGAGGCCCGCGAGGAGCTGTTCATCATGCTGCTGCTGTGGGGCGCGGCGCTGGGCATCTACCTGGTGCAGGGCCTGCCGAGCAACGACATGCGCTTCTGGGTGACCATGCTGCTGGTGCAATCGCTGCCGTACCTGGCGGCGCTGATCATGGCCATGCTGTCGTCGCTGCCCAAGCCCGCGGATGTCACGCAGCCCGCACCTGCCGCCTGATAAACCGCCATCGCGGGTCAAGCCCGCTCCCACAGGGATTGCGCAGTACCTTGTGGGAGCGGGCTTGACCCGCGATAGGCCCGCACAGACAGCACAGATCCACAGTCCCTTCCCCGCACTTTTGCTATAAGATAACGCCCCTTCTTTTTGCCCCAGCCTTGCACCCCGGAGTCCTTCATGACGGCCCCAGCCGACCTCTCGCCTACCCTTGAACTGGCCTGCGACCTGATCCGTCGTCCCTCGGTGACCCCGCTGGACTTCGACTGCCAGAAACAGATGATGCAGCGCCTGGGCGATGCCGGCTTCATGCTCGAACCGATGCGCATCGAAGACGTCGACAATTTCTGGGCCACCCACGGCAGCGACGACGGCCCGGTACTGTGCTTCGCCGGCCACACCGACGTGGTGCCCACCGGCCCGGTGCAGGCCTGGGCCAACGACCCGTTCGACGCCCTGATCGACGCCGACGGCATGCTCTGCGGGCGCGGCGCGGCCGACATGAAGGGCAGCCTGGCCGCCATGATCGTGGCCACCGAGCGCTTCGTCGCCGACTACCCGAACCACAAGGGCAAGGTCGCCTACCTGATCACCAGCGACGAGGAAGGCCCGGCCCATCACGGCACCAAGGCCGTGGTCGAACGCCTGGCGGCGCGCAACGAACGCCTGGACTGGTGCATCGTCGGCGAGCCGTCGAGCACCACCCTGGTCGGTGACGTGGTCAAGAACGGCCGTCGCGGCTCGCTTGGCGCCAGGCTCACCGTGCGTGGCGTGCAGGGCCACGTGGCCTACCCGCACCTGGCGAAGAACCCGATCCACCTGGCCGCCCCGGCCTTGGCCGAACTGGCCGCCGAGCACTGGGACGAGGGCAACGATTTCTTTCCCCCCACCAGCTTCCAGATCTCCAACCTCAACTCGGGGACCGGCGCCACCAACGTGGTGCCAGGCGAGCTGACCGCACTGTTCAACTTCCGCTTCTCCACCGAGTCGACCGTCGAAGGGCTGCAGGCCCGCGTGGCGGCGATCCTCGACAAGCACGGCCTGGACTGGCAGGTGGACTGGGCGCTGTCGGGCCTGCCGTTCCTCACCGAACCGGGCGACCTGCTCGACGCGGTGTCGGCCAGCATCAAGGCCGTGACCGGCCGCGACACCCAGGCCTCCACCAGCGGCGGCACCTCCGACGGGCGCTTCATCGCCACCCTGGGCACCCAGGTGGTCGAACTGGGCCCGGTCAACGCCACCATTCACCAGGTCAACGAGCGGGTCCTGGCCAGCGACCTGGACGTGCTGACCGAGATCTACTACCAGACCCTGACCCGGTTGCTCGTCTGATGCTCATCTGCCCCATCTGCAGCGCCGCGCTCGGCGCCCTGGACAACGGTGTCGGCTGCCCTGCCGGGCACCGCTTCGACCGGGCGCGCCAGGGCTACCTGAACCTGTTGCCGGTGCAGCACAAGAACAGCCGTGACCCTGGCGACAACCAGGCCATGGTCGAGGCACGTCGCGACTTCCTCAATGCCGGGCACTACGCCCCGGTGGCACGGCGCCTGGCCGAGCTTGCGGCCGAGCGCGCCCCCGCGCGCTGGCTGGACATCGGTTGCGGCGAAGGCTACTACACCGCGCAGCTGGCCGACGCCCTGCCCCAGGCCGACGGCTATGCCCTGGACATCTCCCGCGAGGCGGTCAAGCGTGCGTGCCGGCGCAACCCGGCACTCACCTGGCTGGTGGCGAGCATGGCCCGGGTGCCACTGGCCGATGCCAGCTGCCAGTTCCTGGCCAGCGTGTTCAGCCCGCTGGACTGGCAGGAAGCCAGGCGCCTGCTCAGCCCCGGCGGCGGCCTGATGCGCGTCGGCCCCACCCGCGGCCACCTGATGGAGCTGCGCGAACGGCTGTACGATGAAGTGCGCGACTATGCCGACGACAAGCACCTGGCCCTGGTGCCCGAGGGCATGCACCACGCCCACGGCGAAGTGCTGGAGTTTCGCCTGAGCCTGGCGGCCCCGGCCGACCGCGCCAACCTGCTGGCCATGACCCCCCATGGCTGGCGCGCCAGCGCAGAAAGACGCGCGGCCGTCATCGATCACCCCGAGCCCTTAGAGGTGACGGTATCGATGCGTTACGATTACTTTGTGCGCCAAGACTGAGCCGCACCCGGAGAGCCCCATGCGCCAACCCGATATCGAGATTTACCTGAAGGACGCCGACGTCGATCACAAGCAGATCGCCGCCTGGCTGGGCCAGGCCCTCGGCCCGTGCAGCGACTGGCAGCAGAAGGGCCAGACCTACAAGTGCAAGGCCGGTAACGTACCTGTTACCTGGCTGCCCAAGGCTGTGGGCAAATGGAACAGCCTGTACCTGGAAAGCGACCAGACCCCGTGGGAGGACGACATCGCCTGCGCCCGCGCCGCATTCGCCGCACTCAATGTTGAAGTACGGTGCGCGCCGGGTAGCTGGGTGGAAGAGGAAGGTGAAGAAGACGCCGACCGCTGGATCCGCATCAGCGCCGATGGCGAGGAAGAGATCACCTGGCGTACCAGTTGAGCCGTTGACCGGCTTTGCTTAGGCGCCAGCCTTGCTGGCGAAGCCCGGCATCGCCGGGCCAAGGGGCTGCTGCGCAGCCCATCGCCAGCAAGGCTGGCGCCTGCCGCTTTACAGCCCCACTACGTCTTCGGCCTGCAGGCCTTTCTGGCCCTGGGTCAGGTTGTACTCGACCTGTTGCCCTTCCAGCAGGGTGCGATGCCCTTCACCGCGGATCGCGCGGTAATGCACGAACACATCCGCACCGCCCTCACGCTGAATGAAGCCATATCCCTTGGCGTCATTGAACCACTTCACACTTCCAGTCTCACGAGACGACATCTGAACTACTCCGGATTTTTATTTTGGAATCGCCTTGTCGGCAGGGCCTCACCAGGCCCCACCTACGCCGCTTGCGGATTTGTCCTGCAAGTGGCGGACCGACTATAACGCAGCCATTCAACAATTTTCATGACCGGGGCGCTTTTTGCTGAACTTGCGCGGATACGGCACACTAACCTACTGAGCATCTGCTCGAATCCCATTACCCAGGGCACCTACCGAATGACCCGTTCCCCCTTGCGCCGCCTGATCTTCGGCGCCCTGCGCCGACTGCTGTACCTGTGGGTGCGCTCCGAAACCATCAACCAGTCATCCTTCTCGCTGAACCTGGACCGCAGCCGTCCGGTGTTCTACGTGCTGCAATCACCCGCGCTCACCGATCTGGCCGTGCTCGACCGCGAATGCACCAAAGCCGGGCTTCCGCGCCCGGTGCTGCCCGTGGCGGTAGGCCCGATGATGGAACCGGCGGCGTTCTTCTACCTGACCCCCGAACCCGACTGGCTGGGCCGCCACGACAAGCGCGGCGCACCGCCGACGCTGACGCGCCTGGTCAACCTGGTCAGCCAGCACGCCGAACAGGACGCGCAGATCATTCCGGTCAGCGTGTTCTGGGGCCAGTCGCCGGCCAGCGAATCGAGCCCGTGGAAGCTGCTGTTCGCCGACAGCTGGGCCGTCACCGGGCGCCTGCGCCGGCTGCTCACCGTGCTGATCCTGGGGCGCAAGACCCGCGTGCAGTTTTCCGCGCCGATCCATCTGCGTGAGCTGGTCGAGCACAACAAGGGCCACGAACGCACCGTGCGCATGGCCCAGCGCCTGCTGCGGGTGCATTTTCGCAACCTCAAGACCGCCGTCATCGGCCCCGACATCTCGCACCGGCGCAACCTGGTCAAGGGCCTGATCCACGACCCGCTGGTACGCCAGGCCATCAGCGACGAGGCCCAGCGCGAGAACATCCCGCTGGCCAAGGCCGAGGCTCAGGCCCTGCGTTATGGCAACGAGATCGCCTCGGACTACACCTATACCGCCATCCGCTTCCTCGAAGTGGTGCTGAGCTGGTTCTGGAACAAGATCTACGACGGCATCAAGGTCAACCATATCGAACAGGTGCAAGGCATCGCGCCGGGGCACGAGGTGATCTACGTGCCCTGCCACCGCAGCCACATCGACTACCTGCTGCTGTCGTACCTGCTGTTTCGCAACGGCCTGACGCCGCCGCACATCGCCGCCGGCATCAACCTCAACATGCCGGTGATCGGCAGCCTGCTGCGCCGCGGCGGTGCGTTCTTCATGCGCCGCACCTTCAAGGGCAACCCGCTGTACACCGCGGTGTTCAACGAGTACCTGCACACCCTGTTCACCAAGGGCTTCCCGGTGGAGTACTTCGTCGAGGGCGGGCGCTCGCGCACCGGGCGCATGCTGCAGCCCAAGACCGGCATGCTGGCGATCACCCTGCGCAGTTTTCTGCGCTCCTCGCGCACCCCGATCGTGTTCGTGCCGGTGTACATCGGCTACGAGCGCGTGCTCGAAGGCCGCACCTACCTGGGCGAGCTGCGCGGGGCGAGCAAGAAGAAGGAATCGATCTTCGACATCTTCAAGGTCATCGGCGCGCTCAAGCAGCGCTTCGGCCAGGTGGCCGTGAACTTCGGCGAGCCGATCCGCCTGGCCAGCTTCCTCGACCAGCAGCAACCGGGCTGGCGCGAACAGGACCACAGCCCGCAGTTCCGCCCGGCCTGGCTCAACGAAACCACCTCGCGCCTGGGCGAGAAGGTCGCGCAGCACCTGAACGAGGCCGCCGCGATCAACCCGGTCAACCTGGTGGCCCTGGCGCTGCTGTCCACCAGCCGCCTGGCCCTGGACGAACGCGCCCTGGCGCGGGTACTGGACCTGTACCTGGCGCTGCTGCGCCAGGTGCCCTACTCGGCCCATACCACCCTGCCCGAAGGCGACGGCCTGGCGCTGATCGGCCACGTGCGCGGCATGGACCTGCTGGCCGAGCAGCAGGACGCGCTGGGGCGCATCCTGTACCTGGATGAAAACAACGCGGTACTGATGACCTACTACCGCAACAACGTACTGCACATCTTCGCCCTGCCGGCGCTGCTGGCAAGCTTCTTCCAGAGTAGCTCGCGCATCAGCCGCGAACTGATCGGCCGCTACACCCACGCGCTGTACCCGTATCTGCAGTCGGAGCTGTTCATCCGCTGGGATGCCCAGGAGCTCGACGGGGTGATCGACCAGTGGCTGGAGGCATTCGTCGAACAGGGCCTGCTGCGTTTCGAGAACGGCGTGTACCTGCGCCCGGCCCCGAGTTCGCGCCAGTTCGTGCTGCTGACCCTGCTGGCGCGGGCCATCACCCAGACCCTGCAGCGCTTCTACATGGCCACCGCGCTGCTGCTCAACAGCGGCCAGCACACCCTCAGCGCCGAAGAGCTGGAAGACCTGTGCGTGGTCATGGCCCAGCGCCTGTCGATCCTGCATGGCCTGAACGCCCCGGAATTCTTCGACAAGAGCCTGTTCCGCCACTTCATCCAGACCCAGATCGAACAGGGCGTGCTGCGCCCGGATGCGGCGGGCAAGCTCGGCTACCATGAAAAACTCAGCGAGCTGGCCGAAGGCGCCGCCAAGCGCGTGCTGTCGGCCGAGGTGCGCCTGTCGATCCGCCAGGTGGCCTTGCAGCGCAGCGACGAAACCAACGAACACACCGAGCAACAAGTCTGAACAGGAGTACACGATGAAGAAATTGACCCTGGCTGTGCTGGGCAGCCTGCTGGCCGCCTGCAGCAGCACCCCGTCACCCTCCAAGGCCAGCCTGGACGGCGAGGTGTTCTACCTGCAGCGCATCGCCCTGCCACCGGCAGCCACCCTGAGCGTCAGCCTGCAGGACGTGTCGCTGGCCGATGCGCCAGCCGTCACCCTGGCCAACCAGAGCGGCCCGGTAAAAGGCCAGGTGCCCCTGCCGTTTCACCTGAGCTACGACCCGGCACAGGTCAAGCCGGGCCACCGCTATGCCGTGAGCGCGCGCATCGAGCTGGACGGCAAGCTGCTGTTCATCAACACCGAACACCACGGCGTGCAGCTGGACGGTAGCGACGCCCAGCCTGTACGAATCAAGGTCGACGCCGTTCGCTGATCCCCTTTTTGCCTTTGGATAAGGATGCTGCCATGTTCCGCCCTGCTCTTACCTTTACCGGCCTGTGTGCCGGCCTGCTGTTGTCGGCCAGTGCGCTGGCGCTGTCACTCGGCGACCTGTCGCAGAAGGACGCCACCGGCGGCCTCAAGGATGCCCTGACCCAGGGTGCGCAGATTGCCGTCAAGCAACTGGGCACCCCAGGCGGCTTCAGCAACAACCCGGACGTGCGCATCGAGCTGCCGGGCAACCTGGGCAAGGCTGCCAAGGCCATGAAGAAATTCGGCATGGGCGCCGAGGTGGACCAGCTCGAAGCCAGCATGAACAAGGCGGCCGAGGCGGCAGTACCGCAGGCCCAGGCGTTGCTGGTGGATGCGGTCAAGAAGATGAGCGTGGCCGATGCCAAGGGTATTCTCAGCGGTGGCAACGATTCGGCCACCCAGTACCTGAACAAGACCAGCCGCGAGCAGATCCGTGCCAAGTTCCTGCCCATCGTCAAGCAGGCCACCGACCAGGTCGGCCTGGCCAAGCAGTACAACAGCTTTGCCGGGCAGGCCTCGTCGCTGGGCCTGCTGGACAGCAAGAACGCCAACGTCGAGGGTTATGTGACCGAACAGGCGCTGGATGGCCTGTTCGAGATGATCGGCAAGCAGGAAGCGACGATCCGCCAGAACCCGGCGGCCGCGGCTACCAGCCTGGCCAAGAAGGTCTTCGGCGCCCTCTAGGGCCCTTCGCCGGCAAGGCCGGCTCCTACAGGATGCGCAGTGCCCCCGTAGGAGCCGGCCTTGCCGGCGAACGCCTTCTCAGGGCTTGCGCACCTTGAACCACGCCGCATACAGCGCCGGCAGGAACAGCAGCGTCAACGCCGTGGCCACGATCAGCCCGCCCATGATCGCCACCGCCATCGGCCCGAAGAACACGCTGCGCGACAGCGGAATCATCGCCAGCACCGCCGCCAGCGCGGTCAGCACGATCGGCCGGAAGCGCCGCACCGTGGCCTCGATGATCGCCTGCCAACGGTCCAGCCCGGCCGCGATGTCCTGCTCGATCTGGTCCACCAGAATCACCGAGTTGCGCATGATCATCCCCGACAGCGCAATGGTGCCCAGCATCGCCACGAAGCCGAACGGCTGGCGGAACACCATCAGGAACAGCACCACCCCGATCAGCCCCAATGGCGCGGTGAGGAACACCATCACCGTGCGCGAGAAGCTGCGCAACTGCACCATCAGCAAGCTCAACACCACCACGATGAACAGTGGCACCCCGGCATTCACCGAGTTCTGCCCGCGGGTCGAATCCTCCACCGTACCGCCCACTTCCAACAGGTAGCCATCCGGCAGCTCGGCACGCACCGGCTCCAGGGTCGGCAGTATCTGCTTGACCAGGGTCGCCGGCTGCTCCTTGCCATAGATGTCGGCACGTACCGTCACCGTCGGCAGGCGATTACGGTGCCAGATGATGCCTTCCTCGAAGCCGTACTCCAGCGTCGCCACCTGCGACAGCGCAACGCTGCGCCCATTCTCGGTGGGCACCGCCAGGCTCGACAGGTTGGTCAGCTCGGTGCGCTCCTGGCGCGTGCCGCGCAGCAGGATCTCGATCAGCTCGTTGTCTTCGCGGAACTGGCTGACCGACGAACCGGTCAGCGAGCTTTGCAGGAACTTGGCCAGGTGCGCGGTGCTGATCCCCAGGGCCCGGGCACGGTCCTGGTCGATACTCAGGTAGATCACCTTGCTCGGCTCTTCCCAGTCCAGGTGCACGTTCACCACATGCGGGTTCTCGCGCACCCGGGCCGCCACCTTGCGCGCCAATGCACGCACCTCCTCGATGTGCTCGCCGGTGACCCGGAACTGCACCGGATAGCCCACGGGCGGGCCGTTTTCCAGGCGCGTGACCCGCGAACGCAGGTCCGGGAACTGCTCGTTCAGGGTCTCGATCAGCCAGCTGCGCAGCGCCTCGCGCTCCTCGATGGTCTTGGCCAGCACCACGAACTGGGCGAAGCTGGTCGCCGGCAACTGCTGGTCCAGGGGCAGGTAGAAGCGCGGCGAGCCGGTGCCCACGTAGGCCACATAGTTGTCGATGCCGGCGCGCTCCTTGAGCAGGGCCTCCAGGCGCGTGACCTGCTCGGCGGTGTTGCTCAGCGAGGCGCCCTCGGCCAGCTTCAGGTCGACCATCAGCTCCAGCCGTCCGGAGGCCGGGAAGAACTGCTGGGGCACGAAGCGAAACGACAGCACGCTGAGCACGAACAGGCCCAGGGTCGCCACGATCACGGTCTTGCGGTGCGCCACGCACCAGCCCACCAGCCGCCGTACACGCTGGTAGAACGGCGTGCCATAGGGGTCGGTGGCGCCATCGGTGGTGCCGTGCTTGGCCGCGTGCAGCTTGGCCAGGTCTGGCAGCAGCCGCTCGCCCAGGTACGGCACGAACACCACGGCGGCGATCCACGAGGCAATCAGGGCAATGGTCACCACCTGGAAGATCGAGCGGGTGTACTCGCCCGTGCCCGACTGCGCCGTGGCAATCGGCAGAAAGCCCGCCGCGGTGATCAGGGTGCCGGTGAGCATCGGGAAGGCGGTGCTGGTCCAGGCGTAGCTGGCGGCCTTGAAGCGATCGAAGCCCTGCTCCATCTTGATCGCCATCATCTCCACCGCAATGATCGCGTCATCCACCAACAGCCCCAGCGCCAGCACCAGCGCCCCCAGGGAAATCTTGTGCAGGCCGATCCCGAGGTAATACATCGCGGCAAACGTCATCGCCAGCACCAGCGGAATCGCCAGCGCCACCACCAGGCCGGTGCGCATGCCCAGCGAGAAGAAGCTCACCAGCAGCACGATGGCCAGTGCTTCCACCAGCACCTGCACGAACTCGCCTACCCCGGTTTTCACGGCGGCCGGCTGGTCGGACACCTTGCGCAGCTGCATGCCGGCCGGCAGATTGGCCGAGATACGGGCAAACTCGACCTCAAGGGCCTTGCCCAGCACCAGGATGTCACCACCGGCCTTCATCGATACCGCCAGGCCGATGGCGTCTTCGCCCATGAAGCGCATGCGTGGCGCGGGCGGATCGTTGAAACCGCGGCGCACATCGGCCACATCGCTGATACGGAAGGTGCGCTCGCCCACCCGAATGGGGAACTGCTCGATCTGCTCCACCGTCTCGAAACGCCCGCTCACGCGCAGTTGCAGGCGCTCGCTGGGAGTTTCGAAAAAGCCTGCGGTGGTCACCGCATTCTGTTCCTCCAGCGCCTGCTGCACAGCTTCAAGCGGCAGGCCCAGGGTCGCCAGCTTGAGGTTCGACAGCTCGATCCAGATCTTCTCGTCCTGCAGGCCGAGCAGCTCGACCTTGCCCACATCCTTTACCCGTTGCAGCTGGATCTGCACGCGGTCGGCGTAGTCCTTGAGCACCGCGTAGTCGAAGCCTTCACCGGTCAGTGCATAGATATTGCCGAAGGTGGTGCCGAACTCGTCGTTGAAGAACGGCCCCTGGATACCCGGCGGCAAGGTGTGGCGAATGTCCGCGACCTTCTTGCGGATCTGGTACCACAGCTCGGGAACATCCTTGGAATGCATCGAGTCGCGGGCCATGAAAGTGACCTGGGACTCACCAGGGCGCGAGAACGAGACGATCTTCTCGTACTCGCCTGTCTCCATCAGCTTCTTCTCGATGCGTTCGGTGACCTGGCGCGAGACTTCCTCGGCGCTCGCCCCCGGCCAGTTGGTCTTGATCACCATGGCCTTGAAGGTGAACGGCGGGTCTTCGCTCTGGCCCAGCTTGGTATACGAAAGCGTGCCGACCAGGGCCAGCAGCACCATCAGGAACAGCACGATCTGGCGATTGCGCAGCGCCCAGGCGGAAAGGTTGAAACCCATCGGGACTTACTCCTTGGCCGCCAGATTCACCACGCGATTGGACCGGTCCACCGGTCGTATCTGCTGCCCCTCGTGCAGCACATGGCCGCCAGCCGCCACCACCCAATCGGTGGGCTTGAGGCCTTCGAGCACCGGCACGCTGGCCTGGCCGTAGGCGCCAACCCGCACCACGGTGCGCGTGAGCGTATTGTCAGGCTCCACCCGCCACACGTAGGTCTGGCCGTTCTCGGCGCTCAGGGCCGACAGCGGCACCGCCAGCGGCACCTTCTCGGCGTGCTGGATGAACACCCGTGCGCTCTGCCCCAGTTCTGCGGGCACCTTGCCGGCCGCGAACGCGATGCGCGCAGCGAAGGTACGTGACCGCGGGTCGGCGGCCGGCGACAGCTCGCGGATGCGACCCTCGAAGCGCGTATCCGGTTGCGACCACAGCTCCACCGACACCGGCTGGCCGACCTTGAAGCGCGCGAAGTTCTGCTCCGGCAGGCTGATCAGCACCTCGCGCTCGCCATCGGCGGCCAGGGTGAACACGGTCTGCCCGGCAGCCACCACCTGGCCCACCTCGACCTGACGCTTGGCTACCACCCCGTCCTGTGGCGCGCGCAGCACCGAATAGCCGGCCTGGTTGCCGGCCACATCGAATTCGGCGCGCACCTGGTTGGCTCGCGCCAGGCCTGCGCGGTACAGGTTTTCGGCGTTGTCGAACTGCGAGCGGCTGACCATCTGGCGTTCCAGCAGGGTCTGGTAGCGGTCGCGCTCGGCCTTGACCAGGCTCAGGTTAGCCTGGGCCGCTGCCATCTGCGCGCGGCTGGCCTCCAGCTGCAGGCGCACGTCCTGCGGGTCGAGCTCGGCCAATGGCTGGTCGGCCTTGACCCGCTGGCCCTCCTCCACCAGGCGCTTGCTGACCTTGCCGGGAATACGAAACGCCAACTCCGGCTCGAGCCGGGCGCGCACTTCGCCGGGGTAGCTGTCGACCGCCGCCGTGGACAGCTGCGGCTGCACCACCATGGCCGGGCGCAGGGTGCTTGGCGGGGGACTCTCCTGCCCGCAGCCGCTCAGCAGCAAGGCAAGGGTAAGCGGGAATGCAAGGGGCAAGGCATGGCGCAACATGATCGAGAACCTTCCGTGAGTAGCGCATCTAATATTTATACCGGCGGGTATAGTAAATCAGCGCAACGGCGCCGGGAAGCGATTGTCGGACAGAAATTTCAGGGTCGTCGCACGCACCGAACTGACACCTGGACCTGCCGCTTGGGCCCTCCGTGGAGCCGAAAAAGCCACCTCCACCCGCCATCAGTGGCGCTGATAGGCGTTCAAAGCGCAGATTGCAGCCCCCAGGTGGCGACCACGGTGTACCCTGTACCCCTTAACGAACCTGTACGTGTCATTCATGCCAAACGAAACCAACGGCCCCGGCCGGCCCAAGGACCTCGCCAAGCGCCAGGCCATCCTCGAGGCGGCCAAAGCCCTGTTTCTCACCCACGGTTACGCCAACACCAGCATGGATGCGGTCGCGAATGCGGCAGGGGTTTCGAAACTGACGGTCTACAGCCACTTCAACGACAAGGAGACACTGTTCTCCTCGGCGATCGTGGCCACCTGCACGGCCCAGTTGCCCGAACTGTTCTTCGAACTGACCGAAGGCACGTCGGTGGAGCAGGTCCTGCTGAACATCGGGCGCGGCTTCCAGGCGCTGATCAACAGCGATCAATCGGTCAAGCTCAGCCGCCTGATCATGGCCCTGGGCACCCAGGACCCCAAGCTCAGCCAGATCTTCTTCGAAGCCGGCCCGTTGCGCGTGCTGCGCGAGATGGAAGCACTGCTGCAGCGCGTCGACCAGCATGGCCTGCTGCGTATCGAGCAGCCGGCCAGGGCGGCCGAGCACTTCTTCTGCCTGCTCAAGGGGGCGCCGAACTATCGCCTGCTGCTCGGCTACTCCCCGGCGCTGGACGCCGAGGCTGCCGAGGCACATGTGCAGGACGTGGTGGCGGTGTTTTTGCGGGCCTACCGCCCCTAGTCAGGGCTTGAGGGCTTTCTTGGGGTAGATGTCGTAGCGGCTCGACTTGCCTTCCAGGCTATGGCTGGGCTTGGGCCCGTCGATGATCGGCGCCTTGCGCGGGCGCTTGACCACCACCCGGTGGCTGGCCAGGGCCAGGGCGGCCTCCAGCAGTGCCGGGGCATCCAGGTCATCGCCCACCAGCGGGCGGAATACGCGCATCTCCTTTTTCACCAGGGCGCTCTTGTCGCGGTGCGGGAACATCGGATCGAGGTAGATCACCTGCGGCGGTTCGCCCTGCCAGTCGCGCATGCGCTCGATGGAGTTGCCTGCCAGCAGTTGCATGCGGGCCACGATGGGGCCTACCTCGGCATCCGCTGCCGCACGCGCCAGGCCATCCTCGAGCAGCGCCGCCACCAGCGGCTGGCGCTCGATCAGTTGCATCTGGCAGCCCAGGCTGGCCAGCACGAAGGCGTCCTTGCCCAGCCCTGCCGTGGCATCCAGCACCCGTGGGCGCACGCCCTGGGCGATGCCGACCGCCTTGGCGATCATCTGCCCGCTGCCCCCGCCGAACACCCGACGATGGGCCGCCGCGCCCTCGACGAAATCCACCCGCACCGGGCCCGGTGCCTGGGGGCCCAACTGCTGGATCTGCAGGCCGGTCTCGCCCACCTGCACGGCAAAGGCCGCCGATGCATCCTGCAGCGGCAAGCCCAGGCGCACCGCCCAGTGCTCGGCCTGTGCCTGATACTCGGCAGCCAACGCCTCGACCCGGATACCGCCGTCCGCCAGTTCCTCCACCGCTCACCTTCCCCACACAAAAAAATTAAATGATTGCCGGCCTGTGCCGATAACCGCAGTAATCGCTATTTTGCCAGACCCGGACAGCCTTCGACTGCCATGTCAGACATTCTTCAGCTCCCTTCCGGTTATTTGTCGCCCGTCGGCGATTTTGCCCGGCACAACACCCAGACCCTCGGCGGCGTCAGCCACCTGTGGCAGGACTTCTTTGCCCAGGCGTTGGCAGAGCAGCAGGGTGAAGGTGCGCAGGAAGGTCAGTTGGCGGTCCCCGAGGTCGACACCGTCACCGGCGAACCGATTGCCGGCAGCCAGACCCTGGCGCAGATCCACAGCCAGCGCCTGTGCGACGTGCACGACACCATCGTCGCCCCGCCCGAGCCGCTGTTCCTGCCGATTGCCGAATTCGAACTGGACCTGCTGGACAAGCCTGCGCCGCCATTCAGCGCGCTGGAACTGGTGGAGCAGCAGCGCCAGCTGGACATCAGCAACAACTGGGTGCGCCCGGTGGTGATGAGCCAGGGTCATCCGCTGCCGCAGCCAGGCCCGGCGCCGCAACCCTACCCGCTGCACCTGCCGATCGCGGAGCTGGAAGCCAGCCTGCTCGACCCGGCGCCGGAGCCGTTCGACCAGGCCACGCTGCTCAAGCAGCAGTCGGAGCTGGAGTTCGACCTCAGCTGGGCCCGTCCGGTGGTACTGAACAACGTGCGCATCGCCGCCTAACGGCAGATCTGCCAGAAGCCCATATCCAGGTGGAAGTGGTTGCGGTGGGCAGCGTTGTAGTCAGGCCCCAGCACCGTGTTGAAACTGTCGCAGCCGCCAGCCTGCACCTCGCGTAGAAACTTCGCCTTCACCCCCTCACCCGGCCAGTCGCGCAGCACCTCGATGCGCTGCCCATCGGCCAGCCTGAACCCGGCGATGTCGAGCGCATTGGCGCTGGCATGCTGGCTGCGCCGCCCTTCCTTGCGCCCGTACACATTGCGACAGGCAAAACTGCCCAGGTGATCGACCTGCACCACCGCCTGGCCGAATGCACGCTGCGCGGCCGGTTGCAGGCCGTGGCGCTCGAACAGCGCGAAGGCCACCGCCACTGGGCAACTGGCCAGAAAACTGCTGCTCAGGCGCACGCCCGAGCCCTGCACCCGCACCACGTTGTGCAGCGGGCAGGCCACATCTGGCGCGCTGTCGGCCTGCTTGCTGTAGCGCAGCGTCGAGGTGGCCAGGGCCTGTTCGCAAAGCCTGGGGTCATCCTGCAGGCGGCTCAGCTTGTAGGGGGTCAGCAGGTTCGGGGGCGCCTTGACGTCCAGCACCGCCCACGGGTTCCAGGCAGCCGGCAGGCGCCAGCCCTGTTGCCAGGCCACCAGCCCCGCCGCCATCGCTATCACCAGGAAAATGCCCACTCCCCGCATGGACGATCAGCGCCTGAACAACTGGTTGAGCTGGTCGAACGGCAGCGCCTGTTCGGCATAGTCGAAGCGGCCCTGCTGCTGGATCCGTTCGGCGGCGTGGAAGAATGCGCCGTAGGCCGCACGCGCCAGCGACGAGCCGACGCTGATGCGCTTGACCCCGAGCGCCTGCAGGTCGCTTACGCTCAGGCCCACCCCGCTCAGCCCCATCAGCACGTTTACCGGCCTGGGCGCCACGGCCTGCACCACCTGGCGAATCTCCTCGGCGCTGCGCAAGCCCGGCGCGTACAGCACATCGGCACCGGCCTCGGCAAAGGCCTGCAGGCGCTTGATGGTGTCGTCCAGGTCCAGGCGCCCGTGCAGCAGGTTTTCGGCGCGGGCACACAGGGTGAACGGGAACTCCAGGCTGCGCGCCGCCGCAACGGCTGCCTCGACGCGCTCCACTGCCTGATGAAAGCCATAGATCGGCTCTTGCGGGTTGCCGCTGGCATCCTCGATGGAGCCGCCTACAAGCCCCACACCGGCGGCCTGCAGGATGGCCTCGGCGCAGCCCTTGGGCGTATCGCTGAAGCCGTTCTCGAGGTCTGCAGCCACCGGCAGAGCGGTGGCATCGACGATGCTGCGCGCGTTGCCCAGGGTTTCCTCCAGGCTCATGGCGCCTTCGGCATCGGGGCGCCCCAGCGAGAACGCCAGGCCGGCGCTGGTGGTGGCCAGCGCCTCGAAGCCGAGGCTGGCCAGCAGCTTGGCCGAGCCTGCATCCCAGGGGTTGGGGATGACAAAGGCGCCATCACGTTCATGCAGCGCCTTGAAGGCTTCGGCACGCAGGGTTTGCACATCCATGATCACGACTCCAGAGCAGGCGGTACGGGGCGGTCAGAGCAGGCCAAGCTGCTCGGCTGCGGGCGCCCTGTGCAGTTCAGGCAAGGCCGGCAAGCCGGGCAGGCGCTCCATCAGGCCCTGATGAAAACGCTGCGCCAGCGCGGCTGCCAGGCGGTTGTCGGCAGTATGCAGGAAAACGTACGGGGTGCGCCCCTCCTCGATCCAGGCCGCGACCTTGTCCAGCCACGGCAGCAGAAACGGCTCGTTGGCCGCCAGTTCCGGGTGGCCGATGAAGCGCACCTGCGGGCTCTGGCTGAAGGCGGCAGGGCGTGGCGGCACCCGCGGTTTCTTGGACTGGGCATGCAGCACGCCCGGATCGCGCGAGGTGCAACTGAACAGGGCACGCGGGTCCAGGCAGATGCGTTCGACGCCGCGATCGAGCAACAGCCGATTGAGCAGACGTTCCTCCTCCCCCTTGGCGAAGAAGGCCTTGTTGCGCACCTCCACCGCCAGCGGCACGTCCACCTCGTCGATAAATGCCACCAGCTCGCCCAGGCGTGCTGGACCGAAGCTGGCAGGCAGCTGCAACCAGTAGGGCGCCACACGGGCGCCCAGCGGCTTGAGCAGGTTGATGAAGGTGTGCGCGGCCACGCATTGCTGACGCAGGTCGTCTGCATGACTGATGTCGCCGGGGAACTTGGCGGTGAAGCGAAAGTGCGCGGGCATGATCTGCGCCCAGCGTTCCAGGGTGGCGGGCGCGGGGCGCGCATAGAAGGTGGTGTTGCCCTCCACCGCATTGAACACCTGGCAGTAGAGGCCAAGAAAGTCGCTGGGTCTGGCCTCGGCGGGGTACAGGTACTCGCGCCAGGCGTTTTCACTCCAGGACGGGCAACCGAGAAAGTAAGGTAAAGGCGTCATGCCTCAAATGTACAGGTCCAACCCCAGCACTTCCATCTCCCAGTCCACGAAGCCGGCAGTGGTCAGGTAGCTGGCCAGGGCCTGGGCGGTGCGCTTGTTGCGCGCCCGCGGGAAGATCATGTCCTGCTGGCGCACCGGCAGGCCGCTGCGGCTGGCGCCGCCTGCAGCACCTGATGGCGACGGCTGCGCCTCGAACTCGCCCGGCAGGTCTTCGTCCACGTCCTCTTCGCGCACCGGCGGCTTGCGCAGCGGGCGCTTGATCGGATAGGACTGGGAAGAGAAGCCGTCGACACGCATGAACGATTACTCAGGAGCAATGATGGCAATTTAGCGGCACCTGAGAGACTTCGCAAATGCCCGACTGATAACTGGACCACATATCGAGCAAAAGGTTTATGCGCAACGGCGATAGACGACCAGCGGTTTACCGCGCCTTGGGCGTGGCCACCTTGTCGCGCAGGTACACCGGTTGGGCGAGATCGGGCGCAATACCTTCGCCCCGGTCCCAGGCGAACCGCGCCAGGGTCAGCAGGTCGAGGGCGTGGGGCAGCATGCCGGCGTCCTGGCCACTGACGGCCACCGGCAGGCGCTCGGCGTAGCCCCAGCCGGTACCGGCACCGAACCAGTCGCCGGCCGCGCCCGGCGGCAAGCTGACCTGTTCGGGGGCCAGCACCGCCTCGCTGCCCAGCAGGCGCATTTCGCCGGCCTGCTGCTGGTAGCAGCCCCAGTACACCTCGTCCATGCGCGCATCGATCGCCGCCGCCACCTGCTCGGCACCGTGCTCGCGCAACGCGCGCTGGGCCAGCAGCGCCAGGTTGGACACCGGCAGCACCGGGCGCTCGAGGGCGAACGCCAGGCCCTGCACCACGCCGATGGCGATGCGCACCCCGGTAAAGGCGCCGGGGCCGCGGCCGAAGGCAATCGCATCGACGGCCGACAGGGCGATGCCCGCTTCGGCCAGCATCGTCTGGATCATCGGCAGCAGCTTCTGCGCGTGCAGGCGCGGGATCACCTCATAGTGGCTGAGCACCTTGCCGTCATGCAGCAGGGCAACGGAGCAGGCTTCAGTGGCGGTATCCAGGGCCAGCAAGGTGGTCATCGGGGGTTCCAGGGGGCAAGAAAAAAGAACGGCATTATAAACAATAACGGCCCGCAAGCGGGCCGTTGTGTGCACATCCGAGCGGTGATCAGCTCAGAGCGGCCAGCACCTTGGCGGTGATGGCATCGACCGAGCCCACGCCTTCGATGTGGCTGTACTTGGGCTTGCCACCGTTGGCAGCCGACAGCTTCTGGTAGAAGTCCACCAGCGGCTTGGTCTGCTCGTGGTAGACCGACAGGCGATGACGCACGGTTTCTTCGGTGTCGTCCTTGCGCTGGATCAGCGGCTCGCCGGTCTCGTCGTCCTTGCCTTCAACCTTCGGCGGGTTGTAGACCACGTGGTACACGCGACCCGAACCTTCGTGCACGCGGCGGCCGGCGATACGCTGGACGATCTCTTCGTCGGCAACGGCGATCTCGACCACGGCATCCAGCTCGACGCCGGCGCTCACCAGGGCTTCAGCCTGGGGAATGGTGCGCGGAAAACCGTCGAACAGGAAACCCTTGGCGCAGTCGGCCTGAGCGATGCGGTCCTTGACCAGGTTGATGATCAGCTCGTCGGACACCAGCTTGCCGGCATCCATGATCGCCTTGGCTTCCAGACCCAGCGGGGTGCCGGCCTTGACCGCGGCACGCAGCATGTCGCCGGTGGAAATCTGGGGAATACCGAACTTCTCGGTGATGAACTTTGCCTGAGTACCTTTACCGGCCCCGGGAGCTCCCAGCAGAATTACGCGCATCTTGTGCTCCTCAATTTTTTATAAGCAAATCAATGGATTCGCCACTCAGGGCCAATCCCAAGAATCGGGTGATGACCGCAAATCGGTCAAAAGGCTGCTCAAGATACACAGCGCACCCGGACCACACAAGCGGTCGAAAGTCGGAAAAAAATACTGCGTGAGGCCCGTTCGTGCCCGGGTTGCGCCCGGCGCAACCGGGGGCGAAACCGCTTCGCCCGGGTGCTCGGGGCGCGCGCCGGGCACTGGCGCGCCACCCCTGCCCCGCCCTCAACCGGTGTTGCGCAGACCTGCCGCAATACCCGCCACAGTCACCAGCAGCGCCTGTTCCAAGGGGCTGTCCAGAGCGGCTTCGCGTGCGCGCGAGCGTGCCAGCAGCTCGGCCTGCAATAGATGCAGTGGGTCCAGATAGGTGTTGCGCAGGCGGATGAATTCGAGGGTGTCAGGGCTGTGCGCCAGTAGCACCGGCTGCCCCGTGAGACCCAGCACCACCTGGCACGCCTGCGACAATAGGTCGCGCAGATGGGCACCCAAAGGTCGCAGTTGCGGTTGCACCAGACGTTCGTCGTAGAAGCGCGCGATGTCGGCGTCGGCCTTGGCCAGCACCATCTCGAGCATGTCGATGCGGGTGCGGAAGAACGGCCACTGTTCGCGCATCTCGGCCAGCAGTTCGCCCTGGCCACGGGCCAGCGCGTTGTTCAGCGCCGCCTCCCAGCCCAGCCAGGCGGGCAGCATCAGGCGCGTCTGGGTCCAGCCGAAGATCCACGGGATCGCCCGCAGGCTCTCGATGCCGCCCGCGCGCCGCTTGGCCGGGCGACTGCCCAGTGGCAGGCGGCCGAGTTCCTGTTCCGGGGTGGACTGACGGAAGTACTCGACGAACTCGGGGTTGTCGCGCACCACGCCACGGTAGGCCTTCACGCCGTCGGCGGCCAGCTGGTCCATCAGTTCGCGCCAGGCCGGTTGCGGCGGCGGTGGCGGCAGCAGGGTCGCCTCCAGCACCGCAGCCAGGTACAGGTTGAGGTTCTGCTCGGCGATGTCCGGCAGGCCGAACTTGAAGCGGATCATCTCGCCCTGCTCGGTGGTACGGAAGCGCCCCGCCACCGAGCCCGGCGGCTGCGACAGGATCGCCGCATGCGCCGGGCCGCCACCACGCCCCACGGTGCCGCCGCGACCGTGGAACAGCAGCAGTTCGACCTGTTCTTCACGGCAGATGCGCACCAGGGTTTCCTGGGCACGATACTGCGCCCAGGCCGCCGCGGTGGTGCCGGCATCCTTGGCCGAATCGGAATAGCCGATCATCACCTCCTGCGGCCCGTGCAGGCTGGCGCGATAGCCCGGCAGGCCGAGCAGGCGTTCCATCACCGGGCCGGCGTTGTCCAGGTCGGCCAGGGTTTCGAACAGCGGCACCACGCGCATCGGCCGGCGCACGCCGGCTTCCTTGAGCAGCAGTTGCACAGCCAGCACGTCGGAAGCGGCGCCGGCCATCGAGATCACGTAGGAGCCCAGCGAAGCGGCAGGTGCGGCGGCCACCTCGCGGCAGGTGGCGAGCACCTCGGCGGTATCGGCCTGGGGCTTGAAGTCGCCAGGCAGCAGCGGCCGGCGGTTGCTCAGCTCCTGCTGCAGGAAACGGATACGCGCGTCTTCATCCCAGTCGGCGTAGCGCCCCAGGCCCAGGTACTCGGTGATCTCGCTGAGTGCGTCGGCGTGCCGGGCGGCGTCCTGGCGCACGTCCAGGCGCACCAGAAACAGCCCGAAGGTAACGGCCCTGCGCAGGCAGTCGAGCAGCGGGCCATCGGCGATCACGCCCATGCCGCACGCGTGCAGCGATTCGAAGCACAGCAGCAGCGGCTCGAACAGGTCGCGGTTGTCGTGCAGCACCTCGGCGGGGGCCGGCTGCGGGCTGGCCAGCGAGCTCTGGGCCCAGGCCCGCGTCACCCGCAGGCGATCACGCAGTTGCTTGAGCAGGGTGCGGTAAGGCTCGGCCGAATCACCGACCTTGGCACGCAACGCCTCGCTGGCCTGCTGCATCGAAAGTTCGGCGGCCAACGAATCGATGTCGCGCAAAAACAGGTCGGCGGCCATCCAGCGCGCCAGCAGCAGTACTTCGCGGGTGACCTTGGCAGTGACATTGGGGTTGCCGTCACGGTCGCCGCCCATCCACGAGGCGAAGCGGATCGGCGCAGCCTCCAGCGGCAGGCGCAGGCCGGTGGCCTCGTGCAGCGCCTTGTCAGCCTTGCGCAGGTGATGCGGGATGGCGTGCCAGAGCGAGTGCTCGATCACCGCGAAGCCCCATTTGGCTTCGTCCACCGGGGTCGGCCGGGTACGGCGGATCTCTTCGGTGTGCCAGGCCTCGGCGATCAGCCGTTGCAGACGCTGGCGCACCTGGTCGCGTTCGGCGGGGGTCAGGTCGCGGTGGTCCTGGGCGGCCAGTTGCGCGGCGATGGCGTCGTACTTCTGGATCAGCGTACGGCGCGCGACTTCGGTCGGGTGGGCGGTCAGCACCAGTTCGATGCTGAGCTTGCCCAACTGGCGAGCCAGGGCGTCGTCGCTGTGCCCGGCGGCCTTGAGCCGGGCCAGCAGCTCGGGCAGCACGCGCGACTCGAACGGCGCGGGCTGGTCGGCATCACGACGGCGAATCAGCTGGTACTGCTCGGCGATGTTGGCCAGGTTGAGGAACTGGTTGAAGGCCCGCGCCACCGGCAGCAGTTCGTCTTCGGCAAGGTCGTTCAGGGTCGAACTCAGCTGCTCGGCACTGCCGCTGCGGTCGGCCTTGGCGCTGCGACGTATGTCTTCGATCTTCTGCAGAAAGGCTTCGCCGTACTGCTCGCGCACGGTGTCGCCCAACAACTCGCCCAACAGGTGAACATCTTCTCGCAAGCGCACATCGATATCGGTCATCAGCCTTGCCTCCGCATCCTGGGAAAACAGCTCTGGGTCCAGAGTGCCCCGTCGAGGTTGGGCTTTCAAGCCGGGTGGGCGATGCAACCAAACTATGTGCGGTGGCGATGCTCTAACGAACACATCCACCTGTGGGAGGCCACCATGAAGATCCGTGATTTAGCCGAGCATTGGGAACACAGCGCCAAGGGCCCGTTGAGCGCCACCGGCCACGTCCTGCACCTGGACGTCGAAGCGGCGGCGCGCCTGGCGGCGCTGAGCGAAATGTACCCCAAGCGCCGGCCCGAAGAGTTGCTGGGCGAATTGCTCGGCGCGGCGCTGGAGGAGCTTGAGGCGAGCTTTCCGTATGTGAAGGGCCAGCAGGTGATCGCCACCGACGAGGAAGACAATCCGCTCTACGAAGACGTCGGCCCCACCCCTCGGTTTCTGGCGTTGTCACGCCGTTACCTGCGCGACATGAGTGAGCGCAAGGACGGGCCGGCGCACTAGTGATCCGCTGGCCGACTGCGGGCTGCGCTGTGGAGCGCCACAGCCCGCAGGCCTCTGCAACGGGCCGTGCAGCCGCCTCGAGAACCCCGCATTCAAGGCCCTTTGATGGCCCGAACCACAAACCCCGTCTATACCCATACAGGCACGCGTACTACGCACGCGCTGCAAAGTTCCCCCGAAAACCTACTGACCGATCAGTCAGATAAAAACACGATAAGGCGAGACTTTTTTCTGAACTATTCAAAAAACGCTTCGGTCACAGCCAATAGCCATTACGGCAAAACCCCTAAGCTACGGGCATATCGTGTTCCCCAGGCTGACGGGCCATGCCGATGGATTGTTACGGAATTCGTTGTTCATCAGGAGTGATCCAATGGAGTTGACCACCATGAAGACCCGCACCGAAAAAACCTCCTTCACCCAACTGCGCGGGCTCAAGCTGGCTGCGCTGGCATTGGGCAGCAGCCTGGTTCTGGCCGGCTGCGCAGGCAATCCGCCAACCGAGCAGTACGCCGTAACGCAGTCAGCGGTGAACTCCGCCGTCAGCGCGGGCGGTACCGAGTTCGCGGCGGTGGAAATGAAGGCGGCTCAGGACAAGCTCAAACAAGCTGAAATCGCCATGCATGACAAGAAGTACGACGAGGCCAAGCGCCTGGCCGAACAGGCCGAATGGGACGCTCGCGTCGCCGAGCGCAAAGCCCAGGCGGCCAAGGCCGAAAAAGCGGTGCAGGACGCCAACCAGGGCGTGCAGGACCTGCGTGAGGAAGGCATGCGCAGCGTGCAGTAAGCCGCTCGCCTCACCGACCCATGCATTCGTAATCGATAAAGGATGACCCACTATGCGTAAACACGTGATGATCCCCGCCCTTCTGGCCTTGAGCGTTGGTCTGGCTGCCTGCTCCACGCCGCCTAACCCGAACCTGGAATCCGCCCGCACCAACTTCTCCGCCCTGCAGAGCAATCCGCAGGCGAGCAAGGTCGCGGCGCTGGAAACCAAGGACGCGCAAGACTGGCTGAACAAGGCCGACCAGGCCTACATGAACAAGGAAGACGAGAAGAAAGTCGACCAGCTCGCCTACCTGACCAACCAGCGCGTGGAAGTGGCCAAGCAGACCATCGCCCTGCGTGACGCCGAAAACAACCTGAAAAGCGCTGCCGCCAAACGCGCCCAGGCTCGCCTGGATGCCCGTGATGCGCAAATCAAGCAGTTGCAGAACAGCCTCAACGCCAAGCAGACCGAACGCGGCACCCTGGTGACCTTCGGCGACGTGCTGTTCGACTTCGACAAGGCCAACCTGAAAAGCAGCGCCCTGCCGAACATCACCACCCTGGCGCAGTTCCTTCAGGAAAACCCTGACCGCAAGGTGATCGTCGAGGGCTACACCGACAGCAAGGGCTCTGCCAGCTACAACCAGTCGCTGTCCGAGCGTCGCGCCAACGCGGTTCGCACCGCACTGGTACGTGCCGGCGTAGACCCATCGCGCATCGTGGCCCAGGGCTACGGCAAGGAATTCCCAGTGGCTGACAACTCCAGCAACTCGGGCCGTGCGCAGAACCGTCGCGTGGAGGTCACCATCTCCAACGACAACCAGCCGGTAGCGCCACGCTCGGTAAGCAAAGCCTACTGACAGGCTGAGCAACCCGCAGAATCCCGCCTGTCACAGGGCGGGATTTTTTTTGCCTGCCCCTTGCGCAAATAACTACCACCGCCACCTGCCGGGCGTCTGGATCAATGCCACATTCCCCCACCACAAGGACTGTGCACCATGCCCACTTCCAACACCGACGCGCGGGTGCGTCAATTCGATACCCTGTTCTCGCCGCTTGAAACCCAGGAGCAACCGGCCTGGCTGCAGCAGGCCAGCCCCGAGCAACGACGCCAGCTGCACCAGTACCAGGTACTGGGCCGGCTGGCCCGACGGCGGGCAACGCAGGCATTCGCGCAGGTTCAGAGCCTGTACACCTACAACCTTCTGGACCTGTCTGCAAAGGACTTCGCCACCGTCACCGCACAGGTGTTCCATCGCGTGCAGCAGCGCAGGAGCCTGGACGAGGTCTACCTGACCTACCTGCAGGCCATGCTCCAGCGCCGTACGCTGCTTGACGCCAAGCAGGATGCCTACCTGGCGACCCTGCGCGAGGAATACAGCATCGCGCACATCCGGGGCCACCTGGGCAGGCAAGGCAGGCAACTGCTCGAGTGGATCATCGGCGCCTATCCGGACGGTTCGGTGGAGTTCCCGCAACAGGGCCCGTACTTCGGCCCGGATGTAACGGTGTGCGCATCGCTCAGGCTGTTCGACGACCTGCTGGTGCCCGGCATCCTTCTGCTCGGCCCGCCGGTGGACGATGCCCCGTGCGTCGCGTACATGCCGGGCCACCCGCAGCACCCGCTGAAGCAGTACCCCTCGCGCACGCACTTCTTTTCCAACCTGCGTGGCGCGCTGGCGAGCACCGCCTTCCAGCAGTACTTTCTGCGCTTCATCCCCCTGCGTCACCAGCAGCGGGTGGTGAGCAGCTGGCAGGCCAGCGACGCGATGCTGGACCTGCCGATGGACACCAGCGCCCTGGACCAGGGGCTGCGCTGGTTCGTGCAGAAGCACATGATCGAGCGCCTGCTCGACGATGCGCGCCTGCTGATCCCGACCACACCGCAGCAGGCCGACAGCCTGAACACCCTGTGCACCCCGTTCGCCAGCGCTCTCGAAGCGCATCTGCTGATCGGCGCCGGCGCGGGCCTGTGCTGCACCGAGGAAGACGAAGGCCAGGCACCTTCGCAGTGGGTCACACCGCTGCGTGTGATCAAGCCGGCACCCGCCGACTATCGGCGCTGGCTACCCGACCTGAGCAGTTACCGCCTTGACGCCGCCAGCTCCCCGACCGGGCAACCGGATGCCATGGGGCTCTACACCCAGGGCGCGCACAAGGCGATCATGATCAACCAGGCGTTCTACCGGGTGGAGCAGGCCCCCGAGGGCCACTGGCAGATACGCCACCCCACCGACAAGAATGCCTACTGCCCGCCTCTGTACCACAACGGTGCCGGAGCCTGGCACCATCGCCACGAGCAGCCCCAGCGCTGGGAACGCCTGTCGCTGCTGCGTCGTATGGGGCCGCTCGCGGCCGGCTTCGACGATGCGCGCCTGCTGGAGCTGGGGCGCGTCAGCGGGGCTGACAATTCCAGCCTGCGCCAGATGTACCTGCGCGACCGACCCGCGCCCGCGCTGCTGGCGCATGTGCTGCAGCGGGCACGCATTCAGGACCAGGTAGCGCGCAGCATGGTCCTGATCGCCCAGGGGCTGGCGGTACCCGAAATCGATGATGTGCCCCAGCTGCAGGCCTTCTACCGGGCCGTGGCCGTCTATCTGGGCAAGGAACCGGCATCGAGGCGAACCCGTCGCAGCGGCGATTCGACCCCTACCCCCGGCGACACCGCCACCCCCTGCACCACTGGCTGCAACCCGCCGCCGGCCGACCTGTACGATGCCTGGTCACCACGGCTCAATCGGGCGATCGCCTTGCACCGCTTCGAACTGGCACAACTGGATACCGATCATGCGGTGCTGGAGCTCCAGCAACGCTATCCGAACCTGCCACTGAGTGTCGCGCAACGACTGCTGGACGAAAACCGCCAGCGCATCTATGCCTCGCTGCAGGCGACCCCGCCGCTGCCCCTGCCTCTGGACGTGGCCGAGCAGGCGCGTGCCCTCGACCATGACGCGCGCCTGAGCAATGCCCTGGAGGGCTTTACCCAGCCGGCCTCGATCAACCAGGACACCTTCATCCTGGCCGTGCGCCTGCTCGAACACCTGGACCACTGGCCGGCCGGTACCGCGCTGCTGCTGCGCAGTGGCGCACGGTTCGGCACCCCGCTTGCAGCGCTGGGCCAGACCGACGTCGATACCACCTCGGTGTACCTGGATGAAGACGAGGGCTGGCACGCAATCAGCGCGACCCAGGTGCTGCTGGCCCAGGACACCAGCGAGTTCGGGTTCTACCGCGCATTGCTGCATGCACTGGGCGAGTCGCGCAGCGCCCGCCTGGGCTTCGGACTCAACGAGCCGCAGCGCCTGCACCAGCGCCTGATGGAGATGGCGCTGGCGCGCCCCACCCGCGCCCGCCTGCTGCTGGGCCTGCCGGTGCAAAGAAGCTGGTTGACCACCACCGCCAATGCCCCGGCCCAACGCAGCCCCAGTCGTGGCGAGCAGAACATGTTCAACCGCGAACCACTGCATACCCGCCTCGAACGCCTGATCAGCCACCATCGGCTGCCCATTGCGCGCCGCTACGTCAATGCCTACATCGCCCACCTGCTCAGCCAGAACCAGCCCATCGGCGCGCACGTGACGCAGCTGGAACAGGAGCGCCTGCAACTCGATGGCAGCCTGGACCGGTGGGTCGAGCAAAGTGCCGATGCCACTGCCCGCGCCGAGCGCACAGAGGTGGCGCAGCAGCTGGTGCGGGCCTGGGAATGCCGCATTCTTCGCCGGCGGGACGAGGTTCGCATCGACAGCCAGCAGGCGTTGCCACCGTTGTCGGTGACGTTGCCGGCAGTGGTGGCGCTGAGGGTCCTGGATACACCGCGCATCGACGGCCTGGCAGCTTTCGTGCAGCGCTTTCCGAACCTGCACAGGCTGGAACTGGTCAACCTGCCCCTGACCGAGCTGCCGCAAGGTCTGGAGAACCTGCACCGGCTCAGCCACCTGAACCTGTCACGTACCCGGCTGACCCCGACCCGCCTGGCCGAACTGGGCACCCTGAGCGGCTTGCAGACCCTGATCCTGAATGACATCGACGTGCCCGACTTCAGCTGGACGGCCCAGCACATGACCCGTCTGCTGACCCGCGACTCGCTGCGCATTCTGACCCTGCAGGGCTCGAGCGCGCGCTTCGAACAGGGCGTTTTCGCCGCACTGCAGCAGGCAACGCACCTGCACACCCTGAACCTGGCGCAGAACCTCATCAGCTTGAGCGAACAGGACATCATCGATCTGGGTGGCCTGCAGCGCCTGGTCAGCCTCGACCTGTCCGCCAACCCGCTTTCACGCATGCCGGACGTGACCCGCCTGCAGGCCCTGGAAGAGCTCGACCTGTCGTACCTGGCCTCGCCCATCGACCAGTGGCCCACGGGCCTTGAGCGACTGCCCCGGGTGCACAGCGCCGACCTGCGCGGGCTGGCCATTGCCAGCGTGCCCGAAGGGGCCGGCCTTGTACGCGGCCTGCGCATGGCATACGAGTACCTGCCCGAATCACAGCGCCAGCGGTTCGAGGACGACATGATCGCCACGGGCAACACGCTGCAGGACTCCGATGCATCCAGCGCCAGCTCCGACTCGCAGGGCTCCACCGACGTCGAACCGGCCTCGGTGCGCCACGCCACGGCACTGCGCGACGCACCGCGCCTGTTCGAAGGCATGTCCGCTGACGATCAGGCACGGGCCCGGCAATTGCTCGAAGACAACGGCTCGGCGGTGATCGAGTTCTTCGCCTTGCTGCTGCGCCAGGACCGTCTGCACGCCTTGCCGCCAAGGCACACGGCAATGCGCACGCGAATCCAGGCATTGATCCGGGGTGCTTTCGGCCAGGACCTGCGCAGAACCCTGTATGAGGTGGCGCTCGAGGCGGTGAGTTGCATTGACCGCGATGCAGTGGTGTTCTCGCAACTGGAAAACCTGCTGCACGCCGACCTGGCGCTGGCGAGCGTGGGCGATGCGGCAGCCGAGGGCGAACTGATCGACATGGCGATCAGCCATTGGCGCGCACTGCGCCTGCGCGAGCATGTCAGCGCCAACCTGCCGGGCTGGGAACGGCTAGGGCACCAGATCGACTACAGCGAAATCGAACTGCACTTCAGGATCGCGTTGACCACGCGCCTGGGGCTGCGCGACCAGCCGGCCACCCAGGCCTTCACCGGCTACACCCGCTGGGTTACCCCGGCCATGCTCGATGAAGCCTGCGAGGCCGTGTTGCGCTCCCAGATGAGCCAGTTGCCCGACTACCTCTATGGGCAGGCCTACTGGCAGCGCTACCTGGATTTTGCCGCGTCACCGCAACTGGAGCAGGTCAACCGCTGGCGGGATCGAATCAGCGAATACCTGGACGCCGTCAGCAACGAAGAACTGCCGCCGCCCTTGAGCGAGGATGAACAGGCGCGCCTGCGCGACATCCTGCACCTGAGTGGTCGGCTGGGCCTGCACGAAGCGCTGCCGGACATGCTGTCGCTCAACAGCAGCGAATACCGCGCGGCCTACCAGGCCTTGATGAAACGGGTCGAACAGGCCCGCATGGAACTGACCAGGACCATTCTGCGCGAGCCGCGCCCGGGCCCTTCGTCACGTAGCTGACGCGTGCCCGGTACGCCGCAGGTGTTCACGCGGCGTACCGGGTACCGCTTACTGCTGGACCTGCTGGGGCGTCTCCTGCCCCATGCAGCGCACCGCCTGCTTGCGGTTGTCCACCAGCACGCCGGTCAGGCCCTTCTGTTCGGTGTCGAACAGCACCAGCACGCCATCGATGCACTGCGCCACCTGCGCCGCCGGCTTGAGCGAGATCTTGTAGTCCTCCCCCGGCACCGTCTTGAGCATGGTGTAGTCGGCCAGCAACAGTGCATCCTGGGGCTTGGCGAAATGCAGGTAGCCGTAGTACCAGAGCACGCCCACCGTACCGATGATGCTGCAGATACCGGTAATGATCAGCGGGATGGCGTTGCGTTCTTCACTCATTGCGACTTCTCGTCAGGGTAATTGGGGACTTCGGCCAAGCGCCGCAGCCCGTTGAAATGCTCGGGGTCATCCAGAAAACGCAGCATCACCTGGCGCCAGGTCTTGTCGGCGAAGGTCTGCACATGCCCGCCACGGGTCAGTTGCAGAACCCGCGGTGGCGGCGCGGCGCGGTACAGCGCCAGGCCGTTGGCCAACGGCACGATCGGGTCGTCGATGCTGTGGAAGAACAGCTTGGGCGGCGAGCTCAACTGGTCGATCGACCCGATGGCGCTGTCGCCATCGGGTACCAGCCACGACAACGGCACCTGGAACGGCCAGGTCAGCCAGGAAGTGCTCAGGGCAAACTGGCCCACCTTGCGGTAGCTGGCCGGCACCCCGTCGAACACCAGGGCCTTGAAGCGCTGGCGCTGCTCGGGATGCTGCGCCAGGTAGTGAATGCCCATCGCCCCGCCCAGGCTCTGCCCCAGCAGCACCAGCGGCTTGCCCTGCACTTCGGGGGCCTGCTGCAGCCAGTCCAGCGCCGCGGCGATGTCCTGGTACACCGCCGGCAGGGTCGGTTCGCCCTGGGACACCCCGTACCCCCGGTAGTCCACCAGCAGCACCTGGTAGCCCTGCTCGGGCAGCCACCAGCTGGCGCCCAGATGCCAGGCCAGGTTGCCGCCATTGCCATGCAGGTGCAGTACCGTGCCCTTGACCGGCACCCCGGCCTTGGCCGGCAACCACCAGCCGTGCAGACGCGTGCCGTCCTCGGTGGTCAGGCTCACGTCGCGGTAGGCCAGCCCGGCCTTCTCGGGCGTGAACGGCAGGCCACGCTCGGGGTAGAACAACAGTGAACTGCAGCCGGCCAGGCTCAGCAGCGCGGCCAGCAGGCCGACCCGCCAGTGCTCAGAGAATGTTTGAATAATCGGCTTCAATCCGGTCCAGGCTCAGGTGGTTGAGGAAGTTGGAAAAACACATCCAGGCCGACAGCGCGTTCAGGTCGCGGAACTGCTCGGGCAGGTACTTGGGTGGCTCCACCAGGCCTTCATCGACCAGTTGGCGCAGGGTGCGCATGTCTTCCAGGGTGGTCTTGCCGCAGAACAGCAACGGAATCTGCTCCAGCTTGCCCTTGCGCACGGCCAACTGAATGTAGTTGTAAACCATGATGAAGCCCTTGAGGTAGGACAAGTCCTTGGTGAATGGCAGGCCATTGGGCACCGAGCCGCGGAACACGCGGCTGGCATTGCCATAGCTTTCGGCCATTTCAAACCCCTGGGCACGGAAGAACTCGTACACCTGCATGAAGTCCGCCCCCTCCTCGACCATGTGGATGGCGCGGGTGCGGTTGGTGAGCTTGCGCAGGCGGCTGGGGTAGGAGGCAAAGGCGATCACTTCCATCAGGATCGCCAGGCCTTCCTGGGTCACCGTCGACGAGGGCGGGCCCTTGGCCAGGAAGGTGCAGATCGGCTGGTTGAGGCCGTTGAGCGTGGTGCCCACGTGCACCAGCCCTTCATGCACCTCCAGCGCGCGCACGTCGCGGCTGTTGAACATCGCGTCGCTGCGGATCTTGATATAGTCGGCGCCCGCCGCCGCGTCGGCGACGATACCGTCGGACTCGAACACGCGGATGGTTTCCTCGGCCTCGCCGAACACCTTGTTCAGGCGGCCCTGGAGCAGCTCCACGGCCTGCTTGGCGGTGAGGTCCTTGGGTTCGTCCTTGAGGTCGCCGCGCCCGTCGATGTTGTTCAGGTAGTCCGAGAGCATCAGGCCCAGGTCGGCCAGGGTCGGGTCGCCGGCATGGAAGGCGTCGGAGGCGGCGCCGTAAAGCTCCTGGGAAATCAGGCCGAAGTCTTCGGTGCCGCGCGCCTCGAGCATGCGCACCACCATGCGGTATTCCTTGCACATGCGCCGCATGATCTGCCCGACCGGGTTGAACTGGCCGAGCTGGCGGGTGATGTCGCGCTCGATGTTCTGGAACTCGAGCTTCACCGCGCTGGAGTCGAACGACAAGGGCCTGCCCTGGTAGTAGGCGCGGTCCACGGCCGGCATTTCCCGGCCCTTGGCCTTGAGGAAACCCTGGCGAATGCTGTCGTCCCATTTCACCGCATCGAGTACGCGAATGGGGGTTTGCGCCAGGACAATGCGATCAGACAGGGTGCGTATCGTCTGCTGGTACTCGTCCACCCGAAACTCCTTGTGTTGGCCAGCCTACTTGCCGGCCCGCTGAAAACGTGCGACTTCGATGAACAGGTCGGAGTTGGCCGGGTCGTCCAGGTAGGCCAGCACCCGCGCCGCCGGGCTGTCGATAAGCACGCCCTGGCCGTTTTCCTCCGGTATCTCGATGGCGCGACCGCTCAGTTCCTTGTTCTTCAGGGCCTGGTTGATCTGCTCGACATCCAGGTTGTAGATCACCAGTTGCTTGTTGTCGATCACCTCGAAGCCGCCGATCAGGAAGTTGCCCCCCATACGCTTGGGCACGCCGGCCGAGAGGTACCAGCGGTTGCCATGGCGGGCCACGGTGAAGGCGTAGGTTTCAGGCTTCTTGCCCTTGGCGGTGGCCACCGCCTTGTAGGCGTTGTCGCCCCTGCGGCTGATCTGCAACGTCAGCGGCTCGCCCCAGGCGTCCTTGCTGGTCCATTTGCCGAGCAGGGCCTTGGGCGCCGGCTGGTTGGTCGGGATCGGCTCGTTGAACGTCACCAGGCAACCACTCAACAGCACAAACGACAGGGCCAACAGCACACGCCAGGCTTTCATCCGATACTCCTTGAATTAGGTAGAGCCTCAGGCCGATGCCAGCACCAGATGCAGGTATCGGGTAAGGATAGCGAGCATCTGCGCTTCGGCCTGGGGTTGTGCAGCATCGAGCAGGCCCTGATATTCCATCTGCTCGATGATGGCCGTCAACACTATGGCATCTTGCTGTGGCTGGCGCGAACCCACCACCTGCAACAGCTGGCAGGTGCCGCGCAGCAGGATCTGCGCATGCAGGCGCACCAGTTCGGCCAGCCGCGGGCACAGCAGCGCTTCCTGGCGAAACGCCTGCTCGGCCATCAGGAAGTCGCGGCGGTTGTGCAACTGGCGCTGCACGTACTCGGCGCCCATCTTCGCCACTTCGTCGGCCAGCTGCGCGCGGGCGCCGGGGCTGCCGTCGCCCTTGGCAATCAGTTGGCGCAACAGCACCTCGGTGTTTTCCCACAGCTTGGCCATGTAGGCCGCGCTGCGTTCGACATACTGGGCGAAGGTGTCGGTGAGCAGGTCTTCGATGTCCTTGAAATAATAGGTGGTGGCCGACAGCGGCACACCGGCCTCGGCGGCCACCGCACGGTGGCGCACGCCGCGCACGCCATCACGCACGATGATGCGCATGGCCGCGTCGAGGATCTGCTGACGGCGCTGCTCGCTGCCCTGGCGGCTGGCCTTGCGCCCCTGGTACTGAACACTTTCGGCTACCGCTGTGGCCACACCAGCAGCACCTTGTTGAGCCATTGCAGTCGTCACTGGGGTCTACCTCGTTGAATGCTGACTGATCGATCAGCTTGTCGCAGACATGAAAAAGCCGCCCCTAGAGGCGGCTTGTTCAAGACACTCAGGCCTGCGGGCGCATGTGCGGGAACAGGATCACGTCGCGGATCGACGGCGAGTTGGTCAGCAGCATCACCAGGCGGTCGATACCGATGCCCTCACCGGCAGTGGGCGGCATGCCGTACTCCAGGGCGCGCACGAAGTCGGCATCGTAGTGCATGGCCTCGTCGTCGCCGGCGTCCTTGTCGGCCACCTGGGCCATGAAGCGCTCGGCCTGGTCCTCGGCATCGTTGAGCTCGGAGTAGGCGTTGGCGATCTCGCGGCCGCCGATGAACAGTTCGAAGCGGTCGGTGACGTTCGGGTTCTGGTCATTGCGACGGGCCAGCGGCGACACTTCGAACGGGTACTGGGTGATGAAGTGCGGCTGCTCCAGCTTGTGCTCGACCAGCTCTTCGAAAATCATCACCTGCAGCTTGCCCAGGCCTTCGAAGCCCAGCACCTTGGCGCCGGCCTGCTTGGCGATGGCGCGGGCCTTGTCGATGTCGTTGAGGTCGTCGGCGGTCAGCTCGGGGTTGTACTTGAGGATCGAGTCGAACACCGACAGGCGCACGAACGGCTCGCCGAAGTGGAACACCTTGTCGCCGTACGGCACGTCGGTGCTGCCCAGCACCAGCTGCGCCAGCTCGCGGAACAGCTCTTCGGTGAGGTCCATGTTGTCTTCGTAGTCGGCGTAGGCCTGGTAGAACTCGAGCATGGTGAACTCGGGGTTGTGCCGGGTCGAGACGCCTTCGTTACGGAAGTTGCGGTTGATCTCGAAGACCTTCTCGAAACCACCGACCACCAGACGCTTGAGGTACAGCTCCGGCGCGATGCGCAGGAACATCGGCATGTCCAGCGCGTTGTGGTGGGTTTCGAACGGCTTGGCCGCAGCGCCACCGGGGATGGTCTGCAGCATCGGCGTTTCCACTTCCAGGAAGTCGCGCTGGATGAGGAAGTTGCGAATATGGTTGATGACCTGCGAGCGCACACGGAAGGTGTGGCGGGTTTCCTCGTTGACCATCAGGTCGACGTAGCGCTGGCGATAGCGCTGCTCGGTGTCGGTCAGGCCGTGGTGCTTGTCCGGCAGCGGGCGCAGCGACTTGGTCAGCAGGCGCACGTTGGTCATCTCGACGTACAGGTCGCCCTTGCCCGAACGGGCCAGGGTGCCTTCGGCGCTGATGATGTCGCCCAGGTCCCAGGTCTTGACCGCTGCCAGGGTTTCCTCGGGCAGGGTCTTGCGGTTGACGTAGACCTGGATGCGCCCGGTCATGTCCTGAATCACCATGAACGAGCCACGGTTGAGCATGATGCGACCGGCAACCTTGACCGGGATCGCTGCAGCTTCCAGCTCTTCCTTGGTCTTGTCGACATACTGTTTCTGCAGGTCGTTGCAGTAGCTGTCACGGCGGAAGTCGTTGGGGAAGGCGTTGCCCTTGGCGCGCTCTGCGGCAAGCTTTTCCTTGCGCAGGGCAATCAGGGTGTTTTCTTCCTGTTGCAGGTCTTGCGGGTCGAGTTTGAGGTCGCTCATGTGGTCACATTTTCCATCAGGGGTTCATTGCCCCCGCCCGCAGGCGAGGGTCTTGTAGCGGGTCGCGAAACTTACAGCCCCTGCTTGAGGCTGGCTTCCAGGTACTCGTCGATATCGCCGTCGAGCACCTTGTCGCAGTCGCTGCGTTCGACGTTGGTGCGCAGATCCTTGATCCGCGAGGCGTCGAGCACGTACGAACGGATCTGGTGACCCCAGCCGATGTCCGACTTGCTGTCTTCCAGGGCCTGCGACGCGGCGTTGCGCTTCTGCATCTCCAGCTCGTACAACTTGGCCCGCAGCATCTTCATGGCGGTGTCCTTGTTGGCGTGCTGGGAACGTTCGTTCTGGCAGCTGACCACGGTGTTGGTCGGCACGTGGGTGATACGCACCGCCGAGTCGGTGGTGTTCACGTGCTGGCCGCCGGCACCCGAGGAGCGGTAGGTGTCGATACGCAGGTCGGACGGGTTGATCTCGATTTCGACCTTGTCGTCGATCTCGGGGGACACGAACACCGCCGAGAACGAAGTATGGCGGCGTGCGCCGGAGTCGAACGGGCTCTTGCGCACCAGACGGTGCACACCGATCTCGGTGCGCAGCCAGCCAAAGGCGTACTCGCCCTTGATGTGCACGGTGGCGCCCTTGATGCCGGCCACGTCGCCTTCGGACAGTTCCATGATGGTGGCGTCAAAACCACGCTTGGACGCCCAGCGCAGGTACATGCGCAGCAGGATGTTGGCCCAGTCCTGGGCCTCGGTGCCGCCGGAACCGGCCTGGATGTCCAGGTAGGCGTTGTTCATGTCCATCTCGCCGCTGAACATGCGACGGAATTCGAGCTGGGCCAGGGAGTCTTCCAGGCCCTGGAGCACTTCGACGACGTCATTGACGGCGCCTTCGTCGTTCTCCTCGACGGCCATGTCGAGCAGCTCGCGGGCGTCGACCAGGCCGCCGGACAGTTCGTCCAGGGTGTCGACGATCTGCGCCAGCATGGCGCGTTCGCGGCCCAGTTCCTGGGCGTACTCGGGCTTGTTCCAGACGTTCGGGTCTTCGAGCTCGCGGTTGACTTCGATCAGGCGGTCATGCTTGTGATCGTAGTCAAAGATACCCCCGAATGGATTCGGAGCGCTCGGTCAGGTCCTTGATGGTGTTCAGGATCGGTTGGATTTCCATGGGCGGGCAGCTCTCGTGCGTATTCTGTGAAAAGCCGGAGAGTATAAACGAGTCTGCAGGTGCGCGGCAGCCCGTCGGGCGGCCTTTGGAGAAGCCGGCGCCTGATCGCGTCAAGCCGCCCCACAAGGGCAGCACGATGCCCGTGGGAGCGGGCTTGACCCGCGATGGCGGTCTGTCAGGCCACCCCGACCTGGTTGCGCCCGCCATTCTTGGCCTGGTACAGGCCCTTGTCCGCCGCCGAGATCAACTGTCGGCAATGGCTGCCGACTGCCGGCGTGTGGGTGGCCAGGCCGATGCTGATGGTCAGCACGCTGCCCGCCTGCGGCATGTTGTGCGAGATGGCCAGGCCCACCACGGTCTGGCGCAGCTTCTCGGCCACCAGCCGCGCCCCGCCCGGCGAAGTGTTGGGCAGCACCAGGGCGAATTCCTCGCCACCGTAGCGTGCCGGCAGGTCGCTGGGGCGGCTGCACGAGGCACGAATCGCCTCGGCCACCTGGCGCAGCGCCTCGTCCCCGGCCAGGTGGCCGAACGAGTCGTTGAAGGCCTTGAAATAGTCGACGTCGATCATCAGCAACGACAGCTGCGACTGGTCACGCATGGCCCGGCGCCATTCCAGTTCCAGGTACTCGTCGAAATGCCGGCGGTTGGACAGCCCCGTCAGGCCGTCGGAGTTCATCAGCCGCTGCAGCACCAGGTTGGTGTCCAGCAACTGCTGCTGGCTGACCCGCAGCGCCCGGTAGGCTTCGTCACGCTGCAGCAGGGTGAGGTAGGAGCGCGAGTGGTACAGGATGCGCGCGACCAGCTCGATGTTGTCGGGCAGCTTGACCAGGTAGTCGTTGGCCCCGGCGGCGAACGCGGCGCTCTTGACCAGCGCGTCTTCCTTGGACGACAGCACGATGATCGGGATGTCCTGGGTGGCCGGATTGCTGCGGTACTCGCGCACCAGGCTCAGGCCATCAAGGCCGGGCATGACCAGGTCCTGCAGGATCACCGTGGGCTTGATCCGGATCGCCTGCGCGACGGCCTGATGCGGGTCGGCGCAGAAGTGAAAGTCGATGTTGGCCTCGTTGGCCAGGCCGCGACGCACGGCTTCGCCGATCATCGCCTGGTCGTCGACCAGCAGCACCATCGCCGAGTTTTCATTGGTGGTCGGGAACCCCACGAGCGGTAGATCATTCATGCGCGCCCTGCTCCCTGGCGAACGACCGGTTTGGTTCATTACACATCGTCATTTCGAAAAAATCTCCATCAGGCGCGGCGCAATGCGCTCCAGCGCACGTATCTCGACGGCGGCATCGATGGCCGCAGCCGCCTTGGGCATGCCGTAGACCGCACTGCTCTGCTGGTCCTGGGCGATGGTCAGAAAGCCCTGCTCGCGCATCAGCTTGAGCCCCTGTGCGCCATCGCGGCCCATGCCGGTCAGCAGTACGCCCACCGCATCGCCCTGCCAGAAGCGCGCCACGCTCTCGAAGAACACATCGATCGAAGGGCGGTAGATCGCGTTGACCGGTTCGGCGGTGTAGGCCAGGGTGCCGTCCTTCAACAGACGGATATGGTGGTTGGTGCCGGCCAGCAGCACCTGCCCGGGCTGGGGTGCTTCGCCCTCGCGGGCCAGGCGTACCGGCAGGCCGGAGGCGCTGCTCAGCCACTCGGCCATGCCGGCGGCGAACACCTGGTCGACGTGCTGGACCAGCACGATGGCCGCGTTGAAATCCTGCTCCAGGCTCTTGAGCAGCACCTCAAGCGCCGCCGGGCCACCGGCCGAGGAACCGATCGCCACCAGGCGCTGGCGTTGTGCGCCCTGGCGTTGCGGGGCTGCCACTGCCCGCACGCGGTTGCTGCCGTGCTGGCCGATCAGCCAGCTGATATTGAGGATCTTGCGCAACAGCGGCGCGGCCGCCTCACGCGGGTTGCCGGCGCCTACCGCCGGGGTGTCGACCACGTCCAGGGCGCCGTGGCCCATGGCCTCGAACACGCGGTGCACGTTCTGCTGGCGGTCGACCGTGACGATGACGATGGCGCAAGGGGTCCGGGCCATGATCTGGCGCGTGGCCTCCACACCGTCCATGACCGGCATGATCAGGTCCATCAGGATCAGGTCGGGGGTGTGCTCGGCGCAGCGCTGCACCGCCTCGGCGCCATTGCCGGCCACCCAGATCACCTCGTGCTGCGGCTCGAACGCCAATGCCCGGCGCAGGGCTTCCACGGCCAGGGGCATGTCGTTGACGATGGCGATCTTCATCCCTGGGCTCCCCCGATAAGCTCCACCACGGCTTCCAGCAAGGCATCATCATGAAAACTGGCCTTGGCCAAATAGTAGTCGGCCCCGGCGTCCAGTCCACGACGACGATCTTCCTCGCGGTCCTTGTACGACACCACCATCACCGGCAACGACTGCAACCGGCTGTCGCGGCGCAGCAGGGTGACCAGTTCGATGCCGTCCATGCGCGGCATGTCGATGTCGGTGATCAGCAGGTCGAAATCCTCGCTGCGCAAGGCGTTCCAGCCGTCCATGCCGTCCACCGCGACGGCCACTTCGTAACCGCGGTTGGTCAGCAGCTTGCGCTGCAACTCGCGCACGGTCAACGAGTCATCCACCACCAGCACGCGCTTGCGCGTCGCTTCGCGGGCGGCGCGCTGGCCGCGCTCGATACGTTCCAGGCGGCCGGTGCTGAGCAGCTTCTCGACCGAGCGCAGCAGGTCCTCGACGTCCACGATCAGCACCACCGAGCCGTCATCGAGCAGGGCCCCGGCCGAGATGTCCTGCACCTTGCCCAGCCGCGCATCCAGCGGCATCACCACCAGCACGCGCTCGCCGATCAGACGCTCGACGGCCACGCCATACAGGGTGTCGCGCTCACGGATGACCACCACCTTGATGGCCTGTTCCGCCGCCTGGCTGGGCGGCCGGTTGAGCAACTGGGAGGCAGCCACCAGGCCGATGTGCCGGCCTTCATGCCAGAAATGCTGGCGCCCCTCGATCTGCACGATGGCCTCGGCGGGCAGGTCCAGGGTGCGTTCGATATGCGCCAGCGGGAAGGCGTAGGCCTCGCCCCCCACCTCGACCACCAGGCTACGCACCACCGACAGGGTCAGCGGCACCTCCAGGTGAAAGCGGCTGCCCTGCCCGCTGTGCTGGCTGAGGTCGATGAAGCCGCGCAACTGGCGCACGCTGTGCTGCACCGCATCGAGCCCCACGCCGCGCCCGGAAACCTCGGTGACCTTGTCGCGCAGGCTGAACCCCGGCAGGAACAGGAACGTCAGCAGTTCGGCTTCGCTCATCTGCGCCACGGTGTCGGCCGGCGACAACTGGCGCTCGACGATGCTGTGGCGCAGGCGTTGCAGGTCGACGCCGCCACCGTCATCGCTCAGTTCCAGTACCAGCAGGCCGGCCTGGTGCGAGGCGCGCAGGCGGATCAGGCCCTCGGCCGGCTTGCCTGCCAGCAGGCGTTGCTCGGGCAGTTCGATACCGTGGTCCACGGCGTTGCGCAGAAGGTGGGTGAGCGGCGCCTCGAGTTTTTCCAGCACGTCACGGTCGACCTGGGTCTTTTCGCCCTCGATCTCCAGGCGCACCTGCTTGCCCAGCGACCGCCCCAGGTCGCGAACCATGCGGCTCTGCCCGTTGAGCACGTCGGCGAACGGGCGCATGCGGCAGGCCAGCGCGGTGTCGTACAGCAGTTGCGCGCGCTGGCTGGCCTGCCAGCCGAACTCGTCCAGGTCGGCGGCCTGCTGCTGCAGCATCTCGCGGGTTTCGCCGAGCAGGCGCTGGGCCTGCGCCAGCGCTTCCTGCACCTCCGGTCGCTGGCCGCCGGTGTCCAGCTCGGCCTTGAGCGTATCGAGGGCGCGAATGCTCTGGCCGTGCATGCGCTTGAGGCGCTGCAGGGTGGCCAGGTAGGGCTTCAGGCGCTGGGTTTCGACCAGCGACTTGCTGGACAGGTCGAGCAGGCTGTTCAGGCGCTCGGCCGTGACCCGCAGCACCCGCTCGCCGCCTTCGCTGCGCTTGCCCGGCGCAAGGGCCACGGGCTCGGCAGGCGCCTCCGGTTGCGCGAGCGCCTCAGGCTCGGGCGCCGGGGGCACCGGCTGCGGCGCAGCCGGTGCGGGTTCAGGACTCTGCGTCGGCTCGGGCGCGTCGCCGGTTGCCGGCCCCGTCGCCATCAGCGCACTGGCCGGATCGAGCAGCACGGCCATCTGCACCACGAAGGCCTGGACCGCCGCCTCGGTGGCCGCACCGCCCAGGGTGGCGATGCGCATCAGCAGGTCGGTGCCCTGCAGCAGCGCATCGATGTGCTCGGGGCGCAGGCGCAGGCGGCCTTCCTGGGCCTCGACCAGGCAGTCTTCCATCACGTGGGCAACGCTGACCCCGGCGTCGATCCCCACGATGCGCGCCGCGCCCTTGAGCGAGTGGGCGGCGCGCATGCAGGCCTCGAGCTGGTCACCCTGGGTAGGGTTGCGTTCCAGGGCCAGCAGGCCGGCGCTGAGCACCTGGGTCTGCGCCTCGGCCTCCAGGCTGAACAGCTCGAGCAGCGAAGCGTCGCGCATTTGCTCTGGGGTCATGACAGGCTCCGGTTCACGGCAGACAACAGCTGTTCTTCATCCAGCACCCGCACGCTGCGACCGCGCCACTGCAATACCGCTTCGGTGAAGCGTGCATCGGTGGCGGTGTCGCTGGCCGGCTGCCCGGGGTCGAGGGCATGGATACCGTCCACTTCGTCCACCGGCAGCACCACGGCGCCGCCGCTGGCACCCAGGATCAGCATGCGCGGCATGACCCGCGCCGACACCGCCACCGGGCTGCCGGGCTCGAGCCCCAGCAGGTCGCCCAGCGACAGGCACGGCACCAGCGCACCGCGCACATTGGCCACCCCCTGCAGCACCCGCGAGCGCTGGTGCGGCAAGGAGTGCACCGGCTGCAGCGGCGCCACCTCGACCAGGCAGCGGGTCGCCAGGGCCAGCCATTCCTCGCCCAGGCGAAACAGCAACAGCGAGCGCCCGACACTCACCGGTGCCTGCACATGCGTCTGCGCATGGGCGTCCTGGGCCAGCGCATAGCGGTCCAGCAGGCGCGTGGCCGCTGCCGCGTACACCTGGCAGTTGCGACAGTGAATATGCTCGGCCAGCAACGGGCAGCTCTTGTCGCCGTGCACACCGATACGGTTCCAGCAATCGTCGATGGCCTCGACCGTGGCGGCCATCACGCCCAGCTCTGCATGGCCGCTCATCGTTCAGGCTCCCGCTCGCTGCGCTCTCGGCGCGCCGCACGCTCCTGCAGGCGCCGGGCGCCCACCTCATCGCCCTGGGACGCCAGCAGCGCCGCCAGGTGCGCCAGGGCCTCGGGGTGCTGGGGTTGCAGGTACAGCACCTTGCGGTAGTGGCTCACGGCCTGGGCCGCATCGCCGGCGGTATCGCTGAGCAGGCCCAGCCAGTAATACACCTGCGCATCCGGTGCATGCTGCTGCAGGTAGCGTTCGCAGGCCGCGCGTGCCTCGTCGCTGCGGCCCTCGTTGGCCAGCGTGGCGATCTGCGCCAGCAGCTGTTCGGCGCCGGGCTTGCCGGCGGCTGGGGGCGCAACCCGGGCAGGCTGCGGTGCCGGGGCTGGCGCACGGCGCGCCAACGGCGCAGGCGCCCGCCGTGGACTGGGTGCAGGCATCGGGGGCGGCGGCGAAAGCACTGGGGGCGGCTCCTGCGGGATATGCCGTACATAGGCGAACGACTGCGCGATACCCAGCGGGCGCATGCCCATGCGTGCCAGCAGGCTGCCTTCGGCCGGGCCGATGAACAATACGCCGTCTTCATGGGTGAGGCTTTTCAGTACGTCGAACACCCGTTGCTGGGTGGGTACATCGAAATAGATCAGCAGGTTGCGGCAGAAGACGAAGTCGTAGCTGCCCCTGCGGGTGCGCAGCGCCGGGTCGAGCACGTTGCCCACCTGCAGCTCGACCTGCTGGCGAACCCGCTCGTCGAGGCGATGGCCCTGCTCCACCTCGCTGAAGTGGCTCTGGCGGAAGGCGATGTCACTGCCGCGAAAGGAGTTGCGGCCATACACCGCCTGTTCGGCGCGGGCGATCGAGTTGGGGCTGATGTCGATGCCGTCGACGCGAAACCCGGGGCCGGCAATACCGGCATCGAGCAGGGCCATGGCAATCGAATAGGGCTCTTCACCGGTCGAACACGGCAGGCTGAGCACCCGCAGCGGCCGGGTGCCATTGAGCTCGGCCAGGCGCCTGAGGGCAAGCCCGGCCAACGCGCTGAACGACTCGGGATAACGGAAGAACCAGGTTTCAGGCACGATCACCGCTTCGATCAGCGCCTGCTGCTCCGGGGTCGACTGCTGCAGGCGCACCCAGTAGTCGTCCAGGTCGCGGGCCTGCAGGGCAGCACAGCGCTGGCGCAGGGCCCGCTCGACCATCGGCGCGCCAACCGAGGCGACATCCAGGCCGATACGCTCCTGCAAGAAACGAAAGAACCGCTGCTCGTCGCTCATGGCTGCACCTCCACGGGCGGGTACAGCAAGGCGCGGGCCTGGTCGGTCAGCAGGTCCTGGACGCTGATGCGTTGCATCAGGCCCTGGGCATCTTCGCGCACCGGCCCCAGGTAGGGGGCCTGGTGGTTGTCGACGCCATAGGGGCGAAACTCGTCGGGGTGGCAACGCAGGGTGTCGCTGGCCTGCTGCAGGATCAGGCCCAGCAACTGCGGCTCGGCCTGCGCCTGGCCCCGGTAGTGCACCAGCACCAGCCGGGTGCTGGTACGCAGCGGCGCCGGGGTGCCGAACCCCAGGTCGCCCACGTCGATCACCGGTACCAGCGCACCGCGATGCGCCAGCACCCCCGCCACCCAGCGCGGGGTGTGGGCGATGGGCTTGAGTGGCAGGCGCGGCAGCACCTCCACTACCTCATGGGTGTCCAGGGCAAAGCGCTGCTCGCCGATACGAAATACCAGGAACAGGCGCCCTGGCGTAGGCACCGAAGTGTCGCGGCGTGACTGAAGGTCGCTCATCGGGGCTTCAGACTTTGAACCGCGACACACCACCACGAAGGCCGACCGCTACCTGGCTCAGCTCGTCGATGGCGAAACTGGCCTGGCGCAGCGACTCCACGGTCTGGCTGCTGGCATCGCCCAGCTGCGCCAGTGCATGGTTGATCTGCTCGGCACCGGTGGCCTGGGCCTGCATGCCTTCGTTGACCATCAGCACCCGTGGCGCCAGCGCCTGCACCTGGTGGATGATCTGGGTCAGTTGCTCGCCCACCTGCTGCACCTCGGCCATGCCGCGACGCACTTCCTCGGAAAACTTGTCCATGCCCATCACCCCGGCCGACACCGCCGACTGGATCTCGCGCACCATCTGTTCGATATCGTAGGTGGCCACGGCGGTCTGGTCGGCCAGGCGACGCACCTCGGTGGCCACCACGGCAAAGCCGCGGCCATATTCGCCGGCCTTCTCGGCCTCGATGGCGGCGTTGAGCGACAGCAGGTTGGTCTGGTCGGCGACCTTGACGATGGTGACCACCACCTGGTTGATGTTGCCGGCCTTCTCGTTGAGGATCGCCAGCTTGTTGTTGACCAGGTCGGCCGCGCCCATCACCTGGTGCATGGTCTCTTCCATGCGCGCCAGGCCCTGCTGGCCGGAGCCGGCCAGTACCGAAGCCTGGTCGGCGGCGCTGGTGACCTCGGTCATGGTGCGCACCAGGTCCCGGGAGGTGGCGGCGATTTCCCGCGAGGTGGCACCGATTTCGGTGGTGGTGGCGGCCGTTTCGGTGGCGGTGGCCTGCTGCTGCTTGGAGGTGGCGGCAATCTCGGTCACCGAGGTGGTGACCTGCACCGACGAGCGCTGGGCCTGGGACACCAGCGTGGTCAGCTCGCTCATCATTTCGTTGAAGCCGGTTTCCACCGCACCGAATTCATCCTTGCGGTCCAGGCTCAGGCGCACGCTGAGGTCACCGCCGCGCAGCTTGTCCAGCGCCCGCACGATCAGTTGCATGGGGCCGGTGATGGCGCGCATCAGCATCAGGCCGCAGATGCCGGCTGCAATGATCGCCAGCACCAGCGAGATCATCATGCTGACCTTGGCCGTGGTCACCGCGCTGACGATGGCACCGGTGGCCTGCTCGGCCGACACCCGGTTGCCTTCGATCACCGTGTTCAGGTGCTTGCGGCCCTCGTTCCAGGCCGGGGTCATGCTGTCCTGCAGCAGGCGCTGGGCCTCGGCGTAGTTCTTCTGCCGGTAGGCCTCCAGCACGCTGTCGAGCAGCTTCAGGTAGCCCTGCTCCAGGCGCACGAACTCCTCGTAGCTGGACTGGTCTTCGGAGGACTGGATGGTCTTCTGGTAATCGGCCATGTTCTGCTTGAGGCGATCCTCGAAGCTCTTGTACAGCTCGGCGTCGGCATTGGTCAGCTCGCGATGGTTGCTCAGGCCGAGCAACTGCTGGGTGTTGACGTAGCTGTCGACCCAGGCGCTGCGGATCATCGAGCTGTAGTACACGCCAGGGATGCTGTCCGAACGCACCGCCTCCTCACTGGACTCGATCGCCACCAGGCGCGAGTAGGCAGCGACCACCATCAACAGCATGATGGCAATGATCATGGCGAAGCTCGCCAGGATGCGTTGGCGCAATGTCCAGTTCTTCACAGTCAGCCCTCAAGGATTCTACGCGAGCAGAAAAATGCGCAGATTATAGCCCACGCACCTTATCTGCACGCGCTCTGGATCAAGACGGCTCGGGCAAAATGGCCTGCGCGATGGCCATATGCCCGCATTTGCTGACTCAGGCCTGGCGAACCTGTTTTTCCAGCTCGGCCTTGAGGGCCGGGTCGAGCTTGAGCTGCTTGGCCAGCTCGTCGAGGTAGGCGCGCTCCATGAAGTGTTCCTCGTCCACCAGCATGACGCTGGCGATGTACATCTCGGCCGCCATTTCCGGCGTTGTGGCGGCGCGGGCGACGTCGGCCGGGTCCAGCGGTCGGTTGAGTTCGGCATGCAGCCACTGTTGCAGCTCGTGGTCGTTGTCGAGCTTGACGAACTCCCCTTCGATCAGCGCCTTCTCGCGCTCGTCGACATGCCCGTCGGCCTTGGCCGCAGCCACCAGCGCCTTGAGGATGGCCTGGCTGTGCAATTCGACCTGGGCGGCAGGCAGGCGGTCGAGGGTCTGCGGTTCGCGCTGCGGCGCACTGCCCTGCTGGGCCTGCCAGTTGCCGTAGGCCTTGTAGGCCAGCACACCGAGGGCGGCCAGGCCACCATAGGTGAGCGCCTTGCCCCCCAGGCTGCGCGCCTTCTTGTTGCCCAGCAGCAGGCCCATCGCGCCCGCCGCCAGCGCACCACCGCCGGCACCGGAGAGCAGCCCGCCCAGGCCACCGCCACCGGCGCCGCCGAGCAACCCACCCAGCCCGCCACTGCCCCCTGGCTTGGCGCTGGCACCTTTGCCGGCCTGGTTCTGCAGCAGCTCCTGGCCGGACTTTAGCAACTGGTCGAGCAAACCTCGGGTGTTCATCTGAACGTCCTCAACAAGGAAATGAAACGCCAGAGTAAAGCCTGACCTGCGTCGTCACGCTGCGCATTTGCTTCTGGATGTTGCATTCGCGGGAACGCACTACGCTAGTAGGGAATGCACCGCTGCAGCACCGTCATCACTGCCCCTGCACAATTCCAATAAAAGAGGGAACATCATGCTTGTGCACACCACCGCATTGCTTGGCGCCCTGGGCGCCGGGATCCTCGCAAGCGCCAGCCTGCAGGCCGCCGAGCCGCTCAAGGCCGTGGGTGCCGGCGAAGGGCAACTGGACATCGTGGCCTGGCCCGGCTACATCGAGCGCGGCGAGAGCGACAAGGCCTACGACTGGGTCAGCGGTTTCGAGCAGGACACCGGCTGCAAGGTGAGCGTCAAGACTGCCGCCACCTCCGACGAGATGGTCAGCCTGATGACCAAGGGCGGCTACGACCTGGTGACCGCGTCGGGCGATGCCTCGCTGCGCCTGATTGCCGGCAAGCGTGTGCAGGCGATCAACACCGACCTGATCCCCAACTGGAAGCACCTCGACCCGCGCCTGAAGGACGGCCCCTGGTACGTGGTCGACGCCAAGGTCTACGGCACGCCGTACCAGTGGGGGCCGAACGTGCTGCTGTACAACACCGAGGTGTTCAAGCAGGCGCCCACCAGTTGGGGCGTGGTGTTCGAGCCGCAGGACCTGCCGGACGGCAAGCCGAACAAGGGCCGTGTGCAGGCCTATGACGGGCCGATCTACATCGCCGATGCGGCGCTGTACCTGAAGACGGCCAAGCCGGAACTGGGCATCGACAACCCCTACGAGCTCAACGAAACCCAGTACAAGGCGGTGCTCGACCTGTTGCGCCAGCAACGCCCCCTGATTCACCGCTACTGGCATGACGCAACCGTGCAGATGAGCGACGTCAAGAACGAAGGTGTGGCGGCTTCAAGCTCCTGGGGCTACATGGTCAACGGGCTCAAGGCCGACAAGCAGCCGGTGGCCTCGACCATCCCCAGGGAGGGCGCCACCGGCTGGGCCGATACCACCATGCTGCACGCCGAGGCCAAGCACCCCAATTGCGCCTACAAATGGATGGACTGGTCGCTGCAGCCCAAGGTGCAGGGCGACGTGGCGGCGTGGTTCGGCTCGTTGCCGGTGGTGCCGGCGGCGTGTTCGGGCAGTGAACTGCTGGGGGCCGACGGGTGCAAGGCCAACGGTTTCGACCTGTTCGACAAGATCGCGTTCTGGCGCACGCCGCAGGCGCAAGGGGGCAAGTTCGTGCCCTATAGCCGCTGGACCCAGGACTACATCGCGATCATGGGCGGCCGTTAGGGCCTCTTCGCCGTCAAGGCCGGCCCCTGCAGGCGACTCGCACACCTGAAGGGGCCGGCCTTGACGGCAAAGCGAACGCACCGCCCTCGCAGAACCGTGGAGTACCCCGCATGCCCCCAGCCGTACAGTTCACCCAAGTGTCCCGCCTGTTCGGCGAGGTCAAGGCCGTCGACCGGGTCTGCATCGACATCGAAGACGGCGAGTTCTTCTCCATGCTCGGCCCTTCGGGCTCGGGCAAGACCACCTGCCTGCGCCTGATCGCCGGGTTCGAACAACCCAGCCACGGCTCGATTCGCATCCACGGCGTGGAAGCCGCTGGCCTGCCGCCCTACCAGCGCGACGTCAACACGGTCTTCCAGGACTACGCGCTGTTCCCGCACATGAACGTGCGCGACAACGTGGCCTACGGGCTCAAGGTCAAGGGCGTGGCCAAGGCCCAGCGCCATGCCCGCGCCGAAGAGGCCCTGGGCATGGTGGCCCTGGCCGGCTACGGCGAGCGCAAGCCGGTGCAGTTGTCCGGCGGGCAGCGCCAGCGCGTGGCCCTGGCCCGCGCGCTGGTCAATCGTCCCCGGGTACTGCTGCTGGACGAGCCCCTCGGCGCGCTGGACCTCAAGCTGCGCGAGCAGATGCAGGGCGAGCTGAAGAAGCTCCAGCGCCAGCTGGGCATCACCTTCATTTTCGTCACCCACGACCAGACCGAGGCGCTGTCGATGTCCGACCGCGTGGCGGTGTTCAACCGCGGGCGCATCGAACAGGTCGACACGCCGCGCAACCTCTACATGCAACCGGCCACCCCCTTCGTTGCCGAGTTCGTCGGCACTTCCAACGTGCTGCGCGGCGAGCTGGCCCAACACCTGGTGGCCAGCCCGCAGCCGTTCTCGATCCGCCCGGAACACATTCACCTGAGCGCGTCGGCCATCCCGGGCGACGTCCTCCAGCTCAGCGGCGTGCTGCACGATATCCAGTACCAGGGCAGCACCACCCGTTACGAACTGCAGCTGGACAACGGCCAGTTGCTGGCGGTGAGCCAGGCCAACAGCCAGTGGCATGCCGACGCCGCCCCCTGGCAGCCCGGCCAGCGCCTGCACGCCCACTGGCCGCGCGAGGCCATGACCGCGCTGCGCGAAACCGTGCTCGACGAGGGCCGCTGAGATGATACGGCGCCTGGCCACCCTGCTCTACCGTCGCCCCAACCTGTACCTGGCGATGCTGTTGATACCGCCGCTGATCTGGTTCGGCGCGATCTACCTGGGCTCGCTGCTGGCGCTGCTGTGGCAAGGTTTCTACACCTTCGACGACTTCACCATGGCGGTGACGCCCGAGCTGACCCTGGCCAACTTTGCCGCGCTGCTGCAGCCATCCAACTTCGACATCATCCTGCGTACCCTGGGCATGGCGGTGGCGGTGTCGATCGCCAGCGCGGTGCTGGCGTTTCCCATCGCCTACTACATGGCCCGCTACACCCGCGGCAGCACCAAGGCGTTCTTCTACATCGCGGTGATGATGCCGATGTGGGCCAGCTACATCGTCAAGGCCTATGCCTGGACCCTGCTGCTGGCCAAGGGCGGGGTGGCCCAGTGGTTCGTCCAGCAGCTGAACCTGGAGCCACTGCTGCAATGGCTGCTCGGCATTCCCGGGGTGGGCGGCAGCACCCTGTCGACCTCGCACCTGGGGCGCTTTATGGTGTTCGTGTACATCTGGCTGCCGTTCATGATCCTGCCGATCCAGGCCGCGCTGGAGCGCCTGCCGCCCTCGCTGCTGCACGCCTCGGCCGACCTTGGCGCACGCCCGCACCAGACGTTCGTGCAGGTGACCCTGCCGCTGGCGGTGCCGGGCATCGCCGCCGGCTCCATCTTCACCTTCTCGCTGACCCTGGGCGATTTCATCGTGCCGCAGCTGGTGGGCCCGCCCGGCTACTTCATCGGCAGCATGGTGTACGCCCAGCAAGGCGCCATCGGCAACATGCCGATGGCCGCCGCCTTCACCCTGGTGCCGATCATGCTGATCGCCGTGTACCTGACCCTCGTCAAACGCCTGGGAGCCTTCGATGCACTCTGATAACGCCTCGCCGGGGCTGCGCCTGGCCGCCTGGGGCGGGCTGCTGTTCCTGCACTTTCCGATCCTGATCATCGTGCTGTACGCCTTCAATACCGAAGACGCGGCCTTCAGCTTTCCGCCCCGGGGCCTGACCCTCAAGTGGTTCGGCGTGGCGTTTTCGCGCCCCGACGTGCTCGAGTCGATCAAGCTGTCGCTGCAGGTGGCGTGCCTGGCCACGCTGATCGCCCTGGTGCTTGGCACCCTGGCCGCCGCGGCCCTGTACCGGCGCAGCTTCTTCGGCAAGGAGAGCCTGTCGCTGATGCTGATCCTGCCCATCGCCCTGCCCGGCATCATCACCGGCATCGCCCTGCTGTCGGCGTTCAAGACCCTGGGCATCGAGCCCGGGATTTTCACCATCGTGGTGGGCCACGCCACCTTCTGCGTGGTGATCGTCTACAACAACGTCATCGCGCGTCTGCGGCGCACCTCGCAGAACCAGATCGAGGCGTCGATGGACCTGGGCGCCGACGGCTGGCAGACCTTTCGCTACATCGTGCTGCCCAATCTGGGGTCGGCCCTGCTGGCGGGCGGCATGCTGGCGTTCGCGCTGTCGTTCGACGAAATCATCGTGACCACCTTCACCGCCGGCCACGAACGCACCCTGCCGATCTGGCTGCTCAACCAGCTCAGCCGCCCGCGCGACGTGCCGGTGACCAACGTGGTGGCCATGCTGGTGATGCTGGTGACCATGCTGCCGATTCTGGGCGCCTACTACCTGACCCGTGGCGCCGAGAACGTGACCGGCAGCGACGGCAAATGACCTGAACCAGGAGGATCGAACACCATGCAAACCCGACTGCTGATCAACGGCCAGCTCGTCGCCGGCGAAGGCCCGGCCCACAGCGTGCTCAACCCCGCGCTGGGCAGCGTGCTGGTGGACATCAACGAGGCCAGCGAAGCCCAGGTGGATGCGGCGGTGCGCGCCGCCGACCATGCCTTCGACGGCTGGTCGCAGACCGCACCGAAAGACCGCGCCGCACTGCTGCTCAAGCTGGCCGACCTGATAGACGCCCATGCCGGGGAGCTGGCCAGGCTGGAATCGGACAACTGCGGCAAGCCCTACCCGGCCGCGCTGAACGACGAACTGCCGGCAATCGCCGACGTGTTCCGCTTCTTTGCCGGGGCCAGCCGCTGTCTGGGCGGCTCGGCGGCGGGCGAGTACCTGGCGGGGCACACTTCGATGGTGCGCCGCGACCCGCTGGGTGTGGTGGCGTCCATCGCGCCGTGGAACTACCCGCTGATGATGCTGGCATGGAAGATCGCCCCGGCCCTGGCGGCCGGCAACACCGTGGTGCTCAAGCCTTCGGAACAGACCCCGCTGACCGCCCTGCGCCTGGGCGAACTGGCGGCCGAGCTGTTTCCGGCCGGGGTGCTCAACATCCTGTTCGGCAAGGGCCAGAGCGTAGGTATGCCCCTGGTCACCCACCCCAAGGTGCGCATGGTGTCGTTGACCGGCTCGATCGCCACCGGCAGCCAGATCATCACCGGCACCGCCGACAGCGTGAAACGCCTGCACATGGAACTGGGCGGCAAGGCCCCGGTGATCATCTTCGACGATGCCGACATCGACGCTGCGGTGGAAGGCATTCGCACCTTCGGCTTCTACAATGCCGGGCAGGACTGCACCGCGGCCTGCCGGATCTATGCCCAGGCCGGCATCTACGACACCTTCGTGAACAAGCTCGGCGAGGCAGTGGCCAGCCTCCGGCACGGGTTGCAGGACGACCCGGACACCGAACTCGGGCCGCTGATCAGTGCCGCACACCGCGACCGGGTGGCAGCGCTGGTGGAGCGCGCCGTGGCCCAGCCGCATATTCGCCTGGTCACCGGCGGCAAGGCGGTGACGGGCGACGGGTTCTTCTTCGAGCCGACGGTGCTGGCCGACGCCCAGCAGGATGACGAGATCGTGCGCCGCGAGGTATTCGGGCCGGTGGTGTCGGTGACCCGCTTCGAAGACGAAGCGCAGGCGCTGGCCTGGGCCAACGATTCGGACTACGGCCTGGCCTCGTCACTGTGGACCGCCGATGTCGGCCGCGCCCACCGGGTGTCCGCCCGGTTGCAGTACGGCTGCACCTGGGTCAACACGCACTTCATGCTGGTCAGCGAAATGCCCCACGGCGGGCAGAAGCTGTCGGGCTACGGCAAGGACATGTCGATGTATGGGCTGGAGGACTACACCTGCGTGCGGCATGTGATGTTCAGGCATTGAGGCCCACGGCGCAGGCAGGCGGTACCTGCGCAGGAGGGCCGCTCGGCGGCCCTTTGGCATAGCCTTCAATCGCGCAGGTCGGACTCGTGGATCGGCTGGTCGCGGTGGGTCGCACGCTGGTACTGCGCCGGCCATATGGCCTTCTGCCCGCCCAGGTCATCGTCGGCATGCAGCGGCCAGTACGGGTCGCGCAGCAGCTCGCGGGCCAGCAGGATGATGTCGGCCTGGCCGGTGCGCAGAATGTGCTCGGCCTGGGCCGGCTCGGTGATCATGCCCACCGTGCCGGTGGCGATCCCCGATTCCTTGCGCACCCGCTCGGCAAAGCGTGTCTGATAGCCAGGCCCGGTGGGAATCTCGGCATTCATCGAGGTGCCGCCCGACGACACGTCGATCAGGTCGGCGCCCAGGGCCTTGAGGCGCTTGGCCAGCTCGACGGTTTCATCCGGGTTCCAGCCATCCTCCACCCAGTCGGTGGCCGATACCCGCACGAACAGCGGCAACTCCGACGGCCACACCTCGCGCACCGCCTCGGTCACCTGCAGGGTCAGGCGAATGCGGTTCTCGAACGAGCTGCCGTACTGGTCGCGACGCTGGTTGCTCAATGGCGAGAGAAACTGGTGCAGCAGGTAGCCATGGGCGGCATGCACCTCCACAACCTTGAAGCCGGCCACCAGTGCACGCCGGGCGGCCTCGACAAAGGCCTGGATCACCTCGTGGATCTGCCCTTCGCTCAATTCGGTGGGCGCCGTGTGCTGCGGGTCGAAAGCGATTTTCGACGGCCCCACCGGCACCCAGCCACCGTCCTCGGGCTTGACGCTGCCGTGCTTGCCCAGCCACGGCCGATGCGTGCTGGCCTTGCGCCCGGCGTGCGCCAGCTGAATGCCGGGCACCACGCCCTGGGCTGTGATGAAGCGGGTGATGCGTTGCAGGGGGGCGATCTGTTCGTCGCACCACAGGCCCAGGTCCTGGGCGGTGATGCGGCCCTCGGCCGTGACGGCGGTGGCTTCCGTGAAGATCAACCCGGCACCGCCGACCGCGCGGCTGCCCAGGTGGACCAGGTGCCAGTCGTTGGCCAGGCCGTCGACGCTCGAATACTGGCACATCGGCGAGACCGCAATGCGGTTGGGCAGCGTCAGTTGACGCAGGGTATAGGGCTCAAGCAGCAGGCTCATGGGGCACCTCTCCAGTCTCCGAATGGTGGACCGGACCGAGCGCCTTGGCTTCCCCGCGGCTCAGTGCCGGTCTCTGAGAGACTAGACCAGTTTGCCCACCCAGGGGTTCAGCGCGGCTCGATGTGGGCGATCATCAACTGCACCGTCTCGTTGCCGCGAAACTCGTTGACGTCCAGCTTGTAGGCCAGCTCCACCCAGCGCACGGTGGGGTTGGGCCATACCTCGCGGTCGATGCCGAAGGCGATACCGTCGAGGGTCACCGAACCGCATTCGCTCTTGAGCACCACCTTCAGGTGACGCTCGCCCACCACCCGCTGCTGCACCAGCTGGAACACGCCATGAAACAGCGGCTCGGGAAAATGCTGCCCCCACGGCCCGGCGTTGCGCAGGGCGCGGGCCAGCTCCAGGTGGAACTCCTCGACCGCCAGGCTGCCGTCGGACAGCAGCCGGCCGGTGAGGTCGTCCTCCTGCAACTGGCGGCGGACTTCTTCGTCGAACGCCTGGGCGAACGCCGGGAAGTTCTCGGCCGGCAGCGACAGCCCCGCCGCCATGGCGTGCCCGCCGAACTTGCTGATCAGCTCCGGGTTGGCCGCCGCCACGGCGTCCAGCGCATCGCGAATGTGAAAGCCCGGCACCGAGCGCGCAGAGCCCTTGAGCATGCCGTCGCCGGCATCGGCAAAGGCGATAGTCGGGCGGTGATAACGTTCTTTCAGACGCGAGGCCAGAATGCCGATCACGCCCTGGTGCCAGTCAGCCTCGTACAGGCACAGGCCGAACGGCATCGACTCCAGCGGCAGGTCCTTGAGCTGGGCCAGCGCCTCGCGCTGCATGCCCTGCTCGATGGACTTGCGGTCCTGGTTCAGTTCGTCCAGCTGCACCGCCATCTCGCGAGCCAGGGTCGGGTCGTCGCTGAGCAGGCATTCGATGCCCAGGCTCATGTCGTCCAGGCGCCCGGCAGCATTGAGCCGCGGGCCCAGGATGAAGCCCAGGTCGGTGGAGGTGATGCGCGCCGCTTCGCGCCGGGCCACCTCGAGAATCGCCTTGAGCCCCGGGCGCGCACGACCGGCACGGATGCGCTCCAGGCCCTGGTGCACGAGGATGCGGTTGTTGGCGTCCAGCGGTACCACGTCGGCCACGCTGCCCAGCGCCACCAGGTCGAGCAGCTCGCCGATGTTCGGCTGCGGGCGGTCGTCGTAGCGGCCCAGGCTGCGCAGGCGCGCACGCAGCGCCATCAATACGTAGAAGATCACCCCGACCCCGGCCAGTGCCTTGCTCGGAAACTCGCAGCCCGGCTGGTTGGGGTTGACGATTGCATCGGCCGCCGGCAGCGCATGGCCTGGCAAGTGGTGGTCGGTGACCAGCACCTTCAGGCCGGCCGCCTTGGCCGCCGCCACGCCTTCGACGCTGGAGATGCCGTTGTCCACGGTGATCAGCAGCTGCGGCGTGCGCTGCAGTGCCACCTCGACGATTTCCGGGGTCAGCCCGTAACCGTATTCGAAACGGTTGGGCACCAGGTAGTCGACGTGCGCGGCGCCCAGCAGGCGCAGGCCCAGCACGCCCACGGTGCTGGCCGTGGCACCGTCGGCGTCGAAGTCGCCGACGATCAGGATGCGCTGGCGCTGGTCCAGTGCCTCCACCAGCAGGTCTACCGCCGCGTCGATACCCTTGAGCTGCTGATAGGGCAGCAGGCGTGCCAGGCTCTTGTCCAGCTCGACGGCGCTCTGTACGCCACGGGCGGCGTACAGGCGGGTCAGCAGGGGCGGCAGGTCGCCAAGAAACGGCAGGGTGGACGGCAGTGAACGCGGTTCGATACGCATGGAGTGATCAAGGCTTCTCTGGTTTGAAAAAGGTCGGCGGGCGGATCAGCCGCGCTCGCCCAGCAGCCATTGCAGCTGGACTTCGTGCTGGCCGCGGTCGTCGGTGACGAACACCGTGCCTTCGCTGATCATCACATCCCACTTGATGGCGCGTGGCATGTCCTTGGCCAGGACCTCCAGCACCTCTTGCGGCACGGCGGCGATGTTGAGGTTCTTCAGGTTCTTGACCGCCGGGATCACCTTGGTTTCCCATACCCGCAGGCTGCCGTAGGCCAGCAGGCTGGTGCGCTCGGTGCGGCGCGAGCACCAGGTCAGGCGGTCGGCATCGGGCTGGCCGACTTCGATCCAGTGCAGCACCCGGTCATCCAGGCTTTTTTCCCACAGCGCCGGCTCGTCGACGTCCGACAGGCCGCGACCGAACGACAGCTGCTCGTTGTACCAGAGGGCATAGGCCAGCAGGCGCACGGCCATGCGCTCTTCGGTTTCCGAAGGGTGGCGGGCGATGGTCTGCTTGACGCTTTCGTACACGCCGCGGTCGAGATCGGTGAGGTTCAGTTCAAACTTGTAGGTGGTGGACGGCTGGGCCATGGACGGGCTTCTGGTAACAGGAAAAGTCGCCCAGTCTAACCGATGCGCTGGCAATCAACGAACCGAACCGTACAATCTGCGGCCAACAGCAGTATCTGCCGCTGCCGCCCTGTGATAAAAACTAGCGCTCTGCCCTGCTGCCACGGAAGCCCCATGTCGTTGCCCACCAAACCGCTTGCCGGCCTCAAAGTCATCGAACTCGGCACCCTGATCGCCGGCCCCTTCGCCTCGCGCATCTGCGCCGAATTCGGCGCCCAGGTGGTCAAGGTCGAATCGCCCGATGGCGGCGACCCGCTGCGCAAATGGCGCAAGCTGTACGAGGGCACCTCGCTGTGGTGGTTCGTGCAGGCGCGCAACAAGCAGTCGCTCACGCTCAACCTCAAGCACCCCGAAGGCCTGGCCATTCTCAAGCAGCTGCTGGGCGAGGCCGACATCCTGATCGAGAACTTCCGCCCCGGCGTGCTGGAAAAGCTCGGCCTGGGCTGGGAGGTACTGCACGCGCTGAACCCGAAGCTGGTGATGGTACGCCTGTCCGGCTTCGGCCAGACCGGGCCGATGAAAGACCAGCCCGGCTTCGGCGCGGTCGGCGAGTCGATGGGCGGGCTGCGCTACATCACAGGTTTCGAGGACCGCCCGCCGGTACGCACCGGCATTTCCATCGGCGACTCGATTGCCGCGCTGTGGGGCGTGATCGGCGCACTGATGGCGCTGCGTCATCGCGAGGTCAACGGGGGCCAGGGCCAGGTGGTCGACGTGGCCCTGTACGAGGCCATCTTCGCGATGATGGAGAGCATGGTGCCGGAGTTCGACGTGTTCGGCTTCATCCGCGAGCGCACCGGCAACATCATGCCGGGCATCACCCCCTCCTCCATCCATACCAGCGCCGATGGCAAGCATGTGCAGATCGGCGCCAATGGCGATGCGATCTTCAAACGCTTCATGCAGGCCATCGGGCGCGACGACCTGGCCGCCGACCCGGCGCTGGCCAGCAATGACGGGCGCGACCTGCGCCGCGACGAGCTGTATGCGGTGATCGACCGCTGGGCCCGCAGCGTGCCGCTGGACACCCTGATGCAGGTGCTCAACCAGGCCCAGGTGCCGGCCAGCCGCATCTATTCGGCCGAGGACATGTTCAGCGACCCACAGTTTCTCGCCCGCGAGATGTTCCTCCAGGCCAGGCTGCCCGACGGCAAGCCGTTCAAGATGCCGGGCATCGTGCCCAAGCTGTCGGACACCCCAGGCTCCAGCGAATGGGTGGGGCCGGCGCTGGGCGAGCACACCGCGCAGTTGCTGGGCGAGCTGGGCTATGACGCGGCGCAGATCGCCCATCTTCGCGAACAGGGCGCGGTCTGAGTCGCGCCATGTGCTGCAACCTGCACGGCGCACTGCTGGCTGTGCTGCTGAGCCTGCTGCCTGCCTCGAGCTGGGCCAAGGAAACCCTCACCTGGCTGTTGCGCGACCTGCCGCCGCTGACCGTGTTCGAGGGCCCCAAAACCGGCCAGGGCGCCATGGACCAGCTGCTGCCGCTGCTCATTGCGCAGATGCCCGAGTACCAGCACAGCATCGTGCGGGTCAACCGCGCGCGCGGCATGCAGATGCTCCAGGAGCCCTCCTTCACCTGCGACCCCACGCTGCTGCGAACCCCGGAGCGCGAGCGCTTCGTGAAGTTCTCGATACCGGCGCTGGCTGCGCAGAGCAACATGGTGATTGCCCGCCAGAGTGACCAGGCAAGCCTTGCGCCGTACCTGCACGATGGCGAAATCGACCTGGACGCCCTGCTGGCAAGCAACACGCACAAGCTCGGTGTCGTCGGCCAGCGCAGCTACAGCCCCGCCGTGGACGCGATACTGGCCAACGCCCCGCCCGCCACCATCAGCCGCCATTACGGCAACGATGCGGTGGGCAGCCTGCTGCAGATGCAGCAGCTGGGGCGCCTGAACCTGCTGCTGGCCTACTGGCCGGAAGTGCGCTACATGAACGAAAAGCAGCCGCAGCCCCAGGCCCTGACGTACTTTCCGATCAAGGGCGTGGCACGCTACCAGCTGACCTACGTGGGTTGCTCCGACACCCCGCTGGGCCGCGAGGCCATCAGCCACCTCGACCAGTTGCTGCGCAACCTGCGCCTGCAGACCCTGGCACCGCTGTATGCACAATGGCTAGAGCCCGACCAGCGCAAGACCTACCTCGATGCGGCGCGCGAGCTGCTGAGCCAGCACTGACCCCGGCACGCGCTTTTACGCAGGCAAAAAGAAACCCCGAGCGGTGGGGAGGCCGTCGGGGTTAAACGAGGGCTGCTTGGAGCCTCGCACGAACAGCCTGGCGGCATCGGAGCAAAATGCCGTTCAACTGTCCTTAAGCTGTCTGAGTACCTGTCTGGACAAAGGTTCCCGTCACGCCGCAACGATTTGCGCGCGGCCCTGGCGGGCATGTTTGAGGGCTGCGATCACGCAGGGTTGCAGGCGTCCTTCGTGGATGCGCAGGTCACGTTGGATACCGTCCACCAGGTCGATGAGCAGGCGCTGGTCATGCAGCTGGCTGGCCTTGACACTGCGCTGCAGCACGGTGTCGCCGGCAGGGTCGACCAGCTGCAGGTCGAAGTCGGCACTGGCATGCCGGGAGGTCAGCGTGACCTGATAGGGCGTCAATGCTTCACTTAGCAACAAGCTGATATTGTCCATCCATTCACCGTTCACGTTGTTGTTGAAGGGGGTCTTTCACTGACCCTCGGCACAGGCTGAAAGTTCTGCCGCGGCGCGCTGCACGTTCATCGAGCATGCCCGGTGCACATGACAGATTCATGCCACGGGCCCGGCCTCCGGGTGTTGCAGCAGCAACGGGTGCAACTGGCTGGGGCTGGCTGGCGCGGGGGTGCTGCCCAGCACCCGCAGGCCCGACAGCTCGATCAGTTCGACAACCCCCTGGAGCACGCTGCGCCTGGCGCCACTGAGGACAATCAGGGCACTGGCGAGGCCGTGCAGCGCCAGGTGCTCGATGAAGCCCATGCCATCGTGCTCGGGCGACAGCGGGTCACAGATGACGATATCCACCGGCCCCCGTCGTTCGAGCACACCGTGCGCCTGGAGGGTCGTTTCAGCCACGCGCACGTCGTAGATGCCCAGGCCATTGAGCATCTGGTGCAGGTTCATCAGCCGATAGGCATGGGGCTCCAGAAGCAGAACCTTGAGTGAGCGCATGGGCGACTCCGGATTGGACGGGCGCCCACTCTAGGAAAGCCCGCGCGGGCGTCCCATAGGAAAAATCCGAAACCAGGGGGCGGCAACGTCCTCGTGTCGCCACGGTATCGACGCGTCGCGTCGGTTCGCCAGCAAGCCAGGTTCCTGCCGTGGCATGGCGGGCCGCGCAACAAAAAGCCCCGGGGCTTGCGCACCGGGGCCTGGTTCAACGCTGCATACCGCTGCCGTCAGAGCGGCTTGCCACGGTTGCCGTGCTGGCTGACGAAGGCCTGCACCGCTTTCAGGTCGTTGGGCAGTACCGTGCATTTCTCCTCGCGGGAGAACAGGTCGGTCAGGTGCGCCGGCAGCTCCAGGGCCTTGCCCACGCCCGCCTTCTCCACCGCCTCGGGGAACTTGACCGGGTGCGCGGTACCCAGCACCACCATCGGCGTGTCCAGGCTGCGACGGCACTCGCGGCCGGCCTTGACGCCAATCGCGGTGTGCGGGTCGAGCACTTCGCCGGTTTGCGCGAACACGTCGGCGATGGTCTCGCAGGTTTGCGCATCATCCACCGCCAGCGAATCGAACAGCTTGCGCGCCTCGGTCCAGCGGTCTTGCTCGACGCTGAAGCCGCCACCCTGCTTGAAGGTCTCCATCAGGCCGGCAATCTCGGCGCCGTTGCGACCGTGCAGGTCGAACAGCAGGCGCTCGAAGTTCGACGACACCATGATGTCCATCGACGGCGACAGGGTGGCGTGCAGGGTTTCCTTGACGTACTGGTTGCCGCTCATGAAGCGGTGCAGGATGTCGTTGCGGTTGGTTGCCACGATCAGCTGGCTGATCGGCAGGCCCATGTTGCGCGCCAGGTAGCCGGCGAAGATGTCGCCGAAGTTGCCGGTAGGCACCGAGAACGCCACCGAACGCGCCGGGCCACCCAACTGCAGGGCGGCGTGGAAGTAGTACACGATCTGGGCCATGATCCGCGCCCAGTTGATCGAGTTCACGGCCACCAGGCGGGTGCCCTTGAGGAAGCCCTGGTCGGCGAAGCTGGCCTTGACCATCTCCTGGCAGTCGTCGAAGTTGCCTTCGATGGCGATGTTGTGGATGTTCTCGCCGAAGATGGTGGTCATCTGGCGACGCTGAACTTCCGACACACGCTGGTGCGGGTGCAGAATGAAGATGTCGACGTTGTCGCAACGCCGACAGCCTTCGATGGCAGCCGAACCGGTGTCACCGCTGGTGGCACCGATGATCACCACGCGCTCGCCGCGCTTGGCCAGCACGTGATCGAGCAGGCGGCCGAGCAGTTGCAGGGCGAAGTCCTTGAACGCCAGGGTCGGGCCGTGGAACAGCTCCAGCACCCACTCGTTGCTGTTCAGCTGACGCAGCGGGGCAACCGCGGCGTGAGCGAACTCGCCGTAGGTTTCTTCGAGGATCTTCTTGAAGTCGGCATCGGCAATGGAGCCGGTGACGAACGGGCGCATCACCCGGAAGGCCAGCTCGTGGTACGGCAGGCCGGCCCACGAGGCGATTTCTTCCTGGGTGAAGCGCGGCAGGTTTTCCGGCACGTACAGGCCGCCATCGCTGGCCAGGCCGGCCAGCAGGACATCTTCAAAATTCAGGGCCGGTGCCTTGCCGCGGGTACTGATGTAACGCATGACCTATTCCTCTAACTCAAAGACGGCTCAGTTCAGTTGTTCGACGCGGATGCGCACAACGCTGCCAACCACATCCTGCAAGGCTTCCAGGGCGGTGATCGCGTCGTCCATGCGCTGCTCGAGCACGCTGTGGGTGAGCAGGATCATCGGCACCAGGCCATCGTGCTCCTCGACTTCCTTCTGCATGATCGACTCGATATTGATGCCGCGCTCGGACAGGATGCTCGCCACCTGGGCCAGCACGCCCGGACGATCCTTGGCCTGGATGCGCAGGTAGTAGGCGCTCTCGCAGGCTTCGATCGGCAGGATCGGGTGAGCCGACAGCGAGTCGGGCTGGAAGGCCAGGTGCGGCACGCGGTTTTCCGGGTCGCTGGTCATGGCACGGACCACGTCGACCAGGTCGGCGATCACCGACGAGGCGGTCGGTTCCATGCCGGCGCCGGCGCCGTAGAACAGGGTGGAGCCTGCGGCGTCACCGTTGACCATCACCGCGTTCATCACGCCGTTGACATTGGCGATCAGGCGGTCGGCCGGAATCAGCGTCGGGTGCACGCGCAGTTCGATGCCATTGGCCGTGCTGCGGGCCACGCCCAGGTGCTTGATGCGGTAGCCCAGCGCTTCGGCGTAGTTCACGTCGGCCGTGGTCAGCTGGGTGATGCCTTCGGTGTAGGCCTTGTCGAACTGCAGCGGGATACCGAAAGCGATGGACGCCAGGATGGTGAGCTTGTGCGCGGCGTCGATGCCCTCGACGTCGAACGTCGGGTCGGCCTCGGCATAGCCCAGCGCCTGGGCTTCGGCCAGCACGTCGGGGAAGGTGCGGCCCTTCTCGCGCATTTCGGTGAGGATGAAGTTGCCGGTGCCGTTGATGATACCGGCCACCCAGTTGATGCGGTTGGCCGACAGGCCTTCGCGGATCGCCTTGATCACCGGGATACCGCCGGCCACGGCCGCTTCGAAGGCGACGATGACGCCCTTCTCGCGCGCCCTGGCGAAGATCTCGTTGCCGTGCACGGCAATCAGCGCCTTGTTGGCGGTGACCACGTGCTTGCCGTTCTCGATGGCCTTGAGCACCAGCTCGCGGGCAATGGTGTAGCCGCCAATCAGTTCAATGACGATATCGATCTCGGGGTTGCTCGCGACCTCGAACACATCAGCGGTAATGGGGGTACCGGTAATCTGGCAGTTCGGGTTTGGCGTACGCATGGCGATTTGTGCCACTTCGATTCCACGCCCGGCGCGGCGGGCAATCTCCTCGGCGTTACGCTGAAGTACATTGAAGGTACCGCCACCGACGGTCCCCAACCCACAGATGCCTACTTTGACCGGTTTCACTGTGAACTCCCCATTGAACGACCGGCCATGCGCCGGTCGAAAAAACAGCCGTCTCCCCATGGTGACGGCTCACTGATTGAATTACTTGCTTGCGGTCAATGCCAGCTTGGCCACTTGCGGGGCCGGCTGATAACCCGGGATCACCTGACCGTCCTCGAGCACGATGGCCGGCGTGCCATTGACGCCGATCGACTGCCCCATCTGGAACTGCTTGCTGACCGGGTTCTCGCACTTGGCGGCCTTGATTTCCTTGCCGTCGACCATCTTGTCCATGGCCGCCTTGCGGTCGGTGGAACACCATACCGCCTGCAGCTGCTGGTCACCCGACGAGCCCAGGCCCTGGCGCGGGAAGGCCACGTAGCGCACCTCGATGCCGCGCTTGTTCAGCTCGGGCACTTCGGCATGCAGCTTGTGGCAGTACGGGCAGGTGGTGTCGGTGAACACGGTGATGTGCGACTTGGTTTCGCCCTTGGCAGGGTAAACCACCATTTCGGAAGCCGGAATCGCATTGATGGTCTTGGCGATGGCCACGCGCTCGGCCTTTTCGGTCAGGTTGACCGGCTTGCCGTCCTGGATCTGGAACAGATAGCCCTGTACCAGGAACTGGCCGTCGGCGCTGGCGTACAGCACACGGCCGCCCTTGAGCTTGACCTCGTACAGGCCGTTGACCGGGCTGGCAGCGATGCTGTCGACCGGTATTTCCGACTCCAGCGACTGCAGCGACTTTCGAATCGCCTGCTCGGCATCGTTGGCCGCAGCCACGGCGAAGGAACTGGCCAGCGCCAGGGCGGCGGCGGCTAAAATCTGGGTCACGCGCATGAAAACTCCTGAAGGCGGACAGGGGGCCGAAAGCGGAACAGGCGTACCGAAAAACGGCCGCGATCCAGGGCCCGGGTGTAAACCGCGAAAGCGTACCACATTCGCCGCCCTGCATTGACTGCTGGCGACGCATGCAATGTGCGATCAGCGCTCAGCCGCGAGGGTGATGACGGGCATGCAGTTCCTGCAGGCGGGCGCGGGCCACATGGGTGTAGATCTGGGTGGTCGACAGGTCGCTGTGGCCCAGCAGCATCTGCACCACGCGCAGGTCGGCGCCGTGGTTGAGCAGGTGGGTGGCGAAGGCATGGCGCAGGGTGTGCGGCGACAGCGCCTTGCCGATCCCGGCCACCTGGGCCTGGTGCTTGATGCGGTGCCAGAAGGTCTGGCGGGTCATCTGCTCGCCACGCTGGCTGGGGAACAGGACATCGCTGGGGCGGCCGTTGAGCAGTTCGACGCGGCCGTCGCGCAGGTAACGTTCTACCCACACCACCGCCTCCTCCCCCATCGGCACCAGGCGCTCCTTGCTGCCCTTGCCCATCACCCGCAGCACGCCCTGGCGCAGGTTGACCTGATCGAGGGTCAGGCTCACCAGCTCGGTGACGCGCAGCCCGCAGGCATACAGCACCTCGAGCATGGCGCGGTCGCGCTGGCCGATGGCCTCGCCAAGGTCGGGAGCCTTCAACAGGGCCTCCACATCGGCCTCGGACAGCGACTTGGGCAACGGCTTGCCCAGTTGCGGCATGTCGACCTGCAGGGTCGGGTCGAGGGCGATCAGCTTCTCGCGCAGCAGGTAGCGGTAGAAGCCACGCGCGCCCGACAGGAACCGCGCCGTGGAACGGGGCTTGTAGCCCTGGTCGAGGCGCCATGCCAAGTGGTCCAGGATCAGCTCGCGACCGGCATCGGGCAACGCCATGCCCCGCTCCTGGAGCCAGCCGTTGAACAGGGCCAGGTCGCTGCGGTAGGACGCTCGGGTGTTGTCGGAAAGCCCCTTCTCCAGCCACAGGGCGTCGAGGAACTGGTCGATCAGCGGGTGGTCGATGGCGGGCATGAAGACTCGGTGGTAGGCCGTAAAAATACCGCTAGTCTTCCATAACACCGCCGGCATAGGGAGCCCGAATGAACGAACAAGAGATATTGCTGGCATTCGGCGGGATCGGTGTCGCGGCCCTGGGCTGCCAGTGGCTGGCCTGGCGGCTGAAGCTGCCGGCGATCCTGTTCCTGCTGCTCAGCGGCATAATGGCCGGGCCGATCCTGGGTTGGCTCGACCCGCAGGAAATGTTCGGCCCGCTGCTGATGCCGCTGGTGTCGCTGGCGGTGGCGCTGATCCTGTTCGAGGGCAGCCTGACCCTGCACCTGTCGCAATGGCGCGAGATCGGCACGGTGGTGCGGCGCATGGTGACCCTCGGCGCGCTGTCCACCTGGGTGGTGATCAGCGCGGCCACCCACTGGCTGCTAGGGTTCGACTGGCTGCTGGCGATCCTGTTCGGCACCCTGACCCTGGTCACCGGGCCGACCGTGGTCGTGCCGATGCTGCGGGTGGTACGGCCCAAGGCGGCGGTGGCCAACATCCTGCGCTGGGAAGGCATCGTCATCGACCCGATCGGCGCCCTGCTGGCGGTGGTGGTGTACAGCTTCATCATTGCCAGCGCCGCTGGCGACGGCCTGAGCCAGAGCCTGCTGACGTTCGCCGGGGTGATCCTGTGCGGCAGCGCCTTCGGCGTGGCCGGTGGCTGGCTGCTGGGCCAGGTGATCCGCCATCAATGGCTGCCCGAGTACCTGCACAACCTGGCCTCGCTGGCAGCGGTGCTGGGGATCTTCATCGCCTCCAACCAGGTGATGCACGAGTCGGGGCTGCTGGCGGTGACCCTGATGGGCATGTGGCTGGCCAACATGAAGGGCGTGGATGTGCGCCAGATCCTGCACTTCAAGGAGAACCTCAGCGTGCTGCTGATCTCCGGCCTGTTCATTCTGCTGGCGGCGCGCCTGGACCTGAATGCCCTGCTCGGCCTGGGCCCTGCGGTGCTGGCCCTGCTGCTGGTGATTCAGCTGATTGCGCGGCCGCTGAACGTGGCGCTGTCGACCTGGGGCTCGCAGCTCAACTGGCGCGAGCGTGCGCTGCTGGCCTGGATCGCCCCGCGCGGCATCGTGGCCGCGGCAGTGTCGGCGATTTTCGCGATACGCCTGGACGAGGCCGGGCACGCGGGGGCCTTGCTGCTGGTGCCGCTGACGTTCGCGGTGATCATCGGTACGGTGGTGCTGCAAAGCGCCACGGCGCGGCCGCTGGCGCGCCTGCTCAAGGTGGCCGAGCCTGCCCCCAGCGGGTTTCTGATCGTGGGCGCCAACGCGCCGGCCAGGGCCCTGGGCACGGCCTTGCAACAACTGGGCAGCCGGGTGCTGCTGGCCGATTCGAGCTGGGAGAACATTCGCGCGGCGCGCATGGAGGGGTTGCCGACCTATTTCGGTCACCCGGCCTCGCAGCATGCAGATGCGCACCTGGACCTTGTAGGCCTGGGGCACCTGCTGGGGCTGTCGCCGGCGGGCGAGCTCAACACCCTGGCATGCACGCGCTTTCGACATGATTTCGGGCATCAGCGTCTGTTCGTGCTGGCCAGCGGGCTGGAGCGCCAGCGCAGCGACAAGCACCGCGCCAGTGACGAACATCGCGGGCGCCTGTTTGGCAGCCAGGCGTTGACCTATGTGCAACTGGCCAACCTGTTCAACCAGGGCGCCGAGCTGTACACCACGCACCTGACCGAGGCGTTTGGCTGGGCGGACTACCAGGCGTTGCATGGCGATCGCGCGACCTTGCTGTTTGCCCGCGATGCCAGTGGCTGGGTGTATGTGGTAGGACCGGATACGGCGCTGAAGCCGGGGCCTGGGTGGACGCTGGTGGCGCTGGTCCAGCCGCAGGCAGGTTGATCGCGCGGGCTTGTTGGCCGTTCAGAAGCCGGGCAACACCGGCACCGGCCGCTTGTCTTCGTCGATGGCGACGAAGCTGAACAACCCGTGAATCGCCTTCTCGCGACTGTCGCAGCTCATGCTTTCGACAAACACCTCCACCTCGACCTTCAGGCTGGTGGTACCCACCTTCACCACCGTCCCCACCAGTTCCACGATCGAGCCGGCGGCAATCGGGTGCTTGAAGTCGATGCGGTCGGTCGACACCGTCACCAGCGGCAAGCGGCAGAAGCGCGTGGCGGCAATGAACGACACCTCGTCCATCCACGCCAGCGCGGTGCCGCCGAACAGGGTGTTGTGATGGTTGGTGGTCGAGGGGAACACCGCCTTGGTCACGCGGGTCACCGACAACTGGGTACGGCGCTGGATCTCTTGCTCTCTACTGTTCATGACATCTCTGAAACACGAATGACGGACAACAAAAAAGCAGCCCGAAGGCTGCTTTCTTTTCGCATGGCGGTCCCGTGCCCGCCGGTCAAACTAGCCTCAGGCCAGTTTTTCCTTGATGCGAGCGGCTTTGCCGGACAGGTCGCGCAGGTAGTACAGCTTGGCTTTACGCACGTCACCACGACGTTTCACGGCCAGGCTGTCGATCTGCGGGCTGTAGGTCTGGAAAGTACGCTCTACGCCAACACCGTTGGAGATTTTACGAACAGTGAAAGCACTGTTCACACCACGGTTACGCTTGGCGATAACAACACCTTCGAACGCCTGCAGACGCGAACGGTCGCCTTCCTTCACTTTCACCTGAACGACAACAGTGTCGCCTGGGGCAAAGGTCGGGATCTCTTTGGTCATCTGCTCGGCTTCGAGTTGCAGAATGATTTTGTTGGTCATGCTGTGCTCCTAAGATAGGTCGTCAGACCCACCATCGATACGTTAACTATCGTCCCGCTCTCGGAGATACTCCTCGAGCAGCTTCTTCTCTTCTCCAGAAAGTGAGCGACTTTCCAGAAGATCGACGCGTCGTTCATAGGTCCGCCCAAGGGACTGCTGTAAACGCCAGCGCCGGATGTGTGCATGGTTGCCACTGAGCAACACGTCGGGAACACGCTGATCCGCATACACCTCCGGTCGGGTGTAGTGCGGGCAATCGAGCAGACCATCGGTGAAGGAGTCTTCCTCCGCCGAGTCCGCATGCCCTAAAGCTCCGGGCAGCAGCCGCGTAACCGCATCGATCAGGACCATCGCCGGCAGCTCGCCGCCAGACAGTACATAGTCGCCAATCGACCACTCTTCATCGACATGAGCCTGAATGAACCGCTCGTCAATGCCTTCATAACGACCTGCGATGAGAATCAACGACTCTGCATTCGCCAGTTCGCGTACCGCCGACTGATTCAGCTGACGGCCTTGTGGCGACAGGTAGATCACCTTCGCCGCTTCCCCTGCCTGCTGCCTGGCCTGAACCAGCGCATCTTCCAGGGGCTTGATCTTCATCACCATGCCCGGACCACCGCCAAACGGCCGATCATCCACGGTGTGGTGGCGATCTGTGGTGTAGTCCCGCGGATTGTGGCAGGTCAGTTGCAACAACCCCTGCTTCACCGCGCGGCTGGTAATGCCGTACTCACTGATGGCCGAGAACATCTCGGGGAACAACGTAATGACTTCGACACGAAGGCTCGCCATCGTCTAGAAGTCCGCGTCCCATTCCACCCTCATTTCGCCTGCAGCCAGGTCGACCTTCAACACGCACTGCCCGGTATAGGGCAACAGGCGTTCACGATCATCCAGGCTGCCCACGCAGGGCTTGACCACCATTACATCGTTCGCGCCGGTCTCCAACAGGTGATCAACCGTGCCGAACAGCTGTTCGTCCTGGTTGATGACTTTCAGACCTACCAACTGGTACCAGTAGTACTCGTCTTCGGTCAGGTCGGGCAAAAGGCTACGCGAGATGCAAATCTCGTAACCGCTCAGAAGACGGGCTTCATCGCGATCGTCGAGGCCTTTGAGCTTGGCAACCAGATCCTTTTGAGTGGATCGGCCGCTGACCAGCTCGACCTGCTTGACCACACCTTCGCGCCGGAGCGTCCAGTTGCGGTAATCCAACAGGTTTTCAATCGGATCGGTAAAGGAAAAGACCTTCACCTCGCCGCGAACGCCGTGAACCGAAAAAATCTTGCCAACAACGATCAGGTCGTCAGCTTTTTCTGGCGTCGCGCTCATACTATTCAGGCAGCAGCCTTAGCAGCATCTTTCAGCAGTTTTGCAACGCGCTCGGATGGCTGTGCGCCAACGCTCAGCCAGTGAGCAACGCGATCCTGCTTAACGGACAGGCGAACTTCCTGGCCACGAGCGATAGGGTTGAAGAAACCAACCTGCTCGATGTGCGAACCGGTAACCGGGTTACGCGAGTCGGTCACGGTCAGGGTGTAGAATGGGCGCTTTTTGGAGCCGCCACGGGCAAGACGGATGGTTAGCATAGAACATCGTTCCTGTAGTCGGTGCTGCAAATCATAATGCACAGCGGGCACACGGGTGCCCGAAAGGCCGCATATTCTCAAGGAATACACGGACTTTTGCAAATGCCTTTTAACGGCGAGCGACAAGCCGCCGTGCTGATCTGCGAATGAGCCGCTTCTGTATATAGAAGGCGGCACGGGTCCCGCCAGCGGCGGGGTTCCGGTCGGTGCCCCACGGGAGGCACCGGCCTGAATGTGGTTACAGCTTGGGCATGCCGCCGCCAGGCAGCATGCCGCCAAGGCCGCGCATCATCTTCGACATGCCGCCCTTGGTGGAAAACTTCTTCATCATCTTCTGCATCTGCTTGTGCTGCTTGATCAAGCGGCCGATGTCCTGCACCTGGGTGCCCGAGCCCATGGCGATGCGGCGCTTGCGCGAACCGCTGATCAGCTCGGGGTCGCGGCGCTCGGCCGGGGTCATGGAGTTGATGATCGCCTCCATCTGCTTGAACTGCTTCTCTGCCGCGCCCTGGGCATTGCCCATCTGCGACAGGTTGACGCCGCCGATGCTCGGCATCTTGTCCATCAGGCCGCTCAGGCCGCCCATGTTCTTCATCTGCTGCAGCTGGTCGCGGAAGTCCTCGAGATCGAAGCCCTTGCCCTTCTTCAGCTTCTTGGCCAGCTTGTCGGCCTTTTCCTTGTCCAGGGTCTGCTCGGCCTGCTCGATCAGGCTGAGCACGTCGCCCATGCCCAGGATCCGCGAGGCAATGCGGTCCGGGTGGAACGGTTCGAGCGCTTCGCTCTTCTCGCCCATGCCGATGAACTTGATCGGCTTGCCGGTGATCGCGCGTACCGACAGCGCGGCGCCGCCACGGGCATCACCGTCGACCTTGGTCAGGATCACGCCGGTCAGCGGCAGCGCCTCGCCAAACGCCTTGGCAGTGTTGGCGGCGTCCTGGCCGGTCATGGCATCGACCACGAACAGGGTCTCGATCGGCTTGACCGCAGCGTGCAGCTGCTTGATCTCGCCCATCATCTCGGCATCGATGTGCAGACGCCCGGCGGTGTCGACGATGACAACGTCGATGAACTTGAGCTTGGCTTCGCGAATCGCCGCCTCGGCGATGGCCACCGGTTTCTGGGTGATGTCCGACGGGAAGAAGGTCACGCCGATGTCGTTGGCCAGGGTTTCGAGCTGCTTGATGGCCGCCGGACGGTACACGTCGGCCGACACCACCATCACGCTCTTCTTCTTGCGCTCCTTGAGAAAGCGCGCCAGCTTGCCGGCGGTGGTGGTCTTGCCCGCACCCTGCAGGCCGGCCATCAGCACAACGGCAGGCGGCGCGCTGTTGAGCGCGAGGTCTTCGTTGGCCGCGCCCATCAGCTCTTCGAGTTCGGCCTGGACGATCTTCACGAACGCCTGGCCAGGCGTCAGGCTGCGCGACACCTCGGTGCCGACCGCGCGTTCCTTGACCTTGTTGACGAAATCCTTGACCACCGGCAGGGCGACGTCGGCCTCGAGCAACGCCATGCGCACTTCGCGCAGGGTGTCTTTAATATTGTCCTCGGTGAGCTTGGCTTTACCGGTGACATGGCGCAGCGTCTGTGACAGACGGTCGGTCAGGTTTTCAAACATGGGGATCCTTTCAGGCTCTGTAGAACCGAGGTTTATCAGCTGCCCCTGGCGCATTCGGCCAGCCTTGGGCAAGGGCAGGCCGGCGATTATAGCGAAGACTCGCGCACGCGCACACCATGGCGTCGGCCACCAGTCTTCCTTGGCAGGCGCGTTGTATGCCAAACTCAGGGCCTTTCGGGCTTGCCTAACAGGACTTATGCTCCCCTTGTCACCCAGCTTGCTACCCAATCTGATCGCCGCCTGCCTGTACGCCGCCGCGATTTTCTATCAAGGCACCCGCCTGGCCCGAGGCACCAAGGCCGACAAGCGGCTGCTCGGAATGCTCGGCGCCTTCGCCGTGGTCGCTCAGGGCACCGCGTTGTGCTGGCAGCTGCTCACGCCGCTGGGCCTGAGCCTGGACTTCTTCAGCGCCGCCAGCCTGATCGCCACCGCAGTGATTGCCCTGACCCTGGTCGCCACCCTGCGCATCCCGGTGGAGAACCTGTTGCTGCTGCTGTTCCCGCTGGGCCTGCTGACCGCGCTGATGGCGCAGTTCGCGCCCTCGGGCACGGTGCCGCTGGTCAACGAGGAGCCCGGCATCCTGGCGCATATCCTGCTGTCGATCCTGGCCTACGGGCTGTTCACCATCGCGGTGTTCCAGGCCTTGCTGCTGCTGGTGCAGGATTACCAGCTCAAGCACAAGCACCCCTCGGGCCTGATCCGCAACTTCCCGCCGCTGCAGACCATGGAGAGCCTGCTGTTCGGCTTCCTGTGGGCCGGCTGGGCGCTGCTGTCGCTGTCGCTGATCTCCGGCTGGCTGTTCCTGGACAACCTGTTCGCCCAGCACCTGGTGCACAAGACCCTGCTCGCCTGCGTGGCCTGGATCGTCTTCGGCGTCCTGCTGTGGGGCCGCACCCGCCTGGGCTGGCGCGGTCACAAGGCGATCCGCTGGACCCTGGCCGGTTTCTGCCTGCTGATGCTGGCGTATTTCGGCAGCAAGCTGGTACGCGAATTCATTCTGCATATCTGACAGGCGACCTATGAACACTCTGCCGTTAGGCCCACAGGTCGCGGTACTGGCACTGACCCTGGTGTGGTCGGCGCTGTTCAGCGCAGTGGATGCCGCCCAGCAGCAACAGGGCGGCACCCGCCGCAATGGCCCCAGAAGCGAACGTGCACTGATGCTGGGCGCCACCCTGGGCAAGCTGCTGGTGTTCGCCCTGGCCTCGCTGCTGGGCTTTGCCCATGCCGGCGAGCGCGGCTTCTGGCTGGCCTGCGCGGCAGCGGCACTGGCCGTGCTGGTGCTCACCGACTACCTCCCCCGCCAGCTGGCCCGACGCTACCCCGACGCCCTGCTGGGCCTGGGCGAGAGCCTGCTCAAGGTGCCGCTCATGCTGCTGCAGCCACTGGCCTGGCTGCTCGATGGCGTTGCACGCCTGTTGCTGCGCCCCTTCGCGGGCAAGGTCACGGCTGTCACCCAGCATGACAATCGCCACGACACCCCCGGCGCCTCCGGTGCGCCGGACGAGGAACATGCCCAGCACAGGAGCGACCTGCTCGGCAGCCTTCAGGCGCTGGACAAGGTGACGGTCAACGACATCCTGGTGCCGCGCAACGATGTCGACGGGATCAACCTCGACGAGCCGATCGAAAAGATCATCGAGCAACTGATCGTCAGCCGTCACACCCGCCTGCCGGTGTTCCACAGTGATATCAACCAGGTCGAGGCGATCCTCAACACGCGCCAGATCAGCCACCTGCTGCCCAAGGCCGAGCTGACCCTGGCCAACCTGCTGGCGGCGTGCTACGAGCCATACTTCGTGCCCGAAAGCACCCCGCTGCAGCTGCAGCTGCTGAACTTTCACAAACAGCAGCGGCGCCTGGGCGTGGTGGTGGACGAATATGGCGAAGTGCAGGGCATCGTCACCCTGGAAGACATTCTTGAAGAGATCGTGGGCGAGTTCGAGGAAGAGCACAGCCTGGACAACCCGCACATTCACCCGCAGCCCGATGGGCGCTACGTGATCGAGGGCAACATTTCGATCCGCGAGCTCAACCGCAGCCTGGGCTGGCACCTGCCCAGCGACGGCCCGAAAACCCTGAACGGCCTGGTGACCGAGGCGCTGGAAAGCATCCCCGCCAGCGCGGTGTGCCTGAAAATGGGCCGTTATCGCATGGAAATCCTCGAAACCGAGGACAATTGCGCCAGCCGCATACTGGTCTGGACCGTTTCCCGCTAGCTATACTCGAGCCCGCCGGCGCTTGCCCGCGGCAGGTGCCGGAGCCTTCGCAGCACTCGACAGGGAAACGTTCATGACGACCAGCAGCACCTATAACAACAACGATGAAACCGCAGCGCCCCCAGTCAACTCGCCCGCCCGGGTAGCCACGGCCAGCTTCATCGGCACCGCCATCGAGTTCTACGACTTCTACGTATACGCCACGGCAGCGGCCCTGGTGATCGGCCCGGTGTTCTTCCCGCAGACCTCGGGCACCGCGCAGATGCTCTCGGCCTTCCTCACCTTCGGCATCGCGTTTCTGGCGCGCCCGCTGGGTTCGGCGCTGTTCGGCCATTTTGGCGACCGCATCGGTCGCAAGTCGACGCTGGTGGCCTCGCTGCTGCTGATGGGCATCTGCACCACGCTGATCGGCGTGCTGCCGGGTTACGACAGCATTGGCGCCTGGGCACCGATCCTGCTGTGCCTGCTGCGCTTCGGCCAGGGCCTGGGGCTGGGCGGCGAATGGGGCGGTGCAGCGCTGCTGGCCACCGAGAACGCGCCCAAGGGCAAGCGGGCGTGGTTCGGCATGTTCCCGCAGCTGGGCCCTTCGATCGGCTTTCTGGCGGCCAACGGCCTGTTCCTGACCCTGGCCATGACCCTTTCCGACGAGCAGTTCCGCAGCTGGGGCTGGCGCATTCCGTTCCTGCTCAGCGCCGCGCTGGTGATCGTGGGGCTGTATGTGCGGCTCAAGCTCGAGGAGTCGCCGGTGTTCGCCAAGGCCGTGGCGCGCCACGAGCGGGTGAAGATGCCGGTGGTCGAGCTGTTCGCACAGTACTGGGCGCCCACCCTGCTGGGCGCGGCGGCGATGGTGGTGTGCTACGCGCTGTTCTACATCTCGACGGTGTTCTCGCTGAGCTACGGGGTATCGACCCTTGGCTACAGCCGCGAGACCTTTCTGGCACTGCTGTGCTTTGCGGTGGTGTTCATGGCCCTGGCCACGCCGCTGTCGGCCTGGCTGAGCGACCGGTACGGACGCAAGCCGGTGCTGATCGTGGGTGGGGTGCTGGCCATCCTGTCGGGGTTCACCATGGAGCCGCTGCTGACGTCGGGGTCGACCGCGGGCGTGGCGCTGTTTCTGGCCATCGAACTGTTTCTGATGGGGGTGACGTTCGCGCCGATGGGGGCGCTGCTGCCTGAGCTGTTCCCCACGCACGTGCGCTATACCGGGGCCTCGGCGGCGTACAACCTGGGCGGGATCGTCGGAGCCTCGGCGGCGCCGTTCTTTGCACAGAAGCTGGTGGCCATGGGCGGCCTGAGCTGGGTGGGCGGGTATGTGTCGGCGGCAGCAGTACTGAGCCTGATTGCAGTGCTGTGCCTGAAAGAGACCCGGCATACGGAACTCTGAAGACAGGCTGCTGCGCAGCTATCGCGGGTCAGGCCCGCTCCCACAGGCATCATCACTGTTTATGTGGGAGCGGGCCTGACCCGCGATGACGTACTAAAGCCTTACAGCTCTACGCTGACTGCCTGCGAAGCCCGGGTCGCCTTGGCCCGCGCGGCTTCGATCGACTCGTCACGCGCCAGGCACACGCCCATGCGCCGCTGGCCATTCACCTCTGGCTTGCCGAACAGGCGCAGCGCCGTGTCCGGCTCGCTCAGCGCCGCGCCGAGGTTGGCGAAGGCGGTCTGCTGCGAAGTGCCTTCCACCAGAATCACTGCCGAAGCCGACGGCCCGAACTGGCGAATCAGCGGAATCGGCAGGCCCAAGATCGCCCGCGCATGCAGCGCGAACTGCGAAAGGTCCTGGGAAATCAGGGTCACCAGGCCAGTGTCGTGCGGGCGCGGCGAGACTTCGCTGAACCACACCTGGTCGCCCTTGACGAACAGCTCCACGCCGAACATGCCGCGACCACCCAGGGCCTCGGTCACCGCACGCGCCACGCGCTCGGACTCGGCCAGCGCCTTGGGGCTCATCGCCTGCGGCTGCCACGACTCCTGATAATCGCCCTTCTCCTGGCGATGCCCGACCGACGCGCAGAAGGTGGTGCCGCCCACATGGCGCACGGTGAGCAGGGTGATCTCGTACTCGAAGTCGATGAAGCCCTCGATGATGACCCGGCCCTTGCCGGCACGCCCGCCTTCCTGGGCATAGTCCCACGCAGCCTGCACGTCATCGACGCCCTTGAGCAGGCTCTGGCCCTTGCCCGACGAGCTCATCACCGGCTTGACCACACACGGGAAGCCGAGGTCTTCGACGGCCTTGCGGTAGTCTTCGAAGGTGTCGGCAAAGTGGTAAGGCGAGGTTGGCAGGTCCAGCTCCTCGGCGGCCAGGCGGCGGATGCCCTCGCGGTTCATGGTCAGCTGCGCGGCGCGTGCGGTCGGCACCACGGTAAAGCCTTCGGCTTCCAGCTCAACCAGGGTGGCGGTGGCGATGGCTTCGATTTCCGGCACGATGTAGTGCGGCTGCTCGGCCTCGATCACTGCGCGCAGGGCGGCGCCATCGAGCATGTTGATCACGTGGCTGCGGTGCGCCACCTGCATGGCCGGGGCATCGGCGTAACGGTCCACGGCAATCACTTCAACGCCCAGGCGTTGCAGCTCGATCACCACTTCCTTGCCCAGTTCGCCACAGCCACACAGCAGTACTCGGGTCGCGGTCGGCGACAAGGGGGTTCCGATACGGGTCATCTCAGGTCCTCAGAGGGAAGGAATCCAGGGCCGCCCCAGCACGGTGCAACCCGGTGAAAAGAAGCGCCATTTTACATGGCGCAGGCGTTCTTGCGTGCGCGCCAGGCCATCGCCAGCCACACCACCGTCACCCCGGCGAACTTGGAGCCCAGCGCTGTACCGACCACGGCCGGGGTCAGTGCGCCGATCATGCCGAAGAAGATGAAGGTATCCAGCGGGATGCTCAGCGCCGAGCTGAGCCACAGGCGGTCATGCAACGGGCGCTTGGTGATGCTGAACACCAGCCAGTCGATCAGCTCCGATACCGCGAACGCGGTGGCGCTGGCCAGGGCAATGGCAGGCTCGGAGGTGATATAGGACAGCACCAGGGCGCCAAGCATGGCCAGCAGGGCGCCGTGGCCGAAGCGGGTCTGCACCATGTCGCGCAGGATGAACACCAGCCCGCCCCAGGCGGACCAGATGACGTCCAGGTGCGGGGCACTGGAGAACGCGTAGTTGATCAGCACCACGCTGGCGATGTAAGCAATCAGAAAGAACATAGAAACACCGGTTGGCAAGCCGTACAGGGTACTTGAGTGCCCCCGCACGGCCAAGCCCGGGATCAGCCGGCGGCCTTGCCCACCGTCATCACCAGGCCCGCCGCCACGGCGCGCTCATGGCACAGCACCAGCACCTGGCGCCGTTCGTCGTTGGCCATGCGGCCCCAGCGCGTGATCTCGCTGGCGGTGCGCTGGCAGCCGGTGCAGATATCCTGCTCGTCCAGCGCGCAGATATGCACGCAAGGCGAGGCCACCGGTCGTTCAGGGCTGCTCATCAGTCCTCCTGAGGTACAAGGTCACGGGCATAGCGCTGGGCGTTGTGCACATAGTGGGCAGCGCTGGCCTCGAGCAGTTGCTGCTGCGCCGGGGTCAGTTCGCGCACCACCTTGCCCGGCGAGCCGACCACCAGCGAACCATCGGGAATCTCGCGCCCCTCGGGCACCAGCGCATTGGCGCCGATGATGCAGTGCTTGCCGATGCGCGCACCATTGAGGATCACCGCGCCGATGCCCACCAGGCTGTAGTCGCCGACCGTGCAGCCATGCAGCATGGCGTTGTGGCCGACCGTCACGCCCTTGCCCAGGGTCAGTGGCCAGCCCATGTCGGTGTGCATCACCGTACCGTCCTGCACGTTGCTGTTCTCGCCGATGTCGATCAGCTCGTTGTCGCCGCGCAGCACCGCGCCGAACCAGACGTTGGCCCCCGCCTGCAGGCGTACCTTGCCGATCAGCGTGGCGGTGGGCGCTACCCAGCTCTGTGGGTGGGTTTCGACGCGCAGGTCGCCCAGACGGTATTTCATGCGTGGTTCCTCACGGTGGGAAGGCGGCGGGTTGGCCCGCTCATCTTGTAGGGGTGCGCTCAGGCGGATGGTGCAGGCTGATGCGCGCATCGTAAAGCAGGTTGACCAGCTCGACGATCATGATCGCCGACAGGCCCCAGATCTTGTACTCGCCGAAACGGTAGCTGGGCACGTACCAGCTGCGGCCCTGGTAGTCGATGCGGTGGGTATGGTCGCGCGGGTCCTGGCGGAAGAACTCCAGCGGCACGCTGAACACCGCGGCAATCTCGGCATCGTTGGCGCGGTACTCGACATAGTCGGGAATCAGCCCGACAAACGGCGTGACCTTCAGCCCGTGCAACGAAACCAGCGGGCTCAGCGGGCCGATGACTTCGACCAGCCCGGGCGGCAGGCCGATTTCCTCCTCGGCCTCGCGCAGCGCGGTGAACACCAGGTCCGGGTCTTCGGGGTCTCGCCGCCCGCCGGGGAAGGCCACTTCGCCGCCATGGGTCGAGAGCCCCTTGGCGCGCAGGGTCAGCACCAGTTCGGGCGACTCGCTGCGGGTGATGGGCAATAACACGGCAGCCTCGGGGAACCGACGATCGGTCTCCAGGGTGCCCGGCGTGTGACTGCTCATTCGGCGAAGTAACTCGTCCAGCATGGTCTCTCTCGTTCTGTCGGGTCTCTGCATGATGCACCAAAGGCGCAGCCCGCCCAAGCCCCCGCGACAATCGCGCTTGCGGGCCTGCGCGCACTGGCGCGAAGATAGGCGCAGCCACCAGGAAGATAAGCATGAATTACTGCAGTGCGTGCGGCAAACCGGTCACTCATCGCATCCCCGACGGCGACAACCGCCTGCGTCATGTCTGCGATCATTGCCATACCATCCATTACCAGAACCCCAACATCGTCGCCGGCGTGCTGCCCAGCCATGGCAGCCAGGTGCTGCTGTGCCGACGCGCCATCGAGCCGCGACGTGGCTACTGGACCCTGCCGGCCGGCTTCATGGAAAACGGCGAGACCATGGAACACGCCGCCCGCCGCGAGGCCGACGAGGAAGCCTGCGCGCGCCTGGGGCCGATGGCCCTGTACCAGCTGTTCGACCTGCCGCACATCAACCAGGTGCATGTGTTCTACCGCGCCGAGCTGGCCGACCTGGCATTTGCGGTGGGCGTCGAGAGCCTGGAAGTGCGCATGTTCGAGGAAAGCGAGATCCCCTGGGACGAGCTGGCTTTCAGGACCGTGAGTCGTGCCCTAGAATGCTACTATCTCGACCGCCAGGGGCAGCATTACCCGGTACGCACCGAATGCCTGTCCCCGCGGGTCGAACCGCTCACTTGAACCCATACGTCGCCACTTTCAGGGATACCGTTTCATGCGCTGGTTGCTTGCCCTCTTCTGCCTCGGTGTGGCGTCGGTGTCCCAGGCGGCGTTTACCGAAACCATTGTGCGAAAACCGCTTGGCCAGGTGACGCCCTCGACCCCGGCGCCCACCCCCTCCGGCGCCCCGTTGATCGACAAGGTGCTGGTGATCAAGTCCGAACGCCGCCTGCAACTGATGAGCGGCGACACCTCGATGAAGAGCTACCGCATCTCGCTGGGCAAGCAGCCCACCGGTGCCAAGCTGCGCGAGGGCGACAAGCGCACGCCCGAGGGGTTGTACTGGCTCGACTGGCGCAAGGTGTCCGACCGTTACAACCTGGCCATCCACGTCTCCTACCCCAATGTCAGCGACTCGGCCCGTGCCCGCCGCGAAGGGGTGAAGCCGGGCAGCATGATCATGATCCACGGCACACCGGACAGTGCGGACTACCCCGAGGCGCTGTTCCACACCCTGGACTGGACCGAAGGCTGCATCGCCATGACCAACCGCGACATGCGCGAAGTGTGGAACCTGGTCAGCGACGGCACGCTGATCGAGATTCGGCCCTGACCCCTGCCCCGGATCAACAGCCGGCCGCAGTGCCGGCTGTCATCAAAGCGCCCCTAAATCGTCATATTCGCCTTCTAAAGTGCCGGTCTGCATGACGCCACTTCTGCTGAAGGATATGAAGCAATGAGTCGAGACACCGGCGACAACCTGGACCGCAACGCCAGTGGCAACCTGCCGATGACGTCCGTACTGGACATGTATCTGAGCCGCCGCAGCGTGGTGCGCGGCAGCCTGGGCGCAGCCATCGCGATGATTGCCGGTGCAGGCCTAGGTGGCTGTTTCGACAGCTACGCCGCGGACAAAGCCGCCGCCCCTACCGCCTCGTCGCCGCTGGCGCTCGGTTTCGACTCGATCCCCGGCTCGCGCACCGATGCCTGCACAGTGGCCGCCGGCTACAGCGCCTATGTGCTGGCACCATGGGGTACCCCGTTGAACAGCGCCGCTAAACCCTGGCAGGCCGACGGCAGCAACAGCGCCGAAGACCAGGCAAACGCCATGGGCATGCACCACGACGGCATGCATTTCTTCCCCATCGGTGGCAGCTCCGACGACGGTCTGCTGGCAATCAACTTCGAATACATCGATGCCCAGGCCCTGCATTCTGCCGGCCCCACCCTGGACGCTACCGGCAAGCGGCCGCCCGAGGAGGTGCGCAAGGAGATCAACGCCCACGGCGCCGGCGTCGTGCGCCTGAACAAGCGCGGCGGGCGCTGGCAGGTGGTCGACAACGATCCGCTCAACCGCCGCTTCACCAGCGCCAGCGTGATGGACCTGGCCGGCCCGCTGCGCGGCACCGATCACGTCAAGACCGCGTTCTCCAGAAACGGCACGCAGTCGCGCGGCACCAACAACAACTGCGGTAACGGCCACACCCCATGGGGCACCTACCTGACCTGCGAGGAGAACTGGCCAGGTATCTTCATCAATACGACCACTGCGCTGCCGGCCGATCAGCAGCGCCTGGGCGTCAGCACCGGGACAAGCCTGTACAAGTGGGAAACCGCCGCCGGCGCAGCGGACGAAGTGGACGACGAATTCGCCCGCTTCGACATCACCCCACGCGGTACGTCGGCCACCGACGACTATCGCAATGAAGCCAGCACGTTTGGCTACATCGTCGAAATCGACCCGTATGACGCCAGTCGCCGCGCGGTCAAACGCACCGCCCTGGGACGTTTTCGCCACGAGGGCTGCTGCCCCGGCCTGGCGGTGGCAGGCCAACCGGTGGTGTTCTACATGGGTGACGACTCGAACAACGAATACCTCTACAAATTCGTCTCCAGCGCGCCCTGGGACCCGGCCGATGCCACCCCGCACGACCGCCTGGCCATCGGCGCCAAGTACATGGACCAGGGCAAGCTGTACGTGGCGCGCTTCGATGCCGACGGCAGCGGCCAGTGGCTGCTACTCGATGCTGCCTCGCCCACCATCGATGGCAAGACCCTTGGCGCCCTCTACGGCGACCTGCCGGGCATCATCCTCAATACCCGTGGCGCAGCCGATGCATTGGGCGCCACGCCGATGGACCGCCCGGAGTGGACCACGGTCAACCCGCTCAACGGCGACGCCTACCTGAGCCTGACCAACAACAGCCTGCGCACCCCGACCAGCGTCGACCAGGCCAACCCGCGGGGGCCTAACAAGCACGGTCACATCATCCGCTGGCACGACGGCACGGATCAGCTGAGCTTCACTTGGGACATCTTCGTGTTCGGCGCCAATGCCGCGGCCAGCGCCGACATCAACCGCTCCGGCCTGACCGAACACAACCAGTTCGCCAGCCCCGACGGCATGAGTTTCGATAGCCGCGGTATCCTCTGGTTCGAGACCGACAACAGCGAACCGAGCGTGAGCGACTACACCAACGACCAGGTGCTTGCCGTGATCCCGGACCTGTTGCTCGATGCCCAGGGCAAGCGCAGCCCGATCAACGCGGACAACGCCCTGAACCTGCGTCGCTTCTTCGTGGGGCCCAATGGGTGTGAGGTGACAGGGATTGCGTTCACTCCGGACAACCGCTCGATGTTCGTCAACATCCAGCACCCGGCCAACTGGCCCAGCACCGATGTAGCGACCACGGCAACGCCGGCCGGCAGCAAGGTGCGACCACGTGCGGCGACGGTGGTGATTCAGCGCAATGATGGGGGGGAGATAGGCGTCTGAGCAGCAGGGGACTGCTCGAAGGGAGGTGGGGCATGCCCCACGACCCTCAGAAATCAGCGAGCTGCCAGACCTCGTAGGCCGGGGTCTCGTAGGGGTGGCTCGCCTTCAGGGCCGCGACTACCGGCCCCACCAGCGCATCGTCCACCACCAGCTCGACCCGCCACTCCTCGACCTGCTCGACCACCCCGCTCTGCCCGATGAACGGCTGGCTGCCGCTCAACGGACGGAACTGGCCCTGGCCCAGCACCTGCCACGCACAGCTGTCGTAGGCGCCGATGCGTCCGCCACCGGCGGCGAACACAGCGGCCTTGACCTGCTCCACATGGCTGGGCGGCACGAAGAAGGCGAGTTTGAACACCCTCAGTTCACCCAGGCCCGCGCGTTGCGGAACATGCGCATCCAGGCGGCGTCTTCGTTCCAGTCATCCGGGCGCCACGAGTTCTGCACCGCACGGAATACCCGCTCAGGGTGCGGCATCATGATGGTAACGCGCCCGTCGCGGCTGGTCAGGCCGGTGATCCCGCGCGGCGAACCGTTCGGGTTGGCCGGGTAGGTCTCGGTGACCTTGCCGTGGTTGTCGACGAAACGCAGGGCCACGCAACCGGACAGGTCGGCTTCCAGCAGTGCCTCTTCGCTGGCGAACTCGGCATGCCCTTCACCGTGCGCAATGGCGATCGGCATGCGCGAACCGGCCATGCCCTGCAGGAAGATCGAGTTGGACTCCTGCACCTGGACCATCGCCACGCGCGCCTCGAACTGCTCGGAGCGGTTACGCACGAAGTGCGGCCAGAACTCGCTGCCCGGGATCAGCTCGTGCAGGTTGGACATCATCTGGCAACCGTTGCACACACCCAGGGTGAAGCTGTCGCTACGCTCGAAGAAGCCCTGGAAGGCGTCGCGGGCGCGGCTGTTGAACAGCGCCGACTTGGCCCAGCCTTCACCGGCACCCAGCACGTCACCGTAGGAGAAGCCGCCGCAGGCAACCATGCCCTTGAACTCGTTCAGGTCGACGCGACCGGCGAGGATATCGCTCATGTGCACGTCGATGGCGTTGAAGCCGGCACGGTCGAACGCCGCAGCCATTTCCACCTGGCCGTTGACGCCCTGCTCGCGCAGTACCGCCACCTGTGGGCGAATGCCCTTCTTGATGTAAGGCGCCGCGATGTCGTGGTTGACGTCGAAGCCCAGCTTGACGCTCAGGCCCGGGTTGTCTTCCTCGAGCAGGCCGTCGAACTCCTGGTCGGCGCAGTCGGCGTTGTCGCGCAGGCGCTGGATCTGGTAGCTGGTCTCGGCCCACTGGCGCTGCAGCAGGCGGCGGTCGCCGGTGAACAGCACTTCGCCGTTCAGGCTGATGGCCACGTCGGCACAATTGACCGGCTTGCCGATCACCGCCACGCAGTCTTCGCCAAGGCCAGCGGCGCTGAACTGGGCCAGCACGTCCGGGGTGGCGTCCTGGCGCACCTGGATCACCGCACCCAGCTCTTCGTTGAAGAGGATGGCCGCGACTTTCTCGCGCTTGCCGGTCAGGGTGTCCAGTTCCAGGTTCAGCCCGCAATGGCCGGCGAAGGCCATTTCCAGCGCGGTGGCCAGCAGGCCGCCGTCGGAGCGGTCGTGGTAGGCCAGCAGGTGACCGTCGGCGTTCAGGCCCTGGATCACCGCGAAGAACGCCTTGAGGTCTTCGGCGTCGTCGACGTCCGGTGCCTGGCTGGCGAGCTTGCCGTGGGTCTGGGCCAGGATCGAGGCGCCCATGCGGTTCTGGCCGCGACCCAGGTCGATCAGGATCAGGTCGGTTTCGCCCTTGTCCATGCGCAGTTGCGGGGTCAGGGTCTTGCGGATGTCGGTAACCGGGGCAAAGCCGGTCACGATCAGCGACATCGGCGAGGTCACGGTCTTCTCGCGACCTTCATCTTCCCAGCGGGTCTTCATGGACATCGAGTCCTTGCCCACCGGAATGGTCAGGCCCAGCTCGGGGCACAGTTCCATGCCCACGGCCTTGACCGCGTCGTACAGGCGCGCGTCTTCACCGGGGTGGCCGGCAGCCGACATCCAGTTGGCCGACAGCTTGATGTCGGACAGCTTGCCGATGCGCGAGGCCGCCATGTTGGTCAGGGTCTCGCCGATCGCCATGCGCCCGGACGCCTGGGCGTCGAGCAGGGCCAGCGGGGTGCGCTCGCCCATGGCCATGGCTTCGCCGGTGTACACGTCGAAGCTGGTGGCGGTGACGGCCACGTCGGCCACCGGGACCTGCCATGGACCGACCATCTGGTCGCGGGCGACCAGGCCGGTGATGGTGCGGTCACCGATGGTGATCAGGAAGTTCTTGCTGGCCACGGCCGGGTGGCGCAGCACGCGCTGTACCGAGTCGGCGAGGTCCAGGGTGCTCGGGTCGAAATCGTCGCCCAGCTCGGCTTCGCGGCTGACCGAACGGTGCATGCGCGGGGCCTTGCCCAGCAGCACTTCCAGCGGCATGTCCACCGGGCTGTTGCCGAAGTGGCTGTCGGTGACGGTCAGTTGCGGTTCGGCAGTGGCTTCGCCGACCACCGCGAACGGGCAGCGCTCGCGTTCGCAGATGGCGGTGAAACGCTCCAGGTCCTTGGCGTCGACCGCCAGCACGTAGCGTTCCTGGGACTCGTTGCTCCAGATTTCCAGCGGCGCCATGCCCGGCTCGTCGTTGGGCACATTGCGCAGCTCGAAACGACCGCCACGGCCGCCGTCGTTGACCAGCTCGGGGAAGGCGTTGGACAGGCCGCCCGCGCCGACGTCATGGATGAACGCGATGGGGTTGGCATCGCCCAGCTGCCAGCAGCGGTCGATGACCTCCTGGCAGCGGCGTTCCATTTCAGGGTTCTCGCGCTGTACCGAGGCGAAATCGAGGTCGGCAGAGCTGGCGCCTGTGGCCATCGACGAGGCAGCACCGCCACCCAGGCCGATCAGCATGGCCGGGCCGCCGAGCACGATCAGCTTGGCGCCGACGGTGATCTCGCCCTTCTGCACATGGCCTTCGCGGATGTTGCCCATGCCGCCGGCGAGCATGATCGGCTTGTGGTAGCCGCGCACTTCTTCGCCGTGGGGGGTGTTGATCGACTGCTCGAAGGTACGGAAGTAACCGGTCAGTGCCGGGCGCCCGAATTCATTGTTGAACGCCGCGCCGCCCAGCGGGCCTTCGATCATGATGTCCAGCGCGGTGACGATGCGCTCCGGCTTGCCGTAGGGCTTTTCCCAAGGCTGTTCGAAGCCGGGGATCTGCAGGTTGGACACGGTGAAGCCGGTGAGGCCGGCCTTGGGCTTGGCGCCGCGACCGGTGGCACCTTCGTCGCGGATCTCGCCGCCGGAACCGGTGGAGGCCCCCGGGAACGGCGCGATGGCGGTCGGGTGGTTGTGGGTCTCGACCTTCATCAGGATGTGCACCGGCTCCTGCACCGCGCCGTACTGGCGGGTTTCAGGGTTCGGGAAGAAGCGCCCGGCGGTGGAACCGACGATCACCGAGGCGTTGTCCTTGTAAGCGGACAGCACGCCTTCGCTGTGCATCTGGTAGGTGTTCTTGATCATGCCGAACAGGCTTTTTTCCTGGCTCTGGCCGTCGATATCCCAACTGGCGTTGAAGATCTTGTGGCGGCAGTGCTCGGAGTTGGCCTGGGCGAACATCATCAGTTCGATGTCGTGCGGGTTGCGCTTGAGGCCCTGGAAGCTGGTGACCAGGTAGTCGATCTCGTCTTCGGCCAGGGCCAGGCCCAGCTCGACGTTGGCTTTTTCCAGCGCGGCGCGGCCACCGCCGAGGATGTCGACGGCGGTCAGCGGCTTGGGTTCGGCATGGCTGAACAGGCCGGCGGCCTCTTCGAGCCTGCCCAGCACGATCTGGGTCATGCGGTCGTGCAGCAGCTCGGCGACGGCGGCCACATCGGCCTCGCTCAGTTCACCGCCGACATAGAAGGCAGTACCACGCTCCAGGCGCTTGACGTTCTCCAGGCCGCAGTTGTGGGCGATGTCGCTGGCCTTGCTCGACCAGGGCGAGATGGTGCCGAAACGCGGCATGACCAGGAACAGGCGACCGCTGGGCTCCTGTACCGGCACGCTCGGGCCGTACTTGAGCAGGCGCGCGAGCACATGCTGTTGGTCGGCACTCAGCTCGCCGTCAACCTCGGCGAAATGGGCGAATTCAGCGTACAAACCACTAACAGCGGGGACTTTCTGGCTCAGTTGCTCGAGTAATTTACCGTGGCGAAAGGCAGAAAGGGCAGGAGCGCCGCGCAGGATCAACATCGTCGGGACAGCCTCAGGAAGGGGGTGTGCTTAGAGGCCGTGCATTCTAGCCTAAACCGCCGCCGACGGCACCCGAAACGCTGCATCGGCGACAGGCCGAATGTCGGCAAGCCGACAAGAGTGCTTCACGAGATGACAAAAACCCGTCCCGACGCGGTTTTATCGGGCTGTGCTAGCAGACAAGCCGGATGTTGTCGAGATATGGCGCGGCAGGTCCTTTGCGTATACTGCACCCTATGTTTGCCCAGACTGCTTTGCGCCAGCGTTGTGCCAAATGGCTCATCGCAACCGGACTCTTCCTGATGCTCGGTGCCTGTGTTGAAAAACCCAGCACCCTGGAGCGTGTCAAGGAGGACGGCGTGCTGCGCGTGATCACCCGCAACAGCCCGGCCACCTACTTCCAGGACCGCAACGGCGAAACCGGCTTCGAGTACGAGCTGGTCCAGCGCTTTGCCGACGACCTGGGCGTGAAGCTGCAGATCGAGACCGCCGACAACCTCGACGACCTGTTCAACCAGCTCGGCCAGCCGAACGGCCCGGTGCTGGCGGCAGCGGGCCTGGTAAGCAGCGAGCAGCGCAAGCAGCAGGTACGTTTTTCTCACCCGTATCTCGAAGTCACCCCGCAGATCATCTACCGCAACGGCAAGCCCCGCCCCACCGACGCCGGCGACCTGGTCGGCAAGCGCATTCTGGTACTCAAGGGCAGCAGCCATGCCGAACAGCTGGCAGAGCTGAAAAAACAGTACCCGGCCCTGCAATATGAAGAATCCGACCAGGTCGAGGTGGTCGACCTGCTGCGCATGGTCGACGAGGGCCAGATCGACCTGACCCTGGTCGACTCCAACGAAGTGGCGATGAACCAGGTGTACTTCCCCAACGTGCGGGTCGCCTTCGACCTGGGCGACGGGCGCGACCAGCGCTGGGCGGTGGCGGCCGGCGAAGACAACAGCCTGCTCAACGAAATCAACGAATTCATCGACAAGGTGCACAAGAACGGCACCCTGCAACGGCTCAAGGACCGCTACTACGGCCACGTGGACGTGCTCGGCTATGTCGGCGCCTACACCTTCGCCCAGCACCTGCAGCAGCGCCTGCCGCGCTACGAGAACCACTTCAAGACCTCGGCCAAGAAGGAACAGGTGGACTGGCGCCTGCTGGCGGCGATCGGTTACCAGGAGTCGATGTGGCAGGCCGAGGTCACCTCCAAGACCGGCGTGCGCGGGCTGATGATGCTGACCCAGCGCACCGCCCAGGCCATGGGCGTGTCCAACCGGCTCGACCCGCGCCAGAGCATCGAGGGCGGGGCCAAGTACTTCATGCATGTGAAGAAGGAGCTCGATGACGACATCGAGGAGCCGGACCGCACCTGGTTTGCCCTGGCCGCCTACAACGTGGGCAGCGGCCACCTGGACGATGCACGCAAGCTGGCCAAGCGCGAGGGGCTGAACCCGAACAAGTGGCTGGACGTGAAGAAGATGCTGCCGCGCCTGTCGCAGAAGCAGTGGTACAGCAAGACCCGCTACGGCTATGCCCGTGGCGGCGAGCCGGTGCATTTCGTGGCCAACATCCGGCGCTACTACGACATCCTGACCTGGGTGACCCAGCCGCAGTTGGAGGGCAGCCAGGTGGCCGAAGGCAACCTGCATGTGCCGGGGGTCAACAAGACCAAGCCGGCCGACGCTTCGCCGCCGCTCTAGTTTGCAGCGCCTGTATCGCGGGCCAAGCCCGCTCCCGCAACAACGGGGGAGCGGGCTTGACCCGCGATGGGCACACCACGGTTATCAGGCCTTGGCCCGCCGAGCCCTGAAGAACTCGGTCAGAATCGCCCCGCACTCCTCGGCCAGCACCCCGCCCTCGAACAGCACCCGGTGGTTCAGAAACCCCTGGGTAAAGAATTGCCCCTGGCTCTGCACGATCCCTGCCTTGGGCTCCAGGGCCCCGAACACCACGCGGTTGACCCGCGAATGCACGATCAGCCCGGCGCACATGCTGCACGGCTCCAGCGTCACATACAGCGTGCTGCCCGGCAGCCGGTAGTTGCTGGCCGCCTGCGCCGCCGCGCGAATGGCCACCATTTCGGCGTGCGCGCTGGGGTCGCTGCCGCTGATCGGGCAGTTGAAGCCCTGCCCGATCACCTCGCCGTGCTGCACCAGCACCGCGCCCACCGGCACCTCGCCCAACGCCGCCCCCTGCGCCGCCAGCTCCAGCGCCAGGCGCATGAAGTGCTGGTCGCGGCTGCGATCGATGATCTGCGGCTGACGCATCACGCCACCTCGATGGCGGCCATCAGGCCGGTTTCCATGTGATCGATCACGTGGCAATGGAACATCCAGGTGCCGGGGTTATCCGCCACCAGCGCCACCTGCGCCCGCTCGTTCTTGCCCAGCAGGTAGGTGTCGGTGAAGTACTGCTCCGGGATCTTGTGGCGATTGGAGCTGAGCACCTTGAAACTCATGCCGTGCAGGTGGATCGGGTGCTGGTACTGGGTCATGTTCTTGAGCTCGAAGATGTAGCTCTTGCCCTTCTTCAAGGTGGCAATCGGCCGGTCGGAACAGGTCTTGTCGGTGATGTCCCAGGCCTGCCCGTTGATCTGCCACAGGCTTGGCGGCTTGCCGTTCTCGGTATTGACCGACACCGAGCCTACCCACTCGAAATTGAAGTTGATCTTCTCGGCGTTGGCCAGGTCCGGCTCGGCGATGGGGTTGGCCGGCAGCGCCGGTGGCCAGTCGCCCGGTGCCTCGCTGCTGGCCACCGAACGCAGGGTGCCCAGGCGCACCGAGCCGTCGCGCAGCGACAGCTCCTCACCGGCTGCCGGCATGCGGATGGCCAGGCAGATGCGCATGCCGGGGCCCAGCCAGTAGTCCTTGCCCAATGGGCGCGGGGTGATCGGGTTGCCATCCAGCGCATAGATGCGCGCCTCGAAGTCGCCCTTGAGGTTGATGCGGTAGGTCAGGGTGTTGTCCAGGTTCAGCAGGCGCACCCGCACGATCTGCCCGGCGGGCATTTCCACCACCGCGTCGGGCTGCCCGTTGATGGTGATCAGGCGCCCTGCGGTACCGCCACGGGCCGCTTCGCGCGGCACGCTGAACTCGACGAAGTTGCCCTGCTCGTCCACGTGCCAGTTCTTCAGGCTCAGGGTGCGCTCGTGCTTGAAACCGGTGGGCTCGCGCTCCTCCACGATCAGCGGGCCGACCAGGCCGCGGCCCAGCTCTTCGCTGCTGTTGACGTGGGGGTGGTACCAGAAGCTGCCGGCATCCGGCACGCGGAACTTGTAGTCGAAGTACTCGCCCGGCAGCACCGGCAGCTGCGACACGTAGGGCACGCCGTCCATTTCCAGCGGCAGGCGGATACCGTGCCAGTGGATGGTGGTGGCCACCGGCAGGTGGTTGATGAACCGCACCCGCAGCCACTGCCCCTGGCGCACCCGTAGCTCGGTACCCGGCGCGGACGGGCCGAACGCCCAGGCCTGGGTGGTGTGTCCGGCCACCAGCTCGACGTCCAGCGGCGCGGCGATCAGTTCATAGTCATGCCCGGCCTGCTCGTCCTCGACCTTGCCCATCCAGTAACGTGCGGCGCCCCCGGCGCCCAGGCCAACCACCACCAGGCCAGTCAGCCCCTTGAGCATTTGTCGACGGGTAAAGGACATCGGAACAGGCACCTCGTATCGCGAAAACAGCCTGCCAGCCATGACCGGGCTGGCGGTAAGGGCGAATACGATACACCTGCATTTGCGAAACTTTAAGTGAAGAGTTGCCCCGGCAGCGGCACACGATGCCGCACCCACCCGCGCAGCACTATCTACCGCACCTGCCCGCTGGAGCCAGCCCATCCTGCCATGGCCCAGACCAAGGAAGGATCGCCATGCCCCAGCCCCCCAACCCACAACGCGCGCAGCTTCAGGACATTGCGCGCCAGCTCGTCGTCAACTGCCCGGACATGCGCCAGATGGCCCGTGAGGTGGCCGTCGACGCCCTGAAGAAGTTCGCCCGCAGCAGCCTCGATCCGGACACCGTGTACCTGCACCGTTTCAAGGCGGCCCAGTCCAACCCCAGAAGCTTCAGCGGCTGGGAACACCGTGAGCTGCCCTACCAGTCGCTGACGTTGCCGCAACTGGTGATGCAGCGCTTCGACGCCAGCGACCAGGACAACGCCGACCTGCTCGGCTACCGCACCGGCTTCTACCGCGAAGGCGCGCATGCCGGGGTGTTCGACGAACGCAACGAAGTCCCCATGGCACCGGCCGATGTGCTGCGCTACTTCTGGCAGATCGACTTCAGCTCGGTCTTCAGGCAGAAGATGCAGGCGTTCTGGGCCGACAGTGCAGAGGCGTTTCGCAGCATGGCCAAGGCCAACTTCCTGAGCAAGGTGGTGGAAGCCTGCAAACACGCAGACCTGCCCGAACAGCGCAAACGCTACCGCCTGCTGGCCCGGGCACTGGCCGGCGTCACCGACTGGCCGCCCACCCTCGAACAACTGCAGCAAACGCATGTTCCCGACCAGGGGGTGCGCCTGCATGCCTTCGACATCGGCGGCTACGTCGCCAGCGACATGCTGCGTGCCGTGCTGCCCGATGGCTACCAGGTGCTGTAACATGCCCGGCGAGGTCACGGCCCTGCACCTGTTTGCCAACCCTGCGCAGCTTTACTGGTGGGTGCTGCAGAACACCAATGCCGCAGATAACCGCGCGCGCCTGATGGCCCACTTCGCGTTGTCCAGCCATGCCGAAAACCCCGCCGGGGTCGGGCTCGAGCATCTGATCGACCTGCTGTTCTCCAACTGGGCCGGCAGCGCACACGATGCCATCAACCTGCTGGACAAGCCGGTCGAGCAGGATGCATTCAGCTACCTGCGCGATGCGGCGCGACAGCGCATGAGCGACGACGCGCACTTCGCCCTGCGCTCCAACGCCGACCTGCGCAAACAGATGTGGGTGGCGGACCTGCGTGCCTTTACCCGGTTCGCCGGGGCAATGGCCGCCTTCGACTGGCCGGTTGCACTGGCTGCCGTGGGCGCAGGGCTTGGCGAGACCGGCCTGTCCATCGACGAGGCGATCAACGGCCACACCACTGCCGAGCGCCAGGCGGGCGTCATCGGCGCCGTACTGGCCTCCATCGACACGCTGTTCAACGCGACGCTGCTCGGCGAGGAGACCGGTGAAGCGATACGGGTCGACGGCGAGGTGCCCGCCGTCGCCGAGCCCTATGTGGAGGCCGAGGACGAACCCCTTGCCACTGCCGAGGATATTGACGCCCAGGTGCCCGCCCCCCTGCGACCGACACCGGCTTCCCAGCGCCTGGCCACCTTCGAGACCAATGCCCTGCTCGATGGTGAAAAACCCGGGGTTGGCAAGATGCAGGGCATCTACTCGCTGGCCGACGGTTTCTATGTAGCGATCGGCGATTTCGCCTACCAGGTGCGGTACGTGGGCGAGCTCAAGAGCTGGGTGGTGATCGACCCGAACGCGCCCTTTTCGTTCTACCGCAACGTGCCCATCCGGCTCACTGCGCAACAGCAGTGGGAGCCCGTCGCACAGGGCCGCCTTCTGGGGGGTACACCGCGCTTTCGCCTCAAACTGTGGGGTCGCAGCGACTACGCGCCACCCCCTGCCGAACGTATCCCCACGCCCTACGAGTTGCTCCCACGCCAGCAGGCACAGCTGCGTTCGGTGGATGACGAACAGCTCAGCGGCATTACCTACCGGGCCAATCAGCCACACCTGGAACAAGCCTGCGACCTGTTTCGCACACTGCGCAGCAAGCTGCTGAACGACGCCAGGGAGTACCTGAGCACGGTGGAGCTGCCGCCACGCCCGCAACTGCCGCTGTTCGAAAGCAACCCGGCGCCCAAGCAGATCCTGCGTGGTTGCTACTCCCGCTGCGACGGCGTGGTGATCGGCGAATGCCACGCACACCTGGGCAGCAAACGCTTTCTGATCGACAACATGGCGCAACTGCGCAAGCAGAAGGTCAAGGTGCTGTACCTGGAGCATCTGCTGACGGACTTTCACCAGGCCGACCTCGATGCGTTCAACCGCACAGGCAACATGAGCCAGCACCTGCGCGACTATGTGGCCGAACTGGACCGAAGCCAGGCCACCGACAGCAGCGGACGCTATACCTTCCAGCAGGTGATGCTCACCGCACAGGCCAACCAGGTCCGCCTCCAGGCCATCGACTGCATGGCCAGCTATCGTCAGGCCTGGCTGGCCACCCCGCCGGGCCCGATCCGCCAACAGATGATGAACTTCTTTGCCCATCGGGTCATTGCAGCAGACCAGGCCCTGCACCCCAGCAGGTGGATCGCCTTCGTGGGCAACACCCACACCAATACGTTTGACGGCGTGCCAGGGCTTGCCGAGCTGCAGGGCGCCATCGGCCTGCGCATCGAAGACATCGAGTGCGGGCTGCCTGTGCGATTCGGCGTGGACCCCGGTATCCAACCCGACCAGGCGGCCAACCTGGCGGCGGTCAAATGCGACCTGCTGCTGCAGGTGCCCATTGCTCCCGCACACGGCGTGGCACGCACCCTGGAAGAAAAGCTGCGCGCTGTCGGCTCCTTCAGTTTCACCCAGGTGGAGGGGACCTTGCAGATGATCCACCGCAGCAAGGACCTGACGCTGCACTACACCCCCATCCAACGAGACGGCACGTTCTACTACATCGATCGGGCGAGCTGGCCACGCGTGGACAAGCGCCGCATGCCAAGCCTGGCGCAACTGTCGACCCTGGTGACATCCAACGGGCTGACCTTCGTGCCACTGTAACGGCGCCGCCCAGCTTTGCTTGCTGCCTGGACGGCCCGGGCTGGCTGGGCGGCCCGCACTACTTACTTACCGCACGCTGCTCGCCGCCCCCGGCCAAGCTGGCCCCTCGCCCCTGACACGGAAGTATCGCCATGCCCCTGACCGCCCAACAGACCCACGACCACGAACAGCTGCAGAACCTGGCCCGACAACTGGTCAAGCATTGCCCCGACATGCGCCAGATGGCCCGCGAAATCGCCAGCCATATCCTGAAGAAACACACCCGCAGCACGCTGGACCCGGACGCGGTGTACCTGCACCGGTTCAACACCGCGCATAGCAGCCCGCGCACCTTCAGCGGCTGGGAACACCTCGGCCCGCCCAGCGAATCGCTGACACTGCCGCAACTGGTGATGCAGCGGTTCGATGTCAACGACCAGGACAACGCCGACCTGCTCGGCTACCGCACCGGCTTCTACAGCCGCGGGCCGGGCACCGGCCTGTTCGATGAGCGCGATGAAGTGCCGATGGCCCCGCGCGAGGTACTCGACGAGCTGTGGAAGGTCGACTTCTGCAGCGCCTTCCACCAGGACCTGACCCGCTTCTGGGCCCGTCATTCGGACAACTTCCGCACCCTGGCCAAGGCCAACTTCCTGAGCAAGGTGCTCGAAACCTGCGCGCACCAGACCGACCCCGCCCGCCTGGCACGCTTGCGGCGGGTGGCCACTGCCCTGGCCGGTGACGCCAGCTGGCCGCCCTCGCTGAGCCAGTTGCAACAACAGGCCAGGCCGGTGGCGGGGGTGCGCCTGTGCACCTTCGACATCGGCGGCCATGTGGCCACCGATATCCTGCGAGTGGAACTCGACGACGGTTACCAGTTGCTCTACATCCCGGGCGAGGTCGACGCCCTGCACCTGTTCGCCAACCACAGCGAGCTGTACTGGTGGGTGCTGCACAACACCAATGCGGCGCAGAACCGCGCACGCTTCATGACCCACTTCGCCCTTGCGGACCGCGGCGAAAAAGCCAGCGCGGTGGGGCTCGAGCACCTGATCGACGTGCTGTTCAACAACTGGGGCGGCAACGGTCACGACGCACTCAACCAGTCGAACACGACCGTGCATGGCGACGGGTTCACCCACCTGCGCGATGCAGCGCGTCAGCGCATGATCGACGATGCGAACTTCTCGCTGCGCTCCAACGCCGACCTGCGCAAGCAACTGTGGATCGGCTACCTCAAGGCCTTCGGCACCTTCGCCAGTGCCATGGCCGCGGTCGACTGGCCGGTAGCGCTGGCTGCCGTGGGCGCCGGGCTGGCCGAAACCGGCCTGAACATCGATCAGGCGGTCAACGGGCACACCACTGCCCAACGCAAGGCCGGCGTGATCGGCGCCGTGCTGGCGGCCATCAACACGCTGTTCAATGCCACCCTGCTCGCAGGCCCGGCCGTCACCGGTGAAATCGCCGAGATCGAACCCAGCCTGGACGCGGGCACGCAGACTGCACCCGTCGAGCCCGAACACACGCCAATGGCCACCCCGGCGGAACTCGCCGAGTGGGCACCTGCGCCGCTGATACCGGCCGAGCGCTCGCAACTGCTGGCCCCGTTCGAAACCAACGTGCTGCTGGACGGGCACGCCACCGGCAGCGGCAAATTCCAGGGTATCTACACCCTGGACGATGGCTTCTATGCCCAGATAGACGGGTTCCCCTATCACGTGCGCTACATCGGCGAGCTGCGTTCATGGGCGGTGGTCGACCCGCAAAACCCCTACTCGTTCTACCGCAACGTGCCCATTGGCCTGAACGACGAAGGCGTATGGCAACCGCTGGAGCAGGGTCTTAAAGGCGGGGCGCCACGCTTTCGCCTCAAGCTCTGGGGCCAGGCCCAGGTACCCGCGCCCGGCCCGGAACGCGTGCCCACCCCCTATGAAGTCGACAAGGCGCTGCAGCCCGAATTGCTCAAGGCCTCCAACGGTGGCGAGGAGTCGAACCTGAGCGGGCGCACGTTCTCCCCCAACAACCCCGCCCGCGAACAGGCCTACGCGCAATTTCGCACCTTGCGCGACCTGCTGGTCGACGACGCCGAAGCGTTTTTCAGCACCGCAAGCCTGCCGCAGCGGCCACCGCTGCCAACATTGGCTGCCGATGCCAGCGCCAGGCAGATCATTCGCAGCGTGTACGAAAACAGCGAGGGCCTGGTGGTCGGCGAAGCCCATTCACAACTGGGCAGCAAGCAGTTTCTGATCGAGAACATGGCCCTGCTCAAGCAGCAGAAGGTGCGGGTGCTGTACATGGAGCACCTGATGACCGACTTCCAGCAGGCCGACCTGGACCTGTTCAACCAGACCGGGCAGATGCCCCAGGCACTCAAGACCTACGTGACCGATCTGGACCGCGGCTGGCACACCGACCCCGCCCAGCGCTACACCTTCATGCAGGTGCTCAGGAGCGCGCAGAAACAGGGCATCCGGATACAGGCCATCGATTGCATGGCCAGTTACCGCCAGGCATGGATGGGCCCCCGACCACCCGCGATTCGCCAGAAGATGATGAACTTCTTCGCCCACCGCGTGATCGCTGCCGACCAGGCTACCCATGGCGCCGGCAAATGGGTTGCACTGATGGGCAACACCCACGCCAACACCTTCGAGAGCGTGCCCGGGGTCAGCGAACTGCAAGGTGTGATCGGTGTGCGCGTCGAGGACATCGAAATCGGCAGCAGCGCAAGCGTCGGCCGCGACCCGGGGCTTTACGCAGTGGACGACGGTATCCGCGAAACCCGCGTGCAGGGCGACCTGCGCCTGCAGGTGCCGATTGCCCAGCCGCCCTCGGCCTCGGGCACGCTGGAAAGCCGGCTGGCCAAACCGGGGGCGTTCGGCTTCAAGGACATCGACGGCAAGATGACCCTGATACACCGCAGCAAGGACCTGGCGCTGCACTACACGCCCATCGCAAGGGACGGTGAGTTCATCTATATCGAACGCGCCAGCTGGCCATGGCTGGACAAGCGACGCCTGCCGGACCTGTCGGAAATGGCCTTCCAGCTGTCCCGGTACGGCTTGAAGTACGTGCCGCTGTGACGCCAGGCAGGCGGCGATGAAAAAAGGGCAAGGCCGCCTGGCCTTGCCCTTGCTTTCGCCTCGCGGCAACCGGGCCGCTAGGCCTGGTGCGTCAACTAGTGCTTGAACATCACATGGCGCACGGTGGTGTAGTCCTCCAGGCCATACATCGACATGTCCTTGCCATAGCCGGAGAGCTTGGCGCCGCCGTGGGGCATTTCGCTGACCAGCATGAAGTGCGTGTTGACCCAGGTGCAGCCGTATTGCAGGCGTGCGGCCAAACGGTGGGCGCGGCCCACGTCGCGGGTCCACACCGAGGAGGCCAGGCCGTAGTCCGAATCGTTGGCCCACGCCAGGGCCTGGGCCTCGTCGTCGAAGGCGGTGACCGTGACTACCGGGCCGAAGATCTCATGGCGCACCACCTCGTCGTCCTGCCGGGCGCCGGCAAGTACGGTCGGCTCGAAGAAGAACCCTGGCCCGGCGACACGCTGGCCACCGGTCACCACCTCGATGTGCGACTGCTCGCGGGCGCGCTGCACAAAGCCTTCCACGCGCTCCAGATGCTGCTGGGTGATCAGCGGCCCGAGCTCGGTGTCAGGGTCGTCCTGCAGGCCGTAGCGGATGCTGGCCACCGCCTCGCCGAGCTTCTTCACGAACGCCGCGTACACGCCCTTCTGCACATACAGGCGGCAGGCGGCGGTGCAGTCCTGGCCGGCATTGTAGAAGCCGAAGCTGCGCACGCCTTCGACCACGGCATCGATATCGGCATCATCGAACACGATCACCGGGGCCTTGCCGCCCAGCTCCATGTGCATGCGTTTCACGCTGTCGGCGGTGCCGGCGATGATGCGGCTGCCCGTGGCCACCGAGCCGGTCAACGACACCATGCGCACCTTGGGGTGCCCGGTCAGGGGCTTGCCGACACTCGGGCCGCGGCCGAAGACCACGTTCACCACGCCTGCCGGGAAAATCTCCGCCATCAATTGCGCCAGCTTGAGGGTGGTCAGCGGCGTCTGCTCGGACGGCTTGAGCACCACGGTATTGCCTGCGGCCAGGGCCGGCCCGAGCTTCCAGGCGGCCATCATCAGCGGGTAGTTCCACGGTGCGATGGAGGCCACCACGCCCACCGGGTCGCGGCGGATCATCGAGGTGTGCCCTTCCAGGTACTCGCCGGCGGCACTGCCTTGCAGGCAGCGGCTGGCACCGGCAAAGAAGCGGAACACGTCGGCCACGCCCGGCAGCTCGTCGTTGAGCGCCGCCGCGTAGGGCTTGCCGCAGTTGTCCGCTTCCAGGCGCGCCAGCTCCGGGGCGTGGGCGTCGATCGCATCGGCCAGTTTGAGCAGCAGCAGCGAACGGTCCTTGGGGGTGGTCTGCGACCAGCTGTCGAACGCCGCATCCGCAGCGCACACCGCGGCATCGACCTGGGCCAGGCTGGCCTCGGGGATCTCCACCAGCGTGGCCCCCAGGGACGGGTTGAGCACCGCCAGGGTTTCGCCTTCACCGGCGATGAGTTGTCCATTGATCAGCAGGCAGGTTTGCATGGGTTCTCCTGTGCGGCGAGGTTGGCCGCCGCCATAAAAAAGTCGCAAGCGCCCCGTGCCCGCAGCCGGGCTGCGCACAGGGGGAGCATTACAGGGGGGGCAGGCGCCGGGCGCCCGCAGGTTCAGAGTGCGGCTTCAGGCACTGCCGTGCTGAACAGCCGGGTGCGCCAGGCCAGGTACACCAGCCCCAGCAGCACCCAGCAACAGCCGAGAATCAGCGCGTCGGCATCCAGGCTGATCAACATCCAGCCCGAGGTGAAGGCGCCGGCCAGGGGGAAGATCACCCCGCGGACCACGCCGGCCTTGTCGCCGATGCTGCGGTCGAAGGTCAGTTTCAGTGCGCACAGGTTGACCGAGGTGAAGGCCAGGAAGGCGCCGAAGTTGACCAGCGAAGTAGCCGTGGCGATGGTCAGGCCGAACCCGACGAAACCGAAGGCCCCGCACAGGGCGATGTTGAACACCGGGGTCCTGTAGCGCGGGTGCAGCACGCCGAACAGCTTCTGCGGCAGCTGGTTGTCGCGGCCCAGGGCATACAGCAGACGCCCCACGCTGGCCTGGAACGACAAGCCGGCGGCGAAGTGGGCAATGATGATGCCGGTGAGTACCACGCCGAAGAACAGGTCGCCACCGATGGTCTTGGCGATTTCGAAGGCCGCGCCGTCGATGTTCTCGAACAGGCCCGCCGGGTGCGCCAGGTACATGAAGTACGAAGAGCCCACGTACAGGCTGCCGCCGATCAGGGCCACCAGCAGGATGGCACGTGGGATGGTGCGCTCGGGCTCGACGGTTTCTTCGCTCAGGGTCGACAGCGCGTCGAAGCCCAGGAACGAATAGGCGGCGATCGCGGCCCCGGCCATGGTGGCCGAGAACGGCACGTCTGCATTGAAGAACGGCTTGACCGAGAGCAGACCGCCCGGGCCGTTGATGGCCGACACGTAGTGCCAGCACAGCGCGATGAACACCGCGATGATGGTCAGCTGGATCAGCATCAGGATGATGTTGAAGCGGTTGGCGACCTGGATGCCCAGGATGTTGAGCAAGGTGGTGGAAACGATGAAGCCGGTGATCCAGCACCACTGCGGTACATCCGGGAACGCCAGGCTCAGGTAGCTGGCCCCCAGCAGCCAGATCAGCATCGGGATGAAGAAGTAGTCCAGCAGCGCGGCCCAGCCGACCATGAAGCCGATGCCGGGGTTGAACACCTTGCGGGTGTAGGTGTAGGCGGAACCGGCCGCCGGGAAGATCCGCACCAGGCGCCCGTAGCTCAGGGCGGTGAAGATCACGCCGATGGAGGCCACCACATAGGACAGCGCCACGGTGTTCTGGCTGGCCTGGGCGATCACGCCATAGGTGCCGAACACGATCAGCGGGGCGATGAAGGCCAGGCCGAACAACAGCACGGACACCGGCCCGAGGGTCCGGCGCAGGTGCGCGGAGGAAGTCGATGCGCTCATGGTTAGGGCCTCAGGCTGCGTAGGTGTAGGCGGCGCGGATCACGTCGAGGTAGCTCTCGACTGACATCTCCTTGGCGTTGCTCGCATCGGAAATGTTGCTCTTGGACTTCTCTGCGATGGCCAGGAAGTCCTCCTCGCGCACCCCGGCCACATCGGCAAAACGCGGAATACCCAGCTCGCGGTTCATGCGGAACAACTGCTCCACGCCCGCTTCGGCGGCAGCGCTGGCGCCAAGATTGGGGTCGATGCCCAGGGCATAGGCGACATCGGCATGGCGGCGCAGGTCGGCGTCGCGGTTATGGCTGAAAACGAACGGCAGGAAGATCGCGTTGCCCACCCCGTGCGGGGTGTCGTACATGCCGCCGATGGCTTCGGAGATGCAGTGCACGCTGGCGATGTCGGCATTGCCGAAGGCCATGCCGGCAATCAGGCTGGCGATCAGCATCTGTTCGCGGGCCTCGCGGTTGTCCGGCTCCTGCACGGCGGGCTTGAGGTACTGCGCGATCAGGCGAATGGCATGCAGGGCCAGGCCGTCGCTGATCGGGTTGGCCGGCTTGCCGGTGTAGGCCTCGATGGCGTGGGTCAGCGCGTCCATGCCGGTGGCGGCGGCGATGTGCGGCGGCAGCGTGGCGGTGATGTCCGAGTCGAGCAGCGCCAGAACCGGGCCGATGCGGTAGTCCAGGATGCTCATCTTGAACTGGCGGCGGGTGTCGGTGATCACCGAGAAGAACGTGACCTCGCTGCCGGTGCCTGCGGTGGTCGGGATCGCCACGATTGGCAGCACCGGGCCCTTGAGGGTGAAGGCACCTTCGTAGTCCTCGACCTTGCCGTCGTGGGTCAGCAGTACGCTGATCGCCTTGGCCGCGTCCATCGCACTGCCGCCACCCACTGCCAGCACGCCGTCGATGCCCTTGCCGCGATACAGCTCGGCGGCGCGGTTGACGTCTTCGCTGCGCGGGTTGGGCTTGACGTCGACGATCTCGTCATAACGCACGCCGGCCTTGTCCAGGCTGGTATAGATGCTGTCGAGCAGGCCGGCGTTCTTCACGCCCGGGTCGGTGACCAGCAGCACGTGGCGCAGGCCCAGGTCGGTCAGGTGCTCGCCGGTACGCTGGCGCAGGCCAGGTTCCATGACGATCTTGGTAGGTAACAGAAACTGGAATTGCATCGGTAGGTTCCTCTCGCACTGGGGCGCACTTGCAATGTTGTAGTTATGGCAGACGAGTCAGAGGGGCCGCCTGGGCGGTGGGTGTCTGGTTATTGTTGTGGCGGTAGCCGATCGCCGAAGCCGATGGACCGCTTGTCCAGGCGCTGCACGGTGGGCACAGGCCGGTATGGGGCCAGACACTAAGACACGGGTAGCGGATCGACAATTACTAAAAACTCAAGGGAGCATTCGATTAAATCGAATGCTCCCCGTGCACCGGGGGTAGCGGCCTACAGGTGCTGCCCGTGGCGCGCCATGATGTGCCGCACCACGCTGTAGTCCTGCAGCGAGTCGCTGGACAGGTCCTTGCCGTAGCCCGAGCGCTTGAGCCCGCCGTGGGGCATTTCGCTGACCAGCATGAAATGGCTGTTGATCCAGGTGCAGCCGTACTGCAGGCGCGCCGCCACCTGCATGGCCTTGTCCAGGTTCTGGGTCCATACCGACGAGGCCAGGCCGTATTCGGAGTCGTTGGCCCAGTCCACGGCCTGGGCCAGCTCGTCGAAACGGGTCACGGTGACCACCGGGCCGAACACCTCGCGCTGGACGATCTCGTCGGTTTGCCGGCAGCCTGCCAGCAGTGTCGGCTGGTAGTAGAACCCGGGCCCGGCATGCATCGCCGCACCCGTGACGCACTCCACGTGCGGCTGGCTGAGGGCGCGCTCGACGAAGCTGGACACCCGGTCGCGCTGGCGCGTGCTGATCAGCGGGCCGATCTCGTTGTCGGCATCGTGCGCGCCGGCATAGCGAATGCTGCTGACCGCAGCCCCGAGTTCGGCCACCAGCCGGTCGTGGATGCCGGCCTGGGCGTAGACCCGGCACGCCGAGGTACAGTCCTGCCCGGCGTTGTAGTAGCCATAGGCACGCACGCCCTCGACCACCGCCTGCAGGTCGGCATCGTCGCAGACGATCACCGGGGCCTTGCCGCCCAGTTCCAGGTGGGTGCGCTTGAGGGTTTTGGCCGCTGTGGAGAGGATCTTCTGCCCGGTGACGATATCGCCGGTCAGCGAGACCATGCGTACCTTGGGGTGGCCGACCAGGTGAGCGCCGACGTTCTCGCCACCGCCGCAGATGATGTTGATCACCCCGCGCGGCAGGATCCGCGCCAGCACCGGCGCCAGGGCCAGGATCGACAGCGGGGTGTGTTCGGACGGCTTGAACACCAGGGTGTTGCCTGCGGCCAGGGCCGGCGCGATCTTCCAGGCGGCCATCATGATCGGGTAGTTCCACGGCGCGATCGATGCCACCACCCCGATCGGGTCGCGGCGCACCATGCTGGTGTAGCCGGGTACGTATTCGCCACTGAGCTGACCGGTCTGGCAGCGCACCGCGCCGGCGAAGAAGCGGAACACATCGACGGTGGCGCTCAGATCATCCTTGCGCGCCAGGTGCAGCGGCTTGCCGCAGTTCAGCGCTTCGAGCCGGGCGAAGGCGTCGGCGTGCTGCTCGATGGTACTGGCGATCTCCAGCAGCAGGTTGGAGCGCTGCTGCGGCGTGGTGCGGGCCCAACCGGCGAACGCGCGGTGGGCGGCCAGGATCGCGGCCTCGGTCTGCTCGGCGCTGGCTTCGGCGATAGGGGTCAGCACCTGGCCGGTGGCCGGGTTGAGGATCGGCTCGACGACGCCCTCGCCTGCGACTAGTTCGCCATCGATCAGGAGTGCGGTGGACAACGGGGTCTGCGCGACTGGCATGTGCAGGGTTCCTTCTTGTGGTGTGGCCATGCGGCTAAAGGGATGACTTGCGCCCGCCGTGGGGCTGCTCGCGGGCGACCGTCAGAAACGGGTCGACCAGCGCCGGGCGCGCCGTGCCGCGGCGCCAGGCCAGGCCCACGTCGAGGGTCTGGGTCAGGTCGGCAATCGGGCGGGCCTCGATGATGTCGCCTTCCAGCGACCACGGGCGGTAGGTCATGTCAGGCTGTATCGACACCCCCAGGCCCGCTGCCACCAGGCTGCGCACCGCCTCGGTCGAGGCCGTGCGCAGGGTGATGCGCGGCTGCAGCCCGGCCTGCGCCCACTGGCGCTGGGCGGTGTGGTCCATCTCATCGACGTTCAGCTGGATCAGCGACTCCCGGGCCACGTCGCCCAGGTTGATGCTGTCGTGTTCGAGCAACGGGTGCTGGGCCGGTAGCCACAGCCGGTAGGGCGAGTGGGTCAGCACCTCCGATTGCAGGGCGTGACGGTCTTCGAGGTTGGAGAGTATCAGCACGCCCACATCGATTTCGCCGCTGACCAGCAGGTGCTCGATGTACGGTCGCTCGTCTTCCATCACGCGGATTTCGACGTTGGGGTAGGCACGCTGGAAGCGCGTGAGCAGGTCGGCCAGGTAGTAACCCGCCACCAGGCTGGTCACCCCCACCACCAGCTGGCCGGCGACCTGGTCGGTGCTCTGCTGCAGGCTGCGCTTGGCGTTGTCCACCGTGGCCAGGATCAGGTGCGCCTGGCGCAGGAACTGATGGCCCTGGTGGGTCAGGTGCATGCCCTTGGCGTGGCGATTGAACAGGCTCACGCCGATTTCCTGTTCCAGCTGCTGGATGGCCAGGGTCAGGGTGGACTGGGAGATGTACACCGCCTGGGCCGCAGCCGAGATCGAACCGGTCTCGGCCACGGCAATGAAGTGGCGGATCTGACGCAGAGTCATCATGGGCATTACCCGGTACGTTGTTTTTATAGATGCAGGCGAGTGTATATCTTTTTTATCGATGGCTTGCTGAAAACCGCCGCGCCTGCGGTTCAACGTGAAACCGCGTGGCCGGCCCCGGGTGGTTACAAAAAGGTGCGTACTTGTGGGGATCTGGCGCCCGCCCTAGATTGCCCGCCTCAATCAATGGAGTCCCGAGCCATGCGCACCCTGATCATTCTCGCCCACCCCAACCTGGAAAAATCCGTGGTCAACCAGGCCTGGTTGAAAGCCCTTGAAGCCAGCGACATGAACGTCACCCTGCACCGCCTGTACGAGGTGTATCCCCAGGGCGGCGCGCTGGACGTGGAAGCCGAGCAGGCACTGGTTCGCGCCCATGACAGCATCGTGTGGCAGTTCCCGTTCTACTGGTTCAGCACCCCGCCGCTGCTCAAGCAATGGCAGGACGAAGTGCTCACCCACGACTTTGCCTACGGCCACGGCGAAGGGCAGCGCCAACTGGCGGGCAAACGCATTGGCATGGCGATTTCTGCCGGCATCAGGCAAGACGATTACAGGGCCGGCGGGCGTTACAGCTACAGCCTGGACGAACTGCTGCGCCCGCTGGAAGTCACCCTCCGCTACATCGAAGCACTGCCGGTACGCCCGTGGGTGTTCTATGGTGCCGAGTACGCCATCGACCCGGCGGAGCTGGAGGCCAACGCCGAAGGTTACCTGGATTACCTGCGCCAATTTGCCCAGGCAGCCTGAGTTCAGCCTTCGGCAGGCGCCGGCGGTGTCTCGGTGGCCAGCGCATTACCTGAATGCAGGGCACCCCACTGGCACATCGCATCGATGATCGGCTGCAAGGTGCGGCCGTGCTCGGTCACCCGATACAGCACCTTGGGCACCTTGCCAGGGAAGGCTTCGCGCTCGACCAGCAGATCGCCCTGCAACTCCTTGAGTTGCTCGGTGAGCACCTTCGACGACAAGGGGCGCATCAGGCGCAGCAGCTCGCCTGTGCGCTTGGGGCCTTCCATCAGGTGGCACAAGATGGAGCACTTCCAGCGCCCGCCGATGGCCTCGATGGTAGCGTCGATGGGAAAGTTGAACACGCGGTTGACCATGACCGGTTTCTCCTGGCTGGGGCGCAAAGGCGTGCAGGATAGCAAGCGCACCTGCGGCCGGGGCAACTTGAGGCTAATCGACGCCTGGATACACCGCCAACGGATCACAGCGCTGCGACGCCCGCCTTGGCGACCTGCGCATCCTGCTGCGCCTTGACTCCGGACACCCCCACTGCACCGACCACCTGGCCGTCGACGATGATCGGCACACCGCCTTCGAGCGGCGTGATCAACGGGGCACCAACAAACGCCGTGCGCCCACCGTTGACCATGTCTTCGTAGCCTTTGGTCTCGCGCCGCCCCAGCGCCGCGCTCCGGGCCTTTTCCGATGCGATGTAGGCACCGATCGGAGCGCACCCGTCAAGGCGCGCAAGCGCGAGCGGATGGCCACCGTCATCGACGACCGCGATGGCGACCTCCCAATCGTTCTGTTGAGCCTGCACGCAGGCGGCGTCCAGGATCCGGCGAACATCTGTGTGGCTCAGTACGGCTTTGTGCTGCATGTCTGGATTCTCGTCTGGTCATGTTGAGGCCGCCACGCACCTGATGCGCGATGCCCGAAAATGCTTGAGCTACGCCCGCGATCAGGAATGGGATACCCGGCGCAGGAAGTCCTTCATGCGCTCGTTGGTCGGGTTGCTCAGGATCTGCGCCGATGGCCCTTCGGCGACGATCGAGCCGCCTTCAAGGAACAGCGTGCGGGTCGACACGGCGCGTGCGAAGCCCATCTCGTGGGTCACCACCACCATGGTCATGCCTTCCTGGGCCAGGCTCTTCATGACGGCCAGGACCTCACCGACCAGCTCGGGGTCGAGCGCCGAGGTGGGCTCATCGAACAGCATGGCCCTGGGTTCCATGGCAAGTGCCCTGGCAATCGCCACGCGCTGCTGCTGGCCGCCGGAAAGCTGCGGCGGATAGGCGTTGTACTTCGCGGCCAGGCCGACACGGTCGAGCAGTTCCTTGCCACGCTTGCGGGCCTTGTCGACGGGTTCACCCTTTACGTACACCGGGCCCTCGATCACGTTTTCCAGGACGGTGCGATGGGGGAAAAGGTTGAACCGCTGAAACACCATACCCACCGAGCGACAGATCTGGCGGATGTTCCCGGAGCTGGCGTCGACCGTGACGCCGTCAATGCTGATCACGCCGCCGTCGTAGCGCTCCAGGCCATTGATGCAACGCAGCACCGTGGACTTGCCCGAGCCCGAAGGGCCGATCAGGCAAACCACTTCGCCCTGGCGGATCTCTGCACTGATGCCATGGAGCACCTGGTGCGGACCAAACGACTTGGTGATGTTGTCGATGCGGATCATCGGGCACTCCTTTTGTATTTGCGTTCGAGCCAGCCGGCCAACCCCATCAGAGGCAGGCTCAGGCACAGGTACATCAGGGCAACCAGGGTGAAGATGTTGGCGTTGTTGAACGATGCTGCCGCGATCAGCTTGCCCTGCATCGACAGCTCGACCACGGTGATGATCGAGGCCTGGGAGGAGTCCTTGAGCAGCATGATCATGTTGTTGCTGTATGGCGGCAGCGCGATCTTCAACGCCTGGGGCAGGATCACCCGGCGCATGGTCATTGCGCGGCTCATGCCGATGGAGTGCGCCGCCTCGTTCTGACCGGGGTCGATGGCCTGGATACCCGAGCGAAACACCTCGGCCATGTAGGCGGAATAGGCAAGCCCGAGCCCCATGGCACCGGCCTGGAACGCACTCATGTCCACGCCCATTTCCGGCAACACGAAGTACAGGTAGAACAGAATGACGATGATCGGGATGCCGCGAATGGCATTGGTCAGGTAGCGCGAGCCTTCGGCCAGCCAGCGCACGCTGCTGACCCGCAACAGCGCCCAGAACAACCCCAGCAAGGTACTGATGAGCAGCGCGCACAGGGTGATGCCGATCGTTGTCCAGGCACCTTCCATCAGTATCGGAAAGTACTCGACTGCCTGGCTGAAAAAACCTTCGAACATAGGATTGCATCCTCACATGCGGGCACCGTCGGGCGGTGGCCGTGATCACGAATCAGAGTTTCTTGACGTTCCATTTGGTGAGGATCGCGTCGAGCGTACCGTCGGCCTTGAGCTTGGCTACACCGCCATTGATTCGGGCGAGCAGCTCGCTGTTGCCTTTGCGCACCGCCACGCCGATCGCGATACGGATCTGCTTCTGGTAGTCATCGGCAACGCGCAGCTTGCTGGAGCCGGACTGCTGCACGGTGTAGAGCATCACCGGGCCATCGCCTACGGCAACATCGATACGCCCCAGGGCCACCTCGCGAATCATGTCGGACATGCTGTCGTACATCCGCAGCTCCTTGATGCCCTGCTGGGCTTTCATCGGTTCCACCGACACGGTGCCAGTCTGCACGCCGACCTTCTTGCCGGCGAAGTCGGCGCTGCTGTGGTACGCCGTCGTGTCCTGGCTGTTGGCAATCACCTCCTCGCTGTAGGCGAACAGTTCGTCGGAGAAGTCGACCACCTGGGCGCGCTGGGCATTCATGGCGAAAGCAGAGCTGATCATGTCTATCTTGTCCGTCTGCAACGACGGCACCAGGCCACCGAAGGGGATCGGACGCAGCTCGGGCGTGAAACCAAGCTCCTTGCCCAGCGCCTGGGTGATATCGATCATCACGCCCCGAAGCGTGTTGGTCCTGGTGTCCAGGAAGTTGAAGGGCACCGCAGTGGGTGTGGCGCCGACGCGCAGTGTGTCCTGGGCCTGGGCAGTGCCCAGCAGGACGGGAAGAGTCAGTGCCGCACAGGTGGTCAGTTTGATCAATCGGGTGAGCATGGGACGTCTCCTGTTGTTCGCAGAGTGAAGGTCACACAGCTGCGGTAACGATGATTTCCACGAGCATGTCGGGGGCCCCCAGCAGGGCCTGGCAAGTGGCGCGGGTGGGCGCGCAGCCATGCGGTACCCACGCATCCCAGGCCTCGTTCATGCCCTGGAAGTCGGTGGCGATGTCCTTGAGCCAGATCTGCGCAGTGAGCAGTCGGGTGCTGTCACTGCCGACAGAAGCGAGCAACGCGTCGATGCGCTTGAGAATCTCGGTCGTCTGGGCCTTGATATCGCCACTTCGCTCGGCGGCGACAACCCCGGCAAGGTAGGCGGTGCCCGCATGCACGACAATGCGGCTCATGCGGGCGTTGGTCTGGTGGCGCGTGATGGCGTTGTTCATGGTCATCTCCTGGGGTGTGAGTAGGTCAGAAACGGCTGATCGAAAAGGGCAACAAGTCGCGTTGGGCATCGACAGACCCTGACATGGCCAGAGCCAGCAAGCGCCCCGTGCCCGCCGACCCGGTCAACCCGAGGTGGCCGTGGCCGAACGCGCACCACAGGCCCGTGTGCCCGGGAAGTTCGCCAATCACCGGAAGCGAATCGGGGAGACACGGACGGTGGCCCATCCACTCGGTGGCAGCACGAATGTCCAGGCCTGGAAGCCCTGCCTTGGCGTGAGCGGCGAGCAACTGCGCGCGAGGGCTGCTTGGCGCTCGCTGCAGGCCGCCGAACTCGACGGTGCCGGCAACCCGCAGCCCTTGCTGCATGGGCGTCATGAACACCTTGCGGTCTGCGAGAACCACGATGCGCTGAAGCTCCACGCCGCCGTGGGGAAAACGCAGGTGGTAGCCGCGTTGTGTTTCCAGCGGAACCTTCACCCCCAGCGGGCGCAGCAGTTGAGCAGACCAGGCGCCTGCAGCGACAACCACCTGCACCGCACAGTAGTCCCCGGACTGGGCGCCAACGCGCCAGCCACTGGTATCCCGTGCCAGGCGTTGCACACGATCGCGGATGAACCTCACGCCGCGCGTCTTCAGATGCTCTGCAATGACTGTGGCGTAGCGCTGCGGCTCCCGGACCCACAGCTGATCGGGCAGGTAGTAGCCGGTTTGATAGATCGGCCCGAGCGCAGGCTCCAGCGCTCGGATCTCTTCGCCCGTGACATGCCGGGCGTCGAGCCCATGCTGTTTTTTCAGGGCCCAGCCGGCGTTGTCTTTCTCCAGGCTGGCCTGATCGGGGTAAAGGTGCAGTTGACCCGTTTCCGCGATCAGTTCACGGCAGCCAGTCTTGGCGGCGATGGCCTTGTGCTGGGTTGTCGCATCCCCCAGCAATGCATGCAGGGCCTGGGCAATCTGCGCAACCCTGGCCGGTCGCGAGGCGGCAACAAAGCGCACCATCCACGGCGCCACCGTGAGCAGGTAACTGGCGGGAAGGTACAACGGCCCCGTGGGGTCGAGCAGCATGCGCGGCGCCTGCTTCAACACGCCGGGCATGGCCAGGGGGGCCACGGCACCGGAGGCAATCGAGCCGGCGTTGCCGGACGAGCACTCCGCCCCCGGAGCACCGGGATCGATGACGGTTACCGAAACGCCCGTCGCAAGCAGATGGTAGGCGGTACACAGGCCGACTATTCCGGCGCCGATGACGATCGCTTCGGGTTTGCGAGCTTGAGTAGTGGGCATCTTGTACAGGGCTCTTGATGGATGAGTCCCCGAGAGGATGCAGAGCCTGTACCGAATCTGATATCAATGTATCGCACAGCAATACGAGCAAACTCGAGTGTGATATTTCACAACGGTATGAGCGGTTAGACTTGCTTCGTCAGGCAGCCCCCTCGGCGGGCCATTTTTCACCGTTACGCCCCAATTCAGTGCTCGGCACGCCACTGCTGCACCACGTTGGTCTGGAGAGTTTCATGGAGCCAAACGAGTCCCCCCTGTTTGTCCAGGCCCTGGCCACCGGCCTCGGCGTCCTCGATGCATTCACGGCCGAACGGCCGACGATGAACCTGAAAGAAATTTCAGAAGCTGCGGGTGTTACCAAAAGTGCGGCTCAGCGCTTCACTCATACCCTGGTCACATTGGGCCTGTTACGAAAGGACGCAGCGTCCAAGCGCTACTCGCTGTCGCCTCGCACCCTGGATACCGGCTACCGCTACCTACAGGCGCACGTGCTGCTGGAGCGAGCCAACCCTTACCTGCTGGACCTGAACCGCCAGACCGGCGAGACGGTCAACCTGGCCGAACGCGATGGGCACGAGATGGTGTACATCGGGCGATTCCCCAGCCCGCATCGCGCCGTTGTGCACATGCCCGTCGGTAGGCGACTGCCGATCTTCTGCTCGTCGGCAGGCCGCGCCTTTCTCTCGGCGCTGCCCGATGAGCAGATCAGGCACATTCTCACCGGTGTGGATCGGCCCAGATTCACACCGCACACGATTACCGACGTCGAAACGCTAACGAGCATCATCGCCAAGGTTCGGGAGACTGGCTTCGCCTACAGCATCGAGGAGTTCTACCTCAGCGACCTGGCCTTTGCCGTGCCGGTGTACAACATTCGTGGCGAGGCGGTGGCGGCGGTGAACCTGTCGGTGTCGACGGCCTACTGGAGCTTCGAGCGAGCGGTTGCGGAGCTTGTGCCGAAGCTGATCCACACCGCCAGGATGATCTCCACGACGCCGCCTACCTTCCGTGCGATGGAGCCGTTCCAGATCGGCTATGGCAAGGTGCGGGATGTTCCTTATGCCAAGCCGTGAATGAAGCGCATGGTGCAGATGCCGCCAGCCAGAAAGCCAAAAGCCCGCTATTAGGCGGGCTTTTGGCTTTCTGGCTGGCGGGTGCCGGTCAGTTCAGGGCGTGCATCATTCCCACTCGATCGTCGCAGGCGGCTTGCTCGATACGTCGTAGGTGACGCGCGAGATGCCTTCGATCTCGTTGATGATGCGGCCGCTAACGGTTTCCAGCAGTTCGTATGGCAGGTGCGCCCAACGCGCGGTCATGAAGTCGATGGTCTCGACCGCACGCAGCGCCACCACCCAGGCGTAACGACGGCCGTCACCGACCACGCCCACCGATTTCACCGGCTGGAATACCACGAAGGCCTGGCTGACCTTGTGGTACCAGTCGGCCTTGCGCAGCTCTTCGATGAAGATGTGGTCGGCACGACGCAGCAGGTCGGCGTATTCCTTCTTCACTTCACCCAGGATGCGCACACCCAGGCCCGGACCCGGGAACGGGTGACGGTAGACCATGTCGTACGGCAGGCCCAGCTCCAGGCCCAGACGACGGACTTCGTCCTTGAACAGTTCGCGCAGCGGCTCGACCAGCTTGAGGTTCATTTCCTCCGGCAGGCCACCGACGTTGTGGTGCGACTTGATCACGTGGGCCTTGCCGCTCTTGGCACCGGCCGACTCGATCACGTCGGGGTAGATGGTGCCCTGGGCCAGGTACTTGATGTTGTGCAGCTTGTTCGACTCGGCATCGAACACGTCGATGAAGGTACGACCAATGATCTTGCGCTTCTTCTCGGGGTCCGCTTCGCCGGCCAGGTTGTTCAGGAACTGGTCCTCGGCGTTGGCACGGATCACCTTGACGCCCATGTTCTCGGCGAACATGGCCATCACCTGCTCGCCTTCGTGCAGGCGCAGCAGACCGTTGTCGACGAACACGCAGGTCAGCTGGTCACCGATGGCCTTGTGCAGCAGCGCCGCAACCACAGAGGAGTCCACGCCGCCGGACAGGCCCAGCAGCACGTTGTCGGTGCCGACCTGGGCGCGCACCTGGGCAATTGCGTCTTCGGCGATCTTCGACGGGGTCCACAGTGCTTCGCAGCCGCAGATATCGAGGATGAAGCGCGACAGGATGCGACCGCCCTGCTTGGTGTGGGTCACTTCCGGGTGGAACTGCACGCCGTAGTAGCCGCGATCATCGTTGAACATGCCGGCGATCGGGCAGCTTGGGGTGCTGGCCAGGATGTGGAAGTCTTCCGGGATGCGGGTGACCTTGTCACCGTGGCTCATCCACACGTCCAGGCCGAATACGCCGTCAGCGTCGACGTGGTCTTCGATGCCGTCGAGCAGGCGGCTCTTGCCGACCACATCGACACGGGCGTAGCCGAACTCGCGCAGCTCGGAACCTTCAACCTTGCCGCCCAGTTGCTCGGCCATGGTCTGCATGCCGTAGCAGATACCGAATACCGGTACGCCCAGGTCCCATACGGCCTGTGGCGCGCGCGGGCTGTCGGCTTCGTGCACCGACTCGGGGCCGCCGGCGAGAATGATCCCGCGGGGGGCGAATTCGCGAATCGCCTCGTCGTCCATGTCGAACGGGTGCAGTTCGCAGTACACGCCGATTTCGCGCACGCGGCGGGCGATCAGCTGGGTGTACTGGGAACCGAAGTCGAGGATCAGGATACGGTGAGCGTGAATGTCGAGGGCCATGACTCAATCTCGTCAGTGGTAATCGGAAACGACGCGGGGCTGTCGTGAACAGCCCCGCTTACAGGTATTGCCAGGAGCATCAACCTACGCGGTAGTTTGGCGCTTCCTTGGTGATCTGCACGTCATGCACGTGGGACTCGGCCATGCCGGCACCGGTGATGCGCACGAACTCGGGCTTGGTACGCATTTCTTCGATGTTGGCGCTGCCGGTGTAACCCATCGAGGAACGCAGGCCGCCCATCAGCTGGTGGATGATCGCGGTCAGGGTGCCCTTGTACGGCACGCGACCTTCGATACCTTCCGGTACCAGCTTCTCGGCACCGGCCGAGGAGTCCTGGAAGTAGCGGTCCGAGGAACCCTGGGCCTGGGACATCGCACCCAGCGAGCCCATGCCGCGGTAGGCCTTGTAGGAACGACCCTGAAACAGCTCGATCTCGCCCGGGGCCTCTTCGGTACCGGCGAACATCGAACCCATCATCACGGCGCTGGCGCCGGCGACGATGGCCTTGGACAGGTCACCGGAGAAGCGGATGCCACCGTCGGCGATCAGCGGTACGCCGGTGCCTTCCAGCGCGGCAGCCACATTGGCGATGGCGCTGATCTGCGGCACGCCGACGCCGGCGACGATACGGGTGGTGCAGATCGAGCCAGGGCCGATACCGACCTTGACCGCGTCGGCGCCGGCTTCGGCCAGGGCCTTGGCGGCTGCGCCGGTGGCGATGTTGCCGCCGATCACCTGCACGTCGGGGAAGTTCTGCTTGACCCAGCGCACGCGGTCGATAACGCCCTTGGAGTGGCCGTGGGCGGTGTCGACCACCACCACGTCGACGCCGGCAGCAACCAGTGCGGTCACACGGTCGCCGGTGTCCTTGCCGGTACCCACTGCAGCACCGACGCGCAGGCGACCCTGGTCGTCCTTGCTGGCCAGCGGGTAGGCCTTGGCTTTCTCGATGTCGTTGACGGTCATCATGCCCTTGAGGGCGAACTTGTCGTCGACGATCAGTACGCGCTCGATGCGGTGCTTGTGCAGCAGCTCGCGGGCCTCGTTCTTGTCGGCGCCTTCGCTGACCGTGACCAGACGCTCTTTGGGCGTCATCACTTCACGCACGGTGGCGTCGAGGCGGTTTTCGAAGCGCACGTCACGGGAGGTGACGATGCCGACCAGGTCGCCGTTGTGCAGCACCGGCACGCCGGAGATGTTGTGCAGGCGGGTCAGTTCGAACAGGTCGCGTACGGTGGCGTCGGCCTCGATGGTGATCGGGTCCTTGACCACGCCGGCCTCGAACTTCTTGACCTTGCGCACTTCGGCAGCCTGCTGCTCGATGGTCATGTTCTTGTGGATGATGCCGATGCCGCCTTCCTGGGCCATGGCAATGGCCAGACGGGCTTCGGTCACGGTGTCCATGGCGGCGGAAACCAGTGGAATATTCAGCTCGATGCCACGGGTCAAACGGGTCTTGAGACTGACTTCGTTAGGTAGCACCTCGGAGTAACCGGGTACTAGGAGAATGTCGTCGAAGGTCAGGGCTTCTTGGCTGATACGCAGCATCGCGGGGGCTCCCGGGCGGGAAAATGGAAGCGCGCCATTATACTCATGCGCGCCGTGTGACTCAATGTAAAGATGGGCCTTCGGTCAGTTGTCTTGCAGCTTTACCTGCACCACTGCCACCGGCTGGTCGAGCCAGTCGGCAAAGGCATCGATGAAAGACGGCTTGAAACCGGCCTCGCCCCAGTTGTTGAAGATGAACCCCAGGTTGGAAAAGGCACAGGGCTGCAGGTAAAGGAAGCCGTTGATGTCGTCTTCATGGCCGCAGCGCGGGCAGGTGAAGTTGTCGCTGATGCCGGGCATCCACTCTTCCAGGCTGGCGAACAGCTCCACCCCCACTTCCCGGCGGCACTCGGCGCAGCCGGCTTCTTCGAGAAAGCCTTCGGTGGGCGTATAGATGCAGCGCTTGTAGATGACTTCCAGGCCATTGATGGGCTGGCCGTACGGTAGCAGCTGCGGCCGCTCGACCACCTTGCGCGCACCCTCGGCGATGGCATAGCCCATGCGGTTGCCGGTGCGCCCGCAGGTGCTGAGCTGTTCCTCGATCACCTTCTCGCGTACCAGCCAGCGCAGGATCGCGCGGGCGCGCGGCTCGTGCACCGGCACGGTGGAGATCTTGGGGACGATGATGCTCTGGAATGTCATGAAGGCGGCCGAACAGGTTAAAGGTGCCAGTTTACCTCACTCAGGTAGCGCGCGATCAGCGCGATGCCGCTGGCCAGCACCAGCCAGGTGACCAGCCGCACGAAGGTTTCGCGGGACATCTTCAGGGTCAGCCGGCGCCCCACCCACAGGCCGGCGAACATCATCGGCAGCAGGCACAGGGCAAGCAGCAGCAACGGCAGGTCGGCGTACACCCCGGCAATCAGGAACAGGCTCAGGCGCACCACGGTGCTGCAACTGATCAGCGCGCTCTGGGTCGCGCGCACCTGCTCCTTGGCGTCGAGCCGGGCATTGAGGTAGATGGCATAGAGGAAGCCGCCGCTGCCGAACAGCGCACCGAACAGGCCGCCGGTGATGCCCATCGGCACCGACCAGCCGGCATTCAGGCGCGCCGGCTTGACCTTCACCGCCAGGCTGTAGAGCGCATAGGCGCTGATGAACAGGCCCATCAGCAACAGCAACAGGTCGGACTTGAGGTTGAGCAGGAACACCACGCCCAGGGTGCAGCCGATGGCCATGCACGGCAGCAGGCGCAGCAGTTCGCCGCGCACCACGGCCTTGCGCGCCGGCAGCCAGTTGCCGAAGGCGGCGACGAAGTCCAGCAGCACCAGCAACGGGATGATGCGCGACAGCGGCATGAAGTTGATCAGGACCGGCCCGGCGACCAGCGCGGTGCCGAAGCCGGCGATGCCGAACACGATGTAGGCGACGCCGATGCCAAGCAGTATCGGCAGCCATTGGAGCGCAGTGAAAGGGAGCGAGTCGAGCAGTGTGGAGAGCATGGTGTATGCCTGAGTCGTGAGTGAGGCAGCGTTCAGACGAACTTTAGCCATTGGCCAGCCATGCCGACTAATATGCAATTGCGCCATCAGCCATCTCGAAAAGGCATCCCTCATGATCTCCACCCGACAGTTACGCTACTTCGTCGAGATTGCCGAGTCCGGCAGTTTCAGTGCTGCCGCCGAGCGCCTGTTTGTCGCGCAGTCGGCGCTGAGCCGGCAGATAAAGGAGCTGGAGAGTCAGCTGGCCACCCCGCTGTTCGAACGCACCGCCCGCCAGCCGCGCCTGACCGCAGCGGGCCTGGCGTTTCTGCCGCGGGCCCGCAACCTGCTGGGCGAGCTGGAAAAGGCCTGCCGCCTGGCCACCGAAATCGGTCAGGGCCTGCGCGGCAGCCTGCGCCTGAGCCATTCGAGCACGGTGCCGCTGACCGGCGCGCTGCTGGATCGGCTCACGGGCTACCTGCAGCACAACCCCGGCGTGTCGATGGACATCGCGCAGCTATCTTCCGAGGCGCAACTGGAGGAACTGGCCGAAGGTCGCCTGGAGTTCGGCCTGCTGCGCCTGCCGGTGCTGCGCCAGCACGAAGGGCTGTGCGTGCAGCCGCTGTTCGACGAACCGCTGCTGCTGGCGGTGGCCGCAGACCACCCGCTGGCCGATGAGCCCAGCGTGTACCTGGCGCAGTTACGCGACGAGGCGTTCATTTCCATCCCCCACCGCCAGCGCGGTGGCTTGAGCTACCTGTCGGCCGAGCTGTGCATGCGTGAAGGGTTCTTCCCTCGGGCTGCGCGGGTGGTGTCGCGCAAGACCACGCAGTTGCAGTTGATCCAGGCCGGGTTCGGGGTGGCCTTGCTGCCACGGTGCATGCGCGATATCGCGCCAGCGACGCTGCGCTTCGTGCCGCTGGCCGACGCGGGGTGCGTGAGTACGGTGGCGCTGGCCTATCGACGTGATGCCGGGCCGTTGGTGCATCAGTTTGTGGAGCACATGCAGGGCTGAGCCGGCAAGCAGCGCCGCCACCTGCCGGGACTGCAAAGACCGCACGATTCCCTTTATGATGCCCCGCATGATCAAAGACCCTTTCGAAAGACTCGGCCTGGACCGCGAGGTCCTTACCGTCAGCCAGCTCAACGGCCGCGCCCGCGTGCTGCTCGAGGACGTGTTCAGCAACATCTGGGTCGAGGGCGAAATCTCCAACCTCGCCCGGCCCGCCTCCGGCCACGTCTACTTCACCCTCAAGGACAGCGGCGCCCAGGTGCGCTGTGCACTGTTTCGCAACAACGCCGCCCGCGTGCGCCAGGCATTGCGCGACGGCCTGGCGGTCAAGGTGCGTGGCAAGGTCTCGCTGTTCGAGGGGCGCGGCGACTATCAGCTGATCCTCGACACCGTCGAACCGGCCGGTGACGGCGCCCTGCGCCTGGCCTTCGACGCGCTCAAGGAAAAGCTCGGCAACGAGGGCCTGTTCAGCAGTGAACGCAAGCGCGCCCTGCCCGCCCACCCGCAGCGTATCGGCATCGTCAGCTCGCCCACTGGCGCGGTGATCCGCGACATCATCAGCGTGTTCCGCCGCCGCGCCCCGCAGGTGGAGCTGACCCTGATACCCACCGCCGTGCAGGGCCGCGAAGCCATCAACCAGATCGTGCGGGCCCTGCAACGCGCCGATGCGCAAGGCTTCGACGCGCTGATCCTGGCCCGTGGCGGCGGCTCGCTGGAAGACCTCTGGTGCTTCAACGAAGAAGCCGTGGCCCGTGCCATCGCCGCCTGCGTCACGCCCATCGTCAGCGCCGTGGGGCATGAAACCGACGTGTCGATCAGCGACTTCGTCGCCGACGTGCGCGCCCCCACCCCTTCGGCCGCCGCCGAACTGCTGGCCCCCGACAGCAGCGACCTGGGCCGACGCCTGGAAAGCCTGCAACGCCGCCTGCTGCTGCGCATCCAGAACCGCCTGGCCCATGACCGGCTGCGCCTGGACAGCCTGGCGCGGCGTCTGCGCCACCCCGGCGAACGCCTGCGCCAGCAGGCCCAGCGCCTCGACGACCTGGACATGCGCCTGCGCCGCGCCTTCGAGCAGCGCCTGAACCAGCGCCGCGAACGCCTGGCACGCCTGGATACCCGCTTGGCCGCGCAGCACCCCGGGCGTGCCCTGGCGCTGCTCAAGCAACGCCTGGACAACCTCGCCGAGCGCCTGCCGCGAGCCATGCGCCAGACCCTCGCCACCCGCCGCCAGCACCTGCAGGTGCAGGTGCAGACACTGCAGGTGGTCAGCCCGCTGGCCACCCTCAGCCGTGGCTACAGCATCCTGCTCGACGAGCGCGGCCAGGCCATCCGCAGCGCCGCGCAGACCCGCAACGGCCAGCGCCTGACCGCCCGCCTGGGCGAAGGCGAGCTGCAGGTGCGGGTCGAAGACAACCACCTGACCCCGGTCACGCTCTCTCTACTGGACTGACTCATGCCCCGACTGTTTGCCCCGCTGCTCGTCCTCTGCCTGGCCTTCGCCGGCACCGCCCAGGCCAGCTACATCACCCGCCAGTTGAACAAGCCGGTGCCCGGCGGCGTCGCGGTGGTCGACCTCGGCCCCGCCGCCCAGGCCCCTCAGGCACGCTTCGACGGCAAGCCGGTGCTGGTGGTACGCGAGCAGGACACCTGGCTGGCCATTGTCGGCCTGCCGCTGACCCAGAAGCCCGGCACCGCCAGCCTGACCCAGGGCGAGCGCACCCTGAGCTTCACGGTCGCCAGCAAGAAGTACCCCGAGCAGCGCATCACTCTGAAGAACCAGCGCCAGGTCAACCCCAACCCGGCCGACCTCAAGCGCATCGACGCCGAACTGGCCGAGCAGCTCAAGGCCTACCGCAGCTTCAGCCCCAACCTGCCGAGCAACCTGCTCCTCGACAAGCCGGTCAACGGCCCGCTGTCGAGCAAGTTCGGCGTGCGTCGCTTCTTCAACGGCGAGGAACGCAACCCGCATGCCGGCCTGGACTTCGCCGTGCCCGCCGGTACCCCGATCAAGACCCCGGCCAACGGCAAGGTGATCCTGATCGGCAACTACTTCTTCAACGGCAACACCGTGTTCGTCGACCACGGCCAGGGCTTCATCAGCATGTTCTGCCATATGTCGAAGATCGACGTGAAACCCGGCCAGCAACTGAGCCGTGGCGCCATCGTCGGACGTGTGGGCTCCACTGGCCGCGCCACCGGGCCGCACATGCACTGGAACGTCAGCCTGAACGACGCACGGGTCGATCCGGCGATCTTCATCGGGGCCTTCCAGCCTTGATCAGCATCTTGCGCCAATCAAAAAGACCGCGCAACTGGCGCGGTCTTTTTGATTGGTCGGCGCTATAAAATCACGACATTCTTCAGTTTTTAAGCATTCCTCTCAATTTTTTTGCAGTGCTTGCCATCGTTCACCCCACTGGTTAGGGTTGAACCCATGAAAACCACGCACACCCTCATCCTGCTTCGCCAACATCGCAGCCTTTGCCTGGTCAGTGCCCGACTACCAAGCTGAATCGCGTCGCCTCGCCCATTCATCACTTGTACGTTCGGCGGGCCCCTTTCAAGGCCGCACAATAAGGATTGCTTTCATGACCATGCTCAAAGACCCTTCGAAAAAATACCGTGCCTTCGCTCAGGTAAACCTGCCTGACCGCACCTGGCCCTCGAAGACCATCACGGCCGCGCCGATCTGGTGCAGCTCGGACCTTCGCGACGGCAACCAGTCGCTGATCGAGCCGATGGATGCGGTCAAGAAGCTGCGCTTCTGGAAGACCCTGGTCAGCGTGGGCGTGAAAGAAATCGAGGCCTCCTTTCCATCGGCCTCGCAAACCGACTTCGACTTCGTGCGCACCCTGATCGAAGACGGCCACATCCCGGACGACACCACCATCCAGGTGCTGACCCAGGCCCGTGAAGACCTGATCGCACGTACCTTCGAATCGCTGCGCGGGGCCAAGAAGGCCATCGTGCACCTGTACAACGCCACCTGCCCGGCATTCCGCCGCATTGTCTTCAACCAGGACAAGCAGGGCGTCAAGGACATCGCAGTGAACGCGGCCAAGCTGTTCGTCAAGTACGCCGCCCAGCAGCCGGAAACCCACTGGACGTTCCAGTACTCGCCAGAGACCTTCAGCGCTACCGAACTGGAGTTCGCCAAGGAAGTCTGCGACGCGGTGATCGAGGTGTGGAACCCGACCCCCGAACACAAGGTGATCCTCAACCTGCCAGCCACCGTGGAAGTTTCCACCCCGAACATCTATGCCGACCAGATCGAGTGGTTCGGGCGCAACGTGTCGCGCCGTGACAGCGTGATCATCAGCCTGCACACCCACAACGACCGTGGCACTGGCGTGGCTGCCACCGAGCTGGGCCTGATGGCCGGCGCCGACCGTGTCGAAGGCTGCCTGTTCGGCAACGGCGAGCGTACCGGCAACGTCGACCTGGTGACCCTGGCCCTGAACCTCTACACCCAGGGCGTGGACCCGGAGCTGGACTTTTCCGACATCGACGGCGTGCGCAAGGTGGTCGAAGAGTGCAACCAGATCCCGGTGCACCCGCGTCACCCGTATGTAGGCGACCTGGTGCACACCGCGTTCTCCGGCTCGCACCAGGATGCGATCCGCAAGGGCTTCACCCAGCAGAAAGAAGACACCCTGTGGGAAGTACCGTACCTGCCGATCGACCCGGCCGACATCGGCCGCAGCTACGAGGCGGTGATCCGCGTCAACAGCCAGTCGGGCAAGGGTGGCATCACCTACCTGCTCGAACAGGAATACGGCATCAGCCTGCCGCGTCGCATGCAGATCGAGTTCAGCCAGGTGGTACAGGGCGAGACCGACCGCCTGGGCCTGGAAATGACCGCCCAGCAGATCTACAAGCTGTTGCAGAGCGAGTATCTGCAAGCCAACGCCCCGTATGCGCTGGTCAGCCATCGCCTGCAGGAAGAGAACGGCCACAGCGCCGTGGAAGTGGAAGTGGCCGGTGAAGGCGAAACCACCCTGCACTGGCGTGGCAAGGGCAACGGCGCCCTCGAGGCCCTGGTGGCCGGCCTGCCGGTAGCCGTGGAAATCATGGACTACAACGAGCACGCCATCGGTGCCGGTACCCACGCCAAGGCGGCGGCCTACATCGAACTGCGCGTGGCTGGTGGTCGTCCGGTGCACGGCGTGGGTATCGATGAAAACATCACCACCGCCAGCTTCAAGGCGCTGTTCAGCGCACTGAACCGCTCGCTGAGCCAGCAGGCTGCTAAGGCGGCGTAAACGCCAACTGACCCGCTGCTGCATGCAATGCCCGCCTCTGATACGGAGGCGGGCATTTTTTTTGGTTGTGCGAAAGCCTGCGGGGCGCTGGCGTGCTCGGTATACTGCCGGCCTCATTATTTTTGCCACACCTGTAAGGACACTCAATGAGCCACTACCTGGAACGGGCACTCACCAGCCTGCGCACCATCGGCATCAACTTCATCCAGCCCGTTCAGGATGCCCCGGTTCTGGTACTGCTGGACCGCGTGGCCCACTACGACACCACCAAGGTCACCTCCATCGCCACCGTGCTGCAGCAGGCCACCAGCTTCAACAGCATGGTGCGCGAGCAGATCGAAGGCATGGACATCTCCACGCGCTTCATGGACATCACGCAGAGCTTCACCTCCATCCGCGAGGACGCCGCCGCCATGGCCGGCTGGATGGATGACGGGCGCCTGGACGCGATGGAAAAGATCAAGCTGACCTGGATGAACGTGCGTCGCGGCTCCATCCCCAGCCGCTTTGCCGATATCCGCGAAAACTACCTGAAGGTGTGCAAGTCGGCCAACGACCAGATCGCCCGCGAGAGCGTGATCCTGGAGTCGTACATGGACTTTCGCATGGCCATGAAAGCCGCCGAGGTGGAAGCCCAGCAGGTGCTGGCCATCGCTGGCGAGGCCCTGCAGCAGCGCACCCTGGCCCTGAACGAGGCCAACGCCCGGGTCGCCGACGCCGAAAGCGCCGAGCCCGCCGCACGCGCCGCGCTGGAACTGGGCCGTGATGAAGCCGTGCGCGCCCTGCAGGACGAAGACAAGCGCTACCAGATCATCAAGGACATCGCCGATGACCTGAAGGTCGGCTACAACACCGCCGAAATGGTCTTTGCACGCATCAATCAGGTGCACGTGATCAAGGAGCGTCAATACCAGCGCATGGTGTCGTTCTTTTCCACCAACGAAGTGGTACTCACCGGGCTTGCCGTGTCGTTCACCGCCAACAGCGGCCTGGCCGAAGCCACCCACACCCTCAATGCCACCACCGACGGCATCAGCCAGGGCCTGGAGTCGCTGGGCAGCACCGGCAACCAGCAGCTCGAAGCCGCGGTCAAGGCCAGCTACGGCTCGACCATCAAGGTCGACTCGGTGCGCGCCCTGGCTGACGCCACGCTGTCGTTCCAGACCGACATGAAGCAGATGGCCGACACCTACCGCGCAGAGTCGAGCAACGCCGCCCGGGATATCGCCGAAGCCGTCGAAGAGGCCAAGCGCAAGTTCGCCGCCCTGCTGACCAAGGCCGCCTGATGAGCAGTGTTCCTCTGTCCGAACAGCTGGGCGCGATGGCGGTGGTCGACCAACTGCGCCATCAGCAGATGCAGGTGCAGGAGCACCTGAACCTGCCGCAGCGCCGCGCTGAAGTCGCCGAGCGTATCCGCACCTACTACCAGGCCCAGGGCATCGCCTATGACGATGCACTGATCGAACAGGGTGTGCGGGCGTTCTTCGCCCGGCGCCTGGCCTTCGAGGCGCCCGAACAGACCGCACTGCAACGCCTGACCACGCGCCTGCTGCTCAACCGCAGGAAGCTCATGCGCATCCTGCAACTGATCGTCGTCGCGCTGCTGGCCGTACAGTGCACCCGGGTGGTGAACGACACCGCCAAGACCTCCAAGGTGCAGGACAACGTCCGTACGGCCGAGTATCGCAGCAGCGATCTGAGCGCCGACCTTGCGCAGCACCAGTCGCGCTTCGATGCGCTGCAGCAAGCCGTCGCGCAACAGCCCGAGCCCGCGGTCACGCGCCTGCTGGGGCCGCTTGCCGAGCGGCTGACGCAGGTTCAGACACTGCTGACGCACCGACCGTGGCCGCAACTGATCGACAGCGACAACCGCGACAGCGTGCAGCAGGACCTCGATACCTACGAACGCAACACCCAGTCGGCGCGCGCGCAACTGAGGCAGGCCGACAAGGGCCTGAACGACGTCCAGGCCATTATCGATGCCCGCAGCCGCCTGCAGGCCGTACTGCACAACCCGGCGTTCACCGCAGGCGCCAAGCGTTTCGGGGTGATGGCGCAGCAGGCCCGGGTGGCCGACCAGGCCATCGGCAACGCCGACACCCAGGGCATCGAGGTGGTCGACCGTGAAGTCGGTGAGCTCGAAAGCCAGCTCGATCGCATTCAGCAAGTCCAGCCGCTGATCCGGCGCCTGGACGAAATCGAGCAGCAGTTGCCCGCCCTGCGCCTGCCGCCGAACGACCTGCGGGTGGTGCGTGCCCAGGCCGCCCAGGTCGACAAGGCCATCGACGCCCTGCAGGCACGCCAGGCCAGCGACCACCTGTCGACGCTTGACAGCCTGCTGGTGTTCGCCCGTCAGGCACTGGAGCTGCGGGTGGTGGACCGCTACGGCATCAAGTCGGGGGTCGAGCGCTGCTATGACCAGGCGCTGTGCAACCAGGGCGGTGACTCCCTGCAGGGCAAGAGCTGGTACCTGGTGGTCGAGGCCGTGGACGCCGCCGGCAACCCGATCAGCGTGCCGGTCACCAGTTCGGAAACCGGCGAATCGCGCTGGGCGTCCTACTTTGGTGTGCGGGTCAGCCAGGCCGAGTACCTCAAGGTCAAGGAAGACAAACTCAGCGACGGCCACATCGACGACCTCGCCATGGGCAGCAAGCCTGCCAACATGCTGAGCCTGAAATTCAACCAACGTGTCGCCAAACCCGACATGATCCTGGACTGGTGATGACATGAGACCCAGCAAGCTCATCGGTATCGTCGCCGACAATGCACGCAGTTTCGAGCACGTGCTGCGCGACGCAGAACAACAACTGGCCAGTGCCACCGAGCGCCAGATGGCGCTCGAACAGGACATCCTGACCCGCCTGCGCAGCATCGCGACCCTGCAGCTGGAGCACGCCCCGTCGCTGCAGGACGAGGTGGTTCAGGCCCTGCACGAACGCCAGCTGGCCCAGGGGCAGTTGCGCCAGCAACTGCTGGAGGTCGAGCAGCAGATCGCCCAGTCGCTGGAGGCGACCGCGCAGGTACAGGAGCGCCTCGACGACCTCGACCGCCAGGCCCGCGACCAACTGGCCCAGGACCCGACCTACACGGCGCAGATGCACCAGCTGGAACAGGCCATCGCCGCCAACCTCGAAACCGTCACCGGGTATGCCGACATTCGCCAGGAGTGTGCCGACAAGCTGCCGATGTTCGGCCGCAACCCGATCTACCACTTCCTGCGTGATCGCGATTTCGGCACCGAACAGTATCGGTTGGGCCGCATCAGCCGCTGGCTCGATGGCTGGCTGGCCAGGCAGGTCGACTACAGCGGCAACCGCAGCAACGAGCTGAACCTGCTCAACATGCAGCAGCGCAACGAGGCACTGCAGCTCGAACGCGACGCGCACATTGCCGCGCTGGAGCAAAGCACCGGCCAGCAACTGGCCGACGCCCAGCAGCAGGCAGGCATGGAGCCGCTGCGCGAAGCGCACAAGGCGTTGTACAAGCAGACCGTGGCCAGCAAGCAGCAGGCCAACGACATTCACGCGCAACTGACCGCATTCACCCACAACCAGGACCCGCACTACCTGCGTGCCCGCCAGTGGCTCACCGACCAGTTGCAGGCCAAGAGCATCGAGCAACTGCTCGAGCAGGTGAAGAAGACCCCCGATACCGCAGACGACCAGATCGCCTTGCAGCTGCAGCGGCTGTACCCGCAGGTCGACGGCGTGGAACGGGCACTGGCCGAGGCGCGCCAGACCCATGGCCTGGCCCAGCAGTCCTATGACCGGGCCAAGGAGCTGGAGCGCGCGCTGCGCACCGACTTCTTCCGTGACGACGGCTATCAGTACAAGGCAACGCTGGGCATCGAACGTCTGCTGTCGGACTACATGACCCGCGATGTCACCCTGGGCTATCTGGTCGGGACCATCCGCGAACACCGCGAACTGGTGCCGCGCGTCGCCGTCGAGCGCAGCTCGTACAGCAGTAGCAGCTCGGGGTCGAGCTGGAGCAGCTCCAGTTCCAGCAGTTCGAGCAGCAGCTCCAGCAGCAGTGGCGGCTTCTCCAGCTCCGACAGCAGCGGGGGCGGCGGCTTCAGGACCTCGGACAGCTTCTGATGGCATGCCCGCTGGCCTGCCGACGCAGGCCAGCGCGGCGCATCACCCGCGCGGGTAGCGCTCGTTCACGCTGAAATCGAAGCGCCAGCAGCCCGCGTTTTTCCGGGAACTGTAGTGCTCGAACAACACCTTTTTCTGCAGTTCGTCCCAGCCGAGCGGATCCACCGAGGCCTCCTCCAGCACCGTGACCAGCGTGTCGGTGGCAACCGACGACAGGTAGATCAGGTCTTCGCGCATCACCTGCGCGTTGGCATCGAGAATCGGCAGCACCTTGTTGTGCTCGAAGTAGTAATCGATCTCCGACGCGCCCATCACACAGTGCGCATACAGGATGTGCACCTGATAGGCATAGAACACCCCGGGGCCGACCAGCTTGCGGGTGTGCTTCTGGGTGGTGGAGTCGTTCCAGCTTTGCGCAGCCTGGAACGATACCCGGACCTCTGAACTCACCCCCACGCCCTTGAATTCCAGCTGCACGCCACCAGACACTTCGGTGGTACGGCTGAAGCTTCGGGTAAAGCCATGGGTGACCTCGAAGGTGCGTTCATCCTCGCCGTTGCTCGGTACCTGGACGGTGCCGACATGCTCCACGTAAGCGGCAACCGGCACCGAATACATGTCCCACCAGCGCTTGCCGTCGAACATCTGGCCGAACTCGGTGGCATCCTTTATCCAGCAGGCCTGGCGTACCTTGTCACCGCCAAAGAGGTACTTGTCGATGTGGTAGCTCCCGCGCTGTGCGGGGGAGTCGGCGCCAAACACGTTGTCTTCACTCATGACGGTTCCCTCAGTACTTGTAGTGAATCTTCTGGCTTGCGGAAAAATCGAACGACCAGGCGCCGGCATTGCATTCAACCTCGTAACCTTCGGTCAGCACCTTGCGCTGCAGGGCATCCCAGGCAATCGGAGGGGTGGCCGCGGCATCGGCCACCGCCACATACACGGCCGTGCTGATGGCCGACAGGAAGTACAGGTCGGTACGCCCCTGCGTGGCCAGCGTCTTGCTGGTGCGAAACGCCTTGCTCAGCTGTCCGGCCGAGGTCGCGCAATGGGCATACACCAGGTTCATCTGGTAGATGGCGAACACCCCGCTGCCGGGCAGCAGCAGCGTCAGGCGGTTGTCGTTCGGCGCCCCCCAGGCGATGTCGTCGACAAAGCCGGTGTGCAGGCTGGAGAGGATATTGACCCGCTCGATGGCCGACGACACCGAATAGGGCGCGTCCACTTCACGGATGAACTGCTTGCTGTGGCCCTGGGCAAAGGTGATGGCATGGCGCTGGTTGCTCAGGCCGTTGAGCCGCAGGGTATCCACCGCTGACAGGTAGGCGAACACCGGTCGGGTGTAGGTGGCCCAGGCACTGGAGCCAATGCGGATATCGCCGTAGACGGTCTTGCCGTTGACCCAGCAGCCGGGTGCCAGGCGCTTGCCGCCGATCAGGTGGCGCTCGAGCGAATAGGACCCGGTCTTGACCGCGTAGCCGCTGAGTCGCGGATTTGTAGCGTGTTCGATTTCGTCGTCCAAGGTATGCACTCCCTGCAGAAAACCCATGAGTTTTCGATACTAGGGAGGCCGCGACAGGCTCGGCAGCGGGACGTGCTTCCTGGATGGGCAGCGGCCTTGCCGGTCAATGGCGCCGGCAAAAAAAAAGGTGCGCCGACCAAGCGCACCTCAAAGCCGTACAGCACACAACGAATTCTCTAGTCCAGCAACGCCAGCGCCTGGGCACTGCACGCCTGCACGCGTGCCCACTCGCCGTTCTTGATCCAGCTGCTGTCGAGCATCCAGGTTCCGCCCACGCACATCACATTGGCCAGGGCCATGTACTGCTTGACGTTGCCCGGGTTGACCCCGCCGGTGGGGCAGAAACGCACCTCGCCGAACGGCCCGCCGAATGCCTTGATCGCCGCCGCCCCGCCGCTGATCTCGGCCGGGAACAGCTTGAAGCGCCGATAGCCCAGCGCGTAGCCCATCATGATCTCCGAGGCGCTGCTGATGCCCGGCAACAGTGGCAACGGGCTCTCGACCCCCGCCTCCAGGATGTCCTGGGTGCACCCCGGCGTGACCACGAACTGCGCACCGGCCTGTTCCACCGCCGCCAGCATGCTGCGGTCGAGCACCGTACCGGCTCCGACGCACAGCTCCGGGCGCTGTTCGCGCAGCAGGCGGATGGCGGTCAGGCCGTGTTCGGAACGCAGCGTCACCTCGAGCGTCTTCAGCCCCCCGGCCGCCAGCGCATCGGCCAGCGGCAGGATGTCCTGCTCGCGGGCGATGGTGATCACCGGCAGAATGCGCGCCTGGCCGCAGATGCGGTCGATCAGGGCAATCTTGTCGGCCATGGAAATGCCCGGCTGTGAAGGTTCAAGGGTTGTCATAACGGCGTGTCCTTGGTTCATGGGCACCAGTAGATTTCCAGGGGGTCTTGAAGAAAGGCGCGAATCGGCATCTGCGCCGGGTCGTCACCGCCCAGCGCGGCGCGCAGGGTAGCGAGTTTGCCCGGCCCTTGCACCGACAACAGTGTCGCACCTGCACCGGCCAGCACACGCCGGGTCAGGGTCAGGCGCTGATGCGGCACGCTCGGCGCCAGCATCGGCAGTACCCGGCGCTGGCTCTGGGCCTGCAGGCCCTCGGCCAGGTTGGGGCTGCCCGGAAACAGCGAGGCGGTGTGACCGTCATCGCCCATGCCCAGCACCAGCACATCGATCGGCGGCAGCTGGGCAAGCGCCTGGTCCGCCTGCTCGGCAGCGGCTTCGAGGCTCGCGGCGGGACGGTACAGGCCGACGAACCGCGCCTTGGCGGCCTCGCCCTGCAAGAGGTGCTGCGCCACCAGGCCGGCATTGCTGTCGGCATGTTCCACCGGCACCCAGCGCTCGTCCGCCAGGCTGACCACCACCCTGGACCAGTCCAGCGGCTGCCTGGCCAGGCGCTGGAAGAACGCCACCGGGCTGCGCCCGCCCGACACCACCAGGGTGGCCTGGCCGTTTTCGTCCATCGCCGTGCGCAACCGCTGCGCCACATCCACAGCCAGGCCCTCGGCCAGGCGCGCCGCATCGGCAAACTCATGTGCCGTCACGCTCGCCGGCAGTTGCAGTTCAGATATCGCCATACCATGCCCTCCCATCGCGGGTAATCAGTGCTATCGAGCTCATCGGCCCCCAGGTGCCCGCCGCATACGGCTTGGGCGCATCACCGGCGTGGTTCCAGCCGGCGATCAACTGGTCGCACCATTTCCACGCATATTCGATTTCATCCTTGCGTACAAACAGGTTCTGGTTGCCGCGCATCACTTCCAGCAGCAGGCGCTCGTAGGCATCCGGAATGCGTGCGCTGTGCCAGGTATCGGAAAAATTCAGCTGCAACGGGCCGCTGCGCAGTTGCATGCCCTTGTCCAGGCCCTGCTCCTTGGTCATCACCCGCAACGAAATGCCTTCGTCCGGCTGCAGGCGGATGATCAGCTTGTTGCCGATCTGCAAACGTTGTTCCGCCGCGAAGATGTAGTGCTGCGGCTCCTTGAAATGGATGACGATCTGCGACAGTTTCTGCGGCATGCGCTTGCCGGTGCGCAGGTAGAACGGCACCCCGGCCCAGCGCCAGTTGCGGATATCGGCCCGCAGCGCGACGAAGGTTTCGGTGTCGCTCTGGGTATTGGAGTTGTCTTCCTCGAGGTAGCCGGGCACAGCCCGCCCCTCGCTATAGCCCGCTATGTACTGGCCACGCACCACCTGGGTGCTCAGGCCCTCGCCGCTGATCGGTGCCAGTGCCTTGAGCACCTTGACCTTCTCGTCGCGAATGCTGTCGGCCGAGAGGTCGCTGGGCGGGTCCATGGCGATCAGGCACAGCAACTGCAGCAGGTGGTTCTGGATCATGTCGCGCAGTTGCCCGGCCTTGTCGAAGTAGCCCCAGCGGCCCTCGATGCCGACCTTCTCGGCCACGGTGATTTCCACGTGGGAGATGGAGTTCTGGTTCCACTGGGTTTCGAACAGGCTGTTGGCAAAGCGCAGGGCAATGAGGTTCTGCACCGTCTCCTTGCCCAGGTAATGGTCGATGCGATACACGCGGTTTTCGGGGAAGTACTGCGCCACCGCGTCATTGACCCTGCGCGACGACTCCAGGTCATGGCCGATGGGCTTTTCCAGCACCACGCGGGTGCGCTCGCTCAGGCCGACCTTGTCGAGGTTCTCGCAGATGCCGCCGTACACCGCCGCGGCGGTGGCGAAATAGGCGATCAGTGGCGCGTCGGGTTGTACCTGTTCGAGCAGCGCCGGGTAGTCCTGAGCCTGAAGAAAATCCACATGCAGGTAGCTCAGGCGCGCCATGAAGCGCTGCAGGGCCAGGGCCTCGATATCGCTGCCCACGTGCTTGTGCAGGTGCGCCTCGATCGTCGCCAGGTGCTCCTGCGGGCTGCCGGCTTCGCGGGCCAGTGCCAGCACGCGGGTCTGCTCATTCAGCAGGCCCGCGCGATCGAGCTGGTACAGCGCCGGGAACAGCTTGCGCAACGCCAGGTCGCCGAGGGCGCCGAACAGGGCAAAGGTGCAGGGTTCAACGGTGATCGAAGCCATGATGTTGGTTCTTTTATCAAGTTGACGTAGAAATACCGGTTTCAATCGCAGTTTTCAAGGACTAATGTAGTAAAACTAACAACATATTGCCGTGTATACAGAATCAAGTGGTGCGCCAACCGTGCCATCAGTACGATAGGCCACCGCCTAAAAAGCCGTCTGCCCGTGGCAGCCGGCGGCCTCCCCGACCCAAGGACATACCCCCATGGACCGCGTGCGAAACCTCCTGGAGCAGATCCAGGGCCGCCTCGACGAGCTGAACAAGGCTGAGCGCAAAGTCGCCGAAGTCATCCTGGCCAACCCGCAGCAAGCCACGCGCTTCAGCATCGCGGCTCTGGCCCAGGCAGCCAAGGTCAGCGAACCCACCGTCAACCGCTTCTGCCGTTCGTTCGGCGTCAGCGGCTACCCCGAGCTCAAGCTGCAACTGGCGCAGAGCCTGGCCAGCGGCGCCGCCTATGTCAGCCGTGCGGTAGAAGCCGACGACGACCCTGCATCCTATACCCAGAAGATCTTCGGCAGCGCCATCGCCTCGCTCGACAGTGCCTGCCAGCAGCTCGACCCGCAACTGGTCAGCCGCGCCGTCGACATGCTGATCCAGGCGCGCCAGATCCACTTCTTCGGCCTGGGCGCCTCGGCCCCGGTGGCACTGGACGCACAACACAAGTTCTTCCGCTTCAACCTCGCCGTGTCGGCGCATGCCGACGTGCTGATGCAGCGCATGCTGGCCTCGGTGGCCCATACCGGCGAGCTGTTCGTGATCATCTCCTACACCGGGCGCACCCGCGAACTGGTCGAAGTGGCGCGCCTGGCACGGGAAAACGGCGCCTCGGTGCTCGGCCTCACCGCTGCCGACTCGCCACTGGCCAAGGCCAGCAGCCTGAGCCTGAACATCCCGCTGCCCGAAGACACCGACATCTACATGCCGATGACCTCGCGCATCATCCAGCTGACCGTGCTCGACGTGCTGGCCACCGGCATGACCCTGCGTCGTGGCGTGGACTTCCAGCCGCACCTGCGCAAGATCAAGGAAAGCCTCAACGCCAGCCGCTACCCGATCGACGACGAACTCAATTGAGCGAATGCGCCTGCAACTGCAGGTGCGCCCGCTCCCCCGGCGCCAGGCTGAGGCTGTCGCTGCTGCCACTGGCGGCCTCGACGCAGATGAAGCCCTGGGTCTCGCTGCCGCTCACGCCCATCAGCGGCCGGCTGCCTGGATGCCACACCACGGTGTCGTCGCTGTCGCCGGTATCGATGCACAGCTGACGCTGCCAGGCCGGATCGTTGACCTGCAGGGTCGCAGCATTCTGGAACACCCGCTGACAGCCGCCCTGCACTTTCAAGGCGCCCTTCTGCTGGCATGCCTGACGCCTCAGATGATCATAACCCCTCGCATTCTCGAGCCCAGATAGCGCTATCTCGGAAACGTCACTAATACGCCAGTAGGCCAGCAGAGCATGACTCAACTGGCACGGCAGGCTGTCCTGGTGCTCGGTGCTCAGTTGCAACTGCATGCGCTGGCCCAGGTTGGCCACCAGGTCGACCTGCCAGTCGCACAGTTGCAGGCGCCACGTGAGGGTCACACCCTCGTCGCTTTCGCTGCTGTCGATCAGTTTCCAGTCGAGCAGGCGCGCCCAGCCGTGGGCCGGCCACATGTCTTCACTGGGGTGACGGCCGTACCAGGGCCAGCACACCGGCACACCGCCACGAATGGCGCCGACCTGCGGCCACTGCGCCGCGCACCACAGCCACGGGCGTTCGCCACGGGGCTGGAAGTGCAGCAGTTGCGCGCCCTGGCGACTGAACACCGCCTGGCACTGGGGGTGATCGATGATCAGCACGTCGCGCTGCTGGTAACGCTCCCACTCGAAGGTCGGTCGCGGCCGCTGCGAGGTGAAGAAGCGTTGAAGCGGGTGCTCGGACATGTTTCGGGACTCTTGTTGTTAGGGGGCCTGTTCGCCGGCAACGCCGGCTCCTACAGAAGTCGACCTTGCCGGCGAAACGCCGAATTGGCGTAAATTTACAACATATCCCCTCAGAACGACGACTGAATCTTCAGCCCGGCGACGACCGCATTGTCCACCTCGCTCACCCCGCCCGGGTGACGGATGTACTGAAGGTTGGGGCGCACGGTCAGCCAGTTGGTCACGTGCACGCCGTAGTACAGCTCGGCGTTGTACTCGGTACGCTGGATCGGCACGAAGCCCATGTCGTTGTAGTCATCGATACCGCTGACCCCATTGAGCTGCTGCGCACGCTTCTTCACGTCATCGTTGACATGAATGCGCGCCACGCCGAAGCCGATGTCGTCCTTGGGCCGCGAATCGAAGGCGCCCTTGTACACCATGCCCACCTGCTGGTAGTTGTCGACCACGTTGGTGGCCTTGTCGTGCACGGTAAAGTTGGCGAACAGGCTCAGGCCGCGATTGGCATCGCCGTTGTGCGCAGTAACCTGCTGCTGCGCCACCACCCACCAGCCATGCTTGCTCGAATGCGACTTGGGGTCTGCGCCAGTCAGGCCCTGGGGTTGGCCATTGACGTCCTCGTAGATGTCATCGGCCTTGGCAGTGCTGTAGTAGTAACCCAGGCGGTACTCGCCGGGCAGGCCGTTGACCCTGGGGGCCCACACCAGCTCCACCGGCAGGATCATGCCCTTGGTGCCGCTGCCGCTGAGCTTGAAGCCATTGCCCGTCTCAAGGTTCGAAGGGTTCTGCTCGAACACCCCGACCTGGGCGAAGAACTCCGGCGTGAGGTTGTATTTGGCGCGCAACGCCCACTGGCTGACCGGCCAGTTGTACCAGATGCTGCCCACCCAGTTGCCCACCTGCGAGCCGCAGAAAGCCAGGTTCTGGAAATCGCAGGGGAAGCTGTTGAACTCCTCGCCCGGGCCGAAGCGCCCCGCCTTGAGGTCGAGCTTGCCGTCGAAGTACGTCTGCTTGACCCACATCTGGGTCAGGCGCCAGGTCTGCCCGCGGCCCCACACCTCCTGCACCGAGCTGAACTGCCCGGCCCGAGGGTCGCTGATGCGGTCGTTGGACAGGTTGCGCCCGCTGCGCTCGGTGATCGCCAGCTTGAACTCGGCGTCGTGCCAACCCAGGATCTTCTCCAGGTCCATCTTCACGCCCAGGGCGAACTGGTCGCTGTAGCGCGCCGTCTTGTCGTTGTTGTAGCCACCCTTCAGGTTGCCGGCAACCTCGCCCACGTAATCCAGCGAAAAATCGTAGCCCTTGTCCAGCAACTCGGTGCGTGTGCCGCCCCAGTCGCCACTCATCCACTTCGACTCCGGGTCGAAGGCGCCGGCAGCGTGCGCCCCGCAACTGACCCCGAAGGCGGCCAGCAGGGTCATGCAGCCCCGCGGCAAAACACGTTTGAAATGATCCATCCCCTGTGTCCTCGTCTTATTGTTTTCGATGGTGTCCATGCTTTACAACGAATTCAGCGGCCCCTGAATTGGGCAATGTTGTCGGTGCCGACCGTATCGAGCGGTGCACGCCCGCGCCCCAGCCGTTCGCCCGTTTCTGCATCGAACAGCAGCACCCGCGCAGGATCGAACTGCAAGCTCAGGCTTTCGCCGACCTGCGGCGCGAACTCCGGTGCCAGTCGGCAGCACACCTTGGTCTGGTTGAGGGTCACGAACACCAGGGTGTCCGGCCCGGTCGGCTCGGTGACCTGCACCTGGGCGCGAATGCTCGGCAGGCCATTGCCTTCGACCGCCGCCAGGCTGATCTGCTCCGGGCGAATGCCCAGGATCACCTCGCGCGCCTCCAGCCCCGCCTCACCGATGCCCAGTGGTAGCTCGCAGCGCCCCTGGCCGCTGTCGAGCAGGGCCAGCAGGCGACCCTCCTGGCGTTGCAGGCGCAAGGGTATGAAGTTCATCGGCGGCGAGCCGATGAAACTCGCCACGAACAGGTTGGCCGGGTCGTTGTAGATCTGCTGCGGGGTGCCGAACTGCTGGATCAGCCCATCCTTCATCACCGCCACCTTGTCGCCCAGGGTCATGGCCTCGATCTGGTCGTGGGTCACGTACACCGTGGTGGTCTTCAGGCGCTGGTGCATCAGCTTGATCTCGGTGCGCATCTCCACCCGCAGCTTGGCGTCGAGGTTGGACAGCGGTTCGTCGAACAGGTAGATCCTGGGCCGGCGTGCCAGCGCCCGGCCCATGGCCACGCGCTGCTGCTGCCCACCGGACAGCTGGCCGGGCTTGCGCCCCAGCAGGTGCTCGATCTGCAGTAGCTTGGCCACCCGCGCCACCTCCTCGTCGATGGCCGCCGGGGTCATCTTGCGAATCTTCAGGCCGAAGGCGATGTTGTCGCGCACGTTCATGGTCGGGTACAGCGCATACGACTGGAACACCATGGCGATGTCGCGATCCTTGGGGCTCATGCCACTGATGTCGGCGTCGTCCACCAGAATCGCCCCGCCGCTGATCTGCTCCAGCCCCGCGATGCAGTTCATGAGGGTGGATTTGCCGCAGCCCGAGGGGCCCACCAGGATCAGGAACTCGCCCGAGCCGATCTTCAGTTCGATGTTCTTCAGCGTGTCCGGCAGGCCGCTGCCGTAGGTCTTGTTGACGTTGCGCAATTCAAGCGTTGCCATGTTCTACCCCTTGACCGCGCCGGCGGTGAGCCCACGCAGGAAATACTTGCCAGCCAGCACATAGACCAACAGGGTCGGTAACCCGGCGATCATCGCCGCCGCCATGTCGACGTTGTATTCCTTGGCCCCGGTGCTGGTGTTGACCAGGTTGTTGAGGGCCACGGTGATCGGTTGCGCGTCGCCACTGGCGAACACCACGCCGAACAGAAAGTCGTTCCAGATCTGGGTGAACTGCCAGATCAGGCACACCATGATGATCGGGATCGACATGGGCAGCAGGATGCGCCCGAAGATGGTGAAGAACCCCGCGCCATCCAGCCGCGCCGCCTGCACCAGGGCCTGGGGCACGCTGGTGTAGTAGTTGCGGAAAAACAGCGTGGTGAAGGCCAGGCCGTACACGATGTGCACCAGCACCAGGCCGGTGGTGGTACTGGCCAGGCCCAGCTTGCCGAGGGTGAACGAGGCCGGCAGCAGCACCGTCTGGAACGGCAGGAAGCAGCCGAACAGCAGCAGCCCGAAGAACAGCTGCGAGCCGCGAAAGCGCCACATCGACAGCACGTAGCCGTTGAGCGCCCCCACCAGGGTGGAGATCAGCACCGCCGGCACGGTGATCTTCACCGAGTTCCAGAAATACCCGCCCACCGCGTCCCAGGCCTTGACCCAGCCGATGCCGGTGACCACCTCGGGCCAGCTCAGCAGGTTGCCGGTGCGGATGTCGTCGGGGCTCTTGAAGCTGGTCAGCAGCATCACGATCAGCGGCACCAGGTACACCAGGCAGGCCGCGATCAGGGTGGCGTAGACCGCCAGGCGGCTCAGGCTCGGTCGACGAGCAGCAAGTGAACTACTCATGGCGCTTGCTCCTGAGTTCCGAATACAGGTACGGCACCAGGATCGCCAGGATCGCCCCCAGCATCAGGATCGCGCTGGCCGAGCCCATGCCCATCTGGCCGCGGCTGAAGGTGAACGAATACATGAACATCGCCGGCAGGTCCGAAGCGTAGCCCGGGCCACCGGCGGTCATTGCCGCCACCAGGTCGAAGCTCTTGATCGCGATGTGCGCCAGAATCATCAATGCACTGAAGAACACCGGGCGCAGGCTGGGCAGCACGATGCGCAGGTAGATGGTCGGCAGGCTCGCGCCATCGACCTGGGCTGCGCGGATGATCGACGGGTCGACCCCGCGCAGCCCGGCCAGAAACAGCGCCATGACGAACCCCGAGGCCTGCCACACGGCAGCAATCACCAGGCAGTACACCACGCGGTCGGGGTCGACCAGCCAGTCCAGGCGAAAGCCTTCCCAGCCCCAGTCGCGCAGCATCTTGTCCAGGCCAAGGCCGGGGTTGAGCAGCCATTTCCAGGCGGTGCCGGTGACGATCATCGACAGCGCCATGGGGTACAGGTAGACGGTGCGGATAAAGCCTTCGCGGCGGATACGCTGGTCGAGCAGCACCGCCAGCAGCACGCCGACCACCAGGCTGATGCCGATGAACATGCCGCCGAACAGCAGCAGGTTCTTGCTGGCGACCCACCAGCGGTCGTTGTCCATCAGGCGGGCGTACTGGGCCAGGCCCACCCACTTGTAGCTGGGCATGAAGCTTGAATTGGTGAATGACAGGACGAAGGTCCACAGGATGTAGCCGTAGAAGCCCACCAGCACGATCAGCATGCTCGGCGCCAGTACCAGTCGGGGCAGCCAGCGTTGCAATGCGTCGAGGGGTGAGGCCTTGTTGAGGACGGCGATAGTGCTCATCGGAAGGTTCTCGGTTGGAAAGGCGGCGCGTTGCGCCGCATCGCGGGTCAAGCCCGCTCCCACAAAGTCATCGCAGTACCTGTGGAAGCGGGCTTGACCCGCGATGAGGCCCGAAAGATTCAGCGGATCATTTAGCCGACTTGATCGCCGAATCCAGCTGCTTGACCGCCTTGGCCGGGTCGGCCTTCGGGTCGTTGAGGAAGTTGGTCACCACATCGAAGATGGCGCCCTGCACCGCCAGGCTGGTGGCCATGTTGTGCGCCATGCTCGGTTGCAGGCCATCGCCCTGCTCGGCCGCCTTGAAGTCCGCGGCGGACTTTTGCGTGCAGGCATCGAACGGGCCCATGTCCATGTCCTGGCGTACCGGCAGCGACCCCTTGTTCTGGTTGAACACGGTCTGGAACGCCGGCTCCAGCGCCACCTTGGCCAGGTCGTTCTGGGCCTTGATGTCGTTCTCGTCCTTGAGCCTGAACATCACCAGCGAGTCGATGTTGTAGGCAAAGCTGCCCTGGGTACCGGGAAATGCTACGCACTCGTAGTCCTTGCCGGCGATCTTGCCCGCAGCGGTCCATTCGCTCTTGGCCCAGTCGCCCATGATCTGCATGCCGGCCTTGCCGTTGATGACCTCGGCGGCCGCAACGTTCCAGTCACGCCCGGCACGGTTGGGGTCCATGTAGGTGCCCAGGCGCTGCAAGGTGCTGAACGCCTTGATCATCTGCGCACCGGTCAGGGTCTTTTCATCCAGTTCGACAAAGGCGGCGTGGTAGCCCTTGGGCCCGAGAATGCTCAGCACCACGTCCTCGAACACGGTACTGTCCTGCCACGGCTGGCCGCCGTGGGCCAGGGGCACGAAGCCGGCAGCCTTGAGCTTGTCGGCGGCGGCGAACAGTTCGTCCAGGGTGGTCGGCACCTTGGCCCCGGCCTTGGCGAACACCTGCGGGTTGATCCACAGCCAGTTGACCCGATGGATGTTCACCGGCACGGCCACGTAATGACCGTCGTACTTCATGATGTCGGCAACCTTTCTGGGCAGCAGCGCGTCCCAGTCGTTGGCCTTGGCCACATCGTCCAGGTTGGTCAGCAGGCCCAGCGCGCCCCAGTCCTGGATGTCCGGGCCCTTGACCTGGGCAGCGGCTGGCGGGTTGCCGGCCACCGCGCGGCTCTTGAGCACGGTCATGGCGGCCGCGCCGCCGCCCCCGGCCACGGCGTTGTCCTTCCACACAAAGCCGTCCTGTTCGATCTGCTTGCGCAGCGTGTCCACGGCCGCCTTCTCGCCACCGGACGTCCACCAGTGGGTCACCTCGACCGTGCCGGGTTCGGCAGCCAGGGCGCTCAATGGCAACAGGGAAGCAAGGGAAACAACGGCGGCGAGGCGATTGATCGCATTCATCAAGGGAAACCTTTCTTGTTGTTATGCCGGTGCAAGTCATGCTGCTTGCGCGTGAATCGAAGTCTAGCCACCCCCTGGGGCGGCAGAAGTAACGAAGGGATGCGCGAATGTCACCGACCTGTGACATTCACCCGCTGGCCCGCACTGCGCGGCAGGCTCAGGGTGACCCGCAGGCCGCCTTCGCGCAGGTTGCGCAGGCTCACCTCGCCGCCGTGGCTGTGGGCGATGTTGCGCGCGATGCCCAGCCCCAGCCCGTAGCCCTGCTGCTGGCCGGCCAGGCGCACATGTGGCTCGAACACCTGTTCCTGACGCTGCTCCGGCACGCCGGGGCCCTCGTCGTCCACCTGCAGCACGAAGCCGGTGGCACTGTCGATGATGCGCAGGTGCGCACGCTCGCCGTACTTGAGCGCGTTGTCGATCAGGTTGCCGATGCAGCGCTTGAGCGCCAGCGGCTTGCCCGGATACGCCGCCAGCGCCCTGCCCTGCACGGTGACGCGCGCACTGGCCAGGTAGGGTTCCACCAGGCAGTCGAGCACCTGGTTGAGGTCGATGGGTTCGATGTTCTCGTGGATGTCGGTGTCCTTCACGCACTGCAGGGCGCCCTTGACCAGCAGCTCCAGCTCGTCCAGGTCACGGCCGAACTTGTGTTGCAGCTGTTCATCCTCCAGCAGCTCGACGCGCAGGCGCAGGCGCGTGATCGGCGTGCGCAGGTCGTGGGAGATCGCGCTGAACAGTTGGCTGCGCTCGGTCAGGTAGCGGCTGATGCGTTCGCGCATGGCATTGAAGGCGCGCCCCACCTCCACCACTTCGCTGCCGCCGCCCTCTACCTCCGGCGGCGCGTCGGCGCCCAGCGACAGCTCCCGCGCCGCGCGTGCCAGGCGCTTGAGCGGACGGGTCTGCCAATGCACCAGCAGGCCGATGAACAGCAGCAGAAAGAAACTGGTCAGTGCGATGAACCCCACCTGCTGGCGCGGCAGGCCCTCGGCCTCGAGGCTGGTGTAGGGCTCGGGCAGCAGCGAGGCGATGTACAGCCATTCGCCCTCGCCCAGGCGTATCTGGGTCACCAGCACCGGCGGGTTGACCGGCTCCAGGGTCAGCGAGTAGTGCGCCCAGGAGCGCGGCAGTTCATCGAGTTTGAGCCCGCTGTTGAACAGACGCAGTTGCTCGGGGCCGACGAACTCCACCGAGATTTCCATCTGCTCGCCCAGGCGCTCGTGCAGTACCTGCTCGAACGCCTCGATCACCGCCTGCTTGCGCGGGGTCACCGGCAGCACCTGCATGTCCAGCGGCCGGTCATTGAGCGACACCACGAAGCGCGTGCCCCCCATGCTGCGCAGCTGGTCCAGCACCAGCGGCCGGTAGGCCAGCGGCAGCGAACGAAAGTAACTGACGCTGGCGGTCATCGAATGCGCCAGGCTGCGCGCGCTGGCCAGCAGCCCTTCGAGCTGGCTGGCGCGCAACTGCGACACCCAGATCACGCTGGACAACCCCTGGGCCGCCGTCACCACCAGCAGGGTCAGCAGCAGCATGCGCCCCAGCAGTGAGCGTGGCAGCGGCAGGCGCCAGCGCCGCTCAGTGCGCGGGCGCAACACTGGCCGCCAGCAGGTAGCCGCTGCCGCGTACGGTGCGGATCAGTCGCGGAGGTTTTTCGGTATCGCGCAGACGCTGGCGCAGGCGGCTGACCGCCATGTCGACGATACGGTCCAGCGGCATCGGCTCGCGACCACGGGTGGCATTGCCGATGGTGTCGCGGTCGAGGATCTGTTGCGGGTGGTCGAGGAACAGCTTGAGCAGGGCGAAATCGGCGCCAGACAGGATCACCTCTTCGCCGTCGCGGTGGAACAGGCGGTGGCTGACCGTATCCAGGCGCCACTCGTCGAAGGTCAGCACGTCACCGCCGGGGCGTTCATGCATGAAGCCGGCGCGGCGCAGCAGGGCCTTGATGCGGGCTTGCAGCTCGCGGGGGCTGAAGGGTTTGCCCAGGTAATCGTCGGCGCCCAGTTCCAGGCCGATGACGCGATCGGTTTCGTCGGAACTGGCGGTGAGCATGATGATCGGCACCCGCGCCTGACGCGGATGCTGTCGCACCCAGCGGCACAGGCTGAAACCGTCTTCGTCGGGCAGCATCACATCGAGGATCACCAGGTCGGCGCCGTGTGTGTCCAGAGCCTGGCGAAAACCCTGGCCATCGGCCTGGGCCTGCACCTGGAAGCCGCATTTGCTCAGGTAGGCCTGCAGCAGTTCACGGATGTCCTGGTCGTCATCGACCAGCAGAATCGACTTGGTCACGGTTGTTGTCCTTGTCAGTGCATTCCTTGGCGGCCCCATCGCGGGTCAAGCCCGCTCCCACAGGTACGGCATCGAACCTGGTGGGAGCGGGCTTGACCCGCGACAGGGCCCGGCCAGTCACTCCAACTCAGGCGTGCTGGGCCAGTGCCTGCTGCAACGCCACTCCCGCCCCTTCCAACCCGGAATACTCCGCCGTCACCAGCCACACCGGCACCCCTTCAAGGTAGGCGCTCATGCAGCCCTTGTCGGCAAAACTCGCGGCAAAGCCGCTGCGCAGGAACAGCTCGGCAAAGCGCGGAATCACCCCGCCCACGATGAACACCCCGCCACGCCCGCCCAGGGTCAGCACATTGTTGCCGGCCACCCGCCCCAGAAAACGGCAGAACTGCTCGATCACCTCCAGCGCCACCGGGTCGTCGTGCAACGCCGCGTCGGTGATCTGGGCCGGCGTGCCCAGCGTGGGGGCATGCCCGTCCAGTGCACAGATGGCGTGGTACAGGCGCAGCAGCCCGCCGCCACTGAGCACGGTTTCGGCGCTGACGTGGCCGGTGTCCAGCGCGATCGCCTGGCGAATCGCCGCCTCGCGCGCACTGCCCACCGGCAGGTCGACATGCCCGCCCTCACCCGGCAGCGCCAGCCAGCGCTGCTCGCCCAGGCCAAGCAAGGTCCCGACACCCAGGCCGGTACCCGGCCCGATCACCACCGCCGGACGGGTGGTGTCCGGCGTGCCGGCGCACACATTGCGCACTTCATCCGGCTGCAGGCGGGTCATGCCCAGCGCCATGGCGGTGAAGTCGTTGATCAGCAGCAGGTGCCCGACCTGCAGGTTGGCGCAAAATGCCTTGCGGCTCAGGCGCCAATGGCTGTTGGTAAAACGAAATTCATCGCCGCTGACCGGCCCGGCCACCGCCAGGCACACCGCCGCCACCTCGCCCTTGGCCAGGCCCTGCGCGGCCAGGTACACGCCGATGGCCTGCTCGGGGCTGGTGTAGTCAGCCGTGGGGAACACCTGCACCGCGTGCAGCGCGTTGTCGCGCCACAACGCGAAGCGGGCATTGGTGCCGCCTATGTCACCGACCAGTGCGACCTTCATTTGAAGTTCTCCAGGGCCGAGGTGAAGGCGCTGGCGCCCTGCTCGGCCGAGCTCAGCGCCACGCGCAGGAAGCCGAACAGCTCGCGCCCGCAGCCCAGGTCATTGCCCAGCGGCGCTGCCGGCAGCTCGCGAGCGGCCAGTTCGGCCGACTCGACGCGCACCTGCAAGGTGCCGGCCACGCCGTCCACGCGCACGATGTCGCCATCGCGCACCCGCGCCAGCGGGCCGCCATCGAACGCTTCCGGGCACACATGAATGGCCGCCGGAATCTTGCCCGAAGCTCCCGACATGCGCCCGTCGGTCACCAACGCGACCTTGAAGCCGCGGTCCTGCAGCACACCCAGGAACGGGGTCATCTTGTGCAGTTCGGGCATGCCGTTGCAGCGCGGGCCCTGGAAGCGCACCACGGCGACGAAATCGCGCTCCAGCTCGCCGGCCTTGAACGCATCGGCCAGTTCCTGCTGATCGTGGAACACCCGCGCCGGGGCTTCGACCACCTGGTGCTCGGCCGCCACCGCAGACACCTTCATCACCCCACGGCCAAGGTTGCCTTGCATCACCCGCAGGCCGCCCTCGGCGGAGAACGGTTTGGCCACCGGACGCAGGATGCTTTCGTCAAGGCTGGCCTCGGGGCCTTCGCGCCACACCAGCCTGCCGTTGTCCAGGAACGGCTCCTGGGTATAACGGCGCAGGCCGGGGCCAGCCACGGTGTTCACGTCCTCGTGCAGCAACCCGGCATCGAGCAGCTCGCGGATCAGGAAGGCCATGCCGCCCGCCGCCTGGAAGTGGTTGATGTCGGCCTTGCCGTTGGGGTACACGTGCGACAGCGTTGGCACCACCTCGGACAGGTCGGCCATGTCCTGCCAGGTCAGCTGGATGCCGGCCGCCTGGGCAATCGCCGGCATGTGCAGGGTATGGTTGGTGGAGCCGCCGGTGGCGTGCAGCGCGACGATGGAGTTGACCAGCGACTTCTCGTCGACGATCTCGCCCAGCGGCATGAAGTTGCCACTGGCCCTGGTCAGGCGCGTGACCTGCTGCGCGGCCTCTACGGTGAGCGCATCGCGCAGCGGCGTGTACGGGTTGACGAACGAGGCACCGGGCAGGTGCAGGCCCATCACTTCCATCAGCAACTGGTTGGTATTGGCCGTGCCGTAGAAGGTGCAGGTGCCGGGGCTGTGGTAGGACTTCATTTCCGACTCCAGCAGCTCTTCGCGACTGGCCTTGCCCTCGGCGTAGCGCTGGCGCACGTCGGCCTTTTCCTTGTTGGAGATACCCGAGGGCATCGGCCCGCCCGGCACGAACAGCTGGGGCAGATGGCCAAAGCGCAGCGCCCCCATCAACAGGCCCGGCACGATCTTGTCGCAGATACCCAGCAGCAGCGCCGCGTCGAACATGTTGTGCGACAGCGCAATCGCGGTAGACATGGCGATCACTTCACGGCTGGCGATGCCCAGCTCCATGCCCGGTTCACCCTGGGTGACGCCGTCGCACATGGCCGGCACCCCGCCGGCAAACTGGCCCACCGAGCCGATTTCGCGCAGCGCCTGCTTGATCTGCTGGGGGAAGTGCTTGTAGGGCTGGTGCGCCGAGAGCATGTCGTTGTAGGCCGAGACGATGGCGACGTTGGCCGCGTTCATCATGCGCAGGCTGTGCTTGTCGTCGCTGCCGCAGCCGGCCACGCCATGGGCGAAGTTGGCGCATTGCAGCTTGGCGCGCATCGGGCCGTCGCTGGCCGCCCCGCGAATCAACTGAAGGTAGCGCTCGCGGGTAGGACGGCTACGGGCGATCAGCCGTTCGGTGACCTCAAGAATGCGCGGATGCATGTACTGGACTCCAGGCTAAGGGGCAGCAACCTCTGCGGCGGTTTCCCTTACAAACGATTGCGACCTAGGCTCAAGGCAGGGGCGCGAATGTCGATGGGTAACGGCTTGGCCGGTCACTCGTTGTAGATTGAACAAAATACTGCCAGCAAAAAGGCTTGTTTTCTATTTTTTTACGAATAATCTTGTAATTCCAACAACAAAATCAGATTCAGGCTCTTTCCGGGGCTCAGACAGTCTGCCAGAGGTAGCTCCATGACATTACGTATCGCAATCAATGGTTTTGGCCGCATCGGCCGCAACATTCTTCGCGCACTGTATACCCAAGGCTACCGTCAGGACCTGCAGGTCGTCGCCATCAACGACCTGGGCGACAGCTCGATCAATGCGCACCTGCTCAAGTACGACAGCGTGCACGGGGCATTCGATGCACAGGTTCACAGCGATGGCGAGAGCATCACGGTCAACGGCGACCGAATTGCCGTCAGCGCGATTCGCAACCCTGCCGAGCTGCCGTGGCAGGCGCTGGGTGTGGACGTGGTGTTCGAATGCACGGGCCTGTTCACCGAGCGCACCCGGGCCGCGGCCCATCTTACTGCCGGGGCACGCAAAGTCATCATCTCGGCCCCTGGCAAGGGCGTGGACGCAACAGTTGTGTACGGGGTCAACCACGACATCCTGCGCCCCTCGCACCAGATCATCTCCAGTGCTTCATGCACCACCAACTGCCTGGCGCCGGTGGCGCAGGTACTGCACCGCGAACTGGGCATCGAACAGGGCCTGATGACCACCATCCATGCCTACACCAACGACCAGAGCCTGACCGACGTGTACCACAGCGACCCGTACCGGGCGCGGGCGGCCACCCAGTCGATGATCCCGAGCAAGACCGGCGCAGCCGAGGCCGTGGGCCTGGTGTTGCCGGAACTGGCCGGCAAGCTGACCGGCATGGCGGTGCGGGTGCCGGTGATCAACGTGTCGCTGGTGGACCTGACCCTGAACGTGACGCGCGAGGCCAGCGTGGAAGAGGTCAATGCGCTGATGAAAGAGGCCAGCCAGCACTCGAAGATCCTCGGTTACAACACCCTGCCGCTGGTGTCGTGCGACTTCAACCACAACCCGCTTTCGTCGATCTTCGACGCCAATCACACCAAGGTTGCCGGCAAGATGCTCAAGGTGATGGCCTGGTACGACAACGAATGGGGCTTTTCCAACCGCATGCTGGACAACTGCCTGGCGCTATGGGAGGCGCAATAGTCTCAACCCGCAAGCTTCAGGCGGCAGGCAAGGCGGGGGTTAAGCCTGCTTTTCCTCCTGCCGCCTGGCACTAAAAGCTTGCCGCTGCTTTTCCCCCTTGACCAACAGCATTGATGATAAGCATTATCATTCGCTGAAATCCCGGTCAGGTATCGCTGTGAGTCAGTCCCACTTCAACGCCGTCTTCCTCGCCCAGCGGGTCACCCTGCTACGCACCCTGCAGCGCATGGTCGACAACCCCAGCACCGCCGAAGACCTGCTTCAGGAAACCTACCTGCGCGTCACCCGCGCCCTGGGCGAACGCCCCATCGAGCACCTCGAACCCTTCGTGTTCCAGACCGCCCGCAACCTCGCCCTGGACCACCTGCGCGCCCGCCGCGTGCAAGCCCGCACCCTGCTCGACGATGTGCCCGAGGCGGTGCTGCACAACGTGGCCGCCAGCCACGGCAGCGCCGAGGACGCCACCCACGCGGAGCAGTTGCTGCGCCGCCTGAGCACCTCGCTGGGCGAGCTCAGCGCCCGCCAGCAGCGCATCTTCATCCTCAGCCGATTGCACGGCGCCAGCTATCTGGAAATCGCCGAACAACTGAAGGTGTCCGCCAGCACGGTTCAGAAGGAACTGAAACTGATCATGGCCATCTGTGTAGGCGTAGCCGATCGTCTCAATCGCGATTGAGCCTGCTTGCCTCACATGCCGATACACTTGATCATTACCTGATACACAAGCATGCCAAGGACCCTCCGTGACCGACAGTGCCCCTGACCGCCCTGCGCCGCCAGACCCGGCTGCCTGCGACAGCGCCATGGACCAGGCGCTGGACTGGCTGATACGCCTGCAATGCGCCACGCCCGAAGACACCCGGGCCTTCGAGGCCTGGCTCGAGGCCGACCCGGCCAATGCCCCGGCCTACGTGCAGGCCGAAGCCCTGTGGCACGGCGACAGCGTGCGCGCCGCCGCGCTGCAGCTGCAGCAACGTCAGCGCCCCTCACGCCTGGCCCGCCTGCGCCCGCACTGGAAGCCGCTGGCCACCGCCGCGGTGCTGCTGGTGGGTGTGTTCACGGTCGGCAACCTGCCCATGCGCCTGCAGGCCGATCACCTGACCGTGGTCGGCGAGCGCCAGCGCCTGGAACTGCAGGACGGCTCCAAGGTACTGCTCAATACCAATTCGGCGTTCTCCAGCAACATCAACGACCGCCAGCGCATCGCCCGGCTGTACCAGGGCGAAGCTTACTTCCAGGTCCCCGGCGGGCAGCAGCCCTTCGAGCTGCGCGCCGGGCCGTTGCGCGCCAGCGTGCGCGACACCGATTTCGCCGTGCGCTACCTCGACGGCCAGGCACAGGTGCGGGTGCAGCGCGGCGACGTCGACCTGCTGGGCAACAGCGACCAGCGCATCCGCCTGTCGGCCGGCGACAGCATCAGCCTCGGCCCCAACGGTTTCAGCCAGCGCGAGCGCCTGGACGGGCAAAAGGACCTGGCCTGGATCGAGGGCCGGCTGGTGTTCGAGAACTGCCCCCTGAGCCAGGTGCTGGCCGAGTTGGGGCGCTACTACCCGGGCTGGATCATCAACACCAGCGAGCGCCTGCAGAACGTCGCCGTCACCGGCAACTACCGCCTCGACCAACCCCTCGAAGCGGTGCGCTCGCTGGCCCACATCACCTCCGCACGCCTGCAGGAGTACCCGGCGCTGGTGATTCTGAACTGAATCGGAATCTTTTTTTACGCGATGCCCCGTGGTCACACGTCTCGTTATAGCCAATGCAACTGATTCTTATTTTTGAATCGGCCGCACCTATAACATTCGCGCGACAGGGAGCGCTTTCGATGTCCAGAGGTTTCACTCGCCGGTCTACCGTCTCCACCCGCACAGCGGGCCTGCAACGTTGCACGCTGTCGCTGCTGACCCTGGCCATGCTGGCCGGCGGCGTCTGCAGCCTGCCGGCGCTGGCCGCCGAGCCCGCCCAGGCAGCCAACCCGCGCATGGGTGACTACCGCTTCGCCATTGCCCAGCAGCCGCTGGTGTCGGCGCTCAACGCGTTTACCGCCGTCACCGGCTGGCAGGTGGGGTTGTCCGCCGAGCTGGCCGAAGGTGTCGCCTCGCCAGGCGTGCGCGGCTCGATGCCGCCCGAGCAGGCCCTGCGCCAGATGCTCGCCGGCACCCAGCTGAACTACCGCAAGCTCAGTGCCGGCAATGTGGTGATCGAGCGCGCCGCCTCCAACGCCATCACCCTGCAGCAGGTGACCGTCAGCGCCACCCGTACCGCGCAGGACGTGAACCAGGTGCCAAGCACGGTGAGCGTGCAGACCCGCGAGCAGCTGGACAGCAGCAACGTCAACACCATCAAGGACCTGGTGCGCTACGAGCCAGGTGTCTCGGTCAGCGGCGTCGGCCAGCGCAGCGGCCTCAACGGCTACAACATCCGCGGCATCGATGGCGAGCGCGTACTGACCCAGATCGATGGCGTGTCGATCCCCGACAGCTACTTCTACGGCCCCTACGCCCAGACCCAGCGCAACTACGTCGACCCCGAGATCGTCAAGCGCGTGGAGATCCTGCGCGGCCCGGCCTCGGTGCTGTACGGCAGCAACGCCATCGGCGGCGCGGTCAGCTACTTCACCCTCGACCCGGACGACATCATCAAGCCGGGCAAGGACGTGGGTGCACGCCTCAAGGCCGGCTACAGCTCGGCCGACGAGAGCTGGCTGACCTCGGCCACCGTGGCCGGGCGCGAGGGCGATTTCGACGGCCTGCTGCACCTGAGCCAGCGCAACGGCCACGAGACCGAGTCCTACGGCAGCCACAGCGGCGATGGCCTGGCGCGCACCGAGGCCAACCCGCAGGATGCGCGCACCACAAACGTGCTGGCCAAGCTGGGCTGGAACTACGCCGACGACGCGCGGCTGGGCCTGACCTACGAGCGCTACAAGGATGATCGCGATACCAACCAACTGAGCGCAGTGGGTGGGCCGTTCATTCCCGGCTTTGGTGCCTCCAACTCCTACCGCGTACGTACCGGCAACGACACCGTCACCCGCGAGCGATTTGCCATCAACCACGAATTTGCCCTGGGCAGCCTACTGGCCGACAACATGAAGTGGAGCCTGAACTACCAGATCGGCAAGACCGACCAGCGCACCGAAGAGGTGTATGCGGCCAGAGGGCGCGAGGTGTTCCGTGATCGCCAGACCCTCTACCAGGACCGTCAGTGGGTACTCGACGCCCAGCTCGACAAAGCCTTCAGCCTTGGCGATACCGAACACCTGCTGACCTACGGCACCACGCTCAAGCAGCAGAAGGTCACCGGTTCGCGCAGCGGCACGGCAACCTGTCTGAATGTGGGCGGTACCTGCCGCGCCGTTGGCGATGCCAGCCCTGGGGACGCCCAGGTCAAGGTCAGCGACTTCCCGGACCCGACCATCAACACATACAGCCTGTTCGCCCAGGACGAGATCCGCTGGAACGACTGGACTTTCCTGCCGGGTGCACGCTATGACTACACCCGCCTCAAGCCCGACATGACCGACGAGTACCTCGGTGCACTGGGCAGCGCCAACAGCGTCAATGACGCCGAGAAGAAATGGCACCGCGTCTCGCCCAAGCTGGGTGTGACCTACGCCTTCAACGACAACTACACCTGGTACGGGCAATACGCTGAAGGCTTCCGCACGCCGACGGCCAAGTCGCTGTATGGTCGCTTCGTGAACCTGGCAGGCGGGTATACCGTGGAGCCGAACCCGAACCTGGAGCCGGAAAAGAGCAAAAGCTACGAAACCGGCCTGCGCGGCAACTTCGATGCGGGGCACTTCGATGTGGCGGTGTTCTATAACAAGTACCGCGACTTCATCAACGAAGACGCCGTGCAGTCGTCCGACCTGGGCAACACCTTCGCCGCCAACAACATCAAGCACGCGACCATCAAGGGCGTCGAGTTCAAGGGCCGCCTGAGCCTGGCGCCTTTTGGCGCGCCAGAGGGCCTGTATGCTCAGACCTCCCTGGCCTATGCCAATGGCCGCAACGACGACACCGGCCAACCGCTCAACAGCGTCAACCCGCTGACCGGGGTGTTCGGCCTGGGCTACGAACAACGCGACTACGGCACCCTGCTCAGTTGGACCGTGGTCAAGCGCAAGAACCGCGTCGATGACACCAACTTCTTCGCCCCCGACGGCAGCAGCGGCCGCTTCCGCACCCCGGGCTACGGCACGCTGGATCTGAGCGGGTTCTACAAGGTTACAGACGACATCACCATCAATGCCGGGGTGTACAACCTTGCCGACAAGAAGTACTGGCAATGGGATGACGTGCGCAGCTACGCCACCGTGGGCAAGGATGGCCTGGGTGAAGCGGCGGTTACCCAGCCGGCCAATCTGGACCGCCTGACCGCACCGGGGCGCAACTTCGCCATCAACCTGGTGTGGGATATCTAGACGCTACGCCGGCAAGGCCGGCTCCCACAGGGAGCTGGCCTGCCGGCGAATGGCCCGCAACCTTTTTTACTATTTCCACGCCCCTCATTCGTCTAGTTACTAACGTCTAGTCACCCGCTCACCATTTCCCAAGGATGCCCCATGACCGCAACCGCCGAACGCCCTGCCCTGCGCTCGCAGCGCCTCAACCAGCTCACCCATGCGCCGCACAGCGAGCTCGATGCGCTGGTCAAGTCCCATGCCCCCTTCGACACCCGCGAAAGCTTCGCCCGTTTCGTGGTCGCCCAGTACCTGTTCCAGTCCGAACTCCAGGCGCTGTACAACGACCCGCAACTGATCGCCATCGTGCCCGACCTGGCCGAGCGCTGCCGCGCCGAACAGGCCCGCCTCGACCTCGCCGACCTCGACACCGCAGTACCGGCCGCCTTCCCCGGCGCCGTGCACAACCCGAGCCTGGGCGCCGCCATGGGCTGGATATTCGTCTCCGAAGGCTCCAAACTCGGCGCCGCGTTCCTGATCAAGCGCGCCGTCGGCCTGGGCCTGTCGGACAGCTTCGGTGCCCGTCACCTGGGCGAGCCGGCCGGTGGTCGCGCCGAGGGCTGGAAGCAGTTCACCCGCATCCTCGACGGTCTGGAGCTCAGCGCCGAAGAAGAAGCGGCCGCTGAACAAGGCGCCGTGGCTGCGTTCGAACGTTTTACCGAGTTGCTCAAACACGCCTACGCCACCGCGCCCAAGGCCGAGCTGGCCTGATGCGTGCCGGGCCGGCCAGCCGCGCTGGCAGCCGGCCCTCACCTGTGCAGTCAATGGACCCCATGACCCGCCCATCCACCTCCAAGCTGTCCCGCGTGCTGTTCGGCCTGCTTGCCTATGTAAGCCTGGGCATCGGCCTGGTGGCCATCGTGATCCCCGGCCTGCCGACCACCGAGTTCATCCTACTCGCGGCCTGGGCTGCCACGCGCAGCTCGCCGCGCCTGAGCGCCTGGTTGGAAAACCACCGGTTGTTCGGGCCGATCCTGCACAACTGGCGCAACGGCAAGGTGATTCAGCGCCGGGCCAAGGTCAGCGCCACGCTCAGCATGCTGCTGTGCGCCGGCCTGATGCTGGTGTTCATCGGCCTGCGCTGGCCGGTAGGGCTCGCCATCGGCGGCATGGCCCTGGGCAACCTGTGGATCTGGTCGCGCCCCGAGCGCGTGCCTGCCGCCCCGCATTTGACCAATCAGCCCTGATGGTCTGCAATGGCCCACCAACGGGAGGGCCAACCATGAGTCATGTTCTCAACAGCATCGTCAGCGCCCTGGGGCTAGCCCAGGATGCGCTTGAGCACCTGCACCTGCACACTGCAGGAGCCCTGCCATCGACCTTCGAAGTCACCGAACTGGCCAGTGCCAGCATTGCCGCCACGGGCCTGGCCATTGCCGACCTGCTCGCCGGCCAGACCGGCACGCGCCCCGGGGTGCAGGTGGACCGACGTCTGAGCTCCCTGTGGTTCGCCACCAGCATTCGCCCCCAGGGCTGGAGCCTGCCGCCGCTGTGGGACGCCGTGGCAGGCGATTACCCGACCCGCGATGGCTGGATCCGCCTGCACACCAATGCCGCGCATCACCGCGCCGCTGCCGAACGGGTGCTGGGAGCGGTACACGACCGCGATCAGATGGCCCGGCGGGTTGTCGAGTGGGAGGCAGAGGCGCTGGAAACTGCCGTGGTGGCTGCGGGCGGATGTGCCGCGCAGATGCGCAGCTGGCAGCAATGGTCGGCGCACCCGCAGGGCATGGCGGTCAATGCCGAGCCGCTGATCGATCGCAAGGCTGGGCCGGCTGGCGAACTCAAGGGCTGGACCGGCACCGCGGCGCAGCCGCTCAAGGGGGTACGCGTGCTGGACCTGACGCGCATTCTTGCCGGGCCCGTTGCCAGCCGCCTGCTGGCGGGGTTCGGTGCCGACGTGTTGCGCATCGATCCGCCGGGCTGGGAGGAGCCCTCGGTGGTGGCCGAGGTGACCTTGGGCAAGCGCTGCGCGCGCCTGGACCTGCATGCTGCAGAGGACCGCGCCGTGTTCGAAGGCCTGCTGGCAGGTGCCGATATCCTCCTGCACGGCTACCGCGCCGACGCGCTGGAGCGCCTCGGCTATGGCGCCGAACAACGGCGCAGGCTCAACCCCGGGCTGATCGATGTCAGCCTCAATGCCTATGGCTGGAGCGGCCCGTGGCAGCATCGTCGCGGCTTCGACAGCCTGGTGCAGATGAGCAGCGGGATCGCTCGCGAGGGCATGCGCTGGCGTCAGGGCGAGCGGCCGGTGCCGTTGCCGGTGCAGGCCCTGGACCATGCCACCGGCTACCTGATGGCGGCTGCCGCGATCCGTGCACTGGATGAGCGGCTGCGCAGCGGCTGTGGCGGCTCGGCGCGTCTGTCGCTGGCGCGCACGGCCAAGCTGCTGGTGGACCAGGGCACGGTGATCGAGGACTTGCCGTTGGCCGGCGAAACCGAGGCAGACCTGGCCCCGGCCGTGGAGCAGACGCCGTGGGGGCCGGCCAGGCGCCTGCAGGCGCCGTTGCAGGTGCAAGGCGCGCCGCTGGTATGGGCGCGGGGGGCTTGCGAGCTGGGGTCGGCCGAGCCTCGCTGGTGACCGCCAGAGGCTCTTCGCCGGCAAGGCCGGCTCCTACAGAAGGTCGCACCAACCTGTAGGAGCCGGCCTTGCCGGCGAACACCTCGACACCGCTCTAAAGCGTCAACCACCCCGCATACAACGCATACGCCGCCACCCCCGCCCCCACCAGCACCGCCGCGAAAATCAGCTTCTCCCACCCGGTGAACAGCGGCTGCCCCTGCTCGTGCTTGGCGCGGTAGAACAGGATCACCCCCGGCGCGTACAGCAGCGCCGACAGCAGCAGGTACTTCAGCCCCCCGGCGTAAAGCAGCCAGATCGCATACACCAGCGCCACCCCGGCCACCAGCAGGTCCTTGCGCCGCGCCCCGGGGTGGCGCTCATAGGTTTCCCCGCGCAGTGCCAGCAGAAACGCATAGGCCGCCGACCACAGGTACGGCACCAGGATCATCGATGACGCCAGGTAGATCAGGCTGGTGTAGGTGCCCGCAGAGAACAGCGTGATCAGCAGGAACAGCTGGATCATGCAGTTGGTCATCCACAGCGCATTGACCGGCACATGGTTGGCATTCTCGCGGGTCAGAAACCGCGGCATGGTCTTGTCGCGGGCGGTGGCGAACAGGATCTCGGCACACAGCAACGCCCACGACAGCAGCGCCCCCAGCAGCGACACCGCCAGCCCCAGGCTGATCAGCAGCCCGCCCCAGGGCCCGACGATATGCTCCATCACCGAGGCCAGTGACGGGTTCTGCAAGCCGGCAAGCTCCGGCTGGGTCATCACCCCCAGCGACAGCACGTTGACCAGCACCAGCAGCGCCAGCACCCCGAGAAAGCCGATCACCGTGGCCTTGCCCACGTCCGAACGCCTTTCGGCACGGGCCGAATACACGCTGGCGCCCTCGATGCCGATGAACACGAACACGGTCACCAGCATCATGTTGCGCACCTGGTCCAGCACCCCGCCGAACTTGGGGTTGCTCAGTCCCCAGATGTCGCGGGTGAAGATATCGGCGCGAAACGCCACCGCCGCGATCACGATGAACATCACCAGCGGCACCACCTTGGCCACGGTGGTCACCAGGTTGATGAACGCCGCCTCCTTGATGCCGCGCAGTACCAGAAAGTGCACCGCCCACAGCAATAGCGAAGCGCAGGCGATGGCGATCGGCGTGTTGCCCTCCCCGAACACCGGAAAGTAGAAGCCCAGGGTGCTGAACAGCAGCACGAAGTAGCCCACGTTGCCCAGCCAGGCGCTGATCCAGTAACCCCAGGCCGACGAAAAGCCCATGTACTCGCCAAACCCGGCCTTGGCATAGGCATATACACCCGAATCGAGCTCGGGCTTGCGGTTGGCCAGGGTCTGGAACACGAACGCCAGCGCCAGCATGCCCACGGCGGTGATGCTCCAGCCGATCAGCACGGCGCCGACGTCGGCCCGCGCGGCCATGTTCTGCGGCAGCGAGAAGATACCGCCACCGATCATCGAGCCCACCACCAGCGCGACGAGCGCACCCAAGCGCAGTTTCTGTCCTGGTTCGGACATGCAGTTCCCCTTTTCGTCCCGCGTTGTCATGGTGCTGTTACACACTAGGCCTAAATATAAGCACAGCCCTGACGTTTATAGTGGATTGTCTTCAAAACTATAACCTTCATAACTAGTACGTCTATGCCGAGGCGAACTAAACAGTGAGTTTTGCGTACCCCATCTACTTCATCAAGCAAACAAGATCTTTTCTCGTCAAAAATTTGCTAAACCCGTAAAAGCGACTAGCTTCAAATCTCGCAGCCATTCAGAGCGAATGCTCTAGAAAAAGGCTGGAGGTGCCATTGCACAAGGCTTGCGGGGTGTCGGCGAGGCGCCGGCTGCAGCGCTTCAAGTCCTTCAACAACAATGGAATGTATCAATGAACTGACCTGAATCAGCTCTCGTCACGCTTGCTGGATTTATTCTGGCATCTCTCTTCTCCTGGAATGGAGTTATCCAATGTCAGACACTCCCGGAAAACTACGACTGGGTGCGTTAGTCGCACTTGTAGTGGGTTCCATGATCGGCGGCGGCATCTTCTCGCTGCCGCAGAACATGGCCGCCAGCGCCGATGTCGGCGCCGTGCTGATCGGCTGGGGCATCACCGCCATCGGCATGCTGACCCTGGCCTTCGTGTTCCAGACCCTGGCCAATCGCAAACCTGACCTGGACGGTGGCGTATACGCCTACGCCAAGGCCGGTTTTGGCGACTACATGGGCTTTTCGTCCGCCTGGGGCTACTGGATCAGTGCCTGGCTGGGCAACGTGGGCTACTTCGTACTGCTGTTCAGCACCCTGGGCTACTTCTTCCCGATCTTCGGCGAAGGCAACACCCCGGCGGCGATCATCGGTGCCTCGATCCTGCTGTGGGCAGTGCACTTTCTGGTGCTGCGCGGCATCAAGGAAGCAGCGTTCATCAACCTGGTCACCACCGTGGCCAAGGTCGTGCCACTGGCGCTGTTCATCCTGATTGCCCTGTTCGCGTTCAAGCTGGACATCTTCACCGCCGACATCTGGGGCACGATGAACCCGGATCTGGGCAGCGTGATGAACCAGGTGCGCAACATGATGCTGGTCACCGTGTGGGTGTTCATCGGCATCGAGGGCGCCAGCATCTTCTCGGCCCGCGCCGAAAAACGCTCCGACGTGGGCAAGGCCACCGTGATCGGCTTCATCACCGTGCTGCTGTTCCTGGTACTGGTGAACGTGCTGTCGCTGGGCATCATGACCCAACCGGAACTGGCCAAGCTGCAGAACCCGTCGATGGCCGCAGTGCTGGAGCACGTGGTCGGTCACTGGGGCGCGGTGCTGATCAGCGTCGGCCTGATCGTCTCGCTGCTGGGGGCCCTGCTGTCGTGGGTACTGCTGTGCGCCGAGATCATGTTCGCCGCAGCCAAGGACCACACCATGCCGGAGTTCCTGCGCCGCGAGAACGCCAACCACGTGCCGGCCAACGCCCTGTGGCTGACCAACGCCATGGTGCAGATCTTCCTGGTCATCACGCTGTTCTCGGCCAGTACCTACCTGTCGCTGATCTACCTCGCCACCTCGATGATCCTGGTGCCCTACCTGTGGTCGGCGGCCTATGCGTTCCTGCTGGCACTGCGCAGCGAAACCTATGAACAGGCCCTGGCCGAACGCAAGAAAGACCTGATCATCGGCGGTATCGCACTGCTCTATGCCATCTGGCTGCTGTACGCCGGTGGCGTCAAGTACCTGCTGCTCTCGGCCCTGCTGTATGCCCCTGGCGTGGTGCTGTTCGCCAAGGCCAAGCGCGAGGTGGGCCAACCGATCTTTACCAACGTGGAGAAGCTGATCTTCGCCGCCGTAGTCATTGGCGCCCTGGTGGCGGCCTATGGCCTGTACGACGGCTTCCTGACTCTGTAACCCCCCGTATTCGCAACTTGGAGGAAATGAACCATGTCCACGGAAAAAGCTAAGTACGGCGTACATTCCGAAGCCGGCAAACTGCGCAAAGTGATGGTTTGCTCCCCAGGCCTGGCTCACCAGCGCCTGACCCCGAACAACTGCGACGAACTGCTGTTCGACGACGTACTCTGGGTCGCCCAGGCCAAGCGCGACCACTTCGACTTCGTGACCAAGATGCGCGAGCGCGGCATCGAAGTGCTGGAAATGCACAACCTGCTGACCGACATCGTCGCCATGCCCGAAGCACTGGACTGGATTCTGGAGCGCAAGGTCACCGCCGACTCGGTGGGCCTGGGCCTGATCAACGAAGTGAAATCCTGGCTGCGCAGCCTGGAGCCGCGACACATCGCCGAGTACCTGATTGGCGGCGTCTCGGCCGATGACCTGCCCGACAGCTTCGGTGGCAAGACCATCCAGATGTTCCGCGACTTCCTGGGCCACTCCAGCTTCATCCTGCCGCCGCTGCCCAACACCCAGTTCACCCGCGACACCACCTGCTGGATCTACGGCGGCGTGACGCTGAACCCGATGTACTGGCCGGCGCGTCGCCAGGAGACCCTGCTGACCACCGCCATCTACAAGTTCCACCCGCAGTTCACCAACGCCGATTTCGAGATCTGGTACGGCGACCCGGACAAGGACCACGGCAACTCCACCCTCGAAGGCGGCGACGTGATGCCTATCGGCAACGGCGTGGTACTGATCGGCATGGGCGAACGCACGTCGCGTCAGGCCATCGGCCAACTGGCGCTGAACCTGTTCAAGAACAAGGCCGTGGAACGCGTGATCGTGGCCGGGCTGCCGAAGTCCCGCGCTGCGATGCACCTGGACACCGTGTTCAGCTTCTGCGACCGCGACCTGGTCACGATCTTCCCCGAAGTGGTGAACCAGATCGTCGCCTTCACCCTGCAACCCGACGAAGGCAAGCAGGGCGGCATCGACATCCGCCGCGAAGAAGCCAGCTTCCTCGATGTGGTGGCCAAGGCCCTCAAGCTGCCCAAGCTGCGCGTGGTTGAAACCGGTGGCAACAGCTTCGCCGCCGAACGCGAGCAGTGGGACGACGGCAACAACGTGGTGGCCGTGGAGCCGGGCGTGGTCATCGGCTACGACCGCAACACCTACACCAACACCCTGCTGCGCAAGGCCGGTGTCGAGGTCATCACCATCAGTGCCGGCGAACTGGGCCGCGGACGTGGGGGCGGCCACTGCATGACCTGCCCGATCGTGCGCGACCCAATCGACTACTAAAACGACCATCGTCCGGCCGCGCCCACAAGGCGCCGGCCGGGCCGATCAGCCCTTTGCGTTCTAAAAGAACAGGAGCAACATCATGGCGTTCAACATCCACAACCGCAGCCTGCTGAGCCTGGAACACCACACCCCGCGCGAGCTGCGCTACCTGCTGGACCTGTCCCGTGACCTCAAGCGTGCCAAGTACACCGGCACCGAGCAGCAGCACCTCAAGGGCAACAACATTGCGCTGATTTTCGAGAAGACCTCGACCCGCACCCGTTGCGCCTTCGAAGTGGCCGCCTATGACCAGGGCGCCAACGTCACCTATATCGACCCCAACTCCTCGCAGATCGGCCACAAGGAGAGCATGAAGGACACCGCCCGCGTGCTCGGGCGCATGTACGATGCCATCGAGTACCGTGGCTTCAAGCAGGAAGTGGTCGAGGAACTGGCCAAGTTCGCCGGCGTACCGGTGTTCAACGGCCTCACCGACGAATACCACCCCACCCAGATGATCGCCGACGTGCTGACCATGCGCGAGCATGCCGACAAGCCGATCCACGACATCAGCTACGCCTACCTGGGCGATGCGCGCAACAACATGGGCAACTCGCTGCTGCTGGTCGGCTCCAAGCTGGGCATGGACGTGCGTATCTGTGCGCCCAAGGCCCTGTGGCCGCATGACGACCTGGTGGCACGCTGCAAACAGTACGCAGGGGAAAGCGGTGCCCGCATCACCCTCACCGAAGACCCGAAAGCTGCGGTCAAGGGCGTGGACTTCATCCACACCGACGTGTGGGTATCGATGGGCGAGCCGGTCGAAGCCTGGGGCGAACGCATCAAGCAACTGCTGCCATACCAGGTCAACGCCGAGCTGATGAAGGCCACCGGCAACCCACGCACCAAGTTCATGCACTGCCTGCCGGCGTTCCACAACTCCGACACCAAGGTCGGCAAGCAGATCGCCGAGCAGTACCCGCACCTGGCCAACGGCATCGAAGTGACCGATGACGTGTTCGAGTCGCCGGCCTGCATCGCCTTCGAGCAGGCGGAAAACCGCATGCACACGATCAAGGCGATCCTGGTGTCGACCCTGGCCGACCTGTAACCCCGCCGGGAGCCGGCGCTGCCGGCTCCTGCACCCTAGAAAGGACATCATCATGCGTATCGTTGTTGCATTGGGCGGCAACGCCCTGCTGCGCCGCGGCGAGCCCCTTACCGCCGACAATCAGCGCGCCAACATCCGTATCGCCGCCGAACAGATCGCCAAGATCCACCCCGGCAACGAACTGGTCATCGCCCACGGCAACGGCCCGCAGGTCGGCCTGCTGTCACTGCAGGCGCAATCCTACAAACCCGACGAAGCCTACCCGCTGGACGTGCTCGGTGCCGAAACCGAAGGCATGATCGGCTACATCATCGAACAGGAGCTGGGCAACCTGCTGGATTTCGAGGTGCCCTTCGCCACCCTGCTGACCCAGGTGGAAGTGGACGCCAACGACCCTGCCTTCAAGGACCCGACCAAGTTCATCGGCCCGGTCTACGGCAAGGAAGAAGCCGAGCGCCTGGCCAAGGAAAAAGGCTGGGTGGTCAAGGCCGACGGCGACAAGTTCCGCCGCGTGGTGGCCAGCCCCAAACCCAAGCGCATCTTCGAGATCCGCCCGATCAAGTGGCTGCTGGAAAAGAGCAGTATCGTGATCTGTGCCGGGGGTGGCGGCATCCCCACCATGTATGGTGAGAACGGCAAGCTGCAGGGCATCGAGGCGGTGATCGACAAGGACCTGTGCTCGTCGCTGCTGGCCGAACAGCTGGACGCCGACCTGCTGGTGATTGCCACGGACGTGAACGCGGCGTATGTCGACTTCAACAAGCCGACCCAGAAAGCCATCGCCCAGGCCCACCCGGACGAACTGGAGCGCCTGGGCTTTGCCGCAGGCTCCATGGGGCCGAAGGTACAGGCCGCTTGCGACTTTGCCCGGCACACCGGCAAAGTAGCGGTTATCGGCTCGCTGGCCGATATCGAAGACATCGTCAAGGGCACTGCCGGCACTCGGGTGAGTACGTCCAAGCCGGGTATCGACTACCGTTGATGCAGTTGGGCGGATCTGCAGGTCCGCCCGTTTCAACCTTCCAGAGGAGCCGCCATGGCCATATTCGAACCCGGTCATCTGCACATCGAGCGCCATGCGCTGAACAAGGCCGATTACAGCTACAACCTGTGCATCGACTACAAGGTTGAGCAGGATCCCAAGGAAGGCAAAGGCATGAGTTTTCGCATGCATGGCACCATCGAGGACAAGCCGATGGACGAAACCTTCTTCATGCCCAAGGACCAGGCCTTCGACTTCGCGCGGCAGGCCTCGATCATCGCGCAGAAGTACGGCATGCCCAAAACCGCCAGCATCAGCTCGCTGCACAAGATCTACGACATGATGTTCGAGGATGTGCGCGCACAGCTCGATGTGAAATCGGGCGACCCGGTCAAGCCCGAGCACCTGGGCTAGCTCACCACGACCTCATCGCGGGTCAAGCCCGCTCCCACAAAAATCACCTGCGTCTGTGGGAGCGGGCTTGACCCGCGATTCGACCGCGCAGCGGTCGCAGGGCATACTTGCCATCCCGGCAAGCCAGAACATCCCCCATGCGTATCCACGTCAGCTTCATCGACCGCGTCGGCATCACCCAGGAAGTGCTGGCCCTGCTCGGTGCCCGCCACCTCAACCTGGACGCCGTGGAGATGGTGCCGCCCAACGTCTACATCGACGCCCCGACCCTGAGCCCCGACGTGCTCGAAGAGCTGCATGACGCGCTGTTCAACGTGCACGGCGTGCAAAGCGTGAAAGTGGTCGACATCCTCCCCGGACAGCGCCGCCACCTGCAACTCGATGCCCTGCTCGCCGCCATGAGCGACCCGGTCCTGGCCCTGGACAGCGCCGGCCATGTGCTGCTGGCCAACCCCGCATTGATTGCCCTGTGCGGCCAGGACCCGGAGGGCCGCTCGGTGGGTGAGCTGTTCGGCGACCCGCAACTGCTCGATGCGCTGATCGAACAGGGTTTCCACCTGCCCCTGCGCGAAGTCACCCTCAACGGCCAGACCCTGCTGCTCGACGCCACCCCGATCACCAACGCCGGCGCCCTGCTGACGCTGTACCAGGCCAACCGCATCGGCGAACGCCTGTCGGCCCTGCACCACGACCATGCCGAAGGCTTCGACGCGCTGCTCGGCGACTCGCCGCCCATCCGTACCCTCAAGGCCCGCGCCCTGCGTGTGGCGGCGCTGGATGCGCCGCTGCTGATCCACGGCGAGACCGGCACCGGCAAGGAACTTGTAGCCCGTGCCTGCCACGCCATCAGCAGCCGCCACAACGCACCCTTCCTGGCACTGAACTGTGCGGCGCTGCCGGAGAACCTGGCCGAGAGCGAGCTGTTCGGCTACGCCCCCGGTGCCTTCACCGGCGCGCAACGCGGCGGCAAGCCGGGGCTGATGGAGCTGGCCAACCAGGGCACGGTGTTTCTCGATGAAATCGGCGAGATGTCGCCTTACCTTCAGGCCAAGCTGCTGCGGTTTCTGAGCGATGGCAGCTTTCGCCGCGTGGGCGGTGATCGCGAGGTCAAGGTCAACGTGCGCATCCTCAGCGCCACCCACCGCGACCTGGAAAAGATGGTTGCCGAAGGCAGTTTTCGCGAAGACCTGTTCTACCGCCTGAACGTGCTCAACCTGGAAGTGCCGCCGCTGCGCGAGCGTGGCCAGGACATCCTGATGCTGGCGCGTGCCTTCATGCGCCAGGCCTGCACGCAGATCCAGCGTCCACTGTGCCGGCTGGCGCCGGGCACCTACCCGGCGTTGCTGGGCAACCGCTGGCCGGGCAACGTGCGCCAGTTGCAGAACGTGATCTTTCGCGCTGCGGCCATCTGCGAGAGCAGCCTGGTGGATATTGGTGACCTGGACATTGCCGGCACCTCGGTGGCGCGCCAAAGCGATGGTGAAGTGGCCAGCCTGGAGCAGGCCGTGGAGAACTTCGAGCGTGGCCTGCTGGAAAAGCTCTACGTCACCTACCCCTCCACCCGCCAGTTGGCCAGTCGCTTGCAGACTTCGCACACAGCTATTGCGCATCGGCTGCGCAAGTATGGCATTCCCGGAAAGGAAACCCTTCCGTAGCGAATTCGATACACCGTATCGAATTCGCTACATCGCCCGTTTGCCACTGTAATGCAAGGTTTTGATCCCTCTGCGCTTTTTCAATACTCGACAGGTGTAGCGATTTCGCTACGACCTGCATAACGAGCAGCGCCGACAAATACATAACTAATTGATTTGTAATCATTTTTTATAAATGGCCACGAACTTGCTAAGGAGATGTCAGTTCCGGGCTGGCCTGATGGTGAGCCCTACCGCACCCCTGAGGAGTTCCCATGAGCGAGTTGCGTTTTACCGAAGATCACGAATGGCTGCGCGCCGAAGCCGACGGCAGCGTCACGGTCGGGATCACCGCCTTTGCCCAGAACGCACTGGGTGACGTGGTCTATGTGCAACTGCCGGAACTGCAAACCTACGAAGCCGGGGCCGAAGCCTCCACCGTCGAATCGGTCAAAGCCGCCAGCGGCGTGTACATGCCGCTGACCGGTGAAGTGGTGGCAGTCAACGAACAGCTGCAGGACAGCCCCGAGCTGGTCAACGAAGACCCGCTGGGCGAAGGCTGGTTCTTCCGCTTCATCCCGGCCGATGCCGGCGCCGTCGCGCAACTGCTCGACCAGGACGCCTACGACCGTCTGATCAAAGCCAACGCCGACGCCTGAGGAAATCACCATGACCATCAACCTCGGCACCGCCAATCAGTTCATCGCCCGTCATATCGGCCCGCGCGACACCGACGAGCAGGCCATGCTCGCCACCCTGGGCTTCGACTCGCTGGAGGCCATGAGCGCCGCCGTGATCCCCGACAGCATCAAGGGCACCAGCGTGCTCGAGCTCGGTGACGGGCAGAGCGAAGCCGATGCCCTGGCTTCGCTCAAGGCCATCGCCGGCAAGAACCAGCTGTTCAAAAGCTTCATCGGCCAGGGCTACTACAACACCCACACCCCGGCACCGATCCTGCGCAACCTGCTGGAAAACCCGGCCTGGTACACCGCCTACACCCCCTATCAGCCCGAGATTTCCCAGGGCCGCCTGGAAGCGCTGCTGAACTTCCAGACCCTGATCAGCGACCTCACCGGCTTGCCGATCGCCAACGCCTCCCTGCTCGACGAAGCCACGGCCGCCGCCGAAGCCATGACCTTCTGCAAGCGCCTGAGCAAGAACAAGGGCAGCCACGCCTTCTTCGCCTCGGTGCATTGCCACCCGCAGACCCTCGACGTGCTGCGTACCCGTGCCGAGCCGCTGGGCATCGAGGTGGTGGTGGGCGACGAGCGCGAGCTGGGCGACGTGAGCGCCTTCTTCGGCGCCCTGCTGCAGTACCCGGCCAGCAACGGCGAGGTGTTCGACTACCGCGAACTGGTGGAGCGCCTGCACGCCGCCAACGCGCTGGTGGCGGTAGCCGCCGACCTGCTGGCGCTGACCCTGCTGACCCCGCCGGGTGAGTTCGGCGCCGACGTGGCCATCGGCAGCGCCCAGCGCTTCGGCGTGCCGCTGGGCTTCGGCGGCCCGCATGCGGCGTACTTCTCCACCCGCGATGCGTTCAAGCGCGACATGCCAGGGCGCCTGGTCGGCGTGTCCATCGACCGCTTCGGCAAGACCGCCCTGCGCCTGGCCATGCAGACCCGCGAGCAGCACATCCGCCGCGAGAAGGCCACCAGCAACATCTGCACCGCCCAGGTACTGCTGGCCAACATCGCCAGCATGTACGCCGTGTACCACGGCCCGCAGGGCCTCAAGCAGATCGCCCAGCGCACCCACCAGCTGACCGCGATCCTGGCCTGCGGCCTCAAGGCACTGGGCGTGAACGTGCAGAACGCCGCGTTCTTCGACACCCTGACCCTGGCCACCGGCGGCGCGACTGCCGCGCTGCATGAACAGGCGCGCGCCCGCCAGCTCAACCTGCGCCAGATCGATGCCGACCACCTGGGCCTGTCGCTGGATGAAACCAGCACCCAGGCCGATGTCGAGGCCCTGTGGCAGCTGTTCGCCAATGGCCAGGCCGTACCGGACTTCGCCGCGCTGGCCGCTGCCACGCCAGCACGACTGCCGGCCGCCCTGCTGCGCCAGTCGGCCATCCTCGAACACCCGGTGTTCAACCGCTACCACAGCGAAACCGAACTGATGCGCTACCTGCGCAAGCTGGCCGACAAGGACCTGGCGCTGGACCGCACCATGATCCCGCTGGGCTCGTGCACCATGAAGCTCAATGCCGCCAGCGAAATGATCCCGGTGACCTGGGCCGAGTTCGGCAACCTGCACCCCTTTGCCCCCGCCGAGCAGAGCCAGGGCTACCAGCAGCTGACCGACGAGCTGGAGGCCATGCTGTGCGCCGCCACTGGCTATGACGCCGTGTCGCTGCAGCCCAACGCCGGTTCGCAGGGCGAGTACGCCGGCCTGCTGGCGATCCGCGCCTACCACCAGAGCCGGGGCGATGCCCGCCGCGATATCTGCCTGATTCCCTCATCGGCCCACGGCACCAACCCGGCCACCGCACACATGGCCGGCATGCGCGTGGTGGTCACTGCGTGCGATGCCCGTGGCAATGTCGACATCGACGACCTGCGCGCCAAGGCCATCGAGCACCGCGACCAGTTGGCTGCGCTGATGATCACCTACCCGTCCACCCACGGTGTGTTCGAGGAGGCCATCGGCGAGATCTGCGCGATCATCCACGACAACGGCGGCCAGGTGTACATCGACGGCGCCAACATGAACGCGATGGTCGGCCTGTGCGCCCCGGGCAAGTTCGGCGGCGACGTGTCCCACCTGAACCTGCACAAGACCTTCTGCATCCCCCACGGCGGTGGCGGCCCGGGCGTCGGCCCGATCGGCGTCAAGGCGCACCTGGCGCCGTTCCTGCCGGGCCATGCGCACCTGCACAACCCCCAGGGCGCGGTATGCGCAGCGCCGTTCGGCAGTGCCAGCATCCTGCCGATCACCTGGATGTACATCCGCATGATGGGCGGCGCCGGGCTCAAGCGTGCGTCGCAGATGGCGATCCTGAATGCCAACTACATCGCCCGCCGCCTGGAAGAGCACTATCCTGTGTTGTACACCGGCGGCAATGGCCTGGTGGCGCACGAGTGCATCCTGGACCTGCGCCCGCTCAAGGACAGCAGCGGCATCAGCGTCGACGACGTGGCCAAGCGCCTGATCGACTTCGGCTTCCATGCCCCGACCATGTCGTTCCCGGTGGCCGGCACGTTGATGATCGAGCCGACCGAGAGCGAGGCCAAGGAGGAACTGGACCGCTTCTGCAACGCCATGATCTGTATTCGCGAAGAGATTCGCGCAGTGGAGAACGGCAGCCTGGACAAGGACGACAACCCGCTGAAGAACGCCCCGCATACCGCGGCCGAACTGGCCGGCGAATGGCCCCACGGCTATAGCCGCCAGCAGGCGGTGTACCCGCTGCCATCGCTGGTGGAGGCCAAGTACTGGCCACCCGTGGGGCGTGTCGACAACGTGTTCGGCGACCGCAACCTGATCTGCGCCTGCCCGTCGATCGAAAGCTATCAGGACGCCTGAGGGCCTCTTCGCCGGCAAGGCCGGCTCCTGCAGAGCCCGCGCGCATCTGTAGGGGCCGGCCTTGCCGGCGAAGCTTTTCAACCTGCACGAGGGTACGACCATGTCACTCAGCGTCTTCGACCTGTTCAAGATCGGCATCGGCCCCTCCAGCTCCCATACCGTCGGGCCGATGCGCGCAGCCGCGCGTTTTGCCGAGGGCCTGCGCCGCGACGACCTGCTGGCCAGTACCGCCAGCGTCAAGGTCGAGCTGTACGGCTCGCTCGGCGCCACCGGCAAGGGCCACGGCAGCGACAAGGCGGTGCTGCTGGGGCTTGAGGGCGAACACCCCGACAGCGTCGACACCGACACCATCGCAGCGCGCCTGCAGGCGATCCGCAGCAGCGGGCAGCTCTACCTGCTGGGCGAGCACGCCATCGAGTTCAACGAAAAACAGCACCTGGCGATGATCCGCAAGCCGCTGGCCTTTCACCCCAACGGCATGATCTTTCGTGCCTTCGACGCCGCCGGCCTGCAGGTACGCAGCCGCGAGTACTACTCGGTGGGCGGCGGTTTCGTGGTCGACGAAGGCGCCGCCGGGGCCGACCGTATCGTCGAGGACAGCACCACACTGCCCTACCCGTTCAAGACGGCCCGGGAACTGCTTGGCCACTGCACCACGCATCACCTGAGCATCAGCCAGGTGATGCTGGCCAACGAATCGGCCTGGCGCCCCGAGGCCGAGACTCGCAGCGGCCTGCTGCACATCTGGCAAGTGATGCAGGACTGCGTGGCTGCCGGCTGTCGCAACGAGGGCATTCTGCCCGGCGGGCTCAAGGTCAAGCGCCGCGCTGCGGCCCTGCACCGCCAGCTGTGCGCCAACCCCGAGGCGAGCCTGCGCGATGCGCTGTCGGTACTCGACTGGGTCAACCTCTATGCCCTGGCGGTCAACGAAGAGAATGCCTCCGGCGGTCGAGTGGTCACCGCACCCACCAATGGCGCTGCCGGCATCGTGCCGGCGGTGCTGCACTACTACATGCGCTTCATCGGGGGGGCCAGCGAAGACGGCGTGGTGCGCTTTCTGCTCACCGCCGCTGCCATCGGCATCCTGTACAAGGAAAACGCCTCGATCTCGGGGGCCGAGGTGGGCTGCCAGGGTGAGGTCGGGGTGGCCTGTTCGATGGCAGCCGGGGCCCTGTGCGAGGTGCTGGGCGGCAGCGTGCAACAGGTCGAGAACGCCGCCGAAATCGGCATGGAACACAACCTGGGCCTGACCTGCGACCCGATTGGCGGGCTGGTCCAGGTGCCCTGCATCGAACGCAATGCCATGGGCTCGGTCAAGGCGATCAACGCGGTGCGCATGGCCTTGCGCGGCGACGGGCAGCACTTCGTCTCGCTCGACAAGGTGATCCGCACCATGCGCCAGACCGGCGCCGACATGAAAAGCAAATACAAGGAGACCGCCCGCGGCGGTCTGGCCGTCAACATCATCGAGTGCTGACAACCTCAAGCCTCTAGAAGGAGTCATCAATGTCCACCGACACACTGCTGCAAACACCGCTTCATGCCCTGCATCTGGAACTGGGCGCGCGCATGGTGCCGTTCGCCGGCTACGACATGCCCGTGCAGTACCCGCTGGGAGTGCTCAAGGAGCACCTGCACACCCGCGAACAGGCCGGCCTGTTCGACGTGTCGCACATGGGCCAGATCCGCCTGGTGGGCGCCGATGCCGCCAAGGCCCTGGAAGCCCTGGTGCCGGTCGACATCATCGATTTGCCGGTGGGCATGCAGCGTTACGCGATGTTCACCAACGAACAGGGCGGCATCCTCGACGACCTGATGGTGGCCAACCTGGGCAACGACGAACTGTTCCTGGTGGTCAACGCCGCCTGCAAGGACCAGGACCTGGCCCACCTGCGCCAGCACATCGGCACGCTGTGCCAGGTGCAGCCGCTGTTCGAAGAGCGCGCCCTGCTGGCCCTGCAGGGCCCGGCGGCGGTCAAGGTGCTGCAGCGCCTGGCCCCCGAGGTGGCGGACATGACCTTCATGCAGTTCAAGCCCGTGGTGTTGCTGGGCGTGGACTGCTACGTGAGCCGTTCGGGCTACACCGGCGAAGACGGCTTCGAGATCAGTGTGCCCAGCGCCAGCGCCGAGGCCCTGGCCCGTCACCTGCTGGCCGAGCCGGAAGTGGCCGCCATCGGCCTGGGCGCGCGCGACTCGCTGCGCCTGGAAGCCGGCCTGTGCCTGTACGGGCATGACATGAATGCTGACACCACGCCGATCGAGGCGAGCCTGCTGTGGGCCATCTCCAAGGTACGCCGCGCCGATGGCTCGCGGGCGGGAGGCTTCCCCGGCGCTGCTGCGATCTTCGCCCAGCAGCACAGCGGCGTGGCGCGCAAGCGCGTCGGCCTGCTGCCGCAGGAGCGTACCCCGGTGCGCGAAGGGGCCGAGATCGTGGATGAGGCCGGCACGGTGGTCGGCAGCATCTGCAGCGGAGGCTTCGGGCCCACGCTGGGCGCGCCAGTGGCGATGGGATATGTGGACCAGGCCCATGCAGCGCTCGATACACCGCTGTGGGCCATCGTGCGCGGCAAACGGGTGGCGATGAAAGTCAGCAAGATGCCGTTCGTTGCCCAGCGCTACTATCGCGGCTGATACAGCGCAATTGAAACAAGGTGTCATGGCGCGTTCGGGATATTCGTTTTCGAACGCGTTTTACAACTTTCGAACACGCCCGACAGCGGCCCGCAAACAGCCCCGGAAATTTCCCGCCAGGCCCCGTGGTGCGGCGCTCTGCGGGACTTGTTTTTGCAATCGAAATGAGTGTAGATTCACTGCACTGTGTTTGCATGGGTCGCTATGGTTCGTGACCTGGGCAGTAGCGCCGAGTTTTGCTACAACCCGTTCGACGTCTCTTACTTTCCTGCAACCCAGCCCAGTACTCTTTCAATGAAAGAAACTGTTACTAATTCTAAGTTTCAAAGGAAATAAGACAATGTCCCAACGTCAGAGCGGTACCGTCAAGTGGTTTAACGACGAGAAAGGTTTTGGTTTCATCACTCCAGAAAGCGGTCCGGATCTGTTCGTACACTTCCGCGCTATTCAGGGCAACGGCTTCAAGAGCCTGAAAGAAGGCCAGAAAGTGACCTTCGTTGCTGTGCAGGGCCAAAAAGGCATGCAAGCCGACGAAGTTCAAGCCGAAGCCTGATCTTCATCAACGAAAGAGCCCCTGCTGGCAACAGCAGGGGCTTTTTTGTGCGCGCAATTCCGTAGAATGGGCGCTTTGTCACCCGGAGCCTGAGCGCATGCCCAAGCAACTTCTTCAACCACAGGGCGAGTTCCCCGTGGTCGGCCTGGGCCGTCGCCTGGCCGCGATGTTCTATGACTTCCTGTTGTGCACCGCCCTGCTGATGGTGACCACGCTGGTGTACAAGATGGTGCAGATGGCGATCATCGGCGAGACGCGCATGCGCGCCCTGACCGAGGCGGGGGCGCTGGATGGCGATCCATTGCTGTCGACCGTTCTGCTGTTCATGCTGTTCGGCTTCTTCGCCAAGTTCTGGACCCACGGCGGCCAGACCCTTGGCATGCAGGTATGGGGCATCCGCGTGCAGAATGCCGACGGCAGTGCCATCAGCCTGTGGCAGGCACTGCTGCGCTTTGTGGTGTCGATTGCGTCGTGGCTGTGCCTGGGCCTGGGGTTTCTGTGGTCGCTGGTGGACAAGAAAAAACGCGCCTGGCATGACATGTACTCGGAAACCCAGCTGGTGCGGATTCCCAAGCGCAAGAAGTAGAACCGCAGCGCCCCGTTCGCCGGCACAGGCAACCAATGAAAAAGCCGACCCTGAGGTCGGCTTTTTGTTGGCCAGGGTAATCGCTACCCCGCCCTGCGTAGCAACCACACCCCCGCCAGCGCACAGATTGCCGCCGGGATCACCACCGCCAGCAGCGGCGGGAAGCCGAACACCTGGCTCGAAGGGCCCAGCAGGTCCTGGGCGATGCGGAACACGAAGCCCACCAGCACCCCGGTGAACACCCGCTGGCCCAGCGTCACCGAACGCAGCGGGCCGAAGATGAACGACACCGCCATGAGTACCAGCGCCGCCGTGACCACCGGTTGCAGCACCTTGGTCCAGAACGCCAGCCAGTAGCGCGCGTTGTTCAGGCCCTGGTCGGAGAGGTAATGAATGTAGTCCCACAGCCCGCTGATCGACAGCGACTCGGGCGCCAGTACCACGGTGCTGAGCAGCTCGGGGGTCAGCGCGACGTCCCAGCGCTCCTCGGCATTGTGGATGACTTCGGTGTGGTCCCCACGGAAGTGCGTGGTGGTCACGTCGGTCAGTTCCCAGTGGCCCTGGGTGTATTGCGCCCTGCGCGCAAAGCTGGAGGTCTGCATGTGACGCTCGTTGTCGAAGCGATAACGCGTCACGCCCAGCAACAGCCCATTGGGCTGCACGGTGTTGATGTGCACGAACTCTTCGCCCTGGCGGTGCCACAGGCCGCGCTTGGAGCTTTGCGCCTCACCGCCACCCTGCGCCAGCGAACGGTCGGCCTGGGCCTTGTTCTCGGTCACGGGTGCCAGGTACTCGCCCATCAGCACGCCGATCAGCATCAGTACCAGCATCGGCTTCATGACCGCCCACACGATGCGCCCGATGGACACGCCGGCAGCGCGCATGATGGTCAGTTCGCTGCTGCTGGCCAGGCTGCCCAGGCCGATCAGGCAGCCGATCAGCGCGGCCATCGGCAGCATGTCGTACAGGCGCCGTGGCGCGGTCAGCAGCACGTAGTTGCCCGCGTCCCACAAGGTGTAGGTATCGCTGATGTCGCCCATCTCGTCGATGAAGGCGAACAGCGACGCCAGGCCGAGGATGATCCCCAGCACGGCGATGATGGCCATGAACACGCTCTGGCCGATATAGCGATCGAGTTTAGCCACGGGCCACCTCCGCACGACGGCTGGCACGCTTGAGGCGCAGCGGTTCCCAGAACATCAGGCCCAGGCCGATCAGCAGGAACAGCCCATGCACCGGCCACAGGCCCAGGCCGATCGGCAACTTGCCTTTCTCCAGGGCGCCGCGGGCGGCAATCAGAATCGTCAGGTAAGCCATATACAGAAGGATCGCCGGCAGCAGCTTGAGGAAACGGCCCTGGCGCGGGTTGACCCGCGACAGCGGCACCGCCATCAGGGTCACGATGAACACCAGCAGCGGCAGCGAAAGGCGCCACTGCAGTTCGGCACGCTCGCGCAGCCCGGTACTGCCGATCAGTTCGGACGTCGGGATGGCCTCGCGCTCGGTGACTTCCTGGCTGACCTCCGGCTTGGGCAGCAGCACACCGTAGGTGTCGTACTTGATGGCGCGGTAATCGGCCTGGCCCGGGTTGCCGTCGTAGCGGTAGCCGTTTTCAAGGATCAGGTAGCGGTTGCCGTCGGCCTGCACTTCCTGACGGCCCTTTTCGGCCACCAGCACGGAGATGCCACGGTCCTTGCTCTTGTCCTGGGACAGGCGCTTCTCGGAAATGAACACGCCGGCCAGCTTTGAACGGTCATCCGACAGCTGCTCGGTGTAGGTGACCCGCGAACCGTCGCGCAGGTTCTGGAAGCGGCCCGGCACCAGGGTGTCGAACTCGGTCAGCGCATCCTGCTGGTTGATGATCTGCGATACCTGGGTCACGCCCTGGGGCGCCAGGCTCAGGCTCAGCCAGGCCACCAGCACCGCGATCAGTGCAGCCGGCATCAGGGTCATGCCCAGCAGGCGCTGCTGGCTCATGCCGGTTGCCGAGAGCACGGTCATCTCGCTTTCCAGATACAGCCGGCCGTAGGCCAGCAGGATGCCCAGAAACAGGCCCAGCGGCAGGATCAGTTGCAGAAAGCCCGGCAGGCGGTAGCCCATGATCAGGAACAGTACGCCCGGATCGAGCATGCCCTGGGCCGCCTGGGCCAGGTATTTGATGAAGCGCCCGCTCATGATGATGACCAGCAGCACAGCGCTGACGGCACTCAAGGTCACCAGGACCTCGCGGGACAGATAACGGAAGACGATCAAACCAGACACTCCTGGGTTGTCAGGCTCGGACAGCCGAACAAGGGAAAACGTTGCAACCAAGATAGTCGCCCGCCCGCCAAAGGCGAACCCGGACAAAAGTGCGCGCATTATCCTGTGAATGGCCGTGCCTGTCACTTGGCGCCGTGCAAAGCTTCATCTCGGGGTTGTCAGCGCGCCCGCCGCAGGCTCAAACTGGGCGCTTTCTGACTGGCCCGCCACGGCGCGCCAGGCCGCTTCGAGCGCCTGCACCGCCAGCGCGCACTGACAGTTCATTCGGGGACCCTGACATGGAATTGGTTGTAAAAAGCGTAGCCGCAGCATCCTTGAAAACCGCCACCCTGGTACTGAGCGTGGGTGAAGGCCGCACACTGGGCGCTACCGCCAAGGCCGTGGACGACGCCAGCAACGGCGCCCTGAGCGCAGTGCTCAAGCGCGGCGACCTGGCCGGCAAGGTCGGGCAGACCCTGCTGCTGCAAGGCCTGGCCGGGGTCAAGGCCGAGCGCGTATTGCTGGTGGGGACCGGCAAGGACGCCCTTGCCGACCGCGCCTGGCGCAAGCTGGCGGGCAGCGTGCTCAACGTGCTCAAGGGCCTGGCTGGCAGCGATGCGGTGCTGGCACTGGACGACGTTGCCGTGACCGGCCGCGATGCCAACTACGGCAAGGTACGCCTGCTGGCCGAGAGCCTGCTCGATGGTCAATATGTATTCGATCATTACAAGAGCAAGAAGGCCGAGCCGATCGCCCTGAAGAAGATCACCCTGCTCAGCGACAAGGCCGGCCTGGCCGAGGTGGAGCGCGCCGTCAAGCACGCCACCGCGATCGCCAACGGCATGGGCTTCACCCGCGACCTGGGCAACCTGCCGCCGAACATCTGCCACCCAAGCTACCTGGCCGAACAGGCCAAGGCGCTGGGCAAGGAGTTCAAGGGCCTCAAGGTCGAGGTGCTGGACGAGAAGAAGATCAAGGACCTGGGCATGGGCGCGTTCTACGCCGTGGGCCAGGGCAGCGATCAGCCGCCACGCCTGATCGTGCTCAGCTACCAGGGCGCCGCCAAGAAGAGCGAGAAGCCTTACGTACTGGTGGGCAAGGGCATCACCTTCGACACCGGCGGCATCAGCCTCAAGCCCGGTGCCGGCATGGATGAAATGAAGTACGACATGGGCGGTGCAGCCAGCGTGTTCGGCACCCTGCGTGCCGTGCTCGAACTCAAGCTGCCGATCAACCTGGTGTGTGTACTGGCCTGTGCCGAGAACATGCCCAGCGGTGGCGCCAGCCGTCCGGGCGACATCGTCACCACCATGAGCGGGCAGACCGTCGAAATCCTCAACACCGACGCCGAAGGCCGCCTGGTGCTGTGCGACGCACTGACCTACGTGGAGCGCTTCAAGCCGCAGGCAGTGATCGACATCGCCACCCTGACCGGCGCCTGCATCGTCGCCCTGGGCAGCCATACCTCGGGCCTGATGGGCAACGACGACGAACTGATCGGCCAACTGCTGGACGCCGGCAAGCGTGCCGACGACCGCGCCTGGCAACTGCCGCTGTTCGACGAATACCAGGAGCAGCTCGACAGCCCGTTCGCCGACATCGCCAACATCGGCGGCCCGAAGGCGGGCAGCATTACCGCCGGCTGCTTCCTGTCGCGCTTTGCCAAGGCCTACCACTGGGCCCACCTGGACATCGCCGGCACGGCCTGGACCAGCGGCGGCAAGGACAAGGGCGCCACTGGCCGCCCGGTACCGCTGCTGACCCAATACCTGCTCGACCGCGCCAACGCCTGAGGCGCCGTCCACCGGCCGCGCTGCAAGGCGTAGCCGGTGGGCCACCCCACCATGAGCAAAGTCGACTTCTATATCCTGCCCAGCCCCGCGCCTGCCGCGCGGCTGGATTTCGCCTGCAAGCTGTGCGAAAAGGCCTGGCGCCTTGGGCACCGCGTGTACCTCAACTGCAGCGATGCGGCCCAGCGCGACGAGCTGGATGCGCGGCTGTGGGCGTTCAAGGGCGAGGCCTTCGTGCCCCACAGCGCGCTCGAGGACGACCCGCACGGCGCGGTGGCGCTGGGGGTCGGTGACGACCCGGGCGATCATCAGGACCTGCTGGTCAATCTCGACCTGAAGGTACCCGGTTTTGCCGCACGCTTTGCCCGCATTGCCGAGATCGTGGTGGAGGAGCCGGCCATTCGTGCGGCGGCGCGGGAGAGTTTCCGTTTCTACCGTGAACAGGGCTATGCTCTGCAAGACCACCGTTTACAGCGACTCTGATGATGGACAAACCTGCCCCCATGCCAAAACCTGCGCATTTGCTGGACGATCTGGAGTCGATTCGCCAGTTGCTGGGTGACGATGCCCTGGAACCGCCACTGCTGACCGAGACCGTCGAGGAGCAGATACCGTTGCTGCTCGAGCCGGCCGAACCGGCAGCGCGGGCCCCGGTGGCTGCCGAGCCGGCTGCCGAGCCCGACCCGCAGGCGCGCCGCCAGGACACCCTGCTGCACCTGGACAGCGAACTGCGCGCGGCGGCGCAGTTGATCATGCAGGATGTGATCAAGGACTTTACCCCGCATATCGAGAACGAGATCAAGCGACGCCTGGATGCCCGCCTGGAGCGGTTGTTGAACTCACGCTCGTAATCAAAAACGGGGGGCGAGCCTTTGGCTCGCTTCGCCGGCAAGGCCGGCTCCTACGCGAAGAATTCCCCACAGTTTTTTGCCCCACTCCCGCACCTCACGCTACGCCCCGGCCCTTATCCCCGCTATACTTCTCGGCTTTCCTGAATAAATGCCATAGGGTCCCGCCGCGCATGGATAAGACCTACCAGCCGCACGCCATTGAAACTTCCTGGTACAACACCTGGGAGTCAGAGAATTATTTCGCCCCGCAAGGCGCGGGCGATTCGTACACCATCATGATCCCGCCGCCGAACGTGACCGGCAGCCTGCACATGGGTCACGGCTTCAACAACGCGATCATGGACGCCCTGATCCGTTTTCGCCGCATGCAGGGTCGCAACACCCTGTGGCAACCAGGCACCGACCACGCCGGCATCGCCACGCAGATGCTGGTGGAGCGTCAACTGGAGGCCAAGGGCCAGAACCGTCACGACCTGGGCCGCGACAAATTCCTCGAGAAAGTCTGGGAATGGAAGGATCAGTCCGGTGGCAACATCAGCCGCCAGATCCGCCGCCTGGGCTCGTCGGTAGACTGGAGCCGCGAGCGCTTCACCATGGACGACGGCCTGTCCGAAGCGGTCAAGGAAGCCTTCGTGCGCCTGCATGAAGATGGCCTGATCTACCGCGGCAAGCGCCTGGTCAACTGGGACACCAAGCTGCACACGGCGATCTCCGACCTCGAAGTGGAAAGCCACGACGAGAAAGGCCATCTGTGGAACCTGCGCTACCCGCTGGCCGACGGTGCCACCACGGCCGACGGCAAGGACCACCTGGTGGTCGCCACCACCCGCCCGGAAACCCTGCTCGGCGACGCCGCCGTGGCCGTCAACCCGAACGACGAGCGCTACCAGGCGCTGATCGGCAAGTTCGTCAAGCTGCCGCTGGTCGGTCGCCTGATCCCGATCATCGCCGATGACTACTGCGACCCCGAATTCGGCACCGGCTGCGTGAAGATCACCCCGGCCCACGACTTCAACGACTACGAAGTCGGCAAGCGCCACAACCTGCCGCTGCTCAACATCTTCGACAAGAACGCCGCGGTGCTGCCGGCAGCCCAGGTGTTCAACCTCGACGGCAGCCTGAACGAAAGCCTGGACGCCAGCCTGCCTGCCGCCTACGCCGGCCTCGACCGCTTCGTGGCGCGCAAGCAGATCGTTGCCGACCTGGATGCCGCAGGCCTGCTGGTCAGCGTCGACGACCACGCCTTGAAAGTGCCCAAGGGCGACCGCTCCGGCACCATCATCGAGCCATGGCTGACCGACCAGTGGTACGTGTCGACCAAGCCGCTGGCCGAGCCTGCGATCGCCGCTGTCGAAGACGGCCGCATCCAGTTCGTGCCCAAGCAGTACGAGAACATGTATTTCTCCTGGATGCGCGACATCCAGGACTGGTGCATCAGCCGCCAGCTGTGGTGGGGCCACCGCATTCCGGCCTGGTACGACGTGTCGGGCAAGGTCTATGTGGGGCGCAGCGAAGAAGAAGTGCGCGCCAAGCACCAGCTGGGCGACGACGTGGTCCTGAACCAGGACAACGACGTGCTCGACACCTGGTTCAGCTCGGGCCTGTGGACCTTCTCCACCCTGGGCTGGCCGCAGCAGACCGAATTCCTCAAGACCTTCCACTCCACCGACGTGCTGGTGACCGGTTTCGACATCATCTTCTTCTGGGTTGCCCGGATGATCATGTTGACCATGCACCTGGTGAAGAACGAGGACGGTACCCCGCAAGTGCCGTTCAAGACCGTGTACGTGCATGGTCTGGTTCGTGATGGCCAGGGCCAGAAGATGTCCAAGTCCAAGGGCAACGTGCTCGACCCGCTGGACATCGTCGACGGCATCACCCTGGACGCGCTGCTGGAGAAACGCACCAGCGGCCTGATGCAACCCAAGCTGGCCGACAAGATCGCCAAGCAGACCAAGGCCGAGTTCCCCGAAGGCATCGCCAGCTACGGCACCGATGCCCTGCGCTTCACCTTCTGCTCGCTGGCGTCCACCGGTCGCGACATCAAGTTCGACATGGGCCGCGTCGAAGGCTATCGCAACTTCTGCAACAAGATCTGGAACGCCGCGCGCTACGTGCTGGACAAGGGCGAGGACTGCGGCCAGAACGGCGAGGCCTACGAGCTGTCGCTGGCCGACCGCTGGATCATCTCGCAGCTGCAGCGCACCGAAGCCGAAGTGACCCGCCAGCTGGACCAGTTCCGCTTCGACCTGGCCGCCCAGGCGCTGTACGAGTTCATCTGGAACCAGTACTGCGACTGGTACCTGGAGCTGTCCAAGCCGGTACTGTGGGACGAGAACGCACCGGTCGAACGCCAGCGCGGCACCCGCCGCACCCTGGTCCGCGTGCTGGAAGTGGCGCTGCGCCTGGCGCACCCGTTCATGCCGTTCATCACCGAGGAAATCTGGCAGCGCCTGGCGCCACTGGCCGGTATCGAAGGCAAGACCATCATGCTGCAGCCGTGGCCGGTGGCCAACGAAAGCCGCATCGATGAAGCGGCCGAAGGCGATATCGAGTGGCTCAAGGAACTGATGCTGGGCGTGCGCAACATCCGTGGCGAAATGAACATCGGCCCGGGCAAGCCATTGCAGCTGTTCCTCAAGAACGCCAGTGCCGAAGACGTGCGTCGCCTGCAGGAAAACGAAGCACTGCTCAAGAAGCTGGCCAAGATCGAATCCTTCACCGTGCTGGGCGAGCAGGACGAGGCGCCGCTGAGCGCCACCGCCCTGGTCGGTGACCTGCAGGTGCTGGTGCCGATGGCCGGGCTGATTGACAAGGATGCCGAGCTGGCGCGTCTGAACAAGGAAATCCAGCGCCTGCAAGGCGAAGTGCAGCGGGTGGGCGGCAAGCTGTCCAACCCGGCGTTCGTCGACAAGGCGCCGCCTGCGGTGATCGACAAGGAGCGCGCCAAGCTGGCCGAGGCCGAACAGGCCCTGGCCAACTTCACCGAGCAGCATGCGCGGATTGCCGCCTTGTAATAGCGCTGATCACAGCGACGCCATCGCGGGTCAAGCCCGCTCCCACCAGGAACTGTGCATGCAGCCCTGTGGGAGCGGGCTTGACCCGCGATGCTTTTCACCGGACACAAACATGACCACACCCAACAAACCCACCCTGCACCCGCGCAACCGCCACCAGGGTCGCTACGACTTCCCGCAACTGATCAAGAGCAGCCCGGAGCTGGGCCGCTTCATGATCACCAACCCCCACGGCAAGCCGAGCATCGATTTCGCCGACCCCGAGGCAGTGCGCGTGTTCAACCGCGCCCTGCTCAAGGCCCAGTACGGCATCCAGCACTGGGACATCCCGGCCGACTACCTGTGCCCGCCCATACCCGGCCGCGCCGACTACCTGCATGGCCTGGCCGACCTGCTGGCCACCGACAACGGTGGCGAGATTCCGCGGGGTGCGATGATCCAGGCACTGGATGTGGGGGTCGGGGCCAACTGCATCTATCCGCTGCTGGGTCACGTCGACTACCGCTGGCGCTTCCTGGGCTCGGACATCGACCCGGTGGCCCTGGGCGCCGCCAAGGCCATCGTGCAGGCCAACGGCCTGGGCAAGGTCATCAGCCTGCGCCAGCAGGGCAATGCTCGGCAGATCCTCGCCGGCCTGCTAAAGAGCGACGAACGCTTCGACGTCACCCTGTGCAACCCGCCCTTCCACGCCTCGCGTGACGAAGCCACCCGTGGCAGCCAGCGCAAATGGCGGGCGCTGGGCAAGGCCGACCCCAAGCGCAAGCTGCCGGTACTGAACTTTGGCGGGCAGAACAACGAGCTGTGGTGCGAAGGCGGTGAAATCCGCTTTGTCAGCCAGCTGGTGAATGAAAGCGTGGCCCTGGGCCAGCAGGTGCTGTGGTTCAGCAGCCTGGTGTCGAAGGCATCGAACCTGCCGGGTATCGAGGCGGCCCTGAACAAGGCCGGCGCAGTAGAGCACCGCGTGCTGGAGATGGGCCAGGGGCAGAAGCAGAGCCGCCTGGTGGCCTGGACCTTCCAGACACCTCAGGCGCGCGCAGCGTGGCGCCAGCTGCGCTGGACGAAACCCGCCCCCTAGGGGCATGCGCAGCACCCACAAAAAAACCGCGCCTGGTTCGCACCGGACGCGGTTTTCAGAAGCTGTTTACAATTACTTGTTTACAGCGTCGGTCAGCACTTTGGCTGGAACGAACTTGACGACTTTCTTGGCAGCGATTTCGATGGCGGCGCCAGTCGAAGGGTTACGACCGGTACGGGCAGGACGCTCGGTGATCTTCAGCTTGCCGATACCCGGCAGGGTGATTTCGCTGCCATTTTCCAGTTGATCAGCAACGATCTGGCCCAGTTGCTCCAGAGCGTTACGCGCGGTGGTTTTCGGCGCGTCGATAGCTTCGGCGATATCGGCGATCAGTTGGTCTTTGGTCAATGCCATGGTGGTGTTCCTTCCCTATCAAATTCAGTTGGTTTGCAGAGTGCAGCGTCAGCCATCGGCCCAGACCCGCGAGTCTTCGGCGGTCCGGGGTATATCCATTGCCAATCGCGTATGTAGATACACAAAAATGCGTTTGGTTCGACGTGACATCAGCGGTCTGCCAGCAATGCGCCACACGCGGTGCGCAAGACCGGGCAAAACTACCACACGAAGCGATAAATATCCGCCTCCCACAGGCCAAATGTTCTGGTTTTTCGGGGGTTTGCAGCAAATTTCGCAAAAAATCGCACAAAAAATGAACAACCCTTGCGTCGACACACATCCATACCCTGCTCAAGCCCCCGGCTGGGTTACACTTGGCCGCTTTGCAGCGCTGTATGTCGCGCCCTATTTTCAGCCGAGAATCCCATGCCGATCCGTCATTGCATCGTCCACCTGATCGACAAGAAACCCGATGGCAGCCCTGCCGTGCTGCACGCACGCGACTCGGAACTGGCCGAGTCGACCGCCATCGAGAACCTGCTGGCCGACCTCAACGACAGCTACAACGCCAAACAGGGCAAAGCCTGGGGCCTGTTCCACGCCGAGTCCGGCGCCCATCCGTTCAGCGGCTGGCTGAAGGAATACCTGGATGAAGGCAAGACCTTCACCGCCTTCAGCCGCGTGGCCGTCGAGCACCTGCAGAAACTGATGGAAGAGTCGAACCTGTCCACCGGTGGCCACGTACTGTTCGCCCACTACCAGCAAGGCATGACCGACTACCTGGCCATCGCCCTGCTGCACCACAGCGAAGGTGTGGCGGTGAACGCCGACCTGGACGTGACCCCCTCGCGCCACCTGGACCTGGGCCAGCTGCACCTGGCTGCTCGCATCAACATCTCCGAGTGGCAGAACAACAAGCAGTCCAAGCAGTACATCTCGTTCATCAAGGGCAAGAACGGCAAGAAGGTCTCGGAGTACTTCCGCGACTTCATCGGCTGCCAGGAAGGCGTCGACGGCCCGGGAGAGACCCGCACCCTGCTCAAGGCCTTCAGCGACTTCGTCGAGAGCGAGGACCTGCCCGAGGAAGCCGCCCGCGAAAAGACCCAGACCCTGGTCGAGTACGCCACCAGCCAGACCAAGGCAGGCGAGCCGGTGACCCTGAGCGAGCTGTCGGAACTGATCGACGAGGACCGCCCGCGGGCCTTCTATGACCATATCCGCAACAAGGACTACGGCCTGTCGCCGGAGATCCCGGCCGACAAGCGCACCCTGAACCAGTTCCGCCGCTTCACCGGCCGCGCCGAGGGCCTGTCGATCAGCTTCGAGGCACACCTGCTGGGCTCGAAGATCGAGTACGACGAAGAGGCCGGCACCCTGATCATCAAGGGCCTGCCCACCCAGCTCACCGATCAGCTCAAGCGTCGCAAGGACTGAGCCCCGTCCAGGAGGCCACCAGTGCCTCCTTGGCCGACTTGCGCAGCTTCTTCACCAGGCGTTCCTGGCGCAGCGCCTCGGCCTTGTCCGGCCAGGCTTCCACATACACCAACGCCACTGCCGGGCTGGTGCTGAAGTAACGCGCACCGCGGCCGCTCTGATGGGCATTGAAACGGCGCTCGGGGTTGTCACTGATGCCGCAGTACAACGAACCGTTGGCGGTGCGTACCAGATAGACATACCAGGGTTTGCGAAAGGTGGGGGTTTCGGTCACGGGCATCTGCGTACAGGAGTGAAGGCGACAGCTTACCCCGTCAACGCCCGGCCTGAAATGCGCGCAGGCCTTTTGCCGCCTGTTGGCGAATCTTGCCCTGTACCAGCGGTGTCCAGCCCAGCAGCAGGCCCTTGGTACCCAGCGCCTGGCGGGCCCAGCGCCACAGGTCGAAATGATCGTGATGCTCGACGATCAACCCGTCGCGGATCACGAAACGTGCCTGGATGTCGTTGACCACCACGCGACCGGTCTGGCTGAACAGGTAGGTGGCCACCCAGTGCGCAGTGGCGCTGCGCTCGTCGGCGCGCACGCTGTCGAAGGTCAGGGAGAAATCCTTGGCGCGACTGGCGAGCATGCGCCACATGTCGGCGGCGTCCTTGCCACGCAGGGTACCGAAGGCCGGGTCGCTGAACACCACCTCGGGGCTGTAGCAGGCGACCATGGCCTCGGCGTCGAGGCGCTGGAAGGCCTGGTAGAAACGTGTGATCAGCGCGATGTTGGCGTCGCTCATGGGCGCGGTCCATTACAGGGGAACGGACGTGAACGATAGGCCGAGTGATGGCTGAAAGCTACGGGTATCTACGGTGCGAATGATGTGCCCCACCGCGGGTCAGGCCCGCTCCCACAGGTGCAGTGCAGACCCGCGATGGCAGCCACGCGAAGTCAGACCCGTTCGCTGACCACACCCACCTGCAACGCCCGCCCGGCCTTGAGCCCGAAACCGATCGCACCCACGCCCAGCACCGCGAAAATCCAGCCCACTGCGTCCCAGCCACCGGTCACGTCATGCACCAGGCCTACCGCGAACGGCCCCATCGAGGCCAGGGTATAGCCGATGCCCTGGGCCATGCTCGACAGGTTGGCCGCCACATGCGAGTCCTTCGACCGCAACACGATCAGGGTCAGCGCCAGGGCAAAGGTGCCGCCCTGCCCGATACCCAGTACCACCGCCCAGCCCCACAGCCCGCCTAACGGGGCATACAGGCAGCCGAACAGGCCGGCCAGGGTCAGCAGCATCACCAGCACGATGGCCAGGCGCTGGTCCTTGCCACGGGTGGCCAGCCACGGCGCGGTCAGGGCACTGGCCAGTTGCACAATCACCGAACCGGACAGCACCAGCCCGGCCTCGGTCGGGCTCAGGCCACGGCCGATCAGAATCGAGGGCAGCCAGCCGAACACGATGTACGCCAGCGACGACTGCAGGCCCATGTACAGGGTCACCTGCCAGGCCAGCGGATCGCGCAGCAGCCCCCTCACCCGATAAGCCACCGCATGCTTGCCATGCCCGTGGCGCGCCTGGGGCAGCCAGAACAGCGCCGCCACCACCGCCGGAATCAGCCAGACACCCAGGCCCAGCGCCCAGCTGTCGTCGAAGTGCTGGCTCAACGGCACGGTGGCGCCGGCCGCCAGGGCCGCGCCCAGGCACAGGGCCATGGTGTACACGCCGGTCAGGGCGCCGGCATGCTTGGGGAAGTCGCGCTTGACGATGCCCGGCAGCAGCACGCCAATCACGCCGATGCTGGCCCCGGCCAGGATGCTGCCGGCAAACAGCCCCACACTGCCCAGCGAGCTGCGCAGCAAGATACCGCACGCCAGCGTGAGCAGAATGCCCAGCACCACCCGCTCGCTGCCGAAGCGACGCGCCAGGATCGGTGCCAGCGGCGCGAACAGGCCCAGGCACAGTACCGGCAGCGTGGTCAGCAGGCCGGCCTGCGAAGCACTCAGCCCCAGGCTGTCGGACACCTGCCCGAGCAACGGCGCCATGCTCGACAGCGCCGGGCGCAGGTTCAGTGCCACCAGTACCAGCCCCAGCAGCAACAGCCACGGGCGCTGCAGCACAGCGGGCGGTTGCAGCTGGGCGTCGTCGGCTTCGGCGTCGATCAGGAGTTCTTCGAGCGGCGGGTTGGGTTTGGGCATGGCTGTCTCTGCGTCAGGCTTCATTGATAAGGGTTCTGCTCAGGGCCTTGGCCCGTTCCGGGTCGCGTTGCTCGACCGCCTGCAGGATGTCGCGGTGCAGGTCGAACACGCCCTGGCAACGCGATTCGCGCATGTTGTGGTGCACGGCGCACGCCACCACGGCGGAGAAGTAGCGGTACAGCTCGCTCAATGCCGGGTTGTGTGCGGCGTCCACCAGGCGCTGGTGAAACACCAGGTCGCAGGCCACGTAGCTGTCGAGGTCGTCGTGAAAGTGCTCGGCGCTGTGCTGCAGCGCTTCATGCAGCCCCTTGAGGTCGTCGTCGGTGCGGCGCAGCGCCGCCAGCCCGATGGCCTCGGCTTCGAGGATGTGCCGGGTTTCGCGGGCCTGCTCGAGGCTGCAACGCGACAGCACCTGCACGGTGGCCAGCGGGTCGACATTGGCGCGCAGGTAGGTACCGTCGCCCTGGCGCACTTCGACCAGGCCGCTGAAGGCGAGCACGCGCATCGCTTCACGCACGGTATTGCGGCTGATGCCCAGTTCCAGGGCCAGTTCGGGCTCGGTGGGCAGGCGCTGGCCGACGGCCCAGGCGCCATCGGCGACGCGCTGGCGCAGTTGTTCGACGGCCTGCTCGACAAGGGAGCGTTTGATGAGTTGAGTCATTGACGTGCTTACATCCAATCATCGGACGAATCTGAGGAGCGGAGAATAGCCTGTCGGGCCACGTCGATGCAATCGCCAGCTAGGCGGGCTCCCGCAGGAGCCCGCCTAGCTGGCGATTGCAAGGCGCGATCAGTTCAAGGCGTCAAGCAGCGCCTGGTTCTGCTCGGGCGTACCGATGCTGATACGCAGGAACTGCGCGATGCGCTGCTGCTTGAAGTGGCGCACGATCACGCCCTGCTCGCGCAACTTGGCCGCCAGCGCAGCGGCATCCTGCTCGGGGTGACGGGCAAAGATGAAGTTGGCCGCCGACGGCAGCACCTGGAAACCGCGGTCGGTCAACTGCGCCACCAGCTGCTCCCGGCTGTCGATCACCTGACGGCAGGTCTGTTCGAAATACGCCTGGTCCTCGAACGCCGCCGCCGCGCCGACGATGGCCAGGCGATCCAGCGGATAGGAGTTGAAGCTGTTCTTGATGCGCTCCAGCGCCTCGATCAGGTCCGGGTGGCCGACCGCCAGCCCGACCCGCAGGCCGGCCAGGGAACGCGACTTGGACAAGGTCTGCGTCACCAGCAGGTTCGGGTAGCGGTCCACCAGGCTGATGGCGGTCTGGCCGCCGAAGTCGATGTAGGCTTCGTCGACCACCACCACCGAATCAGGGTTGGCCTGCAGCATCTGCTCAACTGCCTCCAGCGCCAGCAGGCAGCCAGTGGGTGCGTTCGGGTTGGGGAAGATGATGCCGCCGTTGGCGCGCTGGTAATCCTCGACACGAATCTGGAACTGCTCGTCCAGCGCTACCGCCTCATACGGGATGCCGTACAGGCCGCAGTACACCGGGTAGAAGCTGTAGCTGATGTCGGGGAACAGCAGCGGCGCATCGTGCTGGAACAGGCCGTGGAAAATGTGCGCGAGCACTTCGTCCGAACCGTTGCCCAGGAACACCTGGCTGGCCTGCACACCGTAGTAGCTGGCCACCGCCTGCTTGAGCCGGTCGCCATTGGGGTCCGGGTACAGGCGCAGGTTGTCGTTGAGCTCGCCGCGCATGGCCTCCAGCGCCTTTGGCGAAGGGCCATAGGGGTTTTCGTTGGTGTTGAGCTTGACCAGCTTGCTCAGCTTGGGCTGCTCGCCCGGCACGTAAGGCACCAGGTCCTTGACGAAGGGGCTCCAGAATTTGCTCATGCTCAGTTGCCCTCTTTATCGACAGGGGTGTGATCGCCAAGGATGCGGTATTCGGCGCTGCGTGCGTGCGCGCTCAGGGATTCGCCACGGGCCAGCACCGACGCGGTGCGACCCAGGTCCGAAGCGCCCTGCTCGGAACAGAAGATGATCGAGGAACGCTTCTGGAAGTCGTACACCCCCAGCGGCGAGGAGAACCGTGCGGTGCCGGAGGTGGGCAAAACGTGGTTGGGGCCGGCGCAGTAGTCGCCCAGCGCCTCGCTGGTGTGGCGGCCCATGAAGATCGCACCGGCGTGGCGGATCTGCGGCAACCAGGCCTGCGGGTCGGCCACCGACAGCTCCAGGTGCTCGGGGGCGATGCGGTTGGCCACCTCGATGGCCTGCTGCATGTCGCGCACGTGGATCAGTGCGCCACGGCCATTGATGGAGGTCTGGATGATCTCGGCGCGGTCCATGCCCGGCAGCAGCTTGTCGATGCTTGCGGCCACGCGGTCGAGGAACTCGGCATCGGGGCTGACCAGAATAGCCTGGGCGTCTTCGTCATGCTCGGCCTGGGAGAACAGGTCCATGGCGATCCAGTCCGGGTCGGTCTGGCCGTCGCACACCACAAGGATCTCCGACGGGCCGGCAATCATGTCGATGCCCACCTGGCCAAACACATGGCGCTTGGCGGTGGCCACGTAGATGTTGCCCGGGCCGACCACCTTGTCTACCTGCGGCACGCTCTCGGTGCCGTAGGCCAGTGCGGCAACCGCCTGGGCGCCACCGATGGTGAACACCCGGTCGACCCCGGCGATGCACGCCGCAGCCAGCACCAGCTCGTTGATTTCACCACGCGGGGTGGGTACCACCATGACCACTTCGGACACCCCGGCAACCTTGGCCGGAATCGCGTTCATCAGTACCGACGAAGGGTACGACGCCTTGCCACCCGGTACGTACAGCCCGGCGCGGTCCAGCGGCGTGACCTTCTGGCCCAGCACGGTGCCGTCGGCCTCGGTGTAGGTCCAGGAGTCCTGCTTCTGCCTTTCGTGGTAGCTGCGCACCCGGCGGGCGGCGGTTTCCAGCGCCTCGCGCTGCGCCGGGGTAATGCGGCTCAAGGCCAGCTCCAGGCGCTCGCGCCCCAGGATCAGGTCATCGATGGAGGTGGCCTGGACGCCGTCGAAACGCTGGGTGAATTCCACCAGCGCCGCGTCGCCGCGCTCGCGCACGGCCTTGATGATGTCCAGCACCCGCTGGTTGACCGCATCGTCAGACACGCTTTCCCAGCTCAGCAGATGATCCAGATGTCGGGCGAAATCCGGGTCAGCAGCGTTGAGTCGGCGAATTGCAGTGGACGTGGTCATGGCTAAGGCCTCGGTAAATGGCGGATGCTCAGGCGCCCTAAGCTACCAGTCCATCCGCGCGGGCACCCGAGAAAATTGGCTATGACGCGGATAGACGGGCGCGACAGCGAAGGTCGCGCGCAGGGGTCAGCCGCGGTGTCGCGATTCCACGGCCAGACGCAAGGCGTCGATCAGGCTCTGGATGCGTGCGTGCTGCATCTTCATCGAGGCCTTGTTGACCACCAGCCGGGAGCTGATGGTGGCGATCAGTTCCTGGGGTTCCAGGCCGTTGGCACGCAGGGTGTTGCCGGTGTCGACCACGTCGATGATCTTGTCGGCCAGGTTGATCAGCGGTGCCAGCTCCATCGAGCCGTACAGCTTGATGATGTCGACCTGACGGCCCTGCTCGGCGTAGTAGCGCTTGGCGACGTTGACGAACTTGGTGGCCACGCGCAGGCGCCCCTTGGGTTCGGCAGCGCCGATGGCACCGGCGGTCATCAGCTTGCATTGGGCAATCTGCAGGTCCAGCGGCTCGTACAGGCCCTGGCCGCCGTACTCCATCAGCACGTCCTTGCCGGCCACGCCCAGGTCGGCGGCGCCGTGCTCGACGTAGGTCGGCACGTCGGTGGCACGCACGATCAGCAGGCGTACATCGTCCTGGGTGGTCGGGATGATCAGCTTGCGGCTTTTGTCCGGATTCTCGGTAGGCACGATGCCCGCCTCTGCCAGTAATGGCAGGGTGTCGTCGAGAATGCGGCCCTTGGACAGCGCGATGGTCAACATGGGAAACGTCAATCCTTAAGCGGCTTTAGCCGCCGGACCCGTACAGGCGCCCGACGGCAATCGATTCTTGTGGCGCGTCCCTGCGCCGAGTGCAGGGCTAGCCCGGTACGCGACGGATCTTCGCGCCAAGCATCTGCAGTTTCTCTTCGATGCACTCGTAGCCACGGTCTATGTGGTAGATGCGATCGATCAGGGTGTCGCCCTCGGCTACCAGCGCCGAAATGACCAGGCTGGCCGAAGCCCGCAGGTCGGTGGCCATGACCGGAGCGCCTTTGAGGGTCTTGGTGCCGGTGACGATGGCCGTGTTGCCTTCGACCTGGATCTGCGCGCCCATGCGGTGCATCTCGTACACGTGCATGAAGCGGTTTTCGAAGATCGTCTCGATCACCGCGCCGGTGCCTTCGGCAATGGCGTTGAGGGAGATGAACTGCGCCTGCATGTCGGTAGGGAACGCCGGGTACGGGGCGGTGCGCAGGTTCACGGCTTTCGGCCGCTTGCCGTGCATGTCCAGCTCGATCCAGTCTTCACCGGTGGTGATTTCGGCACCGGCTTCCTTGAGCTTCTCCAGTACCGCCTCGAGGATGGTCGGATCGGTGTCCTTGACCTTGACGCGACCGCCGGTCACGGCAGCGGCTACCAGGTAGGTGCCGGTCTCGATACGGTCGGGCATCACGCGGTATACCGCCGAACCCAGGCGCTCGACGCCGTCGATGGTGATGGTGTCGGTACCGGCACCCTGCACCTTGGCGCCCATGGCGTTGAGGAAGTTGGCCAGGTCGACCACTTCCGGCTCGCGCGCGGCGTTCTGCAGCACGCTGCGGCCCTTGGCCAGGGCAGCGGCCATCATGATGTTCTCGGTACCGGTCACGCTGACGGTGTCGAAGAAGAAGTGCGCACCGCGCAGGCCGCCTTCAGGCGCCTTGGCCTTGATGTAGCCGCCTTCGACTTCGATCTTCGCGCCCATCGCCTCGAGGCCGCGGATGTGCAGGTCGACCGGGCGCGAGCCAATGGCGCAGCCGCCAGGCAGGGCCACTTCGGCCTCGCCGAAACGGGCGACCATCGGGCCCAGCACCAGGATCGAGGCACGCATGGTCTTCACCAGCTCATACGGCGCGACCAGGGTCTTGATGGTGCGTGGGTCGATCTCCACCGCGAGCTTCTCGTCGATCACAGGCTCGATGCCCATGCGACCGAACAGCTCGATCATGGTGGTGATGTCGTGCAGGTGCGGCAGGTTGCCGACGGTGACCGGGCCGTCGCACAGCAGGGTGGCCGCCAGAATCGGCAGCGCTGCGTTCTTTGCGCCGGAAATGCGGATTTCGCCATCGAGACGAACGCCGCCAGTGATAATCAGTTTGTCCATTGGAATCTCGCCGCCAAGTTGGCTCAGGTGCGCTCAGCCCAGGCTGCGCTGCTGAAAAATTTCATGGTTACCGCATGGATGCTGCCATCGGTGATCCACGGGTTCAGGTGAGCATAGATCTGCTGCTGACGCTTGACCGGGCTCAGGGCCGCCAATTCGTCACTGATTACGTTCAGCTGGAAGTTGCAGCCTTCGCCTTCAACTTCGACCCGGGTTCCCGGCAACTTTTCTTCAAGGAAGTTCTTAACTTCTACGGCCTGCATGCTCAACCTCAATCGGCGCCCTGTGCGCGCGGGTCGGCCATCATACAAAAAAGCCCCTCGCCTGCGAACCCCGTAAACGAGGACTCTGACAGAGGGGCCCGTCGCGCACCCGTATTTATTGACCGGCCAGCAGCTCGCCGAGCCCGTACACCTGAGCGATTTCGTGCATGCCATGGGGCATGCCGCGCACCTCGATGGTCTTGCCCGCCGCCTGCCCGTCACGGGTGAAGGCCAGCAGCAGGGACAGACCCACGCTGCTGGAAAGCTCCACCGCCGAACAGTCCAGCACCAGCGAAGGCTCGCGACTGGCAGCAATCAGGGCCCTGCCCTGCTTGCGCAGCACCGGGCCGGTGCGGTAATCCAGCACACCGGACAGGCTCAGCACGCCGGGTGCGGCAAGGGTGACTGCCGCACTCATTGGGCCTGCTTCTCGGCCGCTTGCTCGGTGGTTTCCTTGGCCTTGGCCACTTCGCCGGCCCAGCCGTCGATGGTCTTGTCCAGGTCGTTGCCGTTGCGCTGCATGGCGTCGGCGAACTGGTCACGGAACAGCTTGCCGATGTTGATGCCGTTGACGATGACGTTACGCACCTTCCACTCGCCATTGAGCTTGGTCAGGGTGTAGGAAACCGGGTAGACGGCGCCGTTGTTGCCCTTGACCGTCATGTCGACGCTGGCACGGTCGTCGCCGTCCTTCTTCTCGGCGCCCACGGTGATGCCCTGGTTGTTGTATTCCAGCAGGGCGTTGCCATAGAACTGCATCAGGCTGCGCTTGAAGTTTTCCTGGAAGCGCTGCATCTGGGCCGGGGTAGCCTTGCGCGAGTACTTGACCGTCATGATGCTGCGGGAGATGCCATCGGCATCCACCACCGGTCCCAGGTTAGCGTTGAGCGCATCGTAGAACGCGCTGGGGTTGGCCTTGTACTGCTCCTTGTTCGCCTTGAGGTCGGACAGCAGTTGCGTGGTGGTGGTCTGGATCACTTCTTTGGGCGATTGCGTGGCCGCAACGGCCATCAACGGCAGGCTCGCCAGCAATACCAACAGGCCGCGTCGCAGGATGGAAATCATGGAAACTCCTTATTTAGCTTCTTTGCCAACGGTATTGAGCAAAAACTTGCCAATCAGATCTTCCAGTACCAGCGCCGACTGGGTGTCATGGATGGTTCCACCTTCCTTGAGCACCGCTTCCTCACCGCCCACGCTGATGCCGATGTACTTCTCGCCGAGCAACCCGGCGGTCAGGATCGAGGCGGTGGAATCGGTCGGCAGGTTGTCGACGCGTTTTTCCAGCTGCAACGTCACCCGACCGGTATAGGTATCGCGGTCCAGATCGATGGCCGTGACCTTGCCGATGGTTACACCGGCCATGGTCACTTTAGCTCTGACAGTCAAACCGGCGATATTGTCGAAGTAGGCGTAAAGTTTATAGGTATCGCTGCTCGGGCTGGCGGACAGGCCGCTGACGCGCAGGGCCAGCAGAAGCAGTGCCAGGATCCCGGCCAGGAGGAACAGGCCGACACCGATTTCCAGGGTGCGGTTTTGCATCAGAAATCTCCAAACATCAAGGCGGTCAGAATAAAGTCCAGACCCAGGACTGCCAGCGAGGCATAGACCACGGTCTTGGTAGTGGCACGGCTGATCCCCTCTGAAGTGGGCTCACAGTCATAGCCTTGGAATACGGCAATCCAGGTGACGACGAAGGCAAACACGAGGCTCTTGAGCACCCCGTTGAGTACATCGTCGACGAACGAAACGCTGTTCTGCATGTTCGACCAGAAGGAACCTTCATAGACTCCCAGCCAGTCCACCGCCACCCAGGACCCGCCCCAGATGCCGACCACGCTGAAGATCATCGCCAGCAGCGGCAGCGAGATGAAGCCGGCCCACAGGCGCGGTGCAACGATGTACTTGAGCGGGTCGACGCCGATCATCTCCAGGCTCGACAGCTGCTCGGTGGATTTCATGTTGCCGATTTCGGCCGTCAGCGCCGACCCGGCCCGCCCGGCGAACAGCAGCGCGGTCACCACCGGGCCCAGTTCACGCAGCAGGGTCAGGGCAACCATCTGCCCCACCGCCTGTTCCGAACCGTACTTGGTGAGGATGCTGAAGCCCTGCAGGGCCAGCACCATGCCGATGAACACGCCGGACACGACGATGATGGCCAGCGACATCACGCCGACCGAGTACAGCTGCTTGACCAGCAACTGGAACCCGCCGCCAATCCCGCCGCGCCCCACCAGGGCATGCAGCAGGAACAGGCAGGAGCGCCCCAGCACGGCCACTACGTCGATCGCGGAGCGACCAAACAGACGAATACGTTCGAGCAATGACTTTCTGCGCATCAACGCTTCCCCAACAGATCGGCGCGGTAATCAGGCGCAGGAAAATGAAAGGGCACCGGACCATCCGGATCGCCTTTCATGAATTGGCGGATACGCGGGTTGTCCGACTCCATCAGCTCCTGCGGCGTACCCTGGCCCAGTACCTGGCCGTCCCCCACCACATACAGGTAGTCGGCAATGCTCGCGGTTTCTGCAAGATCGTGCGAAACCACGATGCTGGTGATGCCCAGCGCATCGTTGAGCAGGCGGATCAGGCGTACCAGCACGCCCATGGCGATCGGGTCCTGGCCGACGAAAGGTTCGTCGTACATGAGGATCTGCGGGTCCAGGGCAATCGCCCGGGCCAGTGCCACACGGCGCTTCATGCCGCCGGACAGTTCGTCGGGCATCAGTTCGATGGCGCCGCGCAAGCCCACGGCCTGCAGCTTCATCAGCACGATGTCGCGAATCATTTCCTCGGGCAGCTGGGTATGCACCCGCAGCGGGAAGGCGACGTTCTCGAACACGTCGAGGTCGGTGAACAGTGCACCGCTCTGGAACAGCACGCCCATGTGCTTGCGCGCGTCGAACAGGTCGCTGCGCGACAGGGTCGGCAGGTTTTGCCCGGCCACCCACACCTCGCCGCTGGCAGGGCGCAGTTGCGCGCCCATCAGACGCAGCAGCGTGGTCTTGCCGCACCCGGAAGGCCCCATGATGCCGGTAACCTTGCCGCGGGGAATGCGTATGTCGACATTATTGAAGATGCTGCGCGCGCCGCGCTTGAAGGTCACGCCCTTCAATTCGACCGCGTAGGCGTTATCAACGCTCATCTAAACTCCTTGCGATGCAGCCTTTTCACTCAGACGCCAACCTCCTTCATGGAGGCACGCACGCTCCGAGCGGGCCGAACAGGCGGCGAACTATAGCACCGCTGATAGAGCCACCCCAAGGCCATCACCGAGGCTGTTCAGCTCAAGTTAAGGCTCACTTAAGGTTTCTGGCAGAGCATCCTTGCAATCACAGGTGAGGCTTTGGCGCATTACCGCTATAATCCCCGCCTTTTCATCAGGCAATCCGATCTACGACATGAGCCAATCCACCGACCTGATCCAATCCGCACAGCGCACCATCCGTCTCGAGATCGAAGCGGTAGAGGGCCTGCTGGCCCATATCGACGCCGATTTCGTCAAGGCCTGCGAGCTGATCCTGGCCAGCAAGGGCCGGGTCGTGGTGGTGGGCATGGGCAAATCCGGGCACATCGGCAACAAGATTGCCGCCACCCTGGCCAGCACCGGCACCACGTCGTTCTTCGTTCACCCCGCCGAGGCCAGCCACGGCGACATGGGCATGATCACCCGGGACGACATCATCCTGGCACTGTCCAACTCGGGCACCACCAACGAAATCGTGACCCTGCTGCCACTGATCAAGCGCCTGGGCATCAAGCTCATCAGCCTCACCGGCAACCCCGACTCGCCGCTGGCCAAGGCCGCCGAGGTCAACCTGGACGCCCGCGTGGGCCAGGAGGCCTGCCCGCTGAACCTGGCCCCGACGTCCTCCACCACCGCTGCGCTGGTACTCGGCGACGCCCTGGCCATCGCCCTGCTCGAGGCACGCGGCTTCACTGCCGAAGACTTCGCCTTCTCGCACCCGGGCGGTGCCTTGGGCCGACGCCTGCTGCTCAAGGTCGAGAACGTGATGCACGGCGGTGACGAGCTGCCTCAGGTTCAGCGCGGCACGCTGCTCAAGGACGCCCTTCTTGAAATGTCTCGCAAAGGTTTGGGCATGACCGTGGTGCGCGAAAGCGACGGCCGCCTGGCCGGGGTGTTCACCGACGGCGACCTGCGCCGCAGCCTGGATCGCAACATCGACGTGCACACCACGTTGATCGACGAAGTGATGACCGTACACGGCAAGACCGCCCGCGCCGAGATGCTCGCGGCCGAGGCCTTGAAGATCATGGAAGACCACAAGATCAGCGCGCTGGTGGTGGTGGACACGCTCGACCAGCCGGTCGGCGCCCTGAATATGCACGACCTGCTGCGCGCCGGAGTGATGTAAATGAACGACGATCTGCTGCAACGCGGCAAGGCCATCAAGCTGGCGGTATTCGATGTGGACGGCGTGCTGACCGACGGTCGCCTGTACTTTCTCGAGGACGGCAGCGAATTCAAGACCTTCAACACCCTCGACGGCCAGGGCATCAAGATGCTCATGAACTCGGGCGTGACCACCGCGATCATCAGCGGGCGCAAGACGCCGGTGGTCGAACGTCGTGCGAAAAACCTCGGCATCCCGCACCTGTACCAGGGCCGCGAAGATAAACTGGTGGTGCTCGACGACCTTCTTGGTCAACTGGGCCTAAGCTATGAACAGGTTGCCTACCTGGGCGACGACCTGCCAGACCTGCCGGTGATTCGCCGGGTCGGCCTGGGCATGGCCGTAGCCAGTGCCGCTCCGTTCGTGCGCCAGCACGCCCATGGCGTGACCCTTGCGCGCGGTGGCGAAGGCGCAGCCCGCGAGTTCTGCGAACTGATCCTGCAAGCCCAGGGCAACCTGGACGCGGCGAATGCCAACTACCTGTAGAGCGATCCATGTTCAGTAAAAAGATCCGCAATATCGCGCTGTTCAGTGTGATCGCTGCCTTGTTTGCAGCGGTCGGCTACTGGAACATCAGCCCCGAGACGTTCCTCGACGAGCCCGCAGCGCAGGTCGACGAAAGTGCCATCGACTACTACGCCATCAACGCCCACAGCGTGCAGTTTCTGCCCGATGGCAAGCTGCAGTACGAGATGACCGCCGACAAGGTCGAACACCTCAAGGCCAGCGAAGTGACGCTGCTGACCACGCCGGACCTCAACATGTACCGCGGTACCGCCTACCCGTGGCACGTGCAGAGCACCCGCGGCGAGGTCAACCCGGACGGCACCGAAGTGGAACTGATCGACAACGTGCGGGTTGCCCGCACCGACGACCAGAACCGCGAAACCATTATTACCACTACCCGCATGACAGTCTTCCCGCAGAAGCAATATGCGCAGACCGAGCAAGCCGTTAGAATCGACGGCGCCGGTGGCACAACTACGGGCAAGGGAATGAAAGCGTATCTGAAAGACGGCAGGATGAACCTGCTGTCCAACGTAAGAGGACAGTATGAGGCTCGTTAAAACCCTCCCCTTTTTGCTCAGCCTGAGCGCAGCACTGGGAAGCGCGAGCGCCTGGGCCCTGCCGAACGACCGTGATCAGCCTATCCGTATCCAGGCTGACCAGGCTCAACTGGATGACAAGAAAGGCGTTGCCACCTATACCGGTGACGTGATCATCACCCAGGGCTCGATGATGATCAAAGGCAACACCGTGACCATCACCCGCACTGCCTCCGGCGATATCGACGTCGTGACCTCGGTGGGCAACCTGGCCTACTTCGAGCAGCAGCAGAGCGCAGCCAAGCCGGACAAGATGCAGGGCTACGGCAAGACCATTCAGTACAATGCGCCACAGAACCGCATCGTGCTGATTGACCGCGCCAAGGTCATCAATGAAGGCAACACCACCGAAGGCGAGAAAATCGTCTACGACACGGTGAAGCAGATCGCTACCGCTGGTCGCGGTGGCAAAGTCACCGAGTCGCGTCCGCGCATCGACATGGTGATCCAGCCGAAGAAGAAGGCCGAGTAGATGGCAACCCTCAAAGCCCAGCACCTGGCCAAGGCCTACAAAAGCCGGCAAGTCGTGCGTGATGTCAGCCTGTCCATCGACAGCGGCCAGATCGTCGGCCTGCTCGGCCCCAACGGCGCCGGCAAGACCACCTGCTTCTACATGATCGTCGGCCTGGTACAGGCCGACCAGGGCCGCGTGCTGATCGACGACCTGGACGTCAGCCACCAGCCCATGCATGGTCGCGCACGTGCCGGCATCGGCTACCTGCCGCAGGAAGCCTCGATCTTTCGCAAGCTGTCGGTGGCCGACAACATCATGGCGATCCTCGAGACCCGCAAGGAACTCGACCGCGATGGTCGCCGCAAGGAGCTTGAAAGCCTGCTGCAGGAATTTCACATCAGCCACATCCGCGACAACCTGGGCATGAGCCTGTCCGGTGGTGAGCGGCGCAGGGTGGAGATTGCCCGGGCACTGGCCACCGCGCCCAAGTTCATCCTGCTCGACGAACCTTTCGCCGGTGTCGACCCGATCTCCGTGGGCGACATCAAGCAGATCATCCACCACCTGAAGGCCAAGGGCATCGGCGTGCTGATCACCGACCACAACGTCCGTGAAACCCTGGATATCTGCGAAACCGCCTACATCGTCAACGATGGCCAGTTGATCGCCGAAGGCGATGCACAGACCATCCTGGCCAACGACCTGGTGAAAGAGGTGTACCTCGGCCACGAGTTCCGCCTGTAAGCTGCGGCACATGGCTGAACATGGCGCTGCCTGGGCGCTGGGAAATGGCTCCACCCGGGGTTAATTGTTCCAGCGCTCTAGGCAAACGCTTTGATTTCAGGCATATAATTTGCTTAAAGTTGGCGCCTCTCGCGCCCTTGTAGTAGATGGCGCCTGTGCGCCGGCGAATAAGGTGTTAAGCCCCAGCCATGAAACCATCGCTCGTCCTAAGAATGGGCCAGCAACTGACGATGACTCCTCAGTTGCAACAGGCTATCCGACTGCTCCAGCTCTCCACCCTGGACCTGCAACAGGAAATCCAGGAGGCGCTGGAGTCCAACCCGATGCTCGAACGCCAGGAAGAAGGCGAGGATTTCGACAACAGCGACCCGATGGCCGACAACGCCGAGACCAAGCCGGTTGCCGAACCTCAGGAGAGCAGCTTCCAGGAGTCCGCCCCCACGGTGGACAACCTCGAAGAAGGCGAATGGAACGAGCGCATCCCCAACGAACTGCCGGTCGACACGGCCTGGGAAGACATCTACCAGACCAGCGCCAGCAGCCTGCCCAGCAATGACGATGACGAGTGGGACTTCACCACCCGCACCTCTGCCGGCGAGAGCCTGCAGAGCCACCTGCTGTGGCAGCTCAACCTGGCACCGATGTCCGACACCGACCGGCTGATTGCCGTGACGCTGATCGACTGCATCAACAACCAGGGCTATCTCGAAGAAACCCTCGAAGAGGTGTGCGAGTCGTTCGACCCGGAACTGGACATCGAACTCGACGAAGTCGAGGCCGTGCTGCACCGCATCCAGCAGTTCGAGCCCGCCGGCATCGGTGCCCGCAACCTCAGCGAATGCCTGCTGCTGCAACTGCGCCAGCTGCCGCCGCGTACGCCGTGGATGGCCGAGGCGCAGCGCCTGGTCAGCGACTACATCGACCTGCTCGGCAGCCGCGACTACAGCCAGCTGATGCGTCGCATGAAGCTCAAGGAAGACGAACTGCGCCAGGTCATCGAACTGGTACAGAGCCTCAACCCGCGCCCCGGCTCGCAGATCGAGTCCAGCGAAGCCGAATACGTGGTGCCCGATGTCATCGTGCGCAAGGATTCCGACCGCTGGCTGGTCGAGCTGAACCAGGAAGCCGTGCCGCGCCTGCGGGTCAACCCGCAATACGCCGGTTTCGTGCGTCGCGCCGACACCAGCGCCGACAACACCTTCATGCGCAACCAGTTGCAGGAGGCGCGCTGGTTCATCAAGAGCCTGCAGAGCCGCAACGAGACGCTGATGAAGGTGGCCACGCAGATCGTCGAGCACCAGCGCGGCTTTCTCGACCACGGCGACGAGGCGATGAAACCGCTGGTACTGCACGATATCGCCGAGGCGGTGGGCATGCACGAGTCGACCATTTCGCGGGTGACCACGCAGAAATACATGCACACCCCGCGCGGCATCTACGAACTGAAATACTTTTTCTCGAGCCACGTGAGCACCTCCGAGGGCGGCGAATGCTCGTCCACGGCGATCCGCGCGATCATCAAGAAACTGGTCGCGGCTGAAAATCAGAAAAAGCCATTGAGTGACAGCAAGATCGCTGGTTTACTGGAGGCACAAGGCATCCAGGTAGCCCGTCGCACCGTCGCCAAGTACCGCGAGTCCCTTGGCATTGCACCGTCGAGCGAACGCAAGCGATTGATGTGACATCCCCTGAGATGTGCCACCGCAATTCAGTGGCAGGCGCAACACCTGCCTCTTATGCACCGGCAACAAAAGGAGAAGCTGTATGCAAGTCAATATCAGTGGACAGCATGTAGAAGTCACTCCGCCACTGCGCGAGTATGTCGAGCAGAAGCTGAAACGACTGGAGGGTCACTTCGACAAGATCACCAACGTGACGGTGATCATGAAGGTCGAAAAGCTTCAGCAGAAAATTGAGGCTACCTTGCAGATCCCGGGCGGCGAAGTGGTTGCCAACGCCGAACATCAAGACATGTATGCAGCGATCGACGCCCTTACCGACAAGCTCGACCGCCAACTGAAAAAACACAAGGAAAAACAGCAAAGCCTCCTGCAAGGTGCAGCGGCCCGCTGATCCCCCCCACCCATGATCCGACTAGAAGATATCCTGACCCCCGGCCGTTCCCTCGTGAACGTGTCGGGCGGCAGTAAAAAGCGTGCGCTCGAACAGATTGCCAATCTGATCGGCAAGGAAGTACCCGAGCTGGACACCCAAACCGTGTTCGAGAGCCTGATCGCCCGTGAAAAACTGGGCTCGACCGGCTTCGGCAATGGTATCGCCATCCCGCACTGCCGCTTGAAAGGTTGTGAAAAACCGGTAAGCGCCCTGCTGCACCTGGACGCTCCCATCGACTTCGACGCCATCGATGGCGCTCCCGTCGACCTGCTGTTTCTGCTGCTGGTCCCGGAAGCCGCCACCGATGCGCACCTTGAGCTGCTGCGCCAGATCGCCAGCATGCTCGACCGCAAGGACGTGCGCGACAAACTGCGCGCGGCCACCGATAGCCAATCCCTGTACCAGGTCGTACTGGACGTGCAAAACGGGCACTGAACATGCGTTTGATCATCGTCAGCGGTCGCTCCGGCTCCGGCAAGAGCACCGCGCTCGCGGTACTTGAGGACAACGGCTACTACTGCATCGACAACCTGCCTGCCGGGCTGTTGCCGCAACTGGCCGAAAACGCACTGATCAATACCGAGCTGCTGCAGCCGCTGGTGGCCGTTTCCATCGACGCGCGCAACCTGCCCAGCCACCTGAGCCGCTTCCCCGAGCTGCTGGAGGATGCCCGCAGCAAGCACATCCATTGCGATGTGGTGTACCTGGACGCCGACGAGGAAACGCTGCTCAAGCGCTTCTCGGAGACGCGCCGACGCCACCCGCTGACCAACACGCAACGCTCCCTGGCCGAAGCTATCCGGGTAGAGAGCGACCTGCTGGGGCCGATCGCCGACCTGGCCGACCTCAAGATCGACACCACCAACCTCAACCTGTACCAGCTGCGCGACTCGATCAAGCTGCGCCTGCTCAACCAGCCCGAGCCGGGCACGGCGTTTCTGGTGGAGTCGTTCGGCTTCAAGCGTGGCATGCCGGTCGACGCCGACCTGGTGTTCGATGTGCGCTGCCTGCCCAACCCCTATTGGAAGCCCGAGCTGCGGGATCATTCGGGGTTGGAGCAACCGGTCATCGACTACCTGGCCGCGCAACCGGACGTCGAGGAGATGTTCCAGGACATTTCGTCGTACCTGCTCAAGTGGCTGCCACGGTTCGCCGCCAGCAACCGGGCCTATGTCACCATCGCCATCGGCTGCACCGGCGGTCATCATCGCTCGGTGTACATCACCGAACGCCTGGGCCAGGTGCTGCAACAAACATTGAAGAACGTCCAGGTTCGCCACCGCGACCTCTAGCCCTCAGGATCCCGCCCGCGATGCCCGCAATTGAAATCGAGATTATCAACAAGCTGGGGCTGCACGCCCGGGCAGCGGCCAAGTTCGTTGGCGTGGCGGGCAAGTACCCGTGTTCGGTGCGTGTAGGCCGTACCCCGGAGTCGATGGTCGATGGCAAGAGCATCATGGCCGTGATGATGCTCGCCGCTGGCAAGGGCACGAGCATCCACCTCAAGACCGAAGGCGAACAGGAAGCCGAAGCGCTGCAAGGCCTGGTCGAACTGATCAACAACTATTTCGACGAAGGCGAGTAACCTCGCCTTCTCGCTTCAGGACAACGCGGTATCCATCACCATCATCAGGCAGAACCCGATGCACAGCCCCAGGCTGGCCAGGCGATGATTGCCGTTGCTGCGTGACTCGGGAATGATCTCCTGGGTCACCACCAGCAACATGGCCCCGGCAGCGAAAGCCAGGCCCAGCGGCAGCATCAGTTCGGCGACGCTCACCACCCACGCGCACAGTACCGCCGCCAGTGGCTCCACCAGCCCGGATGCCGCGCCGATCACAAACGCCTTGAAACGGCCCATCCCCGCTCCAGCCAGCACCAGCGCGATCACCAGCCCCTCTGGCACATCCTGCAGGGCGATACCCATGACCAGGCTGTCGGCATCCGGCATGCCGCCACCGGCCGACACCCCGATGGCCATGCCTTCGGGGATGTTGTGGGCAATGATGGCAATCACGAACACCCAGATGCGCGCCGGAATCACCGGCCTGCCGGGCACGGCGACCAGGTCGTCCGGTGTTGCGCCCGAGACCCTGCGGTCCACCAGGTAGATGCAGAACGCACCGAACAGCAGGCCGAAGCTGATCAGGCCACCTGCCCCCCATTTGCCGAAGCCGACCGCCTGTGCGGCGTCCAGCCCCGGGATGATCAACGAGAACGCCGTGGCGGCCAGCATCACGCCTGCACCGAACCCCATCAGGGTATCGGCCACGGCCACCGGCATGCTGCGAATCACCAACACCGGCACTGCGCCCAGGGCAGTGCCCAGCGCACACATGGCCCCACCCTCAAGCGCACGCAACATCCGCGGTTCCAGGTCCAGCCAGGCGAAGCCCTGTACCAGCAGCAACGCCGTCCCCACCAACAGCAGCAGTGTGCCCAGCGCCAACCTGAACAGGCGCACACCGCCAATGGCCATCACCTCCGAGCGCATGCCGCTAGGACTCACACCAGGGCAGCAACGTAGCGACGCTCTACTTCGGACCAGTTGATCACGTTGTAGAAGGCGCCGATGTATTCGGGGCGACGGTTCTGGTACAGCAGGTAGTAGGCATGCTCCCACACGTCCAGGCCAAGAATGGGCGTATTGCCATTCATCAGCGGGCTGTCCTGGTTGCCGCTGCTCTCTACCACCAGGGTTTTCTGCGGCGTTACGCTCAGCCACGCCCAGCCACTGCCGAAGCGGGTCAGCGCAGCCTTGGTGAACGCATCCTTGAATGCCTCGAAACCGCCCAGCTGGTCATCGATCGCCTCGCCCACCGCGCCGTGGGGCTGACCGCCGCCGCCGGGCGCCATCACCGTCCAGAACAGACTGTGGTTGGCGTGCCCGCCGCCCTGGTTGATCACTGCGGCCTGCAGATTCTGCGGCAGGCTCTTGACGCTGGCGACCAGCTGCTCGATCGGCCACTCGGCGTATTCAGTGCCCTCGATGGCGGCATTGAGGTTGTTGATGTAGGTCTGGTGGTGCTTGCTATGGTGAATCTGCATGGTCTGGGTGTCGATGTGCGGTTCCAGCGCATCGTAGGCGTACGGCAATGCAGGCAAGGTATGCGGCATATCAGTGGGTTCCATAATGAAGGGCTGGGGGCTGTAGTTGTTCCTGGCCGGCAAACAGTGCCGGCTGCGCCCCCTGGCGGTAGAGCAGGCGTTCGGTACGGGGGTACTGGCCATACTCGCTGATGAAATTGAGCAGTTCGGTGTAGGTCTTGCTGCTCTGGCGCAGCGCCGCATCGCGCAGCAACGGCGAAAGGCGCTGATCCTGGCTGGCCTGCAACAGGCGCTGGTGGATGGCGCACAGGTACTCGGCGCTCTCCTGCGGCTGCTTGAGGCGCAAATGCAGGTCGGCCAGGTTGTGGTGCGAAATCACACAGGCGGCCACCGCCTCGTCGGCGTCCTGCCAGCGCTCGAACAACACCTGGGCCAAGGCCAGGGCCTGCAAGTACAACTCGCGGGCATCCACCAGATCGCCCTGTTGGAACAGGCGGTTGGCTATTTCAGTGGTGCGTTTCCAATGCTGCATGACAGAAACCTCCGAAGCGGTGGGCGGTGTCAGATACCGCCGGCCGTGAGTTTTTCAGGGTCGAGCAGGACTTCCAGCTGGCTGCGCGGCAGGTCGGTGTGTTCCAGCGCAACCTCGATGATCGGGCGCCCCTGCTTGTAGGCGGTCTTGGCGATTTCGGCAGCCTTCTGGTAGCCGATGATCGGGTTCAGCGCGGTCACCAGGATCGGGTTGCGCGCCAGGGCTTCCTTGAGCTTGGGTTCGTTGACCTTGAAGGTGGCGATGGCCTTGTCGGCCAGCAGACGGCTCACATTGGCCATCAGCTCGATGCTGCCCAGCAGGTTCTGCGCAATGATCGGCAGCATCACGTTCAGTTCGAAGTTGCCCGACTGGCCCGCCACGGCGATGGCCGCATCGTTGCCGATGACCTGCGCGGCCACCATGGCGGTGGCTTCCGGAATCACCGGGTTGACCTTGCCCGGCATGATCGAGGAGCCGGGCTGCAGCCCTTCAAGCTCGATCTCGCCCAGCCCGGCAAGCGGGCCGGAGTTCATCCAGCGCAGGTCGTTGGCGATCTTCATCAGGGCCACGGCGGTGGCCTTGAGCTGGCCGGAAACAGCCACGGCGGTGTCTTGCGAGCCGATCAGGGCAAACAGGTTTTCCCCCGGCACGAACTGCACCCCGGTCAGGCCGCTCAGTTGCTGGCTGAAGCGCGCGGCGAACGCGGGGTGGGCGTTGATCCCGGTGCCCACCGCAGTGCCGCCCTGGGCCAGGGCCTGCAGGCTTGGCAGGGTGTCGTTCAGGTGACCGATGCCCGCCTTGACCTGTGCCGCCCAGCCGCCCAGCACCTGGCTCATGCGCACGGGCATGGCGTCCATCAGGTGGGTGCGACCGGTCTTGATGAACGGGTGCACCTGCTCGGCCTTGTGCTCGATCACCTGCACCAGGTGCTTGAGCGCCGGCAGCAGTTGTTCGTGCAGGGCCAGCGCGGCGCTCACGTGGATGGTGGTAGGGATGATGTCGTTGCTGCTCTGGCCGCAGTTGACATGGTCATTGGGGTTTACCGTGTCGCCCAGCACACGGCTGGCCAGGGTCGCGATCACCTCGTTGGCATTCATGTTGGAGCTGGTGCCGGAGCCGGTCTGGTACACGTCGACCGGGAAGTGCTGCATGAAATCGCCAGCCAGCAACTGTTCCACGGCGGTGACGATGGCAGCGCCCTGTGCCTGGCTGATCTGCTCCAGCTCGACGTTGGCCTTGGCGGCGGCGGCCTTGGCCAGCAGCAGGGCCCGGATGAACTGGGTCGGCATGCGCTGCTGGCTGATCGGGAAGTTGTTCACCGCGCGCTGGGTCTGGGCGCCATACAGGGCCTCGGCCGGCACCTGCAGCTCACCCATGCTGTCACGCTCGATACGGGTATTACTCATCATCAAGTCCTTGCATCAGTTCAGCGAAAGAAATCGAAGGCAGCAGCGTGCAGTTCGCCAGTTGCAGGGCGAAGGGCTGCCAGCGCTGGCCGTGCTCGCCGCCGTCGAGCTTGCGCAGCTGCAGCAGCGGCTTCCAGGCCTGGTCCAGGCACAAGCAGCGCCAATGCCACGGCAGCATGCGGTCGCACGCGGTGTCGAGCAGCAGGCGGAAGGAAGTCAAGGCGACGGTCCAGGCCGAGGTCTCGGTGCAGCAGACCAGGTAGCGACCTTCGGCCAGGTAGTGTTCGATCAGGCGCGGCTCGTCGGGCTCGAGGGCACAGCGAATTCGCCGGCTCAGCCAGCGCCAGTTTTCGAGGTAGGGCAATTCGTGAAGGACAGGTCTCATGAACATCATCGCCTAGATAATGATAGTCATTATTAAGTGATAATCAGAATCAGTTCAAGTGCAACCAAAGGCGAAAAGCAAAAAGCCCGGCACGGGGCCGGGCTTCGATGTGTAACCTGAGGTGGCCCCTTCGCCGGCAACGCCGGCGCCTACGGGGACCGCGCACAGGCCGGCGGTGTCAGCTGCCGGCGACCGTCATGCGCTCGATCAGCACCGAGCCTGTGTGAATATTGCTACGGGTTTCAAGATCGTTGCCGATAGCGACAATCTGCTGGAACATGTCCTTCATGTTGCCGGCAATCGTGACTTCCTGAACCGCAAACTGGATCTCGCCGTTCTCCACCCAGTACCCCGCTGCGCCGCGCGAATAGTCACCGGTCACCATGTTCAAGCCATGCCCCATCAGCTCGGTCACCAGCAACCCGCGCCCCATGCGGCGCAGCAATGCAGCCTGATCTTCGACCCCATGCGTGACGAACAGGTTGTGCACGCCACCGGCGTTGGCGGTGCTTGGCAGCCCCAGCTTGCGTCCGGAATAGGTGCTCAGCACATACGACACCAGCTCGCCATTTTCGACGAACGGCTTGGCATAGGTCGCCAGGCCGTCCCCATCGAACGAGGCACTGCCCAGGGCACGCTGCAGGTGCGGCCGCTCGTCCAGAGTCAGCCAGCTGGGGAACAGGCGCTGGCCCATGCAGCCTTCCAGAAACGACGACTTGCGGTACAGGTTGCCGCCGGAAATCGCCGACAGGAAACTGCCGAACAACCCGCCGGCCAGCTCCGCCGAGAACAGCACCGGTACCTCGCAGGTCGGCACCGGACGTGCGCCCAGGCGCGCCGCCGCACGCTGCGCAGCGCGACGCCCGATACTCTGCGGATCGGCCAGCAGCTCGCCCTGGCGGTTCACGTCATACCAGTAGTCACGCTGCATCTGCCCGTCACCTTCGGCGATCATCACGCAGCTCAGGCTGTGGCGGGTGGAGGCGTAGCCACCGATGAAGCCGTGGCTGTTGCCGTACACCCGGCATCCCTGGTGGGTGCTGAGTGTGGTGCCATCGGCGTTCTTGATGCGGGCATCGGTGTCGAACGCCGCAGCTTCGCAGGCCAGGGCCTTTTCGATGGCCTGCTCGGGGGTGATGTCCCAGGCGTGATAGAGGTCGAAATCCTGCAGGTCACGGGCCATCAGGGCCGGGTCGGCCAGGCCCGAGCATTCGTCCTCGGAGGTGTGCTTGGCGATGGCCAGGGCCGCCGCCACGGTTTCGCGAATGGCATCGCTGCCACTGGCCGAGGTGCTTGCCGAGCCCTTGCGCTGGCCCACATACAGGGTGATGCCGAAGCCCTGGTCGCGGTTGAACTCCACCGTCTCCACCTCGCGCTGGCGCACCGAGGTCGACAACCCCTGCTCCAGCGATACGGCCACTTCGCAGGCGCTGGCGCCCTGGCGCCGGGCTTCGGCGATGATCTGTTCGACCTGTTCCTGCAACGCCGGCAGGGCCTGCGGACCTACGCTCTGGACTGCACTCATGGTTTTCTCCACTCAAATTCTGCGTTCGGCTCGGGTCAATCTACGACCGGACCGGACAAGCGGCCCCCGACTGGTTATCATGGCGGCGATTCTCAGCGGACTGCCCCCATGGTTGATTCTTACGACACCGCCTTCGACGGCGAAAAAAGCAAAACCCAAATCAAGCGCGAGATGCAGGCGCTGGTTGATATGGGCGAGCGCCTTACCACGCTCAAGCCCGATATCCTGGCCAAACTGCCCTTGACCGACGAACTGCGCGCGGCCCTGGAAGAGCACAAGCGGCACACCGCGAACGAAGCCAAGCGCCGTCACAAGTCGTTCATCGGCAAGCTGATGCGCGACCAGGACATCGACGCGATCCTCGCGCTGCTCGACCAGCTCGACGCCTCTTCGCGCCAGTACAACGAACGCTTCCACAACCTCGAACGCTGGCGCGACCGGCTGATCGGCGGCACCGACGACGTACTGGAGAAGTTCGTCCAGGAATACCCGGACGCCGATCGCCAGCAGCTGCGCTCGCTGATCCGCCAGGCCCAGCACGAGCTGGCGCGCAACAAGGCGCCCACCGCCAGCCGCAAGATCTTCAAGTACATCCGCGACCTCGACGAAATCCAGCGCGGCCTGCGCTGATTCTCGCCACCGGGCAGGCACCCTGCCCGCCCGGTTTCATGCTCATGCGCCCGTGCCACCCACGGTGATCGCATCGATCTTCAGGGTCGGCTGGCCAACGCCCACCGGCACCGACTGCCCATCCTTGCCACAGGTACCCACACCACTGTCCAGCGACAGGTCGTTGCCGACCATCGACACCCGGCTCATGGCCTCGGGGCCGTTGCCGATCAGCGTCGCACCCTTGACCGGCGCGGTGATCTTGCCGTCTTCGATCAGGTAAGCCTCGCTGGTGGAGAACACGAACTTGCCGCTGGTGATGTCCACCTGGCCACCGCCGAGGTTGGCGCAGTAGATGCCACGCTTGACCGAGGCGATGATCTCCGCCGGGTCGCTTTCGCCGGCGCGCATGTAGGTGTTGGTCATGCGTGGCATCGGCAGGTGCGCATACGACTCGCGCCGCCCGTTGCCGGTGACTGCCATGCCCATCAGGCGGGCATTGAGCTTGTCCTGCATGTAGCCCTTGAGAATGCCGTTCTCGATCAGTGTGGTGCATTCGGTCGGGGTGCCTTCGTCATCCACGCTCAACGAACCGCGGCGCCCTTCGAGGGTGCCGTCGTCGACGATGGTGCACAGGCTGGACGCGACCTTCTCGCCCAGGTGGCCACTGTAGGCCGAGCTGCCCTTGCGGTTGAAATCGCCCTCCAGGCCATGCCCGACCGCCTCGTGCAGCAGCACACCGGACCACCCGGCGCCCATCACCACCGGCAAGGTGCCGGCCGGTGCCGGAATGGCCTCGAGATTGACCAGTGCCTGGCGCAGCGCCTCGCGGGCAAAACCCATCACCCGCTCGTCGGTGAAGTAGCGGTAGTCGGTGCGCCCGCCGCCGCCATGCCCGCCACGTTCGCGACGGCCATTCTGCTCGACGATCACACTGACGTTGAAGCGCACCAGCGGCCGCACGTCGGCCGCCAGGCTGCCATCGGCAGCGGCCACCAGAATGCGCTCCCACACCCCGGCCATGCTAACGCTGACCTGCTGGATACGCGGGTCCAGGGCACGCGTGGCCACGTCGACACGCTTGAGCAGCTCGACCTTCTCGGCGCGGCTGAGCACATCCAGCGGGTTGCCCGGCGCATACAGCGCGGTCACGTCCTGGCTCTTGAAGGCCTGCACGCTGCCATTCTGGCCGGCGCGGGAAATGGAGCGCGCGGCGCGTGCAGCGGAAGTCAGGGCTTCGAGGTTGATCGCGTTGCTGTAGGCAAAGCCGGTCTTTTCACCAGACTGGGCGCGTACCCCGACCCCCTGGTCGAGGTTGAAGCTGCCTTCCTTGACGATGCCGTCTTCAAGCGCCCAGGACTCTGAAATCTGGCCCTGGAAGTACAGGTCGGCTGCGTCGATTCCCGGCCCGGCCAACTCGCCCAGCACCGATTGCAGGCTGTCGAGGGTCAGGCCGCCCGGCGCCAGCAGGTGATCGCTGACAGTGGATAACAACTCGCTCATAGTCACTCCGAGGTGTGCGCAGGCCGCAATGCGTCCTGCGAAAAAAAGCGCCGGTGCGAGGCCACCGGCATCCGCGCCCGAATGGACGCCTGTTCGCTGCTGTCGCGGGGCGCCAGCAGAACCGCTTCACCGCTGGCCTGCTGGGCAACGATACGCCCCCAGGGGTCGACGATGGCGGCATGGCCATGGGTTTCCCGTGGCCCCGGGTGCGTGCCGCCCTGGGCGGCCGCCAATACGTAACACTGTGTCTCTATGGCCCTGGCGCGAATCAGCACGTCCCAATGGGCCGCACCGGTTACTGCAGTAAAGGCTGCCGGTGCACTGATCAGTTCGGCTCCGGCCGCACGCAGCGCGCTGTACAGCTCGGGAAAGCGCAGGTCATAGCACACGCTCAGGCCAAGGCGCCCCACCGGGGTATCGGCCACCACCACCCGCGCGCCGTGGGCATAATCGTCCGACTCGCGGTAGCGGCCACGGTTGTCGGCCACATCCACATCGAACAGATGCAATTTGTCGTAGCGGGCCACCTGCTCGCCGTGCTCGTCGACCAGCAGGGAGCAGGCATGGGCTTTGGCCTCGGGCCGGTCGAGCGGCGGCAGCGGCAAGGTGCCCGCTACAATCCATAACCTGAGGTCGCGGGCCGCCTGTTTCAACCATGGCAGGATCGGCCCCTCCCCCAGCGCCTCGGCCCGGCCGATGGCGGCGCTGTCGCGCCGGCCCATGGCAGCGAAGTTTTCCGGCAGCACCGCCAGCCGCGCGCCCCCTTCGGCAGCCCGCTCCAGCAGGGCACGGGCCCGCGCCAGGTTGCCCGGCACATCGTCCTGGCTGACCATCTGAATAACCGCTGACGTCATGTCCATGTTCTAGCGCGACTTCTCGAAAGGTTTGATAAAGCTAATCTTAGGCTCTTTCCACGGGCCCTCGACGCGGTAATGCACACTGGCATAGCGCGCCACCCGATCCCCCAGCAGCCGGTCCACCAGGAACAGCGCCCCGCCCACCGCTGGCGCGCCCACGATCAGCGCCGCCAGGGGCAGGTTGTTGGTCACCGGCAAGGTCACCTGCAAGGTCGCATCGACCCGGTCCCGAACCATGTCCAAAGTGCCATCGAGCTCGAGGTTGCTGGACGGGCCGGTCAGGGTGATCGGCTCGCGCGTCACATACACCCCCTCGCTTGCCACCAGCAGGCCCTTGACCCGGTCGTAGCTCAGGCCCTTGTCGAGCAGGTCGGAGAAGTCCAGGCGCAGGCGCCGGCCGATCGAGTTGAAATTGAGCAGGCCGAACACGCGCAAGGCCTGCGCCCCGCCTTCCACTTCGACGAACTGCCCCTTGCGCAGCAAGGCATCGAGGTTGCCGGAGAAGTGCTTGAGGCTGACCCAGGCCGGCGACCCCTGCCAGCGTCCGTCCACGTCCAGGCGGAAGTCGCGGCTGGTCACCGTCGGCGCGAAGCCCCAGGCGGTCAGCACATCGGCCAGGTTCTTGCCTTCCAGGCGCCCCTTGTACCAGCTGTCGCTGCGCCCCGGCGTGCCTTCCCAGGTGGCGGTGCCATCGATCGCCAGGCCCTTGAGGTTCAGGTCCAGGTCGTTCAGGGCCACGCCCTTGGAGGTGGGACGGGTTTTCAGCGCGACGCTGCCGAGCAGATCATCGCCAAGGAACAGCCTGCCGATGCTCAGGTCGATCGCCGGGATCTTGCGCGGGTCGACATCGGCCAGCGGGTCCGGTCCGTCCACTGCGCTGGCGTCGGCCGGGTCGGACGGCGGCAGGTGGAGGGTCGGCAGGTTGATCACGATCGGGGCGCCCTTGGCATCGGGCAGGCGGGCCGTGCCGATGACCTCCTTGCTGTCCAGGCGCAGGTTCCAGAAGTTGCTCCCGCGGTCCAGGCGTACCACTGCCTGGTTGAGGGTCTGGCCAAAGCCCTTGAGCTGGCCGATGCTCACGTCCACGCTGTTGAGCACCTGCCGGGCATTGCCGCCCGGATCGTCACCGGCCATCTGCTCGAACTGCTTCTGCCAGGGCTCAATGTCCAGCTGGGCGAGTCGGCCACGCACCCGCAGGCCCTGACCGGCCGGCAGTTGCGCCGTGCCGTTGCCCAGCAGCAGCTCACCGCGTCCCTGGCCGAGCTTGCCGGCAGGCGCGGCATAGGCCAGCCTGGCGACGTCGGCGTAGGCCACATCGAAGCGCTGTTGCGGCCCTTGCAGGTTCATCTTGAACTGCGTGGCCCGGGTTTCGCTGACCGCCTTGCCGAACGGCGCCGGCAGGTCCACTTTCAGGCCCTTGAGGGTAGAGTCGATGCTCAGCTGGTTTTCGCGGCTGCCGACACTGACCTGCAACTGGTAGGGGATTTCTCCGGAGGCTGGCAAGGGCTGGGTGAATTTCAGCCAGTCGGTCAGCGCCTTCAAGGCGATCTGGCCCTTGGCGGCGATACGGGTCTGCAGTTGCCCAGGCTGCCCCTCGGCAAAGATCTGTGCGCTGATGGGCTTGTCGAAGGCGCGCGCGGTGATGTTCTGGCCGCTGAGCCCCTTGTCGAAGTCGAAGCGGAAAGTGCCGTTCAACTGGCTCAGCTCCAGCGGCGGTTCACTCAGCTTCAGGCGCGCCTGTTCGGTGCTGAAGTCCACCAGCACCTTGGGCTGCTGGCCGTGCTCCAGGGGGATATCGAGCTTGAGCTTGCCCTGCAGCGGGCCCTCGCCTTCCCAGCCGGCGAAGGTCGGGCCGGTACCGATCGGCGCGTCCTGCAGGATCTTCACCCCGTCGGCCAGGCGCCCGTCGAACTCTCCGTCCAGGTACAGGTGGGTATGCTCGCCTTCGTTCACATGGGGAATGTTCACGTCCACATTGCGCACCCGGGTGCCGAGCAACTGGCCGCTGCGCGCCTTGACCCGCACACCGGTGTCCTCGATGAACACGTCGCCATCGACCTTGCTCACGTGGGGCCAGCCGGGCTGGAAGTCCAGCTCGGCGTCATGCACCTTGAAGAACAGGCTGATGCTGCGCGACTCGGGGGTCGCGCCGTGGTGCAGCGAGCCCTGGTACTGGAAGTAGCCTTCATCCACCGCGCCCTTGAGGATTGCGGTGCGCAACCAGTGGTCCAGCGCAGGGCTGAGCACTTCGGGCAGGTACTTGGCGGTGTAGCGGCCATCGCCGTCGACCAGGCCCACACGCAGGTCCATGTAGTCTTCGCGTGCATCGTCGAACAGCAGCCGGATCAGGAAGTCGCCGGCAATCCTGCCCTCGTCACCCAGCACCTTAAGGTACGGCGCAACCAGGGTGAAACCCTCGGAGTCCAGTCGCCAGGTCAGGCGTGCATTGGCCTTCAGGTAATGCCAGGGGTCGGCGAAGATCGGCGTCAGGTGCAGCATGAACTTGTCGGTGTCCAGGCGCAGCTCGCCCTGGCCCAGGTCGCCGCTGATGCTGCCGCTGACATTCCCGGCAGCGGGGGCGCCGTGGTAGGCATTGAAGCCGACGCGGTCCAGGTTGGCTGCAAAGCTCAGGCGCTGATCGCCTTCGGCCCTGGGCCGCACGTCCAGGCGCACATTGCGCAGGCCGCCGGTGACCTTGAGGCCCTCGACCACGGCCATGCCCGCCTCCGGCAGCGGCGCGAGCGCCTGGATCAGCGGGGTCAGCGGGGTCAAATCGAGGCGGTCGGCCTGGATCGCCCACACTTCATCGGCCGGCTCGGTGGCGGCGCTCTGCCTGAGTTGAACGTGGGATTCCCAGCGGGTGTCGCCCAGGCTCATGGCCAGGGAATCGAGCACCACGTCAAAGCCCTTGTCGCTACGCCTGAACCAGGCATTGAGCGCCAGGTTCTCGACCTTTACCGCCTTGCGACCGGCATGCGCACCCTTGAGCTGGGGCGCGTTGAGGCGCAGCGTCGCGGTCTGCAACTGGCCTTTGCCCCACCCTACCCAGGCCTCGCCACCGGCACGCAGTTCGCTGGCCGTGTACGGGCCCAGCAGCCGCGCCGGCACCCATTTGGCCCAGTCGCTCTGTGGCAGGCTGAGGTAGGCATCCACCGCACCGTCGCGCCACTGGTCGGCGCGCACGCGGCTGCGCAGGCTCAGGCTCATCGGCTGGCCGTCGGGCAGGGTCAGGCGCGCATCCAGGCGCTGGCGCACGCTGCCGGTCTGCAGCCCGAGGCTCACATAGGTCAGGGTCATCGGCTCATGCGCGAACGGCTCCAGGGTCACCTGGCTGTCGAGCACCGACACCTTCGCCACCACCTGGCTGCGTTCGAGCAACTGCTGTACATCCAGTGGCTGATCGTCCTGCACCGGAAGACCCTTGAGGCTCCAGTGACCGTTTTCATCTTCGTGCAGGTTCAGTTGCAGGCCGCCCAGTTCGACCTGGGCCAGGCGGACCTGACGCTGCATCAGGCTGGCCCACAGGTCAGGCACCACCTTGACCTCGTCCAGGCGCAAGGCGCCGGCGCCTTCGCCCAGCTGCACGTCGCGCACGCGCAACACCGGCGCAAGGCCGCTCCAGCGGCCTTCCAGGGCACCGATATGCACCGGCATGCCCAGTGCGGCCTCGGCCTTCTGCTCCACCTCGGCGCGGTACTCGGCAACCAGTGGCACCAGCTCGCGGCCAAGGCTGACGTACAACGCCACCAGCACGGCAAGCAAGGCGCACAGGACAAGCCCCCAACGGGTCAAGATGCCCAGAACGCGGATCAGACGCTCCATGGCAAGGGCTCCCCGTGTGGTCCGTTAACTATGGCCCGGTACGCGCAGTTTTCCAGCGCAGGGTAGGTTTCAACGCGAGTCAGAGCAGCACCACATCGTATTGTTCCTGGGAATACATGGACTCCACCTGGAAGCGGATGGTTCGCCCGATGAATGCCTCCAGCTCCGCCACGTTGCCCGATTCCTCGTCGAGTAGGCGGTCCACCACCTTCTGGTTGGCCAGCACCCGGTAGCCTTCGGCCTGGTAGGCGCGGGCCTCGCGCAGGATCTCGCGGAAAATTTCGTAACAGATGGTCTCAGGGGTCTTCAGCTTGCCGCGGCCCTGGCAACTGGCGCATGGTTCGCACAGCACCTGTTCGAGGCTTTCGCGGGTGCGCTTGCGGGTCATCTGCACCAGCCCCAGCTCGGTGATGCCGATGATGTTGGTCTTGGCGTGATCACGTTCCAGCTGTTTTTCCAGGGTACGCAGCACCTGGCGCTGGTGTTCTTCGTCTTCCATATCGATGAAGTCGATGATGATGATGCCGCCGATGTTGCGCAGGCGCAGCTGGCGGGCAATCGCCGTGGCAGCCTCCAGGTTGGTCTTGAAGATGGTCTCTTCGAGGTTGCGGTGGCCGACGAAAGCCCCGGTGTTGACGTCGATGGTGGTCATCGCCTCGGCCGGGTCAACCACCAGGTAGCCGCCGGACTTGAGCGGCACCTTGCGCTCCAGGGCGCGCTGGATCTCGTCCTCGACGCCATACAGGTCGAAGATCGGCCGCTCCCCCGGGTAATGCTCCAGACGGTCGGCGATTTCCGGCATCAGCTCGGCGACGAACTGCGTGGTCTTCTGGAAGGTTTCCCGCGAATCGATGCGGATCTTCTCGATCTTGGGGTTGACCAGGTCGCGCAGGGTACGCAGGGCCAGGCCCAGGTCTTCGTAGATTTCGGTGGGTGCGCCAACGGTCTTGATCTGGGCGCCGATCTGGTCCCACAAGCGACGCAGGTAGCGGATGTCCATGACGATCTCGTCGGCGCCGGCGCCCTCGGCCGCGGTGCGCAGGATGAACCCGCCGGCGTCCTGGATGTTTTCCTGGGCGATGCAGTCGGTGACCACCTGCTTGAGCCGCTCGCGTTCGCCTTCGTCCTCGATCTTCAGCGAGATGCCCACATGGCTGGTACGCGGCATGTACACCAGATAGCGCGACGGGATCGACAGCTGGGTAGTCAGGCGTGCACCCTTGGAGCCGATCGGGTCCTTGGTCACCTGCACCACCAGGCTCTGGCCTTCGTGCACCAGGGCACTGATGGTCTCGACACTGGCGCCTTCGCGCTGGGAGATTTCCGAGGCGTGGATGAACGCCGCGCGCTCCAGGCCGATGTCGACGAACGCTGCCTGCATGCCGGGCAGCACCCGCACCACCTTGCCCTTGTAGATGTTGCCGACGATGCCCCGCCGCTGGGTGCGCTCGACGTGCACCTCTTGAAGAACACCGTTCTCCACCACCGCCACGCGTGATTCCATCGGCGTGATATTGATCAGAATCTCTTCACTCATGGCAGGCTCTCGTCAAAGGTCTTTAGCTAATGATGGATTGCCCGGCGGTCGCTGGCGAGCAATTAAAGGGGTACGGGCAGTTCCTCGCTCAACGGGGCGGCAGGCCTTGCCAGCAGGGAATGGCAAATTGCTCCAGCAGCTCGGCGGTTTCGCTCAGCGGCAAGCCGACCACCGCCGAGTAGCTGCCCTGCAGCGCCTTGACGAAAATTGCCGCCAGGCCCTGGATCGCGTAGCTGCCGGCCTTGTCCTGCGGCTCGCCGCTGGCCCAGTAGGCCAGGGCCTGTTCGGGGCTGATGGGGCGCAGGCTGACGCGGCTGGCAACGTTCACGCTCAGGCAGCGCTCGCCATCGGTCACCGCCACTGCCGTCAGCACGTCGTGCTCGCGTCCGGACAATGCGGCCAGCATGGCCAGGGCGTCGGCCTGCCCCTGCGGCTTGCCGAGGATCTGCCCGTCGAGCACCACCGCAGTGTCGGCGCCCAGTACCGCCAGGTGCCCTTCCACGCCGCTGGCGCGCAACACCGCCAGGCCGGCAGCCGCCTTCTCGCGCGCCAGGCGCTCGACATAGGCGTCAGCCGGTTCGGCATCCAGAGGGGTTTCATCGATGCTGGCGGCCACCGGGGTGAACGGCACGCCGATCTGGGAGAGCAGCTCACGTCGGCGTGGCGAACCAGAGGCCAGGTACAGCGGGGTCATGTGACGTCTCCGTGTCAGCGTCGGTGGGCAACGCGAATCAGTTGATACTCAGGCGTCGGCGCAGGCCGCGCAAGGCGAAGCTGATCCAGGGCCACAGCAGCGCACTGATCACCGCCGGCCACACCAGCGCCAGGGTCGGCTGGCGGTTGCCGGTCAGGGCGCTGAGCCACAGCTGAACCAGCTGGGCCAGGCCGAAGATCACCAGAATCACCAGGCTCTGCTGCCACATGGGGAACATGCGCAGGCGTTGCTGCAGCGACAGCACCAGGAAGGTGATAAGCACCAGCACCAGGGCGTTCTGCCCCAGCAGCGTGCCGTACAGCACGTCCTCGGCAAGCCCCAGCACGAATGCGGTGGTCATGCCGACCTTGTGCGGCAGGTGCAGCGTCCAGAAGGCCAGCAGCAGGGCCAGCCACAGCGGACGGAAAATCTCCATGAACGGCAGCGTGGGCCACACGCTCAGCAGCAGGCCGATCAGGAAGGTCAACCAGACCACCCAACCGTTGCGGCTACGGGTACTGCTCATCAGTGTCTCTCCCGAGAAGTGGCCGGTGCGGCTGCAGGGGCAGCGGGCGCGGCGGCAGGAGCAGGTGCAGGGGTTGGCGCAGGCGTGCCCGGCGCAGCGGGTGCGGCAGGTGCGGCAGGTGCGCCCGGCGCGGCAGCCGGCATGCTGCCATCGATCGGGCTCTGCGCCTGGCGATCAGCCGCTTCCTGAGCCTGCGCGGCATCGGCGGCGCGCTGTTCGGGGGTACGGCTGTCGGAAAACACCAGCAGCATGTAGCGGCTGCGGTTGAGCGCCGCGGTAGGCACCGCCCGCACGATGGCGAACGGCTGCCCGGAGTCGTGGATCACCTCGCGCACCGTGGCCACCGGGTAGCCGGCCGGGAAGCGCTGGCCCAGGCCGGAACTGACCAGCAGGTCGCCTTCCTTGATGTCGGCGGTGTCGGCCACGTGGCGCAGTTCCAGGCGTTCGGGATTGCCGGTGCCACTGGCAATCGCGCGCAGGCCGTTGCGGTTGACCTGCACCGGAATGCTGTGAGTGGTGTCGGTGAGCAGCAGCACCCGCGAGGTGTACGGCATCAGCTCGACCACCTGGCCCATCAGGCCACGGGCGTCGAGCACCGGCTGGCCCAGCACCACGCCGTCGCGTTCGCCCTTGTTGATCAGGATGCGGTGGGTAAAGGGGTTGGGGTCGACGCCGATCAGCTCGGCCACCTCGACCTTCTCGTTGACCAGTGCCGAGGAGTTGAGCAACTCGCGCAGGCGCACGTTCTGCTCGGTCAGGGCCGCCAGCTTCTGCAGGCGACCTTGCAGCAGCAAGGCTTCGGTCTTGAGTTTCTCGTTCTCGGCGATCAGCTCGGTGCGGCTGCCGAACTGGCTGGCCACGCCCTGCCACATGCGTTGCGGGAAGTCGCTGATGGTATAGGAAGGCATCAGCACCAGCGCCATCTGGCTGCGCAGCGGCTTGAGCAAGGTAAAGCGGGCGTCCACCACCATCAGGGCGATAGACAGCACAACCAGCACAAGCAGGTGCACGCCCAGCGAAGGGCCTTTGGCGAAAAGCGGTTTAATAGGCCGCTCCTCGAAGATTCAGGGGGTCATTCATACGGCAACGCACCGGCCTGCTTGCAGGATGGATGGAAACGACGCCCACACGCGCCACCAGCACATACAGGTAGCACTGTGGGCGCTACCTGTAAACCGGGGGACGGGGTGGCGGTCAGCAAATCACTCGCTGGAGAGCAGGTCCATGGTGTGTTTGTCCATCATCTCCAGCGCGCGACCGCCGCCACGGGCGACACAGGTCAGCGGGTCTTCGGCGACGATCACCGGCAGGCCGGTTTCCTGGGCCAGCAGCTTGTCCAGGTCGCGCAGCAGCGCACCACCACCGGTCAGCACCAGGCCGCGCTCGGCGATGTCCGAAGCCAGCTCCGGTGGCGATTGCTCCAGGGCGCTCTTGACCGCCTGCACGATGGTCGCCAGCGATTCCTGAAGGGCTTCGAGCACTTCGTTGGAGTTCAGGGTGAAGGCACGTGGCACGCCTTCGGCCAGGTTGCGGCCGCGTACGTCGACTTCACGCACTTCGCCGCCCGGGTAGGCAGTACCGATTTCCTGCTTGATACGCTCGGCGGTGGACTCGCCGATCAGGCTGCCGTAGTTGCGGCGCACGTAGGTGACGATGGCCTCGTCGAAACGGTCGCCACCCACACGCACGGATTCGGCGTATACCACACCATTGAGGGAGATCAGTGCGATTTCGGTGGTACCACCACCAATATCGACGACCATCGAACCACGGGCTTCCTCGACCGGCAGGCCGGCACCGATGGCGGCGGCCATTGGCTCTTCGATCAGGAACACTTCACGGGCACCGGCACCGAGGGCCGACTCGCGAATGGCGCGGCGCTCTACCTGGGTCGACTTGCACGGAACGCAGATCAGCACGCGAGGGCTGGGCTGCAGAAAACTGTTTTCGTGAACCTTGTTGATGAAGTACTGCAGCATCTTTTCGCAGACGCTGAAATCGGCGATCACACCGTCCTTCATCGGACGAATGGCAGCGATGTTGCCGGGCGTACGGCCGAGCATGCGCTTGGCCTCGGTGCCGACAGCGACGACACTTTTCTGGTTGCCGTGAGTACGAATGGCCACAACCGAAGGCTCATTCAGGACGATACCGCGCTCACGCACGTAAATAAGGGTGTTGGCAGTGCCCAGGTCGATGGAAAGATCGCTGGAAAACATGCCACGCAGTTTCTTGAACATGGGAAAGTGACCCTAGGCAACGCGTGGGTAAAAAAGTGCGGCAAACTCTAACAACGGCGGGGATTTTGGGCAAGGCGCCAATATGTTAAATTGGCAGTTTTTCCGAGCAAGCCAGCACACAATCGCGGCCTTATGACCGTAAATCTGCCAGCATGTTCCTCATTCGCGGACCAATTCCGTTTTTTGTTTTCCCCTGGAGATCCCCATGGCGCTTGAACGCTGCGACGTGGAAAAGATCGCTCACCTGGCCCGCCTGGGCCTCAATGAAGCCGATCTTCCGCGCACTACCGATGCCTTGAACAGTATTCTGGGTTTGGTCGACCAGATGCAAGCGGTCGACACCACTGGCATCGAGCCACTGGCCCACCCCCTTGAAGCCCGTCAGCGCCTGCGTGCCGACGTGGTAACAGAAAGTAACCAGAGAGACAGCTACCAGGCCATCGCCCCGGCGACCGAAAGCGGCCTGTACCTGGTTCCTAAAGTCATCGAGTAAGGGAATAGAGCCTGCCATGCATCAACTGACCCTGGCCGAGATCGCCCGCGGACTCGCCGACAAAGCCTTTTCTGCCGAAGAGCTGACCCGCACGCTGCTGGCGCGCATCCAGCAGCTCGACCCGCAAATCAACAGTTTCATCAGCGTCACCGAAGACCTGGCCCTGGACCAGGCGCGTGCCGCCGACGCCCGCCGTGCTGGCGGTGAAACCGGCGCCCTGCTGGGCGCCCCCATCGCCCACAAGGACCTGTTCTGCACCCAGGGCGTGCGCACCAGCTGCGGCTCGAAGATGCTCGACAACTTCGTCTCGCCGTATGACGCCACCGTGGTCAGCAAGCTGGCCGAGGCCGGCATGGTCACCCTGGGCAAGACCAACATGGACGAGTTCGCCATGGGTTCGGCCAACGAATCCAGCCACTACGGCGCGGTGAAGAACCCGTGGAACCTCGAACACGTGCCGGGCGGTTCGTCCGGCGGTTCGGCCGCCGCCGTGGCCGCGCGCCTGCTGCCGGCCACCACCGGCACCGACACCGGCGGTTCGATCCGCCAGCCGGCGGCGCTGACCAACCTCACCGGCCTCAAGCCGACCTACGGTCGCGTGTCGCGCTGGGGCATGATTGCCTACGCCTCCAGCCTCGACCAGGGTGGCCCGCTGGCGCGTACCGCCGAAGACTGCGCGCTGCTGCTGCAGGCCATGGCCGGTTTCGACGCCAAGGACTCCACCAGCATCGACGAACCGGTGCCCGACTACAGCGCCCCGCTCAACGCCTCGCTGCAGGGCCTGCGCATCGGCCTGCCGAAGGAGTACTTCGGTGCCGGCCTGGACCCGCGCATCGCCGACCTGATCCAGGCCAGCGTCAAGGAGCTGGAAAAGCTCGGCGCGGTGGTCAAGCAGATCAGCCTGCCGAACATGCAGCACGCGATCCCTGCGTACTACGTCATCGCCCCGGCCGAAGCCTCGTCCAACCTCTCGCGTTTCGACGGCGTGCGCTTCGGCTACCGCTGCGAAGACCCCAAGGACCTCACCGACCTGTACAAGCGTTCGCGCGGTGAAGGCTTCGGCCCGGAGGTGCAGCGGCGCATCATGGTCGGCGCCTACGCGCTGTCGGCCGGCTACTACGATGCCTACTACCTGCAGGCGCAGAAGATCCGCCGCCTGATCAAGAACGACTTCATGGCCGCCTTCGAAGAGGTCGACGTGATTCTCGGCCCGACCACGCCCAACCCGGCCTGGAAGCTTGGCGCCAAGAACAGCGACCCGGTCGCCGCCTACCTGGAAGACGTCTACACCATCACCGCCAACCTCGCCGGCCTGCCAGGCCTGTCGATGCCGGCCGGTTTTGTCGACGGCCTGCCGGTCGGCGTGCAACTGCTGGCCCCGTATTTCCAGGAAGGCCGCCTGCTCAACGTCGCGCACCGCTATCAGCAAGTGACTGATTGGCACACCCGCGCACCTACCGGCTTCTGAGGGACAGACACATGCAATGGGAAGTTGTGATCGGGCTGGAAATTCATACCCAGCTCGCCACCCAGTCGAAGATTTTCTCCGGCAGCGCCACCACGTTCGGCTCCGAGCCGAACACCCAGGCCAGCCTGATCGACCTGGGCATGCCCGGCGTACTGCCGGTGCTCAACGAAGAAGCCGTGCGCATGGCCTGCATGTTCGGCCTGGCGATCGACGCCGAAATCGGCGAGCACAACGTGTTCGCGCGCAAGAACTACTTCTACCCCGACCTGCCCAAGGGCTACCAGATCAGCCAGATGGAGCTGCCGATCGTCGGCAAGGGCTACCTGGACATCGCCCTTGAAGACGGCACCGTCAAGCGCATCGGCATCACCCGCGCGCACCTGGAGGAAGACGCCGGCAAGAGCCTGCACGAAGACTTCAGCGGCGCCACCGGCATCGACCTGAACCGCGCCGGCACGCCGCTGCTGGAAATCGTCTCCGAGCCGGAAATGCGCAGCGCCAAGGAAGCCGTGGCCTACGTCAAGGCGATCCACGCACTGGTGCGCTACCTGGGCATCTGCGACGGCAACATGGCCGAGGGCTCGCTGCGCTGCGACTGCAACGTGTCGATCCGGCCCAAGGGCCAGGTCGAGTTCGGCACCCGCTGCGAGATCAAGAACGTCAACTCGTTCCGCTTCATCGAGAAGGCGATCAACACCGAGGTGCAGCGCCAGATCGAACTGATCGAGGATGGCGGCCGGGTGATCCAGGAAACCCGCCTGTACGACCCGAACAAGGACGAGACCCGCTCCATGCGCAGCAAGGAGGAGGCCAACGACTACCGTTACTTCCCCGACCCGGACCTGCTGCCGGTGGTCATCGAGCCGGCGTTCCTCGACGCCATCCGCGCCACCCTGCCCGAACTGCCGCCACAGAAGCGCGAGCGCTTCCAGAGCCAGTTCGGCCTGTCGGCCTACGACGCCAACGTGCTGGCCTCCAGCCGCGAGCAGGCCGACTACTTCGAGCAGGTGGTCGGTGTGTGTGGCGATGCCAAGCTGGCGGCCAACTGGGTCATGGTCGAGCTGGGCAGCCTGCTGAACAAGCTGGGCCTGGAGATCGACCAGGCGCCGGTCAGCGCCGCGCAACTGGGCGGCATGCTGCAGCGCATTCTGGACAACACCATCAGCGGCAAGATCGCCAAGGTGGTGTTCGAGAAGATGGCCGCCGGTGAAGGCGATGCCGACCAGATCATCGAGGCAGAAGGCCTGAAACAGGTGACCGACACCGGCGCGATCGAGAAGGTGCTGGACGAAGTGCTGGCGGCCAACGCCGAGCAGGTCGAGCAGTACCGCGCGGCGGACGAGGCCAAGCGCGGCAAGATGTTCGGCTTCTTCGTCGGCCAGGCGATGAAGGCGTCCAAGGGCAAGGCCAACCCGCAACAGGTGAACCAATTGCTCAAGAGCAAGCTCGAAGGCTGAACCGCGTCGCCTGCATTCGCCGGCAACGCCGGCTCCTACAAGGACGCACCAATCCCTGCAGGAGCCGGCGTTGCCGGCGAAGGCCACACCACGGAGTAACCGGATACATGTGGCGTCCCCTCAGCGCACTGCTCGCGCTTTTCACCCTGCTCGCCGGCTGTGCCAGCCACACCCTCGACCCCCGCGGTTACGACCAGACCGGCACTGCCTCCTATTACGGTTCCCGCCATCACGGCAAACGCACCGCCAGTGGCGAACCCTTCGACCAGCACGGCCTGACCGCCGCCCATCGCAGCCTGCCCTTCGGCACCCGCGTGCAGGTCACCAACCTCGCCAACGACCGCCGCGTCGTGGTACGCATCAACGACCGCGGCCCGCATACCCGGGGTCGACTCATCGACCTGTCACGCGCCGCCGCCGACCAACTGGGCATGCTCCGTAGCGGAACCGCGCGGGTACGGGTACAAAGTCTCAGCAACTGACCCTGCTTCGGAGCACGACCATTTTCGACCTGGCCGCTTTACCCACCTTCAGCCTGCTGCAACTAGCCCTGGGCCTGCTGCTGCTGATCACCGGCGCCGAACTGCTGGTGCGCGCCGCCCTGCGCCTGGCCGCCAGCCTGCAGGTGCGTCCGCTGATCATCGGCCTGAGCCTGGTGGCCTTCGGCAGCAGCGCCCCGCAACTGACCGTGAGCCTGCAGGCGGCCTACACCGGCGCACCCGACGTGGCGGTGGGCAGCGTGATCGGCAGCAACATCTTCAACGTGCTGGTCACCCTGGGCCTGGCCGCTCTGATCATCCCCCTGCGCGTTTCGCGGCAACTGGTACGCCTGGACATCCCGCTGATGATCGGCGCCAGCCTGCTGGTGTACCTGCTGGCCCTGGACGAACGCATCGGCCGCCTCGAAGGCGCCCTGCTGCTGCTCGGGCTGGTTGCCTACCTGGCCATCCTGTGGCACCAGTCACGCCACCACGCACGCACCTACCCCGCCCCCGGCCCGCGGCCGCAGCGTGGCGTCGGCTTCTGGTTCGGCACCCTGGCACTGATGCTCACCGGCCTGGGCCTGCTGAGCCTGGCCGGGCACCTGTTGCTGGAGGCAGCAGTGGAAGTGGCCGTCGACCTGGGCCTGTCGGAGCGGGTGATCGGCCTGACCGTGGTGGCGGTATGCACCTCGCTGCCGGAGCTGGCCACCTCGCTGATCGCCGCCTTGCGCGGCGAGCGTGAAATCGCCGTGGGCAACGTGATCGGCAGCAACCTGTTCAACCTGCTGGCGGTGCTCGGGCTGACCGCGCTGGTGGCCCCGGTGCCGCTGTCGATCTCGCCCAACGCGCTGGCCTTCGACCTGCCGGTGATGCTCGGCGTGGCCGTGCTGACCCTGCCGGTGTTCTATTCCGGCTACCGCGTCACCCGCGCCGAAGGTCTGGTGTTCCTGTGTCTTTACCTGGCCTATGGTCTGCACGTGGTGGCCTTCACCACCGGCATGCCGCTGGCCAACCGTCTGGAGCAGCTGATGCTGCTTTATGTCCTGCCGACGCTGGCGGTGGTGCTGATGTACACCACCGTGCGCGCCTGGCGCCGCCAACACTAAGGAAAACAACATGGGCGAGAGCAACAAAACCGGCGAACAGGTTCGCCGCCAGGTCATGGGCGATGCATTCGTGGACCGTGCACTGGGCAATGCCACCGAGTTCACCGAGCCGCTGCAGGCGTTCGTCAACGAGCACGCCTGGGGCAGCGTGTGGAGCCGCGAAGGCCTGCCGCTGAAAACCCGCAGCCTGATCACCCTGGCGGCGCTGACCGCGCTCAAGTGCCCGCAGGAGCTCAAGGGCCACGTGCGTGGCGCCCTGAACAACGGCTGTACGGTGGAAGAGATTCGCGAGGCGTTGCTGCATTGCGCCGTGTACGCCGGCGTACCGGCGGCGATCGATGCGTTTCGCGCCGCCCAGGAAGTGATCGACAGCTACCAGCAGGGCTGACCGATCACCCCGCAGGGCCGTCAGCCGGCGACGGCGGCGGCCTTCTGCCCCTTCTTCTTGAGCCAGAACGCCACGCCCAGGGTGGCGATCCAGGCCGGAATCAGCAGTACCGAGATGCGGATCGGCGGGGTCAGGTACATCACCACCAGAATCAGCACGATGAACGCCAGGCACAGGTAATTGGTCACCGGGTGCCCCCAGCTCTTGTAGAAGGTCGACTCGCCGGCAGCGATCTTGGCCTTGCGAAATTTCAGGTGGGTGATGCTGATGCTCGCCCAGTTGATCACCAGTGCCGACACCGCCAGCGCCATCAGCAGGCCGAAGGCTTCGCCCGGCATCAGGTAGTTGATCAGCACGCACAGGCCGGTGGCCACCGCCGATACGCCCAGCGCCGCCAGCGGCACGCCACGACGGTTGATCTTGAGCAGTGCCCGCGGCGCATCACCCTGGCTGGCCAGGCCGAACAGCATGCGGCTGTTGCAGTAAACGCAGCTGTTGTACACCGACAGCGCGGCAGTCAGCACCACCACGTTGAGAATGGTGGCCACCAGGTTGCTGTCCAGGTTGTGGAAGATCATCACGAACGGGCTGCCGCCCTGCACCACCTTCTGCCAGGGGTACAGCGACAGCAGCACTGCCAGTGCGCCGATGTAGAAGATCAGGATGCGGTACACCACCTGGTTGGTCGCGCGTGGAATGCTGTAGCGCGGGTTGTCCGCCTCGGCCGCGGTGATGCCGACCAGCTCCAGCCCGCCGAAGGAGAACATGATCACCGCCATCGCCATCACCAGCCCGGTGATGCCATTGGGGAAGAACCCGCCGTACTGCCACAGGTTGGCCACGCTGGCATCCGGCCCGCCGCTGCCGCTGGCCAGCAGCCAGGCGCCGAAACCGATCATGCTGACGATGGCGATCACCTTGACCAGCGCGAACCAGAATTCCAGCTCGCCGTACACCTTGACCTGGGTGAGGTTGATCAGGTTGATCGCCACGAAGAAGATCGCTGCAGTGGCCCAGGTGGGGAAGTCCGGCCACCAGTACTGCACGTAGATACCCACCGCCGTCAGCTCGGCCATGCCCACCAGCACATAGACCACCCAGTAGTTCCAGCCCGAGACGAAGCCGGCGAACTCGTTCCAGTAGCGGTGCGCAAAGTGGCTGAAGCTGCCCGCCACCGGTTCCTCGACCACCATCTCACCCAGCTGGCGCATGATGAAAAAGGCCATCAGGCCGGCGATGGCGTAGCCCAGCAGCACGGCAGGGCCTGCCATCTGGATGGTCTGGGCGATGCCCAGGAACAACCCGGTGCCGATGGCGCCGCCCAGCGCGATCAACTGGATGTGACGGTTCTTCAGGCCGCGATGCAAACGCTCGGGCGTGATCTGGTCTTGCATGAAGTGTCCTCAGGCAGGGAGGCCGTTATTTTGAGTGTGGGCGACAGGATCTAGATCCAGCCGCCCCACTGCAAGATAAATATGCCGATATTCGTCGTAACTGCGGCCATCAGCGTGGTAATCACGATGATCGAGGCGGCCAGCTGGTGATTGCCGTTGGCCGCGCGCGCCATCACGTAGCTGGACGCGGCGGTGGGGCTGGCGATGTACAGGAACAGCACCCCCAGCTCCGCGCCGCGAAAGCCGCACAGCCAGGCGCCGAAGGTGGCCAGCAGCGGCAGCCACACCATCTTTACCAGGCTGGCACTCAGCGCCATGCGCCCGCTGGCGTGCAACGAGGCCATCGACAGCGTGCCGCCGATGCAGATCAGCGCCAGCGGCAGGGTCATCTGCGCCAGGTAGTCACCGGAGGTCAGCAGCCAGTTGGGCAGCCCCACCTTGGCATACGCCAGCACGCCGGCCACCAGCACACTGATGATCAGCGGGTTGCGCAGGATGCTCTTGAGGATGCTCCAGGGGTCGGACTTGATGGTCGGGCTGTACACCGCCAGCACCACGGCCGACAGCGAGTTGTAGAGCAGGATCACCAGCCCGGCCAGCACCGCGCCGATGGAGATGCCATGATCGCCGTACATGCTCCCGGCCAGCGCCAGGCCGATGACCGCATTGTTGCCGCGAAAGCCGCCCTGGGCGTAGATGCCGCGATCTTCACGGGGGCAGCGCCAGATCGCGATCAGCCAGGCCAGGCCGAAACTGCCCAGGGTGGCGACGGTGAAGTACAGCAGCAGCGAGGGCTGGACCGCCGCCTCGAGATCGGCGTGGTAGATGCCCAGAAACAGCAGCGCCGGCATGCTCACGTTGAACACCAGGGCCGAGGCGGTCTGGATGAAGCTGTCGTTGATGGCGTTGATGCGGCGCAGCAGCACGCCCATGAACATCATCGCGAACACCGGCGCGGTGATGTTCAGGGTCTGGAGAAAAAGGGCGAGCATGCAGGTGGTCCCGTCGGCGTCGTTAGGGAGCTAATCATACGTCAACCTTGGGGCTGCCACGCAGCCTCTTCGCCGGCCTTGCCGGCGAAGAGGCCCTGAGGTTCAGCGCCGAACCGGGCGCTTCTGCAATTTGCGCTGCAGGGTACGCCGGTGCATGCCCAGCGCCCGCGCCGTGGCCGAGATATTGCCCTCATGCTCGGTCAGCACACGCTGGATGTGCTCCCACTGCAGGCGGTCCACCGACATCGGGTTTTCCGGTACCAGCGTGTCCAGGTCGGCGTGCTCGGACGCCAGCGCCGCCAGCACGTCGTCGGCATCGGCCGGCTTGCACAGGTAATTGCAGGCGCCGCGCTTGATCGCCTCCACCGCGGTGGCAATGCTCGAATAGCCGGTGAGGATCACCACGCGCATCTCCGGGTCCAGCTCCAGCAGCTTGGGCAGCAGCACCAGCCCGGAGTCGCCCTCCATCTTCAGGTCCAGCGTGGCGTAGTCCGGCACGTCCTGCTGGGCAATCTGCAGGCCCTCTTCGGCAGAACCCGCCGTGCTCACGCGAAACCCGCGCCGGCTCATGGCCCGGGCCATCACCCGGGTAAACGTGGCGTCGTCATCCACCAGCAGCAGGTGCGGCAGCTCTTCGCCTTCAGCCTGAATTTCATCACTCATCACACGTCTCCTCGCGCGTCACGCGGCAGGCGCAGCTCGGTGAGCGTACCGCCTTCCTCATGACTATAGAGTTTTACCGAGCCGCCAGCACGGGTCACGCTGGCCTTGCTCAAGAACAGGCCCAGGCCGAAGCCCTTGCCCTTGGTGGTAAAGAAGGGTTTGCCGATCTGCTCGGCGATCGCCACCGGCACGCCGGGGCCATGGTCGCGAATGCTGATCACGATGTCCTCGGCGTCCCAGTCCAGGTACACCTCCAGGTCATTGGGGCAGGCATCGGCTGCATTGTTCAACAGGTTCAGCAGGGCCTGGGTCAGGTCCGGCGGCGGCGCCAGGCGCGGCACCGTACCCTGCCCCAGGCGCTGGAAGCGATAGCTGGCCTCGGGGCGCATCAGGTGCCAGCGGTTGAGCGCCTCGTCCAGCCAGAAGCTCGCCTCCTGCTCTTGCACCGCCATGCGCCGGTTGGCCTCGGCGGCGCGCACCAGGTTCTGCAAGGTGTGCTTGCACTGCTTGACCTGCTCCTGCAGCGTCTCCAGGTCTTCCTGCAGCAGCGGGTCGGTGTGGTCCTGGCGCATCTCGTTGATCAGCACGCTCATGGTCGCCAGCGGCGTACCCAGCTCATGGGCGGCACCGGCGGCCTGGGTGGCCACGGCCAGCAGTTGCTGGTCGCGCAGGCCTTCCTCGCGGCGCTGGGCCTGGAACTGCTGCTGGCGACGCAGCTCTTCGGCCATCTTGGCGGCAAAGAAGGTGATCACCCCGGCGGCCAGGGCAAAACTCAGCCACATGCCGTAGATCTGCATCTTCTCGCGGGCCATGGGGAAGGTTTCGAGCGGGAAGTACTGCACCAGCAGCAGGGTGTAGGCCACCAGCGCAATGCCCGACAGAATCAGCGAATACAGCCATGGCAGCGTCACCGCGGCAATCGCCAGGGGCACCAGGTAATAGGACACGAAGGGGTTGGTCGAGCCCCCGGAAAAATACAGCAGCGCACTGTGGATCAGCAGGTCGCAGGCCAGCTGCACCGCATACTCCAGCTCGGTGACCGGCAGCGAGGTGCGCAGCCGGATGGCCGTGAGCACGCACAGCACCATGGAGAACCCCAGGGTGATGCTCAGCGCCAGCCACGGCAGTGGCAGCAGTTCGGTCCAGTAGGCGACCGCCACCGAACCGGCCTGGGCGGCCAGCACCAGGGTGCGGATGAAGGTCAGGCGCCAGAGGTTCTGACGTGTGGCAGACAGCATGAGTACGGGGGCGAGCATGAGCTCTCCTGATGAGTGCTCCAGGTGAATCGTGGCGAGTATACCCAAGCTGCACCCCGCGCTGCAGCAATGCGGCAAAGCGCCACAGGCACACCGGCATCGATGATGGCTTTTTGAACCTCGTCGGTTTGTGCGAGTCTGATGGGGTCTGCGTGGTCGGGATCGACCGCCGCCACGCCTCAATTTCAAGGAGTTGCCCATGCACACTGTGTCTCGCGCCAGTACCACCCTCGTCCTCGCGACCGGCCTGTTTGCCAGCTTTGCGGCACTGGCCGACGAGCCTCGCTACAACCAAGTCTCACTGCGCGCCGAAGCCAGCAAGGAAGTCGCCCGCGACCTGATGGTCGTGACCCTGTACACCGAGGCGCAGAACACCGACCCGGCCAAGCTGGCCAACGAGATCACCACCAGCATGAACAAGGCGCTGGAAAAGGCCCGTGCGGTCAAGGACGTCAAGCTCAGCCAGGACAGCCGCAACAGCTACCCGATCTACGACAACAAGAACCAGAAGATCACCGGCTGGCGCGAACGTGCCGAGCTGCGCCTGGAAAGCGCGAACTTCCCGGCGCTGTCCAAGCTCACCGGCGAGCTGCTGCAGGACCTGAAGATGGGCGGGATGGATTTCGCCATCGCCCCGGCCACCCGCAAGAGCAGCGAAGACGCCCTGCTCAAGGATGCCATCGACGCCTTCAAGGCCCGCGCCCAGCTGACCACCGAAGCCCTCGGCGGCAAGGGCTACAAGGTGGTCAACCTGAACCTCAACAGCAGCGGCTACCCGCACCCCTACGCCCGCGGGGCCATGATGATGAAGGCCAGCATGGACGCCGAAGCCGCGCCAAGCCCGGAAATCGAAGCCGGTACCAGCCAGGTCAGCCTCAGCGCCGACGGCACCATCGAAGTGCTGATGCCCTGATTCACCTGCGGGCAACGCCTGCATCGCTGTCAGCTATGGTTTGAGGGTCGCGCTGGTCAACAGGCCAGCCTCCCTGCCCGCCGAGCGGCCCCACTGGCCGCCCGGCGCACCAATGACATCGATGAGGCCAACAATGCTCAAACACGCGGTCCTTCCCTACCTGCTCGGCGCAGGCCTGCTGGCCGGCGCACCGCTGGCCCATGCGGCCAGCAACCTGGTGTTCTGCTCCGAGGGCAGCCCGGCGGGCTTCGACCCGGGCCAGTACACCACCAGTACCGACTTCGACGCCTCGGCCGAGACCGTCTTCAACCGCCTCAGCCAGTTCGAACGCGGCGGTACGGCGGTGATCCCCGGGCTTGCCACACGCTGGGACATCAGCGACGACGGCCTGAGCTACACCTTCCACCTGCGCGAAGGCGTGCAGTTCCACAGCACCGACTACTTCAAGCCCAGCCGCCCCTTCAACGCCGATGACGTGCTGTTCACCTTCAACCGCATGCTCGACAGGAACCTGCCGTTTCGCAAGGCCTACCCCACCGAGTTCCCCTACTTCACCGACATGGGCATGGACAAGAACATCGTCAAGCTCGAAAAACTCGACGAACACACGGTCAGGTTCACCCTGGCCAGCGTGGACGCCGCGTTCATCCAGAACATGGCCATGAGCTTCGCCTCGATCCAGTCCGCCGAATACGCCGAGCAACTGCTCAAGCAGGGCAAGCCGGCCGACATCAACCAGAAGCCGATCGGCACCGGCCCCTTCGTGTTCGCCAAGTACCAGAAAGACGCGCAGATCCGCTTCAAGGGCAACAAGACCTACTGGCAACCGCAGGACGTGAAGATCGACAACCTGATCTTCGCCATCACCACCGACCCGTCGGTGCGCATGCAGAAGCTCAAGAAGAACGAATGCCAGATCACCCTGTTCCCGCGCCCGGCCGACCTCAAGTCGCTGGAAGCGGACCCCAACCTGAACCTGCCGCACCAGGCAGGCTTCAACCTGGGCTACATCGCCTACAACGTGACCGACCCGATCAAGGGCACCACCGCGCCCAACCCCATGGCCCAGCTCAAGGTGCGCCAGGCCCTGGACATGGCGGTGAACAAGCAGCAGATCATCGACGCGGTGTACCAGGGCGCGGGGCAGCTGGCTGTCAATGCCATGCCGCCCACCCAGTGGAGCTACGACGACACCATCAAGGACGTGCCCTACGACCCGGCCAAAGCCAAGGCGCTGGTGCAGGAGGCCGGGGTCAGGGAGGGCACCGAGATCACCCTGTGGGCCATGCCGGTGCAACGCCCCTACAACCCCAACGCCCGGCTCATGGCCGAGATGATCCAGGCCGACTGGGCGAAGATCGGCATCAAGGCCAGCATCGTCAGCTACGAGTGGGGCGAATACATGAAGCGCGCCAAGGCCGGTGAGAACGGCGCCATGCTGATCGGCTGGAGCGGCGACAACGGCGACCCGGACAACTGGCTGGGCACCCTCTACGGCTGCGACGCGGTGAACGGCAACAACTTCTCCAAATGGTGCGACCCCGCCTACGACGCGCTGATCAAGCAGGCCAAGGCCACCCCCGACCAGGCCCGACGCACCGAGCTGTACAAGCAGGCGCAGCACATCATCAAGGCGCAGGTGCCGATCACCCCGATCGCCCATTCCACGGTGTACCAGCCGATGCGCAAGACCGTGCAGGACTTCAAGATCAGCCCCTTCGGCCTGAATGCCTTCTACGGCGTAAGCGTCAGCCAATAGACACGCAACGCGATGTTTAGCCTGTCCCTGCGGGCGCCGAGCTCATCGGTGCACGCGGGGCACTGATACCTGCTTGAAAATTACGACACCACACCAAGATTTTTCCCACGCCTCACACCCACTTCCTTACCTGCACGCCCGCCGCCCGCGTCCCTACCGTGGAGCGCGTGGTGGTGCTGGCACCCTGCTGTCGCCGCGCCCCCACGCCTCGTACAACAACAAAGGAATGGGACCGCATGCGTATTTCTCCGGTTTTCGCCGCACTGCTGGGCCTGGGGGCACTGGCCTATGGCCCGACAGCCCTGGCCAAGGGCAACCTGGTGTTCTGCTCCGAGGGCAGCCCGGGCGGCTTCGATATCGCCCAGTACACCACCTCCATCGAAAACGACGCCGCCGAGCCGCTGTACAACGGCCTGGTAGAATTCGAACGCGGCGCCACCCGCGTCATCCCCTCGCTGGCGACCGGCTGGGACGTTTCCGATGACGGCCTGACCTATACCTTCCGCCTGCGCCAGGGCGTGAAGTTCCACGCCAACAAGGACTTCACCCCCACCCGCGACTTCAACGCCGACGACGTGCTGCTCACCTTCCAGCGCATGCTCGACCCGCAGCACCCGTTTCGCGTGGCCTACCCGGCCGAGTTCCCCTACTTCGTCAGCATGGACCTGGACAAGAACATCGCCCGGGTCGAAAAGCGTGACCCCTACACGGTGGTCTTCACCCTCAACAGCGTCGATGCCGCCTTCATCCAGAACCTGGCCATGGGCTTTGCCTCGATCGTCTCTGCCGAATACGCCACCCAGCTGATGGCCAGCGGGCGGCTCAGCGACTTCGACCAGAAGCCGATCGGCACCGGCCCCTTCGTGTTCCAGCGCTACCAGAAGGATGCGCAGATCCGCTACCGGGCCAACCCCGACTACTGGGACCCGCAGCAGGTCAGGCTCGACCAGCTGATCTTCTCGATCAACACCGACGCCTCGGTGCGGGTGCAGAAGCTGCGCAAGGGGGAATGCCAGGTCACCGTCAACCCGCGCCCCGCCGACCTCAAGGCCCTGGCCGCCGACCCGAAGATCAACATGCTCGACCAGTCCGGCTTCAACCTGGGCTACATCGCCTACAACGTGCAGCACCCGCCGTTCGACCAGCTGCAGGTGCGCCAGGCCATGGACATGGCGGTGAACAAGGCGGCCATCGTCAAGGCGGTGTACCAGGATGCCGGCCAACTGGCCGTGAACTTCATGCCGCCCACCCAGTGGTCCTACGACCCGAGCATCCGCGATGCCGGCTACGACCCCGACAAGGCCCGCGCCCTGCTGGCCGCCGCCGGGGTCAAGCCCGGCACGCCCATCACCCTGTGGGCCATGCCGGTGCAGCGCCCCTACAACCCCAACGCCAAGCTGATGGCCGAGATGCTCCAGGCCGACTGGGGCAAGGTCGGGCTGGACGTGAAGATCGTCAGCTACGAATGGGGCGAGTACATCAAGCGCACCAAGAACGGCGAGCACGACGTGATGCTGCTGGGCTGGACCGGCGACAACGGCGACCCCGACAACTGGATGGGCACCCTCTACAGCTGCGGTGCCATCGGCAGCAACAACGTGTCGATGTGGTGCGACCCCGAATACGACGCCCTGGTGCAGCAGGCCAAGCGCATCACCGACCCCGCCGCGCGCACCGCGCTGTACCAGCAGGCCCAGCAGCGCATGAAGCAGCAGGTGCCGATCACCCCGGTCGCCCACTCCACCGTGCATCAACCGCTGAGCGTCCGGGTACAGGACTTCAAGGTCAGCCCGTTCGGGCGCAACAGTTTTTCGGGCGTCAGCGTCGACTGACCTCTGCCCGCCCCCTCCCAAGGTTCACCGCCGCACCCGCCGGGCTCACGAGGCCCGGCGGCTAATAAAAACATGCAAAGGAGCATCACCTTGAGACCTACCCGACACGCAGCACTTTGCCTGGCACTTGGCGGCCTGAGCGCGCTGGCCCAGGCCGAGCCCGTCAGCCAGGATTTCGTTGCGCTTACCCTGCGCACCACCTCCGACCAGGCCCAGGCCAGCGGCTTTCTCGACGGCCAGCGCCTGTCCGGCTCGACCCGCAACTGGTACGCCCACGAGCACGCCACCCGCGGGCCACTGTGGTCGTACAGCAAGCGCGACGGCAGCCGCCACCCCACCAGCAGCCGCGACAACTGGGTCCAGGGCACCCTCCTCAACTACACCTCCGGCTTCACCGAGGGCACCGTGGGCCTGAGCACCGAAGTGGCGCTGTACAACGCGGTGGCCCTGCAGCGCGGTCGCGCCAGCGTGGCCGGGCCGAACAACCGCACCCTCACCCACAGCGACGGCGAGGTACTCGACCAGTGGAGCAAGGTCGGCCTGGCCAACCTCAAGGCCCGGGTGTCCAACACCACCCTCACCGCCGGCCGCCAGTCCATCGACACCCCGGTGATCGCCTACATCGGCAACCGCGCACTGCCCTCCAGCTTCCAGGGCGTGAGCCTGCACAGCGCCGAGTTCGACAACCTGAGCTTCGACCTGGGCACCTTCGACCGCGTGTCGATGCGTACCGAGCAGGGCCAGAGCAAGTTTCGCTCCGAGTATGGCGATTCCCGCCAGTTCACCGACCGGGTCAGCATGGCCGGGGTCAACTACCAGCCGCTGCAGAGCCTGAGCACCAGCCTCTACGTGTCCAAGGTCGAGGACCTGTGGAACCAGTACTACTTCGGCGCCAACCACCTGCTGGGCGACAACGCGGTGCTGGGCCTGAACACCGGGCTCAACTACTACAAGACCCGCGACGCCGGCCAGAGCAAGCTGGGCGCCATCGACAACGACACCTTCAGCCTGTCGCTGGCCCTGACCCACCAGGCGCACACCGTGTCGGTCGCCTACCAGCAGGTCAACGGCAACGAGTACTTCGACTACCTGCACGACACCAACGCGATCTTCCTGGCCAACTCGCTGCTGTCGGATTTCAACGGCCCCAACGAGAAATCACTGCAGATCGGCTACGTGCTGAACATGGCCCCCTTCGGCGTGCCCGGCCTCAAGTTCAACCTGTACAACGCCCGCGGCTGGGGCATCGACGGCACCCATTACAAGGGCGGTGGCTACGACGTGAAGAACCTCGACGGCGAGCACCACGACGAATGGGGCATCGGCACCAGCTATGCCGTACAAGGCGGCGCGTTCAAGGACACCACCGTGCGCGCCACCTACACCACCCACCGCGCCAGCAAATTGCAGGGTGACGGGAGCCTGAACGAGGTGCGCGTGGTCACAACCATTCCGTTCAACATCCTCTAGGGCGGCAGGTCGCGGCCGATTCGCCGAATCGGCCGCGATGGCTACGCTGGTTTAATCGAATGCAGGGAAGTGTCATGAAACAATCAACCCTACAGGCTGCCCTTGCAGCCATCCTGTTGAGCGCCGCAGCCCCGCTGATGGCCAAGCCCCTGGTGGTGTGCACCGAGGCCAGCCCCGAGGGCTTCGACATCGTGCAGTACACCACGGCCGTCACCGCCGATGCCGCCGCAGAAACCCTGTTCAACCGCCTGGTGGACTTCAAGCCCGGCACCACCGAGGTGCAGCCGGCCCTGGCCGAACGCTGGGAGGTCAGCCCCGACGGCCTGACCTACACCTTTCACCTGCGCAGCGGGGTCAGGTTCCACACCACCGACTACTTCACCCCCACCCGCGACCTGAACGCCGACGACGTGCTGTGGAGCTTCCAGCGCCAGCTCGACCCCGCCCACCCCTGGCACGACAAGACCAGCATCGGCTTCCCCTATTTCGAGAGCATGGGTTTCCAGCACCTGCTCAAGTCGGTGGAAAAGCTCGACCCGCACACCGTGGCGTTTCACCTGACCCGCCCCGAGGCACCGTTTCTGCGCGACCTGGCCATGGCCTTCACCTCGATCTATTCCGCCGAATACGCCGACCAGTTGCTCAAGGCCGGCACCACCACCGAACTCAACAGCAAGCCGGTCGGCACCGGACCGTTCATCTTCCAGCGCTACAACAAGGACGCGCAGGTGCGCTACAGGCCCAACCCGGACTACTTTCGCGGCAAGCCGCCGAGCGATGCGCTGATCTTCGCCATCACCCCCGACAACAACGTGCGCCTGCAGAAGCTGCGCGCCAACGAATGCCAGGTGGCGCTGTACCCCAAGCCCGACGACATACCCGGCATCCAGGCCGACGCGCGCCTGAAGGTGGCCGAAATGGAGGCCCTGACCACCGGCTACATCTCGCTCAACACCGAGCACAGGTACCTGAGCGACGTGCGCGTACGGCGCGCCATCAACCTGGCCTTCGACCGCGAACACCATGTCGAGCAACTGTTCGGCAAGGGCAACGCCCTGCTGGCGGTGAACCCCTACCCGCCGACCCTGATGGGCTACAACAGCCAGAACCGCAACCCGCCCCGCGACCTGGACCAGGCCCGCGCGCTGCTCAAGGAGGCCGGCGTACCCGAAGGCACCGTGCTCACCCTGTTCACCCGCAACGGCGGCGGGCCCACCAACCCCAACCCGCGCCTGAGCGCCGAGATGCTTCAGGCCGACCTCGCCCAGGTCGGCCTGAAGGTCGACATCCGCGTGATGGAATGGGCCGAGATGCTGCGCCGCGCCAAGGCCGGCGAAGCCGACATGGTGTCGGCCGGCTGGGCGGGCGACAACGGCGACCCGGACAACTTCCTGACCCCGCTGCTCAGCTGCGCCGCAGCGAAGAATGGGGAAAACTACGCACGCTGGTGCAACCCGCGATTCCAGGTGCTGATCGACCACGCCCGCGAAACCGCCGACCCCGATCAACGCGCCGCACTCTATGTCCAGGCACTGGCGGTGTACGATGAGGCCAAACCGTGGATCAACATGGCCCACCCGAAGGTGTTCACCGCCCTGCGCGAGAACGTCGAGGGCTACGTCATCAACCCGATGACCAACAACAACTTCGCCACCACGCGGGTGAAGTAGAACGATAACGCTTGCAGCGCCCGCCCCCGGGCGCTCGCAGGCATGCCTTAGGCTGATGAGGTACACCACACGATGTTTAGTTTTATTGCACGGCGTCTGGGCCTGTTGATCCCGTCGTTCTTCGGCATCACCCTGCTCACGTTCGCGCTCATACGCCTGATCCCCGGTGACCCGGTGGAGGTGATGATGGGCGAACGCAGGGTCGACCCCGAGATGCACGCTCAGGCCATGGAACGGCTCGGCCTGAACAAGCCGCTGGCGCAGCAGTACCTGGACTACGTCGGCAAGCTGGCCCAGGGCGACCTGGGCGAGTCGCTGCGTACCCGCGAAAGCGTGTGGCACGAGTTTCTCGCGCTGTTCCCCGCCACCCTCGAACTGGCCATGGCCGCGCTGCTGTTCGCCGGCATCGTCGGGCTGCTGGCCGGGGTGATCGCCGCGCTCAAGCGCGGCTCGCTGTTCGATCACGGGGTCATGGGCATCTCCCTGGCCGGCTACTCGATGCCGATCTTCTGGTGGGGCCTGATCCTGATCATGTTCTTCTCGGTCGGGTTGGGCTGGACGCCGGTGTCCGGGCGCATCGACCTGCTCTACGACATCGAGCCGACCACCGGCTTCATGCTCATCGACACCCTGCTCAGCGACGAGGAAGGCGCGTTCAAGGACGCGTTGATGCACCTGATCCTGCCGGCCATCGTGCTCGGCACCATCCCGCTGGCGGTGATCGCACGCATGACCCGCTCCTCGATGCTCGAAGTGCTGCGCGAGGACTACATCCGCACCGCACGGGCCAAGGGCCTGTCGCCGGCACGGGTGGTGTTCGTGCACGGCCTGCGCAACGCGCTGATCCCGGTGCTTACGGTGGTCGGCCTGCAGGTCGGCACGTTGCTCGGTGGCGCGGTGCTTACCGAAACCATCTTTTCCTGGCCGGGCATCGGCAAATGGCTGATCGAAGCCATCGGCGCCCGTGACTACCCCGTGGTACAGAACGGCATCCTGTTGATTGCCTGCCTGGTGATCCTGGTCAACTTCGTCGTGGACATCCTCTACGGCCTGGCCAACCCACGCATCCGACATCAGCGCTGAGGCCTTCGCTCATGACCAATCCGCTTGCAAAAAACGCTGCCGTCGACGCCGCGCCGCTCGACCAGAGCCTGCTCTACCCCTCCCCCTACAAGGAATTCTGGCACGCCTTCTCGCGCAACAAGGGCGCGGTGGCCGGCCTGCTGTTCATGTGCCTGATCGTGTTCTGCGCGCTGTTCGCCCCGTGGGTGGCGCCGCACAACCCCAGCGAGCAGTACCGCGACTTCCTGCTGACCCCGCCGGTATGGCTCGAAGGCGGCCAGTGGCAGTTTCTGCTGGGTACCGACGAGCTGGGCCGCGACCTGCTCTCGCGGCTGATCCAGGGTTCGCGCCTGTCGCTGCTGATCGGCCTGTCGTCGGTACTGATCTCGCTGATCCCGGGCGTGCTGCTGGGCCTGCTGGCCGGGTTTTTCCCGCGCCTGCTTGGCCCGTCCATCATGCGCCTGATGGACGTGATGCTGGCGCTGCCCTCGCTGCTGCTGGCGGTGGCCATCGTGGCGATCCTGGGCCCTGGCCTGATCAACACCGTGATCGCCATCGCCATCGTCTCGCTGCCGGCCTACGTGCGCCTGACCCGCGCCGCGGTGATGGGCGAGCTGAACCGCGACTACGTCACCGCCGCACGCCTGGCCGGGGCACGCTTGCCGCGCCTGATGTTCGTCACCGTGCTGCCCAACTGCATGGCGCCGCTGATCGTGCAGGCCACCCTGAGTTTCAGTTCGGCGATTCTCGATGCCGCCGCGCTGGGCTTCCTGGGCCTGGGCGTGCAACCGCCGACCCCGGAGTGGGGCACCATGCTGGCCTCGGCCCGCGACTACATCGAACGCGCCTGGTGGGTGGTCAGCCTGCCGGGCCTGACCATCCTGCTCAGCGTGCTGGCAATCAACCTGATGGGCGACGGGCTGCGCGATGCGCTGGACCCGAAACTCAAGAATGCCGCCTGAGGAGAAGCCCATGTCACTTCTACACATCAAGAACCTGAGCGTGCGCTTCGGCGACGCCTCGGCGGTACCGGTGGTCGACGGCCTCGACCTGAACGTGGAAAAGGGCGAGGTGCTGGCGATTGTCGGCGAGTCCGGCTCGGGCAAGTCGGTGACCATGATGGCGCTGATGGGCCTGATCGACGCCCCCGGGCGCATCACCGCCGACGCCTTGACCTTCAACGGCAGCGACATGCTCACTCTGAGCGGCCGGCAGCGGCGCAAGGTGGTCGGCAAGGACATGGCGATGGTCTTCCAGGACCCCATGACCGCACTCAACCCCAGCTACACCGTGGGTTTCCAGATCGAGGAGGTGCTGCGCCAGCACCTGGGGCTGCGCGGCAAGGCGGCGCGCCAGCGTGCGCTGGAGCTGCTGAAGAAGGTCGAGATCCCGGCCCCGGAAAGCCGCCTGGATGCCTACCCCCACCAACTCTCCGGCGGCATGAGCCAGCGCGTGGCAATCGCCATGGCGATTGCCGGCGAACCCAAGCTGCTGATCGCCGACGAGCCCACCACGGCGCTGGACGTGACCATTCAGGCGCAGATCATGGAGCTGCTGCTCAACCTGCAGAAAGAGCAGGACATGGCGCTGATCCTGATTACCCACGACCTTGCCGTGGTGGCCGAAACCGCCCGCCGCGTGTGCGTGATGTATGCCGGCCAGGCAGTGGAAGTCGGCCAGGTGCCCGAGCTGTTCGAGGTGCCTGCGCACCCCTACAGCGAAGCCCTGCTGGCAGCGATCCCCGAGCACAGCGAAGGCGCCGAGCGCCTGGCGACCCTGCCCGGCATCGTGCCCGGACGCTACGACCGGCCCCACGGCTGCCTGCTGTCGCCGCGCTGCCCCTACGTGCAGGACCACTGCCGCCAGCAGCGTCCGAGCCTGGACCCCAAGGCCCACAGCCTGGCCCGCTGCTTCTACCCGCTCAACCAGGAGGTGGCGTGATGAGCGTCGTACTGACCGCCCGTGACCTCACCCGTCATTACGAAGTGTCCCTGGGCCTGTTCAAGGGCCATGCCCTGGTACGCGCCCTCAATGGGGTGTCGTTCGAACTGGAGGCCGGCAAGACCCTGGCCGTGGTCGGCGAATCCGGCTGCGGCAAGTCGACCCTGGCCCGCGCCCTGACCCTGATCGAGGAACCGTCGTCGGGCTCGTTGCAGATCGCCGGGCAGGAGGTGGCCGGTGCCAGCAAGCAGCAGCGCCGGCAACTGCGCCGCGATGTGCAGATGGTGTTCCAGAGCCCCTATGCTTCGCTCAACCCGCGCCAGAAGGTCGGTGACCAACTGGCCGAGCCGCTGCTGATCAACACCCGGCTGTCCAGGGCCGAACGCCGCGAGAAGGTGCAGGCGATGATGCAGCAGGTGGGCCTGCGGCCCGAGCACTACCAGCGCTACCCGCACATGTTCTCCGGTGGCCAGCGCCAGCGCATCGCCCTGGCGCGGGCCATGATGCTGCAACCCAAGGTGCTGGTGGCGGACGAGCCGACCTCGGCGCTGGACGTGTCGATCCAGGCGCAGGTGCTGAACCTGTTCATGGACCTGCAGAAGGAGTTCAACACCGCCTACGTGTTCATCTCGCACAACCTGGCGGTGGTGCGGCATGTGGCCGACCAGGTACTGGTGATGTACCTGGGGCGCCCGGCGGAAATGGGGCCCAAGGAGGATATCTATGCCAGGCCTTTGCACCCTTATACCCAGGCCCTGCTGTCGGCGACCCCGACCATTCACCCCGACCCGCTCAAGCCAAAGATCAGGATCGTGGGCGAGCTGCCCAACCCGCTGAACCCACCGCCGGGGTGCGCGTTCCACAAGCGTTGCCCGTATGCCACCGAGCGCTGTGCCAGTGAAGAGCCGGCGTTCCGGCCAGTGGGTACACGGCAGGTGGCGTGCCACTATGCGGAGCAGTTTCTCTAGAACCGCTGCGCCAGCAATCGCGGGTCGAGCCCGCTCCCACACGGATCACTGCTGTCCTTGTGGGAGCGGGCTTGACCCGCGATAGGGCCCTGCAGGTATTCTGCTTTCCTACCTCCAATGAGCCAGCCCCATGGCCGCACACCCGATCCCCGACGGCCCCGAACACACCGCCGAAACCGCCGCCACCGTGCTGCGCTACCACCTGTGCTGGAAACACCGCGACCTCGACGGCGTGATGGCGCTCTATCACCCCGACATCCAGTACAACGACTTCTTCCAGAACCGCGTACTGCACCTGGCCGAGCTGCGCGAATACGTGGCCGCCAGCATGCCGCGCCAGGACGGCGAGGACATCGTGCACAGCGACCGCATCCGCACCGACGGCTGCACCGCCTTCATCCAGTACCAGGTAACGCTGCGCGGCGGCGACGGCATCACCGCGTTTCGTGCCAGCGAGGCCATCACCGTGCGCGACGGCCTGATCTGGCAGGTCAACGAATACGCCTCGCTGGTGCGCGAGCCTTCACGCCACACCGGCCACCCCAGCCTGCGCCCGGCCACCAGCCGCCTGGGCCTGTCACCGCGCCAGCTGAGCTTCATGGCCCAGGACCTGCAGCACTACTTCACCCGTCGCCAGCCCTATCTGGACCCGCAACTGGACCTGCAACAGGTCGCCCGCGAGTGCGGCTACAGCCGCAACCAGATCTCCTACCTGCTCAACCAGGTGCTGGGCCAGAGCTTCTACCGCTACGTCAACCAGGCCCGCCTGCAGCATCTGCTGGCTGAACTGGAACGCGCAGGCCCGGCGCCCAAGGTCGATGACCTGGCCTTCGCCGCCGGCTTCAATTCACTGTCGGCGTTCTACAAGTGCTTTCGCCAGCACACCGGCCTGTCGCCCAAGGCCTACGTGCAACAGATTTCTCTGCGGACACGCACGCAAGACAATCCGCCCGCCCAGCCCTAGCATCGGCCCACACCGTTACGGATGTGGAGCCGAACACAATGCAGGCATGGCGCAGTATCAGCCTTTGGATGGACCAGCTTGACGAGCCGCTGATCGCGCGCCCGGCGTTGCGCCAGGACCTGGACGTGGATGTATGCATCATCGGCGCCGGCTACACGGGCCTGTGGAGCGCCTACTACCTCAAGCGCCAGGCACCGCACCTGAACATCGCCATCGTCGAGGCCAACATCGCAGGCTTCGGCGCCTCGGGGCGTAACGGCGGCTGGCTGATGGGCAACCTGCTGGGCGAAGACCGCCTGCTGGCCGATTGCTCCCCCGAACAGCGCCGCGACGCCTATGACCTGCTGCACGGCATCCCTGACGAAGTGGAAACGGTACTCGAGCGCGAAGGCATCCACTGCGACTACCGCAAGGGCGGCGCCCTTTATTGCGCGGCGCGCTACCCCGAGCAGGAAGCGAGCCTGCGCAGTTACCTGCAAAAGCTCTACCGGCAGGGCCTGAACGAGGCCGAGTATCGCTGGCTGAGCCCGGTCGAGCTGGCCGCGCAGCTGCGCATCGCCAAGCCCTATGGGGCGATCTACACGCCGAACGTGGCCACCGTGCACCCGGCCAAACTGGTGCGCGGCCTGGCCCGGGCCGTCGAGCGTCTGGGGGTGAAGCTCTACGAGAACAGCCCGGTCATCGACTGGCACAAGGGGCAGGTACGCACCGCCCAGGCACAGTTGCGCTGCCAGTGGGTGGTGCCGGCGGTGGAAGGCTATGCCGTCGGGCTGCCGCCGCTGGGTCGCTATCAGTTGCCGGTACAGAGCCTGCTGGTGGCCACCGAGCCGCTGCCTGAGCAGGTGTGGGAGCAGATCGGCCTGAACGCCGGTCAGGCCTTCAGCGAAAACAGCCGCCAGGTCACCTACGGCCAGCGCAGTGCCGACAACCGCCTGGTGTTCGGCGCCCGCGGCGGCTATCGCTTCGCCGGGCGCCTGCGCGAAGACTTCACCCTCAGCGACAGCGAAATCGGCCTGCGCCGCTACCTGTTCGGCGAGCTGTTTCCGCAGCTCAAGAACGTCGACATCACCCACGCCTGGGGCGGCAACCTGGGCATGGCGCGGCGCTTTCGCCCGCACATGCTGTGCGATGCCGATCAGGGAATCGCCCTGGCCGGCGGCTATGGCGGCGAAGGCGTGGGCGCCAGCAACCTGGGCGGGCGCACCGTGGCGGCGCTGATCCTGGGCCAACGCAACGCACTCACCGCCCAGCCCTGGGTACACCCCGCGGCGCGCCTGAACAGCCTGGCGCGCTGGGAGCCCGAGCCGTGCCGCTGGCTCGGCTACAACGCGATCATCAAGAGCTTCGTCCACGAAGACCAGACCCTTGCCAACCCGGCCAGCGCCCCCTGGCGCCGGCGCCTGGCCAGCGGTGTGGCGGACTTCATGGAAAGCCTGATGCACTGACTTCCCCCTGCACAGGAACACCGGCATGCGCATTACCCAGTTCAAGCACACCCATAGCGTCGCTCTCGAACAGTCAAACCCGGTGGCCGTGCCCCTGGGCGAGCCGGTGGCGGTCACCTCGGTGACCTGCGTGGAGCGCAACGACGGCGTCGAAACCGGCATCTGGGAATGTACCCCGGGCCGCTGGCGGCGCCAGATCGAGCAGCAGGAGTTCTGCCACTTCATCAAGGGCCGCTGCACCTTCACCCCCGATGGCGGCGAGCCGCTGACCATAGAAGCCGGCGACGCACTGATGTTGCCGGCCAACAGCACCGGTATCTGGGATATCCACGAGACCGTGCGCAAGACCTACGTATTGATTTTCTGATCCTTTGATCGCCTGCCTCCTTCGACAAAAACAGACCAAGCAAGGAATCCGGACATGCGCCCATTGCTCTTCGCCCCGCTGTTGCTGGCCGCCTCCATCGCCCAGGCGGCCGACTCGGTAAAAATCTACAACTGGTCCAGCTACATCGCCCCCGACACCCTGAAGAACTTCCAGGCCGCCAGCGGCATCGTGCCCACCTATGACGTGTTCGACAGCAACGAGACCCTCGACGGCAAGCTGATGACCGGCAATTCGGGCTACGACGTGGTGTTCCCCTCCAACCACTTCATGGCCCGGCAGATCCAGGGCAAGGCGCTCAAGGCGCTGGACAAGCGCCAGTTGCCCAACTGGAAGAACCTCAACCCGGTGCTGCTCAAGGCGCTGGAAGTCAACGACCCGGGCAACCGCTACGGCTTCCCCTACCTGTGGGGCAGCACCGGCATCGGCTACAACATCGACAAGGTCAAGGCGGCGCTGGGCGAGAATGCCCCGGTGGACTCCTGGGACCTGATCTTCAAGCCCGAGAACATCAGCAAGCTCAAGAGCTGCGGCGTGGCGATCCTCGACAACGGCCCCGAACTGCTGCCGATCGCGCTCAACTACCTGGGCCTGCCGCACCACAGCCAGGACCCGGCCGACTACGAGAAGGCCAAGGCCCTGCTGATGAAGGTGCGCCCGTACATCAGCTACTTCCACTCCTCCAAGTACACCGGCGACCTGGCCAACGGCGATATCTGCGTGGTGGTGGGCTTCTCCGGCGACGTGCTGCAGGCCAGAAACCGTGCAGAAGAGGCCAGAAACGGGGTGAAGGTGGGCTATGAGATTCCCAGGGAAGGCGCGCCGATGTGGTTCGACATGGTCGCCATGCCCGCCGATGCCCCGGACGAAAAGGCCGGCTATGCCTACATGAACTACCTGTTGCAACCCGAGGTGATGGCCGACATCAGCAACCATGTGCAGTACGCCAACGGCAACCAGGCAGCCGACCGCCTGGTGGACCCGGCGCTCAAGGCCAACAGCATGATCTACCCGACCGATGCCATGCTCGGCAAGCTGTTCGCCCTGCAGGCCATGCCGGCCAAGATCGACCGCCTGCGCACCCGCATCTGGACCAGCATCAAGGCCGGCAACTGAGCCACCCTGCAATAGATACCACCCTCGGCCTGTGTGCCCCGGCAGCCTGAAGCCCTTGCCGGGGCAACAGCGCAGCCCGCCCGTTGCCCGGCGCCCACCCACTGCCGAGCACACACCATGCCCTTGAAGACCCTGCCGTACTTTCACCGCGTTGCGCTGCGCCAGCGCTTTGCCGATCACCTGGCACAGGCCCGAGACAGCCTCGATGACGAGGAGCATCGCTGGCTGCAAGGCTGGCTGCAGGCGCCAGGGCCCGACGCGCCGCGAATCGACCGCCTGAGCGCGATCACCGCCAGCGCCCACGCCAGCGAACTGACCGCCAGCCTGCTGCTGAGCCGCAGCACGCACCCCCGTGTTTTTTTCTACCACCCGTTGCTGGGGCTGCTGCGCTTCGAAGACCGTACCCAGCTCAAGCACCACCTCGTTGAACTGCTGAACAGCGGCCACCCGCACGTACTGCTGCACTACATCGCCCCCAGGGATCGCCTGCTGGCAGGCCAGGGCGGCATCGTGGATGTTCAGGTCGAACGGCTGGAGGACGAGGTGTTCGAGTACCTGATGCTGGTCATCGCCGCTCGCCAGGGCCAGGCGCTGGGCGAGCTGCAGCAGCAGGTACTGGGCCAGCCGCCAGCCGACTCGTTATGGGAGCAGGCCCTGGCCACCACCACCGCTACCGCTACCGCTACCGCTGCAGCGGCGCCGCAGCGCCTGGCGGCGGCACGCGACTGCCAACGGCAACTGCACCGGTACTGGCATACCGCCAAGGCCGGCAGCGACACGCCGGCCCGGCAACTGGCCCGCCTGATGGGCGCGGGCGTGCGCGAGGCGATCACGCGCCAGGCCTGGGCCGGCGCCCTTGCCGAAACCGACCATGCAGCGCTGCTGCAATGGCTGGACACCGAGGCCCTCTCGCCCCTGCAGGCGTTCAGCCTCAACGTCACCACCGCGCAAGGCCACAGCCAACTGCTGGAGGGCGTGCTCGCGCTCGACACCCGTGCCGGCCCGGTGTTCACCTGGTGTGCTGCACGCGGGCTGGAGCGCCATGCCAGCAAGCGGGCGTTGTTATCGTCGCTGACCGCCCCCCGGTTACGCGACAGCTGGCGCCCGGTGGTCAGCCCATCGCGGCAGAGCCAACTGGGCGCCTTGCGCATCAGCGCCCTGCACCTGCAACCGCTGACCGCCCCTGCACTGGACAGCTGGGTTGGCCAGGTGCTGAGCGCCCAGCAACAGGACATCGAAACACAACTGCGCCCTGACAGCGGCCAGGACGGTTATCAGGCATGCCGCCAGGCGCTGGACCTCGACAGTCGACTGGCCGGCGAACTCGCGCGCCTGGGCACCTCGCCCCACGCCCACGACAGCCCGGCCACCCTGGCCCGGCTGCAAGCGTCGGCACAGGCAGCCGGCGCTGGCCTGGAGGAACTGAACCGGCTGGTGAGCGCACTGACCGGCCACGCGCAGGCACTGTTCGAAGAGGTACCAGGCCTGGAGACGGTGACTGCGGCAGGGCTCGACCAGGCCCTTGCCGCAGTGCTGGACAAGGGCCCGCCAGTGCCCCAGGTACGCCTGGGCCAGCCCGGCGCCGGGCGCACGTGGCTTAGCCTGGCCGAACTGGTGTGGCAGCGGCTCGGCGGTATCGGTACCTCGCTGGATGAACGCTGGCTGGTCAGCGGCCCGGTGGTGGCCGAACAGCCTGTGGCCTTGCCTGCGCTCGACCTGGCGCTGGCCCGACAGGCTGTCGCACAGGTCGCCGATGCCACCGGCAGCCAACTGGCGAGCGCCCTGACGCAGTATCAAGCGCAGCGACGCACGTACCTCAAGCACCTGTGGCAACTGGCCCTGACCCTCGAATACCGCCTGCTCGACCACGACAGCCTGCTGCCAGCCCCGGCACGCGCGCTGATTCACGCCGCCCTGTTTCCGGCGCCCTCGCCGGCAGCGCCGGCCTGGGCCTGGCAACTGGCCCTGGACCAGGCGCCCAGCAGCGAGGCCCTGCTGCTGACCCGCCAGCCGCTCGAGGCACAGCCCGATCTGTGGCTGCTGTGGACCCTCGACCAGGGCTTTGCCGCATTCACCTCGCGCCTGGCGCTGGAGCAGGCCGTCGCAGCGCGCTACCCCGCCGCGCAACGCTTTCAATGGCTGGCGCTGGCAGGCGCACCTGCGCACCACCTGCAGAGCTGGCAGGCCGAACACGACGTGGCCGCAACGCGGCGCGCCTTCGACCGGCTCACCCGGCGCGGCCTGCCTGCCGCACACCTGCCCGACCTGCTGCGCAGCACGCTCGACACGCCTGGCACGCTGCGCTACCTGCAGCGTCTGCAGCGCCTGGCCAGTGCCCGGCGCCTGCGTGGCCATCTGCCTGACTGGCTGGCGCAGGCCGCCCCCACCGAACAGTACGGCTACCTGCAGGTTCTGGGGCGCAACCTGCTGCAAAGCCCGTCACCACAGGACTACCTGTTCGACATCCCGGCGGTGACCGACTATGCCCGCCAACGGGTTCAGGCCCGCCTGGACCAGGACTTCGCGGCCGGCCGCTACCCTGCCGACCAGCTGTTGATCACCACCACGCGCTGGGTCACCGCGTTGCCGCCCACCGGTGAGGTCCCCACAGGCGAAGCGGCCGCCAGCATCCAGCACCGCCAGACCCTGGTCGACTACGCGCTCAACCATTACCGCGACTGGGACCACGCCATCACCGCAATCACGCTCGAGGGCGACATGACCGTGCCTGCGCGCATCGATGCCGCCTACCTGCGGGCGCTGGTGCGCGAATTGGACCTGGGTCAAGGCTATCGCCAGCTGCTGGCCGAGCAACTGGACCGCAACCATGCGAGCTACCCCAGGCGCCTGCGGCTGTTCTGCCGGCAATTGCCGGGGCAACTGCTGGAGGCGGCGTGGCGCGCCCGGCTCCAGGGGCAACTGGGCCCAGCCGACGTCGAGTGCATCCGCGCCGTCGTCGAGCAGCCCGACGCCACCGCCCGTGACCAGCTGCCAGCCCCCGCCGCACAACTGGTGCCCCTGGAACTGATCGCCGACAGCGGCCTGCCCCCCGATACCGTGCCCGGGGTGTACCTGTTCATGTACGCCAGCCCCGCGCCCGGCCCTGTGGTGATGTACACGCCGTACCAGGCCGGCGGTCTGTTCCAGGCCTTCAGCAGTTCGGCCGACCTGCTGCAGCAGCTTCGCAGCGTGCCGGCCCTGCAGGCCCGGATACTGGCCTGCATGCCCGACACGATGCGCCCGCGCTACGACCACGGTGGGTTCACCGAGGCCCACCTGCCCTACAGCGCCGAATTCGATTTCGAGCTGCCGCTGTATGCCCAGCAGCCGGTGACCCTGGCCTGGCGCCCGGTGCATGGCAACGCCCTGCAGTACCTGTTCGAGACCAATGCAGCGTTGCTGCAGGGCATGGCCCATACGCAACTGGTGAGTACCGCCGAAGCCCGCTGGGCCACCCTGAAAGAGGTACTCGGGCTGCTCTGGAGCCAACTGACCCTGTTCATCCCCGGCCGCATCGGCCTGCTGCTGGCCGCGTGGCAGGGCGAACTGTCGCTGCTGCAATTGGCCGAGCGCCCCTCGGGCGACTGGGCGCAGGCCTTGTCGGAACTGACCTGCACCCTGGTGCAGGGCCTGCTGGCCGGGCATGGCGTGCGCGAACAGGGCCCTGGCGCGCTGCCGGCCGACGAAGGCGAATTCTGGCGGCGCCTGGGGCAGGCGTCGCACCAGCGGCTGTCCGCCTACGAAGTGCCGCAGCAGTCCCTCGATGGCCTGGCCAGCCGCGAGCAGATCTATACCGACGTCGATGGCCAGACGCAGTTCGCCTGCCTGGAGGGCAAGGTGTACGGCGTTCGCCAGCTGGACCAGCGCTGGCACCTGAGTGCGCCGGACATCGACGAACCAGGGCCACGCCTGCGCAGCGAAGGCAACGGCCGCTGGCAGATCGACCCGCAGCAGGCCATACCCGTGCTAAGTGGTGGCATCATCGGCAGGCTGGGCGGGTGGGCCTCGCGTCAGGTGATGGCCGGCAACGATATCGTCATCCGGGCCGTGGGCATGCGCCAGATCCAGCGACTCATGCCGGCCCGTGCGCGCATGCTGCGCCAGGCACACCGCACGGCGCTCGACTACCTGGGCATCTGCCTGGACAACCTGCAGCAGGCCAGCCCGGTGCAACGCATGCCGGCACAGACCCGCACGATCCTCAGCGATTTCTTCGGCGTCGAACCCGACGAAGCGCTGCTGCAGCGCGTACGCGAACCGGTGGAAAAACTCTTCGAACTGATGACCTCGCAGGACTATTCGGTCGCCACGTCCAGGCGCTACATCCTGGCCAGCAATATCGGCAACTACACCGGCATCGCCTTCACCTCGCCCCATGACCCGCTCCGGCAACTGTTTCTGCTGGACGCCTATTTCGACGTCAGCTACCTGGGCAGGCTCCAGCTCAGGCCCGAGCTGTCCTGGCAGGAAGCCGATGCCATTGCGCGTGCCAACTGCCTGCTGCACGAGTTCTCGCATATCGCCTATGACACACGCGACATGCGCTACCTGGATGCCTCGCTGGCATTTGCCGACCTGCTCATGCCCGGCGAGCAGCAGGATTGGCTCAGGCGCCAGCACGACGAGGCGTTCTCTCACCGTTCACCGGCCCGGCGCCTGTTCGTGGTGCGCTCACGCGACGGTACCCGACGCGACATCACCCGTGACGACAACAAGGGCCTGAGCCTGATCCTCAAGATCGCCGACACGCGTGATCTGGCGGTCGCGCGCCAACGCTTTCTGGACGATGCGGTGGTGCGCTCGCGAATCATGCTCAAGAACGCCGACTCGCTGACCCTGCTGGTCTACCGCCTGGGCCAGGCAAGCCATCGCCCACCGGCGGCGGGGGGCTGAAACGAAAACGCCCGCGCAGCCAGGGGCTGCGCGGGCGTGGGGGCGTGCGAAAACTCAGTGGTGTTCGCGGGTGGCGCGGAACTTCACGTCCGGCCAGCGTTCTTCCATCAGCGCCAGGTTGACCCGGGTCGGCGCCAGGTAGGTCAGGTGACCGCCACCGTCGATGGCCAGGTTTTCCACGGCCTTGTTGCTGAATTCCTCGAGTTTCTTCTTGTCGTCGCAGCTGATCCAGCGCGCCGACCACACGGTGATCGGCTCGTAGCCGCACTCGACCTTGTACTCTTCCTTCAGGCGGCTGGCGACCACGTCGAACTGCAGCACACCCACGGCGCCGAGGATGATGTCGTTGCTGCGCTCGGGGAAGAACACCTGGGTGGCGCCCTCTTCGGCCAGTTGCTGCAGGCCCTGGCGCAGCTGCTTGGACTTGAGCGGGTCCTTCAGGCGCACGCGGCGGAACAGCTCAGGGGCGAAGTGCGGGATACCGGTGAAGCCCAGGCTCTCGCCCTCGGTGAAGGTGTCGCCGATCTGGATGGTGCCGTGGTTGTGCAGGCCGATGATGTCGCCGGCGAACGCCTCTTCGAGCTGCTCGCGCTCGGACGAGAAGAACGTCAGGGCGTCGCCGATGCGCAGGTCCTTGCCGGTGCGCACGTGGCGCATCTTCATGCCCTTCTCGTATTTGCCCGAGCAGATGCGCATGAACGCGATGCGGTCGCGGTGCTTGGGGTCCATGTTCGCCTGGATCTTGAACACGAAGCCGCTGAACTTCTCTTCGGTCGGCTCCACGGTGCGCTCATGGGCCACACGTGGCAGCGGACGTGGCGCCCAGTCAACCACCGCGTCGAGCACATGGTCGACACCGAAGTTGCCCAGCGCGGTACCGAAGAACACCGGGGTCAGCTGGCCGTTGATGAACTCGTCCTGGTCGAACTCATGGCAGGCGCCCTGCACCAGTTCCAGTTGCTCGATGAAGCGCTCGTACTCGTCACCCAGGTGGGCGCGGGCTTCGTCCGAGTCGAGCTTCTCGATGATCTTCACCTCGGTACGCTCGTGGCCGTGGCCCGGGGTGTACACGATGATGTAGTCACCGGCCAGGTGGTACACGCCCTTGAAGTCGCGGTAGCAGCCGATCGGCCAGGTGATCGGCGCGGCCTTGATCTTGAGAACCGCCTCGATCTCGTCGAGCAACTCGATCGGGTCGCGGATATCGCGGTCGAGTTTGTTGATGAAGCTGACGATGGGCGTGTCACGCAGACGGCACACGTCCATCAGGGCGATGGTACGTGGCTCTACGCCCTTGCCGCCGTCGAGCACCATCAGCGCCGAGTCCACTGCGGTCAGGGTGCGGTAGGTGTCTTCGGAGAAGTCTTCGTGGCCGGGGGTATCGAGCAGGTTGACCATATGGTCGCGATACGGGAACTGCATCACCGAGGTGGTGATGGAGATGCCGCGCTGCTTTTCCATTTCCATCCAGTCGGAGGTGGCATGGCGGTCGGACTTTCGCGATTTCACCGTACCGGCGACGGCAATCGCCTTGCCCATCAGCAGCAGCTTCTCGGTGATGGTGGTCTTACCCGCATCGGGGTGGGAAATGATGGCGAAGGTGCGGCGTTTCGCGACTTCGGCGGCCTGGTTGGTCATGGGAAATCGCCTGACTGGAGATTCAAAAAAGGGCGGCGATTATAGCCCAAACTCACCCCCTAACTGAACCACTGGGTCGATCTGCGCTGGCCAAATGCCGCTTCGGATGGGAACCTTTGCAACTGCGGAGACGTCCACTGCCCTGTTACGAGATGTTACGTATACGGTTTTCAACCGTTCGTCAGGGTGGGTTTCATCGGCAACATGCGCCTGACGAGGCTGCGCTCATGGCGTGTTCCGCTCTACCGGAGCGACCCGCTGCTTATCGCGATCACACTGCCTGCTGCCTGGACCGGCAGCCGCCACGGGAGTGTGCCCGCCGACAAAAAAAGGAGTCCGCCTGTGGCTAAACGCTATGGCAAGGGGCTGATGGGATGGGCCGCCGCGCTCGTCATCCTGGCCCTGCTGATCCACTGGATCGGCATCGATACGATCGCGCACTACCGCGCCGATCTGTGGTTCTACCTGCAAGCGCACCTGATGCTGGTGGCGTGCTCGATGGTGGCGGCGCTGGCCGTGGGTATCCCCGCCGGCATTGCCTTGAGTCGACCGCACCGGGTCGACCGCGCCGAACGCTTCATGCAGATCTTCAACATTGGCAACACCGTTCCCCCCCTGGCCGTTCTGGCCATCGCCCTGAGCTTTCTGGGCATCGGCGCAGGCCCGGCAATCTTCGCGCTGTTCCTCGCCTCCCTGCTGCCCATCGTGCGCAACACCTACGAAGGCCTGAAAAACGTCCCCGCCTCGCTCAAGGAAGCCGCCACCGGCATCGGCATGACCCCGCGTCAGACGCTGTGGCGGGTCGAGCTGCCCAATGCGGTACCGATCATCGTCGGCGGCGTTCGAGTGGCACTGGCAATCAACGTGGGTACCGCGCCGCTGTCGTTCCTGATCGGCGCCAACAGCCTGGGCAGCCTGATCTTCCCCGGCATCGCCCTTAACAACCAGCCGCAACTGTTGCTGGGCGCCGCCACCACGGCCTTGCTCGCCCTGCTGCTCGATGCGCTGGTCAGCCAATGCAGTCGCCGCTGGCTCGAACGCGGCCTGGCCAACTAAGCGAAGGAACCCCCATGAAAAGAATCGCCTTGTTGCTGGGCGCGGCCCTGCTGTTCGCAGGATTCGCCCAGGCCGCCGACAAACCCCTGATCCGCCTCGGCGCGCGGGTGTTCACCGAACAGACCGTGCTGGCCGAAATCACCGCGCAGTACCTGCGCAGCCACGGCTTCGACGTGCGCATCACCGGCGGCCTGGGCAGCACCCTGGCGCGCAGCGCGCAGGAAAGCGGCCAGCTGGACATGGTGTGGGAATACACCGGCGTGTCGCTGGTGTCCTACAACCATATCGACGAACGCATGGACAGCGCCGAGGCCACCTACGCCCGGGTCAAGCAGCTGGACGCGAAAAAGGGCCTGGTGTGGCTGGCACCCTCGAGGTTCAGCAACACCTATGCCCTGGCGCTGCCGCGCAACATCGCCGAGCAGTACCCGCAGGTCAACAGCATCAGCCAGCTCAATCAGGTGCTGCGCGACGAGCCCGACCGCAGCCATGTACTGGCGCTGGACACCGAGTTCGCCAACCGCCCCGACGGCCTGGTGGGCCTGACCCAGACCTACGACCTGCAGTTCACCCGCCGCGACATCCGCCAGATGGATGCCGGGCTGGTGTACACCGCGCTGCGCAACGGCCAGGTGTTCAGCGGGCTGGTGTACACCACCGACGGGCGCCTGAGCGCCTTCAACCTCAAGCTGCTGGACGACGACCTGCACTACTTCCCCGACTACACCGCCGCCCCGGTGGTGCGCCAGGCCGTACTCGACGCCCATCCGCAACTGGCCGGGCTGCTCAAGCCGCTGGCCGAGCAACTGGATGACGAGACCATGCGCCAGCTCAATGCCAAGGTGGACGTCGAGCACCAGAGCCCGAGCAAAGTCGCCGCCACCTACCTGCGCCAGCATCCACCTGCCGAGGAGCAACCATGAGTCTGCTTGATACCTTCGCCCACCTGGACTGGGCCCAGGTGCTGCAACTGACCTGGGAGCACATCACCCTGGTCGGCATCGCGGTCACCCTGGCCATTCTGATCGGCGTACCGCTGGGCATCCTGATGACCCGCTTTCCGGTGCTTGCCGGGCCTCTGCAGGCCAGCGCCACGGTGCTGCTGACCGTGCCGTCGATCGCCCTGTTCGGCCTGCTGCTGCCGTTCTATTCCAAGTTCGGCCAGGGCCTGGGCCCGTTGCCGGCGATCACCGCGGTGTTTCTGTATTCACTGCTGCCGATTCTGCGCAACACCTACCTGGCGCTGACCAACGTCGAGCCCGGCATACGCGAAGCCGCCCGCGGCATCGGCATGACCTTCGGCCAGCGCCTGCGCATGGTCGAGCTGCCGATTGCGGTACCGGTGATTCTGGCCGGTGTACGCACCGCCGTGGTGATGAACATCGGCGTGATGACCATTGCCGCGACCATCGGTGCCGGTGGCCTTGGCGTACTTATCCTGACCTCCATCAGCCGCAGCGACATGTCGATGCTGCTGGTCGGCGCCGTGCTGGTGAGCCTGCTGGCCATCTTCGCCGACCTGCTGCTGCAAGCCCTGCAACGCTCGCTGACTCCAAAAGGACTGCTCAAATGATCGAACTTCAGAACCTGTGCAAGACCTTCCACAGCAACGGCAAGGACGTAAAGGCCGTCGACTCGGTAAGCCTGACGGTCAACGAAGGCGAGATCTGCGTGTTCCTCGGCCCGTCCGGGTGCGGCAAGAGCACCACCCTCAAGATGATCAACCGCCTGATCGCGCCCACCTCGGGCAAGGTGCTGATCAATGGCGAAGACACCACCGACCTGGACGCGGTGACGCTGCGTCGCACCATCGGCTATGTGATCCAGCAGATCGGCCTGTTCCCCAACATGACCATCGAGGAGAACATCACCGTGGTGCCGCGCCTGCTCGGTTGGGACAAGCACAAGTGCCACGAGCGGGCCCGCGAGCTGATGAGCATGATCAAGCTCGAGCCCAAGCAGTACCTGCACCGCTACCCGCGTGAACTGTCCGGTGGCCAGCAGCAGCGTATCGGCGTGATCCGCGCGCTGGCGGCGGATGCGCCGCTGCTGCTGATGGACGAGCCGTTCGGTGCGGTCGACCCGATCAACCGCGAGATGATCCAGAACGAGTTCTTCGAGATGCAGCGTGCATTGAACAAGACCGTGATCATGGTCAGCCACGACATCGACGAGGCGATCAAGCTGGGCGACAAGATCGCCATCTTCCGCGCCGGCAAGCTGATCCAGATCGACCACCCCGACACCTTGCTGGCGCACCCGGCAGATGACTTCGTGAGCAACTTCGTGGGCCAGGACAGCACCCTCAAGCGCCTGCTGCTGGTGCGTGCCGAGGATGCGGCGGACAACGCGCCATCGGTGAGCCCCGAGACGTCGGTGGCCGATGCGCTGGAGCTGATGGACGAACATGACCGTCGCTACGTGGTGGTCACCGATGGCCAGAACAAGGCGATGGGCTATGTGCGCCGGCGCGACCTGCACCGTCAGCAGGGCACCTGCGCGGACTTCCTGCGCACGTTCAACGCCACCGCCGCGCATGACGAGCACCTGCGCATCCTGCTGTCGCGCATGTACGAGTTCAACCGTTCGTGGTTGCCGGTACTGGACGCCGAGAACGTGTTCCTGGGCGAGGTCACCCAGGAATCGATTGCCGCGTACCTGAGTTCGGGGCGTTCGCGGGGCATGAAGACCAGCATCGTGTCGCCGGCCGAAACGGTGGCCTGAATAGCTCCACCGCGATCTACTGCCGAACAGACAAGGCTGACAACGCCGGTCCGGCAGGCCATGGCACGTTGCAACCGCTGTAGGAGCCGGCGTTGCCGGCGAAGCGCCGCGTGGGCGGCGCTCGGTCCTGAAGGCGCTGCAAAGGCACCGACTGGCACCCGGTGGTGCTACCGCGATACTCAGACGGGGCTTTTTGACGAACCTGAAAACCGCCTGTTTTGAGATCGCATCAGGCCTTGAAGGTGTCCGCCTTGGGGTCACCGGCGCTCTCGACATCGAGCGCCGCCCGCGCGGCGCTTCGCGAGCAAGGCTCGCTCCTACATCGGTTGCAACGCGCCATGGCCTGTGTGATCGGCGTAGCGAAGGCGTTGTCAGAACCCTACACTGGCCTGCACATAGAACGTGCGCGGCTCGCCCAGATAGATCCCCGAATTGTTGTCGCTGGAACGGGTGAAGAACTGCTTGTCGAAGATGTTCTTCACCCCCGCCGCCAGCTTCAGGTTCGACAGCTGCGCACCAAAGTCATACCCGCCACGCGCACTCCAGGTCACATACCCCGGAATGTCGCCATACTGCCCATCAGCCGTCGGTTCGGTGATGTAGTCGCCGGTGAAGGCACCTTTGCTGGTCATGCCGGTACCCGGAGCACGCTGTTTGGATTGCGCATAGGCGTCCACATTCCAGGTCCAGCGGTCCACCTGGTAACGCAGCCCGGCATTGGCGATCTGGCGTGAGTAGAACGGCAGGTCGCGCCCTTCGAAGCCCGGGATCGCCCCTTCATAGGTGGCGCGGGTGTAGGTGAAGCCGGCGTTCGCACTCAAGCCCTGCAGACGCGGGTCCAGCCCTGCCAGGTCGTAGTGCATCGAGGCCTCGATGCCCTGGTGCTTGGTCGCGCCCAGGTTGGTCCAGCCCACGTCGTTGCTGATGTACTGCAGCTCGTCATCGAAGTCGATGTAGAACGCGGTCAGCTCGCCGCCCCAGTTGCCGTTGTCATAGCGCGTGCCGATCTCGTAGGTCTTGGCCTTCTCGGCCTGCAGGCCGTTGGCGGTCTGGTCGCCCTGCCCGCCCTGGCCCAGCTGGAAGTACTGCAGGCTGCCGAACGAGGTCTCGTAGTTGGCGAACAGCTTCCACGCATCGGACAGGTGATACATCACGCTCAATGCCGGCAGCGGTTCGTTGCTGGTCACGCTGCGGCTCTTGGCCACCACCGGCTTGTTGCCCAGGCCCATGACCGGGCGATCGTTCCAGTCGGTGTTGATGTGCTCGAAACGCACGCCCGGGGTGATGGTCCAGTTGCCCACGTCGATCTTGTTGTCGATGTAGTAGGCGCTGGCCTCGGTGCCGCCGGTACGGTCCTGGTACACGTGGCCGTCGGATTCAGGGGTCACGGTGGGCACGTTGTCGATCAGCGCCAGGCGCGTGGCCTGCTCGTGCATGGCTTCCTTGAGGTAGCGATAACCGACGCTGACCTCCTGGGTGGCCGGGCCGGTGACGAACACCCGCGACAGGCGCGGCTCGACGGCAAAGGTGTGGTAGCTGCGCGGGTACGACGACAGCGTCTGCTGGTCGCGCGCGGCGATGCTGCTGCCACGGAAGCTGTCGGTGTAGTAGGTCTGCACCTCGAACTGGGTCACGTCGTCGATCTGGCGCAGGTACTTGAGCGAGACATCCTTGCGCCGACCGGTGAAGTTGTCGTGGTCGCGGTCGGACTGGTAGGGGTTCTTGTCGAACTGGGCCTGGGTCAGGCCGCCGGGCATGTCGGCCTTGCCATCGTAGTAATGGAAGTTCAGCGACAGCTCGTCACGGTCGGTCAGCGCCCAGTGGGTCTTGAACAGCACGTCGTCGATGTCGTTGCTGTTGTTGCTGCTGCGGTAGCCATTGCCCTTGACCCCGGAGTACAGCAACGCCGCACCCAGGCCATTGTCGGCGGTGCCGCCAAGGAAGGCCGACTCGATGTGCTTCCAGCCGCCATGACGCGAGGTCTGGATCGTGGTGCCCAGCTCGCCGGTGGCCTTCTCGGGGATGGCTCGGGTGACGAAGTTGATCACCCCGCCGACGTTCTGCGGCCCATAGCGCACCGAGCCTGCGCCGCGCACCACGTCGATGCTGTCCAGGTTGCCCGAGGAAATCGGCGCCATCGACAACTGCGGCTGGCCATACGGGGCGAATGCGGCGGGAATGCCGTCGATCAGCACCGTGGAACGCGGCGACAGGCGCGAGGTGAGCCCGCGCACGCCGACATTCAGCGCGATGTCGCTGCCGCCGGTGCCGTTGGAGTCCTGCACCTGCACACCCGGCACCCCGCGCAGCACGTCGCGCACGCTCAGCGCGCCCTGCTCGACCATGGCTTCACGGCGTACCACGGTGCGCGCACCGGGGTGGTTCTGCACCACGCTTTCCTGGGCGTCGCCCAGCCAGTCGCCGACCATGCTGATGTCGGTAGGCGCCAGCTCCAGGGTGCCGGGCGCCGTGCTCACTGGCTGCGCTGCGTGCAGCACCACGGTGCCCTGGGAAATCTCGTAGGTCAGCCCGCTGCCCTGCAGCAGGGCCTGCAGCGCCTGTTCAGGGGCCAGGTTGCCGGACACCGCCGGGGCCTGCTTGCCGGCCACCAGATCGGGGCTGAAGAACAGTTGCAGCGATGTCTGCCGGCCCAGCTGGCCCAGTGCCGCGGCCAGCGGCTGGGCCTGGATCTGGATGCTGGTGGGTGCCGAATCGGCGTAGCTGTTGGCGATGCCGCCGCTGACGGCCAATGCCAGTGCCAGCGGCAGCCAGCGTTTGGAAACCTTGTTGTTGTTCACGTCGTCGAGAAGTCCTGAGGGTCAGAAAATCAGCCACCGCCTGCGAATGAAAATGCTTGGCAGTTGCAGTTGGGCAGGAAGACGAACAACGGGAAAAAAACCTGAATCTATTTTGCGATTATTTCTTGCGAGCCATCGGCATGGGCCTTGATGGCCACCGGCAGGATGCTGGGCAAGGCGCGCAGCAGGGCGTCGGTGTCATCGGTGTTGAAGCTGCTGCTGAGGCGCAGCGCCGCCGTTTTGCCGGGAGCCACGCGCAGCGGGTGTTCGCGGTAGCGCGACACCTCGCGCACCACCTCGCCCAGCGGCACATCGTTGAACACCAGTTTGCCGCCACGCCAGGCGGTCAACGCGGCGGCGTCCACCGTATAGGGCGCTGCCACCGCGCCATGGGCATCGATGTGCGAACCGAGGCCGGCGCTCAGCAGCGCCTGCCTCTGGCCGTCGCCCTGCACGCGCACCGAACCCTGCTCGACCGCCACGCGGGTCTGCTCGCTGTCGCGGCGCACATCGAAGCGCGTACCGGTGACCGTGACCTTGCCATGGCCGGTGCTGACCACGAAGGGGCGGGCCGTATCATGGGCAACGCTGAACATCACCTCGCCCTGCTCCAGGCGAATGTCCCGCTGCCCGGCACTGAAACTCACCTGCACCCGCGTGCGGCCGTTGAGCTCCAGGCGCGAGCCATCGGGCAGGTCGAGCTGGCGACGCTCGCCCAGGCCGGTCTGCATCTGGCCCTGGTAATTGAGCTGGTACTGCTGCCAGCCGAACCAGCCAAGCCCTGCCGCGACCGCCACCACACTGGCTGCCAGGGCCTGGCGCAACAGGCGTCGACGCGGCAGCTGGCGTACCGGGTCGGGCGCACACAAGGCCTGCAGGCGCTCGCGCGGCAGCAGGTCGGCCGCGCCCCACAGGCGCCCGAGCAGGTCGTACTCATATTTATGCTGGGGGTGCTGCGCCAGCCAGGCATGCAGTTGCGCCTGCTGCTGGGGCGTCAGGGGCGCATCGCGGCCACGGGCGAACCATTCGGCGGCCTGCTCGCGCACGGCGTCATCGCCGCAGGGGCATGTGCCCTGATTCATGAAAACATTTGCCTGACTCATCTCGTTGACACATCCAGGTGCTCACGCAGATGCCGGAGCGTGCGGATCATATACTTTTCGACCATGTTCTTGGTCAAGCCCATGCGCTCGGCGATCTCGGCCTGGGTCAGGCCTTCGAGCTTCTGCCAGATGAACACCTTGCGGCAGTTGAGCGGCAGCTCGGCCAGGGCGCGTTCCACGCTGTCGGCCAGCTCCAGTGCATGCACATAGGCCTCGGGGTCATCGCCCGGGGTGGGCGACAGGTCCAGCCCTTCCTGCTCCAGGGCCTGGCGCCGGTCTTCGCGCCGGTAGCCGTCCACGGCAATGTTGCGTGCCGTCTGGTGCAGATAGGCGCGCGGCTGCTCGACTGGCAGGGCGGGGTTTTCCAGCACCCGCACAAAGGCATCGTGCGCGAGGTCCTCGGCCTGCTGACGACTGCGCAGCTTGCGCGTCCAGGTGCCGATCAGCTCATGGTAGTGGTCGAGGAAGCCTTTGTGTCGAGACACGGTGCGGGGGTCGTCGCTAGGCGGGAGGGAGGTTGCGAATAGTAATGTTTCTTATTAAACCCGGCAATCACCGCCGGGCGATTGCCCTGCAACAGCGCCCATGCGAGCGGCTAAAAATATGCACACACGCCCCGCTGTGAACGGTGCCCGTGCCCTGCCCGTTCAAGCTGTTTGCGTGCGCTTGCCCAACCTTTTGGGGCCATCGTCGCCGAAGTTGACGCCATCGTTGTTTTAGCTGAGTTGGCCTGCAAAAGCTGCGAACGTGCGGGTATTTTTAACGCTTCGCAAAACTTCGGGAACATCTGCCTGTCATCCGGGTCGGTTAAAACGAGGGGTGTCTGCAACGTGCGTCAGCGTAGCGAAAAAACGCGAGATTTTTTGTTGATCTTGAATCCTTCAGGTCCTAAAGTTCGCGCCGAGCGTCCATGCTGGAAACGATCCATCCGGCTCAAGTACTGACGACGAGACAGCAAGGTCACCCGCTGCGCAGCTTCTGCGACCCGGTTGACCTTTTTGCTTTCGGCGACATGCCTTGGGAAGTAGGCGAACCAAAGTGGGGATACGGAGGGCGCTCAGTTGCAGCCACTTATTCATTCAGTTTGCCCATGGAGTCCCCCAGCATGTCGATCCAGGTCGAAGACTACTTCGCACGCGATACCTTCAACAAAATGAAGGCGTTCGCCGACAAGCAAGAAACCCCGTTCGTGCTCATCGACACGGCCATGATCAGCAAGGCCTATGACGACCTGCGCGCCGGTTTCGAATTCGCCAAGGTGTACTACGCGGTCAAGGCCAACCCTGCGGTCGAAATCATCGACCTGCTCAAGGACAAGGGCTCGAACTTCGACATCGCCTCGATCTACGAGCTGGACAAGGTGATGGCCCGCGGCATCGGCCCGGAGCGCATCAGCTACGGCAACACCATCAAGAAATCCAAGGACATCCGCTACTTCTACGAGAAGGGCGTGCGCCTGTACGCCACCGACTCCGAAGCCGACCTGCGCAATATCGCCAAGGCCGCACCGGGCTCGAAAGTGTATGTACGCATCCTTACCGAAGGCTCCACCACCGCCGACTGGCCGCTGTCGCGCAAGTTCGGCTGCCAGACCGACATGGCCATGGACCTGCTGATCCTGGCCCGCGACCTGGGCCTGGTGCCTTACGGCATTTCCTTCCACGTGGGTTCGCAGCAGCGCGACATCAGCGTGTGGGATGCGGCCATCGCCAAGGTCAAGGTGATCTTCGAGCGCCTGAAGGAAGAAGACGGCATCGTGCTCAAGTTGATCAACATGGGTGGCGGCTTTCCGGCCAACTACATCACCCGTACCAACAGCCTGGAAACCTACGCCGAAGAGATCATTCGCTTTCTCAAGGAAGACTTCGGCGACGACCTGCCGGAAATCATCCTGGAGCCTGGCCGCTCGCTGATCGCCAACGCCGGCATCCTGGTCAGCGAAGTGGTGCTGGTGGCGCGCAAGTCGCGTACCGCCGTGGAGCGCTGGGTTTACACCGACGTGGGCAAGTTCTCCGGCCTGATCGAAACCATGGACGAGTCGATCAAGTTCCCGATCTGGACCGAAAAGAAAGGCGAGATGGAAGAGGTGGTGATCGCCGGCCCGACCTGCGACAGCGCCGACATCATGTACGAACACTACAAGTACGGCCTGCCGCTGAACCTGGCCATCGGTGACCGCCTGTACTGGCTGTCGACCGGCGCCTACACCACCAGCTACAGCGCGGTGGAGTTCAACGGCTTCCCGCCGCTGAAGGCGTACTACCTGTAACCACGGGTCAGCTGCACACGAAAGGCGACGGTTGCTACCGTCGCCTTTTTTCATGGGCCCACGCGGTCAGCTCAGCACACGCAGTACATGTGCCTCGAACTCGAGGTTCTCCCCGCTGATCACATTCAGGTAATCCATGCCGTCGGAGTGACGGTAGTTGCCGATGCTGCACTCGTAGGTGTCATAGAGCTTCAGTCGCAGCACGTCATGGTCGCCCCACTCCCCCAAGGGCTTGACCAGCCAGGGCTCGCTGGTACCCCCCGGGAACAGGCCCACATAGTGATTGAAGTTCTTGCCCACCGCCGCGCCCCGATAGAACCCGGTATCCGAAGAGCTGGAGATGTTGTAGGTAATGCGCCGGTCGGTGTGGGAGACGTAGTCGAAACGAAAATTGACCGGCTTGATGAGCCGGGTGTCGGTCATCACCTGCAACCAGCCATCGTTGTCGATGCCGCCTTCGACCAGGCTGATACCGATACGGCCCTTGTGGCCCGGCGTCACCGAGTAGAGGCTGGCGATGAACGAGAAATTCCAGGTGTCACTCATGGCGACCCCCTGCGCAGGCAAGGCCCGGGTGACTGGCAATACGGTGGTTGCTGTTCATGGTCGATCTTCCTTGAGAAGCATGGGAGTGATCGAGCATAGAAAGGCGGCAGGCTAAACCCGAGAGTGAAGGCTTTCCGTGGCCTGCCGCGACACCTGCTCCAGACGCTGCCGATAGGCCCCCGCCATCGCCTGGATCTGCGGCTGCTCGGCCTGCTCCAGGCTGGCCACTGCAGCACGCAGGAAGTTGCCGTTACCCTGCTCCAGGGCCTTTTGCAGCCACACCAGCGACTGCTCCATGTGGCCTTGCTCGGCGAGGATCGCCGCATGGCTGAACTGCCCGCGAAAATCGCCGGCCTCGGCAGAAAGACGATACCAGTGCATGGCGGCGTGCCGGTCGGCCGCGCAGGCCAGCCCCTGCTCCAGGTAACGTCCCAGCAGGTTCATCGACTTGGCGTGGCCGGCGTGGGCGGCCTGCTGATACAGGTGCAGGGCCGCAGCATGGTCCTGGCCCACACCCCGCCCCGTGGCCAGCAGGTTGGCCAGGTTGTACTGGCCCCAGTCCAGCCCTGCGGCAGCGGCCGCACGGTAGTGAGCGGCCGCCGCCGCCAGGTCGGCCTGCCCTCCCCACCCATGCTCCAGGCAGCGCCCGAGCATGTTGTGCCCCATCGCACTGCCCTGGCGGGCGGCAATGCCGAACCAGGTCCGCGCCAGTGCCGGGTCCTGCTCGATGCCACGCCCGTCGAGCAGGATCTGCCCCAGCAGCAACTGGGCCTCGACAACGTTCTGCGCGGCAGCCGCCAGCAGGGCCTGGGCCGCCTTGCCCGGACTGTGTTCGATGAGTTGATGCAACTGGTCGATATCGACCTGTTCTTCGCGACGCAGGCTGAAGGTCACGGCTCAGACCTCTGCCCAGCGGCGCAGCAGGTTGTGGTAGGTGCCGGTGAGCTGAATCAGCGACGGGTGGTCGGGCACATCCACCGTGAGCTGCTGGATGGCGTTGTCCATCTCGAACAGCAAGGCCCGCTGGCTGTCCTCGCGCACCATGCTCTGGGTCCAGAAAAACGCCGCATAGCGCGCCCCGCGGGTTACCGGGTTGACCTTGTGCAGGCTGGTGCCGGGGTACAGCACCATGTCGCCTGCCGCCAGCTTGACCTGCTGCAGGCCATAGGTGTCCTGGATCTCCAGCTCGCCACCGTCGTATTCGTCGGGGTCGCTGAAGAACAGTGTCGACGACAGGTCGGTACGTACCCGCTCATGGCTGCCGCGCGGCTGGCGGATGGCGTTGTCGATGTGAAAGCCGAAGCTGCCCCCTTCGCGGTAGCAGTTGACCAACGGTGGGAACACCTTGAACGGCAGCGCCGCCGACATGAAGCGCGGGTTGCTCCACAGGCGCTCGATCATCGCGCTGCCGATTTCCTTGGCCAGCGGGTGCGCCTCGGGCAACTGCAGGTTGTGCTTGGCCTTGGCCGACTGGTAGCCCGCGGTGATCTTGCCGTCGGCCCAATCGGCCTGCTCCAGCGCCTGGCGAATACGCTGCACTTCTTCGCGGGTGAACAGGCCGGGAATGTGTAAAAGCATGGCGCAGGCACCAGGGGTCGGCTAAAGGGCGTCAATGGTATTGATTCTTATTGAACCAGTACAAGCCCCTTGCGAGGGGCGGGACGTTTCAGCAGGCATAAACCGCCACACAAAGGTGTAAAGAATGTAAATTCAGTACGAATAGCAATTGATCTCAATTGTTACTCATATTTGTTTACATTATATTTCGGCGCCTTCACACCTTGGGGACCTTCCGATGTCGCGCCATTACGTGCCTACCGCTGTCAGTTCACCACGCCTGCTTGCTTCTGCCATCGGGGTCGCGTTGAGCGCCACGTCCGCCGGCCACCTGGCCTATGCGGCCGACGCAGCCCCGGCCACAAGCGGCTCGATCGCGCTGGATGCCACCAGCATCAATGGCCAGGCCGATACCGCCAGCACCGACTACAAGGTCGAGAAGTCCTCATCGCAGAAGTACACGGCGCCGCTGGTGGACATCCCGCGCAGCGTGACCGTGGTGCCGCAACAGGTCATCAAGGACACCAACGCCCTGACCCTGCAGGATGCCCTGCGTACCGTGCCGGGCATCACCATGGGCGCCGGCGAAGGCGGCAACCCGTCGGGCGATCGCCCGTTCATTCGCGGCTTCGACTCGCAAGGCTCGATGTACCTGGACGGCGTGCGTGACGTGGGCTCGCAGACCCGCGAGATCTTCGCCATCGAATCGGTTGAAGTGGCCAAGGGCCCCAACTCGACCATCGGCGGGCGCGGTGCAGCCGGTGGCACCATCAACCTGGTGACCAAGAAGGCCCACCTGGGCAACAGCACCGACGGTGCCTTCACCTGGGGCTCGGACCAGACCAAGCGCTACACCTTCGATGGCAACTACCAGTTCCTCGACACCGCAGCGTTTCGCCTGAACCTGATGAGCCACGAAAGCAACGTGGCCGGTCGCGACGAGGTCAACTACGACCGCTGGGGCGTGGCCCCGTCCCTGGTATTCGGCCTGGGTACCCCGACCCGCGTGAGCCTGGACTACTACCACGTGGAGAGCGACGACCTGCCGGATTCGGGCATCCCCTACGGCCTGCGCTCGGGCAGCACCGCCGGGCGCACCTCGGCCAACCCGGACAAGCCTGACGATGGCGGCCGCAGCAGCAACTACTACGGCCTGGTCGATCGCGACTTCTACAAGACCCGTGCCGATATCGCGACCATCGCCGTCGAGCACGACCTGAACGATGCGCTGACCCTCAAGAACACCCTGCGCCACGGCAACACCCTGCAAGACTTCATCTACAGCCAGCCCGACGACAGCAAGGGCAACATCCTCAACGGTGAAGTCTGGCGCCGCCCGAACAACCGCGTGGCCAACACCCGCACCACCACCAACCAGACCGACCTGTTCGGCGAGGTGTACATCGGCGGGTTCAAGAACACCTTCTCCACCGGTATCGAGCTGAGCCGCGAGGCCTCCACCAAGGAAGGCTACGACATCACCGGCTTCCGTTCCGGCAACTGCTCTTCGGCCACCGGCCAGATCCCGGGTGTGTGCACCTCGTTCCCCAATCCCAACCCGAACGAGGCCTGGGGCGGCGACGTGACCCGTACCGATGCCGGCGCCGACACCACCAGCAGCACCCGCGCCATCTACCTGACCGATACCCTGGAGCTGAACCCGGCCTGGCTGCTGACCATGGGCCTGCGCTACGACCACTTCGACACCAAGGCCAAGACCAAGGTGGCGGGCGGTGCGACCAGCTTCAAGACCGAAGACACCAGCGAGTTCGTGACCGGCCAGCTGGGCCTGACCTGGAAGCCGACCGACAACGGCAGCGTGTACATCTCGTATGCGACCTCGGCCACCCCGGCCGGCGCTTCGCTGGGTGAAGGCAGCGACGGCAACCCGCTGCTGACGCCGACCACAACCAGCGACCTGAAGGCCGAAGAGACCACCAACTACGAAATCGGCACCAAGTGGGACCTGCTCGATCAGCGTCTGAACCTGACCGCCGCGATCTTCCGCACCGAGAAGGAAAACGCCCGCGTACTGGTCGATGCCAACACCTACCAGAACGCCGGCAAGAGCCGCGTCGATGGCCTGGAGCTGACCGCCACCGGCAAGCTGACCAATGACTGGCAGGTATTCGCCGGCTACACCTACATGGACGCCAAGCTGGTCGACGGTGGCGCGCAGTCGGTCGGCGGTGTGCTGGTGGACGGCTACAACGACGGCAACCAGATGCCCAACACGCCGAACAACAGCCTGACCCTGTGGACCACCTACAACGTCACGCCAAAACTCACCCTCGGCGGTGGTGCCTTCTACGTCGACGACGTGTTCGGCAACGTGACCAACAGCGTGATGGTCGATTCGTACTGGCGCTACGACGCCATGGCCAGCTACAAGCTGACCAAGAACGTCGACCTGCAGCTGAACGTGCAGAACCTCACCAACGAGGTCTACTACGACAAGGCCTACGCGGCGCACTACGCCAACCAGGCGGCCGGTCGCACGGCGCTGCTGACCACCAGCTTCCACTTCTGACGGCAGCTGGCAGGCCCGGCCCCGTTCACTTCGGTGATCGGGGCCTTTGTGTATCAAGGCATAATGCGCGGCGCATTCACGCAACCCGCAACACAAGGTGGTCGATGTGGTGAAGAAAAGCCTGTTTCAACTGCACTGGTTCTTCGGCATCACCGCCGGGCTGGTGCTGGCGCTGATGGGAGTGACCGGGGCAACCTGGTCGTTCCAGGACGAATTGCTGCGCCTGTTCAACCCACAGGTGCTCAAGGTGCAGGTGCGCGACGAAGGCGTGCTGCCGCCGGCCGAACTGGTGCGCCGCGTCGAGGCCGAACAGGGCGACAAGGTGTCGATGCTGTGGGTGAACGTGCGCAGCGACGAAGCTGCGCGCATCTTCTTCACCCCACCGCCGGGCGAGCGCCGCGGCACCCTGCGCTATGCCGACCCCTACACCGGCAAGCTGCAGCCCCCGGTCAGTGGCCAGGGATTCTTCGACCTGATGCTGCAGTTGCACCGCTTCCTCGCCATGGGCGACACCGGCCGGCAGATCACCGGCGCCTGTACCCTGATGCTGATCTTCTTCTGCCTGTCGGGGCTGTACCTGCGCTGGCCGCGTCAGGCGCTGAACTGGCGAACCTGGCTGACCCTGGACTGGGCGAAGAAAGGTCGTGCCTTCAACTGGGACCTGCACGCGGTGGCCGGTACCTGGTGCCTGCTGTTCTACCTGCTGTTTGCCCTGACCGGGTTGTTCTGGTCCTACGAGTGGTACCGCGAGGGGCTGAACCGGTTGCTGGGCGATGCACCGGCCGCTGGCGAACAGCGCAAGCGCGGCGAAGGCCGTGGCCGCCCGCCCGCACCCGGCAAGGATGCGGCGCCGCTGGTGGTGGACTACGACGCCATCTGGACCAGCCTGCAGGCAGCGGCCGGCCCGGGCCTGCGCACCTACAACCTGCGCCTGCCACCGGCCGGCGGCCAGCCCGCCACCCTGTTCTACCTGCTCGACAACGCCGAGCACGAGCGCGCGCTCAACACCCTGAGCCTGGACCCGGCCACCGGCGTGGTACGCCAGCACGATCGCTACGCCGACAAGTCGTTCAAGGCGCAGCTGCTGGCCAGCGTGTATGCCCTGCATGTGGGCAGCTACTTCGGGCTCACCGGGCGCATCCTGGTGACCCTCGCCAGCCTGAGCATGCCGCTGTTCTTCATCACCGGCTGGCTGCTGTACCTGGACCGCAGGCGCAAGAAGCGCCAGGTACGCGAGGCCCGCAAGGGGCTGAACCCGGCCGGCGACACAGGCAACGGATGGCTGGTGGGGTTTGCCAGCCAGAGCGGCTTCGCCGAACAACTGGCCTGGCAGAGCGCCGGGCAACTGCAGGCGGCGGGCCTGGCGGTGCGCGTGCAGCCCCTGGCGACGCTGACCGAAACCGATCTGCAGCAGGCGCAACGCGCGCTGTTCGTGGTCAGCACCTTTGGCGACGGCGAGGCGCCGGACAGCGCCCGCGGCTTCGAGCGCAAGGTGCTTGGCCAGCCGTGGACGCTGGGTAACCTGAACTACGCCCTGCTCGCACTGGGTGACCGCCAGTACCCGCATTTCTGCGGGTTTGCGCGCAGCTTGCAGCACTGGCTGGAGGCTCGCGGCGCCACCGCCAGTTTCTCTGCCGTGGAAGTCGACAGTGCAGATCCTGCTGCCTTGCAGCAATGGCAGCAGCAGTTGGCGGCATTGACCGGCGCAGCGCCGCTGTCTGCCTGGCAGCCGCCGCAGTTCAGCGCCTGGACCTTGACCCGGCGCGAGCTGCTCAACCCCGGCAGCCAGGGCGCACCGGTGTACCTGCTCGGCCTGCAACCGTCGCAGCCAGAGCGCTGGGATGCCGGGGACCTGGTCGATGTACTGCCGCGCAATGCCGGTTCGACGGTCAAGGCGTTGCTCGACGGGCTTGGCCTTGAGCCTCACACGCCTGTGCGGGTGGACGGCCTGGAGGAGCGCCTGGACCATGCACTGGGCGGGCGGCTGTTGCCGGCCAGCCGCGGCCACCTGATCGGCCTGCACGCGCAGGCGCTGGTGGATGCGTTGATCCCGGTGGCAGCGCGCGAATACTCCATCGCCTCGATTGCCAGTGACGGTGTGCTGGAGCTGATCGTGCGCCAGGAGCGTCATCCGGACGGCACGCTGGGCCTGGGCTCGGGCTGGCTGACCGAACACCTGGTGCTGGGCGCGAGCGTGAGCGTGCGGTTGCGCCGCAACAGCGGTTTCCATCTGCCGACGGCTCCGGCACCGATGATCCTGATCGGCAACGGTACCGGGCTGGCCGGGTTGCGCAGCCTGCTGAGGGCGCGAATCGTGGACGGCGAGCAACGCAACTGGCTGCTGTTTGGCGAGCGTAACCGGGCGCATGACTTCCTGTGCGAGGAGGAACTGCAGGGCTGGCTGGCAAGTGGTGAACTGGCGCGGCTGGACCTGGCGTTCTCGCGGGACCAGGCGCAGAAGGTGTATGTGCAGGATCGGCTGCGCGAACAGGCTGATGAGCTGCGCCGATGGCTGGCGGAGGGAGCGTCGATCTATATCTGTGGCAGCCTTGAAGGCATGGCGGCGGGTGTGGATGCGGTGCTGGCCGAGGTGCTGGGGGCTGAAGAGCTTGAGCAGTTGATCGAGCTGGGGCGGTACCGGCGGGATGTGTATTGAGCGTCACTCTTTGCCGGCAAGGCCGGCGCCTACGGGGCTGGTGGATGCCCGTAGGCGCCGGCCTTGCCGGCGAAGGGGTCAGTGCAGGTCGAAGGTATCGGCATCCAGGTTGGCCGGGAACCGCGTGCGGTATGCGGCAAGGTCCGCCGCACTCAGCACCACGGTGAACACGCCGTCGGCCTCGCCGGCACTGAGCAGGCTCTCGCCCTGGAAGTCCAGCACCTGGCTGTCGCCGCTGTAACCAAAGCCCTTGCCATCGGTGCCCACGCGGTTCACCGCCGCCACGTAGCACAGGTTCTCGATGCCCCTTGCCGGCAACAGGCGGTTCCAGTGCAGTCGCCGCGCCGCCGGCCAGTTGGCGGTGTACAGCAGCAGGTCGGTGTCCTGTGCATCGCGGCTCCACACCGGGAAGCGCAGGTCGTAGCAGATCAGCGGGCGCACCCGCCACCCCTTGAGCTCGAACTGCACCTGGCGCTCGCCGGGGGTGTAATGCTTGTGCTCGCCGGCCATGCGGAACAGGTGGCGCTTGTCGTAGAACAGGATCTCGCCGTCCGGGCGCGCCCACAGCAGGCGGTTGCGGTGGCTGCCGTCCTCGGCCTGGATGATCACGCTGCCGGTCACCACGGCATCGAGCTTCCTGGCCTGGCTCTTGAGCCATTTGTAGGTGGGGCCGTTTTCCGGCTCGGCCAGGCTTTCGGAGTCCATCGAAAAACCGGTGGTGAACATCTCCGGCAGGATGATCAGGTCCGCGCCGCGGGCCTGCTCCAGCAGCACCTCGAAATGCTCGTAGTTGGCCATGCGGTCCTGCCAGGCCAGGCTGGTCTGCACCAGCGCCACGGTCAGGTTGGGCAATGTACTCAGATCGCGCATAGTTTTTCCGCTGCCTGACGCAGCGTCTCCTCGCGTTTGGCGAAACACAGGCGCACCAGGCGCTGCTCGGGAATGGGTTGCTGGTAGAACACCGACACCGGAATGGTCGCCACGCCGTGTTCGCGGGTCAGCCATACCGACATCTGCACGTCGTCGAGGTCCGGGCGAATCGCCGAATAGTCCACCAGCTGGAAATACGTACCGGCCACCGGCTTGAACTGGAAGCGAGAGCCTTGCAGCAGGCCACAGAACAGGTCGCGCTTGGCCTGGTAGAACGCCGGCAGCTCTTCGACATGTTCCGGGTGCTCGGCCATGAAATCGGCCAGCGCCCACTGCAGCGGTGTCACGCCGCAGAAGTTGACGTACTGATGCACCTTGCGCAACTCGGCACTCAGGGCTGGCGGCGCGATCACATAGCCGGTCTTCCAGCCGGTCACGTGGTAGGTCTTGCCGAACGAACTGACCACGAAGGCCCGCGCGTACAGGGCCTCGTGGGCCAGCACGCTGGCGTGGCGCGCGCCGTCGTACACCAGGTGCTCGTACACCTCGTCGCTGAGCACATAGATGTCACGGTCGGCGATCAGCGCCGCCAGCTGGTCCAGCTCGGCACGGGTAATCAGCGCGCCGCTGGGGTTGTGCGGCGAGTTGATGACGATCATGCGGGTACGCGGGCTCAGCGCATCGCTGAGTTTCTGCCAGTCGATGGCAAAGCTGTCGGCGCCCAGTTGCACGTGCACGCAACGGCCACCGGCCAGTTCCACGGCGGGTTCGTAGCTGTCGTAGCAGGGGTCGAAGACGATGACTTCGTCGCCGGGGCGGATCACCGCGTGGATGGCGCAGAAGATCGCGGCCGTGGCGCCGGGGGTGATGGTCACCTCGTGGTCGGCATCGACCGTCACGCCATACTGGCGAGCGACCTTGGCCGCTACCTGCTGACGCAGGGCCGGCAGGCCGGTCATGGGGGAATACTGGTTGTGGCCGGCACCGATGTGCCGCCCTACCGCGTCCAGCAGCGCTTGCGGGCCGTTGAAATCGGGAAAGCCCTGGGACAGGTTCAGGGCGCCGGTTTGCACGGCGAGCTGGGACATGGTGGTAAAGATGGTGGTGCCGACGTTCGGCAACTTGCTGCTGATCATGGAGCCCTCTTTCCTGCGCGGTCAGGCTCCGAGCATAGCGGATTGGACCGCCAGGTTGTAGGAGCCAGCGTTGCTGGCGAAAGGGTAAGCGCGGTTCAGTTGATCCGCGCTGCCCATTTCGCCGGCAAGGCCGGCTCCCGCACCATCAGCGCTTGTCCTTGCGCTTCTTGGCCGACTTCTTGTGGTGCGACATCAGGCGACGCTTCTTGTTGACCTGGCGGTCGGTCAGGGTGTTCTTGTTGCCTTCGTACGGGTTCTCGCCACCCTTGTACTCGATGCGAATCGGCGTACCGACCAGCTTGAGCACACGGCGGTAGGTGTTTTCCAGGTAGCGCGAGTAGGACTTGGGCACCTTCTCCACCTGGTTGCCGTGGATCACGATGATCGGCGGGTTGGCACCCCCCAGGTGGGCATAGCGCAGCTTGATGCGACGGCTGTTGACCATCGGCGGCTGGTGCTCGCTGACCGCGTCTTCGAGGATCTGCGTCAGGCGGCTGGTCGGCCAGCGGGTGACCGCCGACTTGAACGAGTTCTGCACCGACTGGTACAGGTTGCCCACGCCAGTGCCGTGCAGTGCCGAAATGAAGTGAATGTCGGCGAAGTCGACGAAAAACAGCCGTCGTTCCAGCTCGGTCTTCACGTAGTCACGCTCGCCCGGCTGCATGCCGTCCCACTTGTTGAGCGCGATCACGATGGCGCGACCGGCTTCCAGGGCGAAGCCCAGCAGGTTCAGGTCGTGGTCCACCACGCCTTCGCGGGCATCCATGACGAAGATCACCACGTTGGCGTCCTTGATCGCCTGCAGGGTCTTGACCACCGAGAACTTTTCGACTTCCTCGTGGATCTTGCCGCGCTTGCGCACACCGGCGGTGTCGATCAGCGTGTACTTCTCGTCATTGCGCTCGAAGGGAATGTAGATGCTGTCGCGGGTGGTGCCGGGCTGGTCGTACACGATCACACGGTCTTCACCGAGCATGCGGTTGACCAGGGTCGACTTGCCGACGTTGGGGCGACCGATGATGGCGATCTTGATGCCATCCTTCTCGCTGGGGCCAGGAATGCGCACGGCTTCCTCGCCCTCGGCGACGTTCATGTCGATCTCTTCTTCTTCCTTGTCCCGCGGGAAGTCGCTGAGCACAGCCTCGAGCAGGTTGTTCACGCCACGGCCCTGGGCGCCGGCCACGCCGATGGCGTTGCCCATACCCAGGGGGGCGAACTCGGCAATGGCGGTGTTCGGGTCGATGTTGTCGATCTTGTTGGCCACCAGGAACGAGCGCTTGTTGCGCTTGCGCAGGTGCTCGGAAATCATCTGGTCGGCAGCGGTCAGACCGGCACGGGCATCGACCAGGAACAGCACCACATCGGCTTCTTCGATGGCCAGCAGCGACTGCTCGGCCATTTTTTCGTCCATGCCATGTTCGTCACCGGAGATACCACCGGTGTCGACCAGGATGTAGGAGCGCCCTTGCCAGCGCGCCTCGCCATATTGACGGTCACGGGTCAGGCCAGACAGGTCGCCAACGATGGCATCGCGGGTCCTGGTCAGGCGGTTGAACATTGTAGATTTGCCGACGTTCGGTCGGCCCACCAGGGCGATTACGGGAACCATGCGGCTCTCCACTGCTTGAATTCAAAAAATACAAAGGCCGCTGCAGTGCAGCGGCCGGAGTTCGGGCGGCGCCCCGAAGGCGCCGCAGCCCGAGGCCCGCAGGCCTCAAGCATAGACTCAGCGAATGGTCAGCGCCTCGAGTTTGCCGCTGTTGCCAAACACATAAATCATGTCACCTACCACCAGCGGGCGTGCACGCAGGCCATCGCTGTCGATGCGCTCGCGCCCCACGAAGCGGCCGTCCACCTGGCTCAGCAGGTGCAGGTAACCTTCCAGGTCACCCACGGCCACGTAGCTGGAGAACACTTCCGGTGCCGACAGCTGGCGACGGGCCAGCGAGTCGTTGCTCCACAGCGCCGACGAAGAACGCTCGTCGATGCCTTCGACCGTACCGGACGCCAGGCTCACGTAGACGTTGCCAAAGCCCTGGGCCACACCGGCATAGCTGGAGGCATCGCGCTGCCACAGCACGCGACCGCTTTCCAGCTCGAGGCCGGCGACACGCCCCTGGTAGCTGGCCACGTACAGCACACCGCCCGACAGCAGCAGGCCGCCGTCGATATCCACCACGCGGTCCAGCTCGGAACGCCCTTGCGGAACGGCAACACGTTGCTCCCAGACCGGCACGCCGTTCTGGGTGTCCAGCGCCACGACCTTGCCGGTCGAGAGGCCGGCCACGGCCAGGCGGTTGGTCACGATCGGCGCACCGGTACCGCGCAGGGTCAGTACGGCCGGGGTGCTTTCGTAGATCCAGCGGCGGTCGCCGGTGCTGGCATCCAGGCCGATCACGCGATCGTCCTGGGTCTGCACCACCACCACGTCACCGTTGGTCGCCGGGGGCGCCAGTACTTCACTGGTGACCCGCGCACGCCACTTTTCTTCGCCGGTGCTGGCATCCATGGCGATCACTTCACCCTTGAGGGTGCCGAGCATGACCAGGCCGTAGCCGACACCCACCGCACCGGATACCGGCAGGTCGAGGTCTTTCTTCCAGATCACGTCGCCGTTCATGCGGTCCAGCGCCATCACCACGCCGGTCACATCGGCGGCGTAGATGCGGTCGTTCTCGATGGCCGGGACGAGCATGTTGAAGCTCTCGCCCTGGCCGTCACCGATCGAACGGCTCCACTGCTTCTTCAGTACCACCTCTTCGGTGAACTTGGTCAGCTCGGCCGGCGGCAGTTCCTTTTTGCTGTTGCTGCTGCAACCAACGGCCAGAAGGGCCACGGCCAGCACTGCTGCATGTTTCCAACCGATCACGTCACGCATCCCCTTTGGCAAGGTCGTCGAGCTTGAGTTGCAGGCCACCGATCGCGGCGTCATCCGACAGCGCGGCCTTGGCCTTCTGATACGCGGCGTGAGCATCATCGGCGCGACCCAGCTGTACCAGCAGGTCGCCCTTGAGTTCTTCACGGCTGGCCAGGAAGGCCTTGTCGGCATCGCCATCGAGCAGCTTCAGGGCGTCATCGACCTTGTTCTGCGCGGCCAGTACACGGGCCAGGCGCTGACGGGCAATTTCGCCCAGGGTGGCGTCGGCCGGCTTGTCGAGCACGCTTTTCAGTTCGCTGGCGGCGTCGTCGAGCTTGCCGCTCTCGACCGCGACCTTGGCCACGAACAGGCTGGCGTACTGCGCGTAGGCCGTGCCGCCGAACTCGCTCTTGAGCTTGCCCGACAGGTCCGCGACCTGGGCCATGTCCGGCTGGCCGGTCGGCGTCAGGGTGGTTTCAAGCAGGGCCTGATAAAGGTTCGAAGCACCTTGGGACTGGTTGCCCTGGTACTTCTGCCAGGTCTGCCAGCCCAACACTACCACCAGCGCCAACAGGCCACCGGTCAGCAGTGGTTTGCCGTTGCGCTGCCACCAATCCTTGAATGCGGCCAGTTGTTCATCATCGCTACTCGACACCCCAATACTCCTTTTCACCAAATCGGCTGTTGACCCGCTTCACGCCTGCGCGAGGGAAGCTTCCAGGTGCTCGGCCAGAGCATCCCAGGCAATGTTTTGTTGTTCGCCCTGACCACGCAGGGGTTTGAAACCTACCACTTGTTGCGCCAGTTCGTCGTCCCCCAGGATCAAGGCATACAGAGCGTTGCTCTTGTCGGCCTTCTTGAACTGGCTCTTGAAGCTGCCGCCACCGGCATTGACCTGCAGGCGCAAGCCCGGCAGGCGGTCACGCAGACGCTCGCTCAGGGCCAGCCCGGCGAGTTCGGCCTGTTCGCCAAAGGCGCACAGGTAGACGTCGATCTGACGCGAAATCGACTCGGGCACCTGGCCCAGGGTCTCGATCAGCAGCAGCAGACGCTCGATGCCCATGGCAAAACCCACGCCCGGGGTCGGCTTGCCGCCCATCTGCTCGACCAGGCCGTCGTAGCGGCCACCGGCACATACGGTGCCCTGGGAACCGAGCTTGTCGGTGACCCACTCGAACACGGTCTTGCTGTAGTAGTCCAGGCCACGCACCAGCTTGGTGTTGATCACGAACGGAATGCCGGCGGCGTCCAGACGAGCCTTGAGGCCCTCGAAGTGCACGCGCGATTCTTCGTCCAGGTAGTCTTCGAGCTTCGGTGCACCCACCAGCGCCGCCTGGGTGTTGGCGTCCTTGCTGTCGAGGATGCGCAGCGGGTTGGTCTTGAGGCGACGTTGGCTGTCTTCGTCCAGTTGCTCCAGGCGCGCCGAGAGGAACTCGACCAGCGCGTCACGGTAACGGCCGCGGGCTTCGCTGGTACCCAGGCTGTTGAGTTCGAGCTTGACCGCATCGCGGATGCCCAGCAGGCCCCACAGGCGCCAGGTGAGCACGATCAGCTCGGCGTCGATGTCCGGGCCATCGAGGTTGAACACCTCCAGGCCGATCTGGTGGAACTGGCGATAGCGGCCCTTCTGCGGGCGCTCGTGGCGGAACATCTGGCCGATGTACCAGAGCTTCTGCACCTGGCCACCACCGCTGATGCCGTGTTCGAGCACGGCGCGCACACAGGCGGCGGTGCCTTCGGGGCGCAGGGTCAGGGAGTCGCCGTTGCGGTCGGCGAAGGTGTACATCTCTTTTTCGACGATGTCGGTCACTTCACCGATGGAACGCTTGAACAGCTCGGTCGGCTCAACGATCGGGGTGCGGATCTGGCGATAGCCGTAGGTGTCCAGCAGGCCGGCCACGGTGCTCTCGAAATAGCGCCACAGCGGGGTCTGCTCGGGCAGGATGTCGTTCATGCCACGAATGGCTTGCAGCGATTTGCTCACGGTAAATCCTTAACGAAATCGGTGTCGGTCAACCGCGGGCAATCACTGCCGCGTCGGCCTCGGCCTTCTCGGCCGCTTTCTGGCGGATGAGTTTTTCCAGCTCATCCACCAGGTTGTCATTGGTCAGCTTCTGCGCCGGCTTGCCATCGATGTAGATCAGGTTCGGCGTGCCGCCGGTGAGCCCCACGTGGGCTTCCTTGGCTTCGCCGGGGCCGTTGACCACACAGCCGATCACCGCCACGTCCAGCGGTACCAGCAGGTCTTCGAGGCGCCCTTCGAGCTCGTTCATGGTCTTGACCACATCGAAGTTCTGCCGCGAGCAGCTCGGGCAGGCGATGAAGTTGATGCCACGCGAACGCAGGTGCAGCGACTTGAGGATGTCGTAGCCGACCTTCACTTCCTCGACCGGGTCGGCGGCAAGCGAGATGCGGATAGTATCGCCAATCCCTTCGGCAAGCAGCATACCGAGGCCCACGGCCGATTTCACCGTGCCCGAGCGCAGGCCGCCGGCTTCGGTGATGCCCAGGTGCAGCGGCTGCACGATCTGCTTGGCCAGCAGGCGATAGGCCTCGACGGCCATGAACACGTCGGAGGCCTTCACGCTGACCTTGAAGTCCTGGAAGTCGAGGCGATCGAGGTGCTCCACGTGACGCATGGCCGACTCGACCAGGGCCGCCGGGGTGGGCTCGCCGTACTTCTTCTGCAGGTCCTTTTCCAGGGAGCCGGCGTTGACGCCGATACGGATAGGGATACCGCGATCACGCGCGGCATCCACCACCGCGCGCACGCGGTCTTCACGGCCGATGTTGCCGGGGTTGATGCGCAGGCAGTCCACACCCAGCTCGGCCACGCGCAAGGCGATGCGGTAGTCGAAGTGGATATCGGCCACCAGCGGCACGCTGACCCGCTGCTTGATGCGGCCGAAGGCTTCGGCCGCGTCCATGTCCGGTACCGAGACGCGCACGATGTCGACGCCGGCATCCACCAGGCGGGTGATCTGTGCGACGGTGGCATCGACGTCGTTGGTGTCGGTGTTGGTCATGCTCTGGACCGCGATGGGTGCATCGCCGCCGACAGGCACATTACCTACCCAGATTTTGCGCGATTCGCGACGTTTGATCGGAGATTCGCCGTGCATGACTTATTGTCCCAACTTCAGGCGAGCAGTCTCGCCACTGGTGAACGGCGCCACGTCGACGGGCTGGCCGTTGAAACTGATCTGTGCGCCACGGGCAAAGCCCAGGCGTACCGCGAACGGCGGCTTGCCGGTGAGCTCGAGGGTCTCGCCCTTGCGCTTGGTGGCATTGACCAGCACCTTGCCGTTGCCGTCGGTGACCGAAGTCCAGCAATCGGCAACGAACTGCATGTGCAACGAGGCGCTGCCGGCAGCCGGTG
>NZ_VXCV01000040.1:0-719 GCF_052850635.1 Pseudomonas sp. 1176_21
CCTTTTGCACCCCCCACCGAATGCGCATAAGGCATCCCTGCCTCCGCATCCGTTATACCACTTGTCGAATTCGGATTCTTTCCAGGTGGCCCATTTTTACCACCAGCGTTGTCAGCCAGGCTCGACGCCTTCCAAGCCGTCTCCCGCTCCCCAAGCGCTTTCGCAACCTGCCCCAGCTTCCCTGCCTTGTTGATCACCGCAAAGCTCAGGGCGAACTCGGTCTCCCACTGCATTTCCACCCGCAGGGCAGCCTGTTCCTGGCCTTGCAGGCGCAAAACAAATGCCTGGACTTTCGCGTCCTGCTTGGCGCTCTCAAAGGCTTGTGCGACTTCGTACGGATTGCTGGCCTTCTGAATCAGTCCGTTGGTGATACGAGAACTGGTGCCACTAAAGTCCGTGACCAGCCCTTCACCCAAGCCGTAGATGTTTTTGGCTGACTCGGCCACTGCCGCCGCAATGCCTTGCCCTACGCCAATCCCACCACCCAGCAGATCGGTTTTGCCGTAATTGAGGTTGCGGTCGTAATAGGCGAGTTGTTCCCAGTTCTGAAGGAATCTGTCGTTGATCAGGTATTCCTGATTCACCTTCGGATCATAGAAGTTCGCGTGGTTGATCTCGTAGTTCTTGAGCAACGCCAACGTTTCCGAGGCGGTATACACCTTGTGCGGTTCGCTGATGCTCGGCACATCCCCTTTGTCCGTGGTCGCATAGTTCGCCCC
>NZ_VXCV01000041.1:0-653 GCF_052850635.1 Pseudomonas sp. 1176_21
CAACACGAGCGTTCGCGTTAATCGATCAGCTCCGCTCTGAAGAGCCTGTTGATCTGTTGTGCTCGGTATTTGAAGTCACCCGATCTTGCTACTACGCGCACTGCCGAAAACGTCGAATTCCCGACGTTGAGCGGCTGGTTTTACGCAGCCGAGTGAACGAACTGTTCACCCAAAGCCGCAGCGCGGCGGGCAGCCGAAGCATCATGTTCATGATGCGGGAGGAAGGCATAGAAATTGGGCGCTTCAAGGTGCGTAAGCTGATGAGCGAAATGAAGCTAATCAGTAAGCAACCCGGTTCACATGCCTACAAAAAAGCGACGGTCGAGCGACCAGATATCCCGAACGTGCTGGATCGAGCGTTCACCGTATCCGCACCAAACGAAGTTTGGTGCGGTGACATCACTTATGTCTGGGCTCAAGGTCGCTGGCATTATGTGGCGGCAGTGATCGACCTTTTCGCACGCCGAGTAGTAGGCTGGGCATTTTCAGCGAAGCCCGATGCCGACCTGGTGATCAAGGCATTGGATATGGCCTATGAACAGCGTGGTCGGTCACAGAGCGTGCTGTTTCACAGCGACCAAGGCAGCCAATACGGCAGCCGAAGCTTCCGTCAGCGGCTGTGGCGTTATCGGTTCAAACAGAGCATGAGTCGG
>NZ_VXCV01000042.1:0-610 GCF_052850635.1 Pseudomonas sp. 1176_21
GTTGCTGTGCGAGCAGGGGGTCACCGTGCTCAACCAGACGCCATCGGCGTTCAAACAGCTGATGCAGGTGGCCTGTGCCCCCGCCAATGCAGCAGCCAAACCCGCCCTGCGCTACGTGGTGTTCGGTGGTGAAGCTCTCGACGTGCATAGCCTGCGCCCTTGGTTCGAGCGCTTCGGTGATCAGCAGCCGCAACTGATCAACATGTACGGCATCACCGAGACCACGGTGCACGTCACTTACCGTCCAGTCAGCCTTGAAGACCTGGCCGGTGATGCGGCAAGCCCCATCGGCGAGCCGATCCCGGACCTGTCGTGGTACCTGCTCGATGCCGACCTGAACCCGGTGCCAAAAGGCGCCATCGGCGAGCTGTATGTGGGGCAGGCCGGTCTGGCGCGTGGTTATCTCAAACGTGCCGATCTCACCGCCACGCGCTTCGTGCCCGACTCGTTCTCGTCCCGCGGCGAACGCCTGTACCGCACGGGCGACCTGGCGCGTTATCGCCAGGATGGCATCGTCGAATACGTCGGCCGCATCGACCATCAGGTCAAGATCCGCGGCTTCCGCATCGAACTGGGTGAGATCGAGGCACGTCTGGCGCAACAGGCTGCG
>NZ_VXCV01000043.1:0-554 GCF_052850635.1 Pseudomonas sp. 1176_21
GCCATGGCAGATACGCTGTCAACGTTATCCGGTGGCGACACCAACGTTCATGTGATGCTGTCCCAATTGACTGGTGTGCTTGCCGCCGCAGCCGTCAACGGTGATCTTCAGAAAGGCTCCGAGGTTGCTCAGAGTGCAACCATTTACAACCATGACCTGCACAGGAAGAATGCCGAAAGCTTCGCCAAAGGCATCGCCGATGCATGCAGGCAAATGCCCGGTTACTGCGCGCCAGGGGCTGAAAACGTAACTGAACAGCAGATGGTTCAAGCGCTGGAAGCCACCGCGCGGCATGGTCAAGGGAGGGAAAAGGTCGATCCTGCTGCGCTGCAATTGGTCAGTCAGTTTCTGAACCAGTTTGAGAGCACCAAAGATACGCTGTTTACGCCGACCGAATCGGAGAGTCATCGGCTTGGGGTGGAGGCAGAAGCGGAACTGGCGCTGGCGATTATTTCGCTGGGAAGTGCTGCTAAAGCTGTGGCTTCGAAAACGCCAGGGTGGCTTGAGAAGCTGGCGGGGATGTTGCAAAGCGGGGAAAAAAATGGTGCAAAAGC
>NZ_VXCV01000044.1:0-398 GCF_052850635.1 Pseudomonas sp. 1176_21
GGGCGCGGCGGTCGAGCTTGCCGTTGGCCGTCAGTGGCCATTGCTCCAGGAACAGCAGGTGCGTGGGCACCATGTAGTCCGGCAGTTCGGCCTTGAGTCGGGTTTTTAGTTCTTCCCGCAGGGCCGTGGGGTCGGCGGCGTTATCGTGGGCCAGTACATAACCCACCAGTTGCTGGCCGCTCGGCCCGTCCACCGCCAGCACCAGCGCTTCGCGCACGGCGGCCTGTTGCGCCAGACGTGCCTCGATCTCACCCAGCTCGATGCGGAAACCGCGAATCTTGACCTGATGGTCGATGCGGCCGACGTACTCGACGATGCCATCCTGGCGATAACGCGCCAGGTCGCCCGTGCGGTACAGGCGTTCGCCGCGGGACGAGAACGGATCGGGCACGAAACGT
>NZ_VXCV01000045.1:0-370 GCF_052850635.1 Pseudomonas sp. 1176_21
ACCGCGTGTGGGCATGGAGGTGCTGATCACCTTTCTGGAAGGCGACCCCGACCAGCCGCTGATCACCGGTTGCCTGTACCACGGCGCCAACCTGCCGCCGTACCGGCTGCCCGACTTCAAGACCCTGGCCACGGTCAAGAGCAAGGAATACAAGGGCAGCCGCAGCAACGAGCTGCGCATCGACGACACCACCAGCGAGATCAGCATCGCCCTGCGCAGCGACCACGGCGCCAGTGCGATCAATCTGGGCTACCTGACCCACCCGCGCCCCTCGGGCGGCCAGCCGCGCGGTGAGGGTTTCGAACTGCGCACCGACCGGCATGGGGCGATCCGTGCGGCGGCGGGCCTGCTGTTGACCACCGAGCCCCGG
>NZ_VXCV01000046.1:0-370 GCF_052850635.1 Pseudomonas sp. 1176_21
GCCGCGTATCGGCATGGAGGTGCTGATCACCTTTCTGGAAGGCGACCCCGACCAGCCGCTGATCACCGGTTGCCTGTACCACGGCGCCAACCTGCCGCCGTACCGGTTGCCCGACTTCAAGACCCTGGCCACGGTCAAGAGCAAGGAATACAAGGGCAGCCGCAGCAACGAGCTGCGCATCGACGACACCACCAGCGAGATCAGCATCGCGTTGCGCAGCGACCATGGCGCCAGTGCGATCAACCTGGGCTACCTGACCCACCCGCGCCCCTCGGGCGGCCAGCCGCGTGGGGAGGGTTTCGAACTGCGCACCGACCGGCATGGCGCCGTGCGTGCGGCGGCGGGCCTGCTGCTGACCACCGAGCCGCGC
>NZ_VXCV01000047.1:0-367 GCF_052850635.1 Pseudomonas sp. 1176_21
CCTTGGGCTTGCCGGTGGAGCCGGAGGTGTAGATCACGTAGGCCAGGTTGGCAGGGTCAAGCGAGAGTGCCGGGTTGTGCGTGGCGAAGGCGCCGAAGTCATCGTCCAGCAGCAACGTGCGCACGCCTTGCGGAACTGGCAGTTGCAGGTGCGACTGGGCCAGCACCACGCTCAGCCCGCTGTCTTCCATCATGTAGGCCAGGCGGTCCTCGGGGTACGCCGGGTCCAGTGGCACATACGCACCGCCGGCCTTGAGGATCGCCAGCAGGCCGACCACCATCTCCAGGCTGCGCTCGCAGGCCAGGCCCACCAGCACCTCTGGCCCGATGCCCTGGGCAATCAACGCATGGGCCATCTGGTTGGCGCG
>NZ_VXCV01000048.1:0-367 GCF_052850635.1 Pseudomonas sp. 1176_21
CGTGCCAACCAGATGGCCCATGCGTTGATTGCCCAGGGCATCGGGCCAGAGGTGCTGGTGGGCCTGGCCTGCGAGCGTAGCCTGGAGATGGTGGTCGGCCTGCTGGCGATCCTCAAGGCCGGCGGCGCCTATGTGCCACTGGACCCGGCATACCCCGAGGACCGCCTGGCCTACATGATGGAAGACAGCGGGCTGAGCGTGGTGCTGGCCCAGTCGCACCTGGGTTTGCCGACGCCGGCCGGGGTGCGCAGGTTGCTGCTGGACGATGACTTCACTGGTTATGCCGCCAGCAACCCAGGCCTGACGCTTGACCCTGCCAACCTGGCCTACGTGATCTACACCTCCGGCTCCACCGGCAAGCCCAAGG
>NZ_VXCV01000049.1:0-354 GCF_052850635.1 Pseudomonas sp. 1176_21
TTGTATGGCGGCAGGCTGGTCATCGTGCCGCAGGCCACCAGCCGCGCGCCGGAAGAGTTCTTCCAGTTGCTGTGCGAGCAGGGGGTCACCGTGCTCAACCAGACGCCATCGGCGTTCAAACAGCTGATGCAGGTGGCCTGTGCTCCGGCGCAAGCCGAGATGAAGCCCGCCCTGCGCTACGTGGTGTTCGGTGGCGAAGCCCTCGACGTGCATAGCCTGCGCCCTTGGTTCGAGCGCTTCGGCGATCAGCAGCCGCAACTGATCAACATGTACGGCATCACCGAGACCACGGTGCACGTCACTTACCGTCCTGTGTCGCTGGCCGATCTGGCCGGCGATGCGGCAAGCCCGATT
>NZ_VXCV01000005.1:0-454209 GCF_052850635.1 Pseudomonas sp. 1176_21
CTGCAGGTAGGGGTTTTGTCTTTAGAGTAGAAGCATCAAGAATTCGCCGGCACGTCGCAATGTACGGGCCAGCACACAGAATTTCTTGACGACCATAGAGCATTGGAACCACCTGATCCCATCCCGAACTCAGCAGTGAAACGATGCATCGCCGATGGTAGTGTGGGGTTTCCCCATGTGAGAGTAGGTCATCGTCAAGATTCAATTCCAGAACCCCTGTCTGCGCTGCAGACAGGGGTTTTGTCTTTTCAGGGGCTAGGGTAGCGGGTTGTTCCTGGCACCCTCTGCGCCGGCCAGGCCGGCCCCTGCACACAATGGGCTGCAGGAGCCGACCTTCAGTCTATGCAGTGCGCCGAGCCCGGCTACTGCGCCGCGCCAGCAACTTGCGCCACCAGATATACACCCCTGTCACCGACAGCACCGCAATCACTACCCCCAGCACCGCGATCATCACCTGGCCTGTAGTGCCGAGGATCCTGCCGCCATGTATGGGTAGTTGCAGCCGGTAGAAGCGTTCCCCCAGGGTGCCCTGGCCAGCGATCTCCTGCCCCAGCAGGCGCCCGTCGGTGCCATGGAAGAACAACCACGACTTGCCCTGGGCATCGGTGTCGTGCTGTCCGAAACCGGCGCCATAGAAGTTGTACTCGAAGCTGTAGTACAACTCGCCGATCGGCGCCGTCAGCCCCAGCCGCTGGCCCTCCTGCTGCGCCAGCTGATGGGCTTGATGCCATGTCAGCTGGGTCTGCCCCAGTTCTTCTCTGGGCAGCCTGCCACGGGCCTCATAGACGCTTGGTTCCACCGGCGAGAACAGCGACACTGCCGGCTTGAACACCTGGCTGGGCAGGTTCATCGCCACACTGCTGACGGCCACCGGCAACAGCAGCAGCCACAGCCACAAGCCCCCAGCCCTGTGGATATCCATGTTCAGTCGATACGCATGCCCGCCCTTGATCTTCCAGGCCGTGCTCCATTTGCGCCAGAACGGACGACCACGGGGCAGGGTCAGCAGCAGGGCGATGAAGCAGTCGAGCACCCACAGGATCGCCACCACGCCCATCAGCCACAGCCCCCAGTTGCCCGGCAGGGTCAGGTTGTAGTGCAGCTCGAGGACGAACGGCATGAAGTTCTCCCGCGAGAAACAGCACTCGCCCCAGTAGCGCTGGCCCAGCGTCTGGCCGCTGACCGGGTCGAGGTAGAACACCGTGTTCTTCTCGGCATACGGCTTGTCGGTGGCCGGGTCGTTGCGCGGCACCATCGCCAGCAACGCCGAATGGCCGGGCTCGTCGGGGTATTCCATGTACCACACCTGCAGGCGCGGGTATTCGGCCTGCACCTTGTCCACCAGGTTGCCGGGGTCCTGGCGGGGGCCTTGTGCCGGGGCTTCATAGAACGAAGGGTTCAGCCATTCGTCGATCTCGTGGTTGAACGCCAGCACGCTCCCGGTGAGCCCTGCCAGGGCAAGGAACAGCGCGGTGGCCAGGCCGATATAGCGGTGCAGCAATACGTAGAGGTGGCGCATATAAAAGGATTCCAGATCAGGTCGCCAGATGCGACAAAGCCAGCGCCTGGAATCAGGCACTGGCTTTGCGGCTCACGGGGGTGTGGTCAGAACTGATAGCTGACCGTGGCGCTGACATTGCGCTCTTCACCCATGTAGCAGTAGTTCAGGCTCGCGCACGAGGCGATGTAGCTCTCGTTGGTGAGGTTGTTGGCATTGAGCCGCACATCCACGCCCTTGAGCCCGACCTTGCCCAGGTCGTAGCCCACCGACGCATCGAACAGGGTGTACGACGGTACCTTCATGGTGTTTTCCGCATCCACCCAGCTGTAGCCCACGTAACGCACGCCACCGCCTACGCGCACACCGTCCAGCACCCCCTGGCGGAAGTTGTAGTCCGCCCACAGCGAGGCCATGTGCTTTGGCGCCTGGGTTGGCGAGTTGCCCTTGTTGTCGAGTGTGCTGCCAGCCAGGGTGCTCGGCATCGTCTTGCTGTACTCGATGTCGGTGAAGGTGTAGCTGCCTAGCACCTTGAGGTTTTCGCTCAACTGCATGTGCGCTTCCAGCTCCAGGCCTTGGGAGCGTACCTGCCCGACCGGGTAGTAGAAGTCGTCCTGCGGCTGTTTGGTGGCCAGGTTCTCCTGCTCGATGCGGAACACCGAGGCGGTGAACAGGTTGTCGGTGCCCGGCGGCTGGTACTTGATACCGGCCTCCCACTGGGTGCCTTCGGTCGGTGCCAGCGGGTTGCCGGCGGCATCGGCGTAGGAGTTGGGGTTGAACGACTCCGAATAGCTCAGGTAAGGCGCAATACCGTTGTCGAACAGGTACAGCACGCCCGCGCGGCCGGTGAGCTTGGTGCGGTCATCGCTGATCTTGGTGCCCAGTGGGCGGGTAGGCTCGGCGATACGATTCTCATCCGAGGTCTTCACCCAGTCCTGCCGCAGCCCCAGCGAGAAGCGCCACTTGTCCAGCTCGATCAGGTCCTGGGCGTAGATGCCGGTCTGCTGCAGGCGCCGGGTGTAGCTGGTCGGTGCGTAATAGGTGATCTGCGAATTGCCGTACTGCGGGTTGAACGCATCGATCGACGCCAGGCCGCCGCTGCTCCAGTCCACCACGGTCTTGCGTCGCTGGTAGTCCAGGCCCACCAGCGTGGTGTGCTTGGCCGCGCCGGTGAAGTACTCGGCCTGCAGCATGTTGTCAATGATGTAGGAGTGCAGTTTCTCGTCGGCACCGGTGTAGTAGCGGTTCAGCTTGTTGCTGGTGGGCGACTCGTAGCCCCAGGCGTACACCTGGTCCATCTTCACCGTCGAGTCCAGGTAGCGGAAGTTCTGGCGTGCGGTGAACACATCGTTGAAGCGATGCTCGAACTGGTAGCCGAACGACTGCTGATTGCGCTCGTAGCTGTCGATGCCCGGCTCGCCCTCGAAGAAGTGTTCCGAGATACGCTGGCCGTTGCGTTTGTGCAGCGCGCCATCGGCGGGCACGCCGGCGTGGTAGCCGCCTTCCGGATCGTTCTGCAGGTAGGCCTGCAAGGTCAGCGAGGTGTCCTCGGTGAAGTCGATGCTCAGGGTCGGCGCCAGCGCATAGCGCTTTTCTTCGTTGTGATCGAACTGGGTGTCGGACTGATGCGTCAGGCCGGTCAGGCGGTAGGCGATACGCTTGTCGTCGTCCAGCGGGCCGCTGAAGTCGAAGCCCACCCCACGCTGGCCCTGGGTGCCGACGGTAGCCTGCACCTGGCGGAAGGTCTCGTACAGTGGCTTCTTGGTGGTCAGCGCCACCAGGCCACCTGGCGAACTGCGGCCATACAGCACCGACGACGGACCTTTGAGAATATCCACGCGCTCGAGGAAGTACGGGTCGATCTGCATGGTGCTGAAGGTGCCGCTGTCACCCATCGACTTCAGGCCGTCGATGTAGATGTTGTCCACCGAGCCATCGTTGAAGCCGCGCATGGCCACATAGTCATAGCGGTGGGTCGCGCCATACGGGTTGGTCAGCACGCCCGGGGTGTAGCGCATGGTCTGCGAGACCGTCTGCGCGCCCTGGTCGTCCATCTGCTGGCGGGTTACCACAGACACCGACTGCGAGGTCTCCAGCAGCGCGGTGCTGGTCTTGGTCGCGATCTGGCTGTGGGTGGCGTTGTAGCCCTCCATGCTGCCCAGCGCGTTGCCCAGGGCAAAGCCGCGCACGTCGGTGGTAGGCAATGCCAGTGCGGCGTCCTGCGGGGCCGCATGCAGCACATAACTGGTGCCATCCTGGCTCACCGCCTCCAGCCCCGTGCCATTGAGCAACTGGCGCAGCGCCTGGTCGGTGGCGTAGCTGCCCTGCAGGCCGGGCGACTGCGCGCCCTGGGTCATCTGCGGGGTGCTCGACAGCGTGATGCCGGCCTGGCGTGCGAACTGGTTCAGCACCTCGTCCAGCGAGCCGGCGGGGATGTTGTACTGCTGGCTGGCGCTGCCCGCAGGTTCGGCCATCACTACCATCGGCACGCTGGCCAGGCCCAGCGCGGTACCGAACAGTGCGGCGCGCACCGCCTTGCCCAGGCGTGAATCTAAGAGAGGTTGAAACTCATTACTGTCAGTGAGCCGCGGCTGGGCCAGGGTATCGCGCATGAAGAGCATCCGTAGGGTCGGTAAGGGCAGAAGGGAGTCGCTTACTGTCCTAGCCGGACGTGCCGACAAAACCCGCCAAAAAAATCAGCGCATCACGCCTGGCGTTCCAGGCGTACCCACCAGCGCGTGCGATAGCTGACATGCACCGGCAGGGTCTGCGGCAGCAGGTGCAGCAGCTTGTCGGTGTCTTCCAGGCGGAACACCCCGGACAGGCGCAGGTTGGCGATATCGTCGGAGCAGCTCAGGTAGCCGTGGCGGTAGCGCGCCACCTCGTCGATGAAGTCCCCCAGGCGCATGTTGCGCGTGACGATCAGGCCATCGGCCCAGGCACCGGGGTCCATGTTCTGCTGCGCCACGGGTGTGGCGCCCTGGGCATTCACCAGAAAGGCTTCGCCAGCAGCCACCCATTGCAGCCCGGCGGGGCCGGGGTGATGGATCGCCACCTTGCCCTGGCTGACCGTGACGCGGGTGCAGTCGCGCTCCTGGCGCACCACGAAGCGCCCATCGAAGCCTTCGAGCAGCGCATCGCGGCTCTGCACCAGCAACGGCCGCCCAGCCGGGCCGAGCGGGTGTTCGGCGCAGGTCAGCATCAACTCCCCGTGCTTGAGGCGCACCAAGCGCTGGCGGCTGTCAAAGGCCAGGTCTGCCGCGGTATGGGTATTGAGATTGAGCAGGCTGCCATCGGGCAGGCGGACGCTGCGCCGCTCGCCGGTGGCCGTGGCGAAATCCGAGGTCCACGGGTCGAGCAGGCCAACGTCCTTGCTGACCCAGGCCGCTGAGCCAAGCATCACCACGCCGCCCAGCAGCTTCAGGGCCTGGCGCCGGTGCAGCCGCTGCTGGCTGTTCTCCAGGGTCTGCAGGGCGACGACACCGGCGCCCGGCACCGCACGCAGGTTCATTTCCTGCTGCAGGCTGTGCACCCGCTGCCAGGCCAGTTCGTGCTCGTGGCTGGCGCTGCGCCACTGCTCGCACTGGGCCTGCAACTGCGGGCTGGCGCCGTTCTCGCGCACCCGCAGCATCCAGTGAATGGCCTGCTTGACCACGCGCGGGCTAGGGTTCATAGCGCAGCAGGTAGCAGTGATAGAGGGCGTCGGCCACATACCGCTCCACCGAGCGCAGCGAGATACCCATCTGCTCGGCGATCTGCTTGTGGCTCAACCCTTCGCACTGGGCCAGCAGGAACGCGGTGCGCACCTTGGGCCTGAGGCCGTCGAGCAGGCACGCAATGCGTTCCAGTAGCTCCAGCAGCAGCTCGCGGGTTTCCGCTGATGGCACCTCGGCCTCGGGCAGCTGCGCCAGGGCTTCGAGGTAGGCACGCTGCAGCTCTTCGCGGCGCCAGTGATCGATCACCAGCCCCCGTGCGATGGTACGCAGGAATGCGCGTGGTGCATTCAGCTCCAGTTGTTCGCGCCGCTGCAGCAGGCGCAGGAAGGTGTCCTGGGCCAGGTCCGCAGCATCGGCCGCATTGCCCAGGCGGCAGCGCAGCCAGGTGTTCAGCCAGCTGTGGTGTTGCTGATAGAGCCTGTGCACAGAGTCGTGGGAGGACATGAAGGCGCGCTGCAACCAAGGTCATAAATGATAATTAGTCTCATTGTTATGGGGCCTTGCGCAATTTGCAACCACTGACCGACCCGGCGGCGCGTTCAGCCCTGCGGCTGACTGGCCAGGTACTGCCTGATGGCCTGCATGCCCTTGTCCAGGTGCTGGGTCAGAAGCTGTACAGCTTCGGCCACCTGGCCGGCCTGGGCTGCGTCCACCAGCGCGATGTGATCGTCCTGGGTCAGCTTGCCCAGCCCCATCGACGACAGATGAAACCGCAGGAAGCGCGCCTCTTCGCTCAACTCGTTGTCGATCAGGCGCAGCAACTTCTGATTGGGCGCCTTGCGGTACAGGGCCATGTGCAACAGGCGGTTGAGCTGGCCCATCTCGGCGTGCCGGGTCTCGTTCTGCAGTTGCTCGATGTAGCCCCGGGCCAGGGCGATGTCCTCGGCGTCCAGCAGCGGGATCGACTGGCGCAGCGCCTCGCTCTCCAGGATCACCCGCAGCCCGTAGGAGTCCATTGCATCTTCGCTGATCAGCGGGGCCACCACCGCGCCCTTGTGCGCCACCACCTGCAGCAGCGACTGCGCCTCCAGCTGACGCAGGGCCTCGCGCACCGGCATGCGGCTGACCCCGAACAGCGTCGCCAGCTCCTGTTGGCGCAACGCCATGCCGGGTGCCAGGCGCCCGTCGAGGATGGCGCTGCGCAGGCGCTCTTCGATCACGCTGCGCGCCAGGTGAGCAGGCACCTGCTCGTCACCCAGAATGCTCAGGAGTTTGATTTTTTCGGCCACGCTGACTGCCCTGCTAGCAAAGATTGGATCCAATGACCCTAGTGATGACGGTTGCGCCTGTCAAATTCAGGCCGGCGCGGGCCTGCGGGCGTTCGCGGCGGCTATCCTGAATGAAGTCGCAGCGCTTTGGAAGCTTGCCGCCGTGCGCCATTGTCTTTTGCCCGCCCAGCCTGCACCATCGCGATTCCACGATCTGCATGGACCGCCGGCCTTGGCGATACGTTGGGCTTTGCCTCTGACCCCGCGCCGGGCTGGCCTGGCGCTGTTGCTCGGCTGCGTATTGCTGGGCAACCTGCGCGCGGACTGGGACTTTTCCCAGATCAGCCGCAAGGCCCAGGCCCTGTACGGCCCCCTTGGTGCCGGCCAGCAGCGTATCGATGCCTGGCAGCAGTTGCTTGCCACCCAGCGCCAAGGCAGCGAAGCCGAGCGCCTGCAGGTGGTCAACCAGTTCTTCAATCGCCAGTTGCGCTACGTCGAAGACCCCGAACTGTGGCAGCAGGCCGACTACTGGTCCACCCCGATCCAGTCACTGATCAAGGGCGCCGGCGACTGCGAAGACTACGCCATCGCCAAGTATTTCAGCCTGCGCCGCCTGGGTATCCCCAGCGAGAAACTGCGCATTACCTACGTCAAGGCGCTGCGCCAGAATCGCGCGCACATGGTCCTGACCTACTATTCCACTCCAGAGGCGATGCCGCTGGTGCTCGACAGCCTGATCGACACCATCGAGCCGGCCAGCCAGCGCACCGACCTGCTGCCGGTGTATGCCTTCAATGGCGAGGGCCTGTGGCTGACCGGGGCGGGTGGCAATCGCAAGGTCGGCGACAGCAAGCGCCTGTCGCGCTGGCAGGATCTGTTGAAGAAGATGCAGGCCGAGGGGTTTCCCACCGAGCCGGCTTACTGAGGATTGCGGATGTCACTGTTCAAGCAATTGTTGCTCGCCATCTGCCTGTTTCTGGTGGTCGCCTTCAGCGGCAGCTTCATGGTCGGCCTGGAAAGCTCGCGCAGCCAGTACGTCAATCAGCTGCGCGCGCATGCGCAGGACGCCGCCACCGCGCTGGCGCTGTCGCTCACGCCGAACATCGACGACCCGGCAATGGTCGAGCTGATGGTCAGCTCCATCTTCGACAGCGGCTACTACGCCAGCATCCGCGTGATCGACCTGGGCCCCAATGCCCTGCTGGTGGAGCGTCACGCCGAGCCGGACAGCAGCGGTGTGCCGGCCTGGTTCATCCGCCTGATCAACCTGGAGCCGGCCGGCGGCGATGCCATCGTCAGCCGCGGCTGGCAGCAGGCGGCGCGGGTCGAGGTGGTCAGCCACCCGATGTTCGCCCTGGCCAAGCTGTGGCGCAGCGCGCTCGGCAGCCTGGCCTGGCTGCTGGCCTGCGGGGTGGTCAGTGCACTGCTGGGGGCGCTGCTGCTGCGCCGTCAGCTGCGACCGCTGGACTACCTGGTGGCGCAGTCCCAGGCCATTGCGCGTCGCGAGTTCCTCAGTGCGCCGCGCCTGCCGCGCACCCCGGAGCTGCGCCGGGTGGTGCAGGCCATGAACCAGATGGTCGAGAAACTCAAGGCGCTGTTTCTCGAGGAGGCCCAGCGCAGTGAAGCCCTGCGCGCCGAGGCCTGGCAGGACAGCCTGACCGGCCTGGGCAACCGGCGCTTCTTCGAGATGCAGCTGTCTGCCCGGCTCAGCGCCCAGGACGATAGCCCCGGCTACCTGATGCTGGTGCACGTGCAGGACCTGGCCGGGCTCAACCTGCGCCTGGGCGGCCAGCGCACCGATGCCCTGCTGCAGGCTCTTGCGCAGCAGGTGCAGCGGGTGTGCGCGCACTATCCCAAAACCCTCGACCTGATCGCCCGTAGCCGTGGCGGCGAGTTCGCCGTGCTGGCACCGGGGCTGGTGCATGACGAGGCCGTGCACCTGGCCCAGGAACTGGAGCAGACCCTGCACAGCCTGTACGACACCGGCGCTTCCGACCGTAACCCGGTGGCCTGGATCGGCCTGGCCCCCTACAGCCCGGGCGACGCCCCGCAGGCCCTGCTCGAGCGCTGCGACGAAGCCCTGGCCCAGGCGCAGAGCCAGCAGCTGCCGACGTGGGTCTGCCTGCCCGCGCACGCCCCGGCGCTGCTGGACCACGACTGGCATGCCCTGCTGCAGCACGCCCTCGACCAGCGCCGTTTCGAGCTGTTCTTCCAGCCGGTGGTGGCGACGCACGAGCTGGGCCGCGTATTGCAGTACAAGGTGCTGTCGCGCCTGCCCGACGGGCATGGGCAAACCCTCCCCGCCGGGCGCTTCCTGCCCTGGCTCGAGCGTTTCGGCTGGTCGATCCGGCATGACCTGCTGATGCTCGAACAGGTGCTGGCCCACCTGCAGCGCCATGACCAGGCGCTGGCGCTGAACCTGTCGGCGGCCACCCTGGCCGACCCCCAGGCGTTGCAGGCGGTGTACGGGCTGCTGGGGCGTCACGCGGTGCTGGGCCCGCGCCTGACCCTGGAGATCGGCGAAGAGCAGTTGCCCGACCAGGCCGCGCTCGAGCAGCTGGCACGGCAACTGGGCGCGTTAGGCTTCAAGCTGAGCCTGCAGCACTTTGGCGGGCGCTTCAGCATGATCGGCAACCTGGCGCACCTAGGCCTGGCGTACCTCAAGGTCGACGGCAGCTTCATCCGCGCCATCGATCAGGAGCCGCACAAGCGCCTGTTCATCGAGGCGATCCAGCGCGCAGCGCACAGCATCGACCTGCCATTGATTGCCGAGCGGGTGGAAACCGAAGGCGAACTGGAGGTGCTGCGCGAAATGGGGATTTTCGGGGTGCAGGGGCGCTTGATCGGCGAGCCCCGGCCCTGGGCGCCGTAGTGGCTTCTTCGCCGGCCAGGCCGGCGCCTGCAGGCGGCGGTGAACCCCGCAGGCGCCGGCCTGGCGGGCGAAACTGCTAGATCAACGGCCGCTCCTCATCGATCAGCTTGTTCAAACCCCCCATGGTCTGGCGCGCGCTCGAACGGCTGAGCAGCTTGGCCTGTGCGCTCGCCGGCAGGTCGGTGATGCTGATCACGCCCTTGCTGGTCAGTACCTCGATCAAGTCCTCCAGCACCCGGATCATGTCCAGGTCGCTCTGCTGCAGCTTCTTGGCAAACCAGGCCTGGGCCTCCGGCGAATCGTTGGGCAGCGCTTCGTTCTCCTCGGCAAAGGGCGTCGACTCCAACCGCACGATCTGCCCACGGGTGTCGCGTTGCACATAGAACATGGCTTTTCCCCCTGATGACATCTGCTTGATGGCCTCAGCAGCATAGGCCACGCGAGGCGGACAACCCTCTCTATGCTTATTCTCTAAAGGTATTTAAATTATTTTTCTTATGCATTTATATTTATTTCCACGCGCAGTTACCGACCCGACACGTGGGAGTGAAAAGATATGTCAGCGGCCCCTGGCGCCTTGTCGTACACCGACAGCGCCCAACCCCAAGCCTTCGAGATTCGTCCGTTTGCCGGTGCCGTGGGCGCCGAGATCATCGGCCTGGACCTGAGCCGTCCGGTCAACGCTGGCGATTTTGCGCGCATCCACCGCGCGCACCTGGACCACCACGTGGTGGTGTTCCGCGACCAGCGCATCACCCCCCAGCAGCAGATCGACTTCAGCCGCCGCTTCGGCGTGTTGCAGATCCACGTGCTCAAGCAGTTCCTGCTCGGCGGCCACCCCGAGATCCTGATCGTCTCCAACATCATCGAGAACGGCCAGAACATCGGCCTGGGCGATGCCGGCAAGTTCTGGCACTCGGACCTCTCCTACAAGGAACTGCCCAGCCTGGGCTCGATGCTGCATGCCCAGGAGCTGCCCAGCGAGGGCGGCGATACCCTGTTCGCCGACATGCACAAGGCCTGGGACCAGTTGCCCGCCCACCTGCGCGCCGCCGTCGAAGGCCGCAGCGCCGCGCATTCCTACACCGCGCGCTACAGCGAAACCAAATTCGAAGGCAACTGGCGCCCCACGCTCACCGCCGAGCAACTGGCCCAGGTGCAGGAAGTGATCCACCCGGTGGTGCGTACCCACCCGGAAAACGGGCGCAAGGCGCTGTTCGTCAGCGAGGGCTTCACCACCCGCATCGTCGGCCTGCCCGAGGACGAAAGCCGCCAGATCCTAGCCGAGCTGTACGCCCACAGCGTGCTCGAACACAACATCTACCGCCACCAGTGGCAACCCCACGACCTGGTGTTCTGGGACAACCGCTCGCTGATCCACCTGGCCGCCGGCTGCCCCGCGCACCTGCGCCGCAAGCTGTACCGCACCACCATCCAGGGCGACGCCCCGTTCTGACCCGTCTTCAGGAGTACCGCATGCGCAACTCAATCAGCCGCCTGGCGGCCAGCATCGGCCTGGGCGTCAGCCTGCTCGCCGGCAGCCTTGTCGCCCCCGCCACGGCCCAGGCCGAAGGTGAAATCCGCATCGCCGAACAGTTCGGCATCGTCTACCTGCTGCTCAACGTGGTGCGCGACCAGCACCTGATCGAGAAGCACGGCAAGGCCCAGGGCATCGACATCAAGGTCGACTGGACCCAGCTCTCGGGCGGCGCCGCGATCAACGACGCGCTGCTGTCCGGCTCGGTGGACATCGCCGGTGCCGGCGTCGGCCCGCTGCTGACCATCTGGGACCGCACCTACGGCCGCCAGAACGTCAAGGCCGTGGCCTCGCTGGGCAACTTCCCGTACTACCTGGTCAGCAGCAACCCCAACGTCAAGACCATCGCCGACTTCACCGAAAAGGACCGCATCGCCCTGCCGGCGGTTGGCGTCTCGGTGCAGTCGCGCTTCCTGCAGTACGCCGCCGCCCAGCAGTGGGGCGACAAGGACTACGCGCGCCTGGACAAGTACACCCTGGCGGTCCCGCACCCCGACGCCACCGCCGCGCTGCTGGCCGGCGGCACCGAGCTCAATGCGCACTTCTCCAACCCGCCGTTCCAGGACCAGGCGCTGGCCAACAAAAGCGTGCACGTGGTGCTCGACACCTACGACCTGCTCGGGCCCAACTCGCCCACCGTGCTGTTCGCCACCGAAAAATTCCGCAACGACAACCCCAAAACCTACCAGGCCTTCGTCGACGCTTTGGCCGAGGCGGCCGACTTCGCCCAGCACGACAAGGGCGCGGCGGCCGATACCTACATTCGCGTGACCAAGGCCAAGATCGACCGCGAGGCGCTGCTCAAGATCATCGACAACCCGCAATACGAATTCAGCGTCACGCCGAAGAACACCTACAAGCTGGCCGACTTCATGTACCGCATCGGCGCGATCAAGCACAAACCCGAATCGTGGAAGGACTACTTCTTCCAGGACGCCAAGCCACTGCAGGGGAGCTGAGCGCATGACCGCCCGCTTGCCAGGCCACACGGCCAGCAACCTGAGCCCCGTGAGCGCACCGGCGCTGCTGCAGGTGGACAACCTCAGCCTCGAATACCGCACCGCCCAGCGCGTGGTGCGGGCCACCCACCAGGTCAGCTTCGAAGTGGACAAGGCTGACCGTTTCGTCCTGCTCGGCCCCTCAGGTTGCGGCAAGTCGACCTTGCTCAAGGCCGTGGCCGGCTTCATCGAGCCCCGTGAGGGCGCGATCCGCCTGCAGGGCCAGCCGGTGCACGGGCCGGGCCCGGACCGCATCGTGGTGTTCCAGGAGTTCGACCAGCTGCCGCCGTGGAAAACCGTCAGGCAGAACGTGATGTTCCCGCTGCTGGCCTCCGGCACGCTCAAGCGCGCCGAGGCCGAACAGCGCGCCCTGCATTACCTGGACAAGGTCGGCCTGGCGGCATTTGCCGATGCATACCCGCACACCCTCTCCGGCGGCATGAAGGCGCGCGTGGCCATCGCCCGGGCGCTGGCCATGCAGCCCAAGATCCTGCTCATGGACGAACCCTTTGCCGCCCTCGACGCGTTGACCCGGCGCAAGATGCAGGAAGAACTGCTGCTGTTGTGGGAGGAGGTGCGCTTCACCCTGCTGTTCGTCACCCACTCCATCGAGGAGGCGCTGGTGGTGGGCAACCGCATCCTGCTGCTGTCGCCGCACCCGGGGCGCGTGCGCGCCGAGATCCACAGTCACCAGTACGACCTGCACAGCCTGGGCGCTGCCGACTTCCAGGCCAGCGCGCGGCGCATCCATCGTCTGCTGTTCGACGATGATGCCGCCGCCGAGCAGGACGCCGCCCTGGATTTCACCGACATCCGCATCGCCTACTGACCGGGAGCCCCACCGATGACCACCTCTGCACCGGCTCCGCGTCAGGAGTACGAAGTCACCCTTGAACCCCTGCTCAGCGTACCGCTGGAACGCGAGCTGCCCCTGGGCCAGCGCCTGTGGCAACAGGGCTGGCTGCGCAAGAGCCTGATCCTGATCCTGCTGGCGCTGGCCTGGGAAGCCGTGGCGCGCTATCAGGGCAACGACCTGTTGCTGCCCAGCTTCCTGCAAACCGCCGCGGCGCTGTACGACGGCCTGCTCAGCGGCGAACTGCCGGCCAAGGTGGGGGTGTCGCTGGTGGTGCTGCTCAAGGGCTACCTGCTGGGCATCGTGCTGGCCTTCGGTCTCACCAGCCTGGCCGTGTCGACCCAGATCGGCCGCGACCTGCTCAGCAGCCTGACCTCGATGTTCAACCCGCTGCCGGCCATTGCCCTGCTGCCGCTGGCGCTGCTGTGGTTCGGCCTGGGCGACAACAGCCTGATCTTCGTGCTGGTGCACTCGGTGCTGTGGGCGCTGGCGCTCAACACCTATGCCGGCTTCATGGGTGTGTCCGAAACCTTGCGCATGGCCGGGCGCAACTACGGGCTGCGCGGCTTGCGTCTGGTGGTGCACATCCTGATTCCGGCGGCGCTGCCGTCGATCCTGTCGGGGCTCAAGATCGGCTGGGCGTTCGCCTGGCGCACCCTGATCGCCGCCGAACTGGTGTTCGGTGCCACCAGCGGCAAGGGCGGGCTGGGCTGGTACATCTTCCAGAACCGCAACGAGCTGTACACCGACAAGGTGTTCGCCGGCCTGGCCGTGGTGATCCTCATCGGCCTGCTGGTCGAGAGCCTGGTGTTCAATACCCTCGAGCGCGTCACAGTACGGCGCTGGGGCATGCAGCGCTGAGCGCATCGGGGCGACAAAAGTGCGCGTCCTTGTCTAGGCTTGCCTCACAGGGTGGCATGGGCCACCCACCGGTCAGTCAGGGATGAACCGTTGTCTGCTGCCAGCACCATCTACCCACTGCTCGCGCGGCTGTTGCCCAGGGCGATCGCCCCCGATCCGGGCGGGCAGACCCAGCGCCACACGGCCGGCATCGGCATGCCGGCCCAGCGTGCGGTGCTCGGCAGGGGCTTCTGCCTGGTCAACCGCCTGGACGAAGCCGTCGACCTGCAGGCGGTGTATGCCGACCTGCGCCAGCAGGCGCTGGATGGCAGCGTGGTGGCGCTCAACGACCTCGGCTGGGTATGGCTCAACGGCAAGTACTGGCGTGCCGAACCGGCCCTGGCCGGGCGCCTGCTGCGCATGGCGGCGCTGCAGGGCAGTGCGGTGGCCTGGTACAACCTGGGCCAGCAGCACTATTTCGGCAAGGGCGTGACCATCGCCTACGCCAGCGCCGCCGAGTGCTACCGGCAGGCCTTCGAGCGCGGCCTGGACGAAGCCGCCGCGGCGCTGGGCGACCTCTACGAAGAAGAGATCTGCGATACCCACCTGCAAACCTGGCAGGTCGATCCGCAGCGCGCCTACGACTGGTTCATGCAGGGCGCCCAGCGCGGCGATGGGCGCTGCCGGTTCGAGATCGGCTACCGCCTCCTGCATGGCCAGCAGGTGCGGGCCGATGCCAGGCTCGCCGTGTACTGGCTGGAGCTGGCGGCCGCAGCGGGGGTGATGCCGGCGGCCGAGGAACTGGCCATGCATTTCAGCGTGGCCGGCAACCCCATGCGCTATCTGTTCTGGCGTGACCGGGCGATCAGCCTGGGCAGCCCGCGGGCGCTGACCCTGAAACACGAAGACCAGTACCGGCGCTGACCTCGGCCGACGGATGCCGCATTGCCGCTATTGACGCCCGGGGCGTTGATCGAAGAATATTGATAGTTAGCAAACTATGAATCTCGACACCTTGCCCATGAATCTTGATGCACTGCAACTGAACATCAGCAGCGGCATGGTCGCGGCCAGCCGTCACTGGCGGCGCATCTGCCAGGCCACGCTGGTCGGCTACGGCATCTCCGAAGCCTGCGCGGTACCACTGCTGATGATCGTGCGCCTGGGCGATGGCGTGCACCAGGTGGCGGTAGCCCAGGCCGCAGGGCTTGAAAGCCCGTCGCTGGTGCGCCTGCTCGACCAGCTGTGCAGCGCCGGTTTCGTATGCCGCAGCGAAGCCCCCGGTGACCGCCGCGCCAAGGCCCTGAGCCTGACCCCGCGCGGGCGCGAGCTGGCCGAGGCGATCGAGGCCGAGCTGGTGCGCCTGCGCCGCCAGGTGCTGCACGACATCCCGCCCGCCGACCTCGAAGCGGCGCTGCGTGTGGTGCGCGCCTTCGAAGACGCCGCGCAGCGCTCGCCGGGCGTGCCTTCATGAAGGACTTCTTCAGCTCCATGCCGCCGGCGCGGGACTGGTTCTACGGCGTGCGCACCTTCGCCGCGTCGATGATCGCCCTGTACATCGCCCTGCTCATGCAACTGCCGCGCCCCTACTGGGCGATGGCCACGGTCTACATCGTCTCCAGCCCGTTCGTCGGGCCCACCAGCTCCAAGGCCCTGTACCGCGCCCTGGGTACACTGCTGGGCGCGGCGGGGGCGGTGTTCCTGGTGCCGCTGCTGGTACAGACCCCGGTGCTGCTCACCTGCGCCATCGCCCTGTGGACCGGCACCCTGCTGTTTCTCTCGCTGCACCTGCGCACCGCCAACAGCTACGCGCTGATGCTGGCCGGCTACACCCTGCCGATGATCGCCCTGCCGGTGGTGGACAACCCGCTGGCGGTATTCGACATCGCCTCCTCGCGGGCCCAGGAAATCTGCCTGGGCATCGTCTGCGCGGCGGTGGTCGGGGCGATCTTCTGGCCGCGCCGGCTCACCCCGGTGGTGGTCGGCGCCACCGGCAACTGGTTCGCCGAGGCGATCCGCTACTGCGACACCTTTCTTGCCCGCCAGGCCACGCCCGAAACCGTGGGCGGGCTGCGCGCCTCGATGGTCACCACCTTCAACTCGCTGGAGATGATGATCGGCCAGCTGTCCCACGAGGGCGCGCGGCCGCAGACGGTCAAGAATGCCCGCGAGCTGCGCGGGCGCATGATCCACCTGTTCCCGGTGATCGACGCCCTCGACGACGCGCTGCTGGCCCTCGAAGGCCGCGCCCCGGCCCAGGCGGCGCAAGTGCAAGGCTTGCTGGAGCAGGCCCGCAGCTGGTTGCAGGCCAGCGCCGAAGACGCCTCGGTGGCGCGCTGGACGGCCCTGCGCGAGCAGCTCGAACGCCTGCAACCGAGTGTCGCCGCCCTCGACGAGCGCCCCGGCCTGCTGCTGTCCAATGCCCTCTACCGGCTAGGCGAATGGATCGACCTGTGGCAGGACTGCTGCAGCCTGCAGCACGCCATCCGCGACGAAGACCTGTCGCCCTGGCGCGCGGTGTACCGGCACTGGCGCCTGGGCCGCCTGACGCCGTTCTTCGACCGTGGGCTGATGCTCTACTCGGTGTTCTCCACCTTCACCGCGATCCTCGCCGCCACCGCGCTGTGGATACTGCTCGGCTGGCCCGACGGCGCCAGCGCCGTGATCCTCGCGGCGGTGGCGTGCAGTTTCTTCGCGGCCATGGACGATCCCGCGCCGCAGATCTACCGGTTCTTCTTCTGGACCACCCTGTCGGTGGTGTTCGCCAGCCTCTACCTGTTCCTGGTGCTGCCCAACCTGCATGACTTCCCGATGCTGGTACTGGCGTTCGCCGTGCCGTTCATCTGCGTCGGCACCCTCACCGTGCAGCCGCGCTTCTACCTGGGCACCTTGCTCACCATCGTCAACACCGCCTCGTTCATCAGCATCCAGGGCGCCTACGACGCGGACTTCCTGACCTTTGCCAACGCCAACCTGGCCGGCCCGGTGGGGCTGCTGTTCGCCTTCATCTGGACCCTGGTGGTGCGCCCGTTCGGCGTGGAGCTGGCGGCCAAGCGCCTGACCCGCTTCAGCTGGCACGACATCGTCGGCATGACCCGCCCGGCCAGCCTGGCCGAACACCGGCGCCTCGGCGTGCAGATGCTCGACCGCCTGATGCAGCACCTGCCGCGCCTGACCCAGACCGGCCAGGACACCAACAGCGCGCTGCGCGACCTGCGCGTGGGGCTCAACCTGCTCGACCTGCTGGCCTACATGCCACGGGCCACGCCGCCGGCACAGGCGGCGCTGGCGCAGGTGATCGCTGAGGTGGGTGCGCACTTTCAGACGTGCCTCAAGGCCCGCCGCCGCCTGCATGCGCCGGCCGACCTGCTGCGCAGCATGGAGCGTGCGCGGCATGCCCTGAACCTTGAGGCCATGGCCGACTGCGGGGAAACCCGCGTGCACCTGCTGCATGCCCTGAGCGGCCTGCGCCTGGCGCTGCTGCCGGGGGTGGAGGTGGTGCTGGAACCGTCCGACGATCAACCGCAACTGCCCTACGGCATCGATGGAGCCCCCCTGTGATCGGTGAACTGGATATCAGCGGGGTATTTCTGCCCACGCTGCTGGTGATGATGGTGTTCACCTATGTGCTGTTCCTGGGGGTGCACGCGGTACTCACGCGCCTGCACTTCTACCGCCTGGTCTGGCACCGGGCGCTGTTCAACGTTGCTCTCTACGCCGTGCTGCTGGGCACGGTCGACCACTTTTGCCGAAGCCTGATGCTGCCATGAAAAAACCCTTACTGACCCTGGGCCGCGTGGTCCTGACCCTGCTGGTGGTATCGCTGGCAACCGTGCTGGTGTGGCAGATGGTGCTGTACTACATGTTCGCCCCCTGGACCCGCGACGGCCACATCCGCGCCGACGTGATCCAGATCGCCCCCGATGTGTCCGGGCTGATCCAGCAGGTGTCGGTACGCGACAACCAGGTGGTCAAGCGCGGCGACGTGCTGTTCAGCATCGACCAGGACCGCTTCCACCTGGCCCTGCGCCAGGCCCAGGCGACCCTGGCCGAACGCCGTGAAACCCTGGCCCAGGCGCAGCGCGAGGCGCGCCGCAACCGTGGCCTGGGCAACCTGGTGGCGCAGGAGCAGCTCGAAGAAAGCCAGTCGCGCCAGGCCCGCGCGCAATCGGCCCTGGCCGAGGCGCAGGTGGCGGTGGACGCGGCGCAGCTGAACCTCGACCGTTCGGTGGTACGCAGCCCGGTCGACGGCTACCTCAACGACCGCGCCCCGCGCGCCCACGAGTTCGTCAGCGCCGGGCGCCCGGTGCTGTCGGTGGTCGACAGCAACTCCTACCACGTCGATGGCTATTTCGAAGAGACCAAGCTGGGCGGCATCCATATCGGCCAGGCCGTGGATATCCGCGTGATGGGCGACGACGCGCGCCTGCGCGGTCGCGTGCAGAGCATCGCCGCAGGCATCGAGGACCGTGACCGCAGCAGTGGCGCCAACCTGCTGCCCAACGTCAACCCGGCCTTCAGCTGGGTGCGCCTGGCGCAGCGCATACCGGTGCGCATCGCATTCGACGAGGTGCCGGAAAACTTTCGCATGATCGCCGGGCGTACTGCCACGGTGTCGATCATCGAGGATGCCGCCCGATGAAACGCTTTGCGCTGCTGGGCGCAGGGTTGCTGCTGTCGGCCTGCCAGATGGTCGGGCCCGACTACAGCGTGCCCAAGGAGGCGGCGGTCAATCGCGGCGACCTGCAGGGCGCGCTGCGCAGCGACGCCGACAGCGTGGTCTCGGCGCCGGTGCCCGCCAACTGGTGGCACCTCTACCAGGACCCGCGCCTCGACGCGCTGGTCAACCAGGCGCTGGCCGCCAACACCGAACTGCGCGTGGCCGCGGCGAACATCGCGCGGGCGCGGGCACAGGTCGAGGAGGCCGAGGCCCAGGGCGGGTTCAATGGCGGGGTCAAGCTGGGTGCGCAGCGCCTGCAGGAGTCCGGCGAAGCCTTTCTGCAACCCGACAAGGTGCCGGTGGCCAACATCGGCGAGGCGATCCTCAGCGCCTCGTACCAGTTCGACCTGTGGGGCACGCTCAAGCGCGGCGTCGAGGCCGCCCAGGCCCACGCCGACGCCACCCAGGCTGCCGCCGACACCGCCCGCATCACCCTGGTGGCGGATGTGGTGCGGGCCTACACCCAGGTGTGCGCGGCCAACGAGGAATACCACATCGCACGGGCCTCGCTGGACCTGCAGGAGCAGAGCGTGACCCTCACCCAGCGCCTGCGCGATGCCGGGCGCGGTGACGAAACCCAGGTGACGCGCACCGAGACCCAGTTCAAGTCGCTGCGCGCCGAACTGCCGCGTTACCAGGCCATGCGCGAGGCGGGCCTGTACACCTTGTCGATGCTGCTGGCCAAGCCGGTCGAGCAACTGCCGGCGGGTACCGCGCACTGCGCCGAGCTGCCGCACATCGCGCAACGTGTGCCGGTGGGCGATGGCGCCGCGCTGCTCAAGCGCCGCCCCGACATCCGCCAGGCCGAACGCAGCCTGGCGGCGGCCACTGCCGGCATCGGCGTGGCCACCGGGCAACTGTACCCGGACATCAGCATCGGCGCGCAGGTGGGCACCATCGGCATCCTCGAGAACCTGGGCAAGCCGGCGACCAACCGCTGGGGCTTTGGTCCGCTGCTGACCTGGACCGTGCCCACCAATGGTTCGCGGGCACGCATTCGCCAGGCCGAGGCCTCGACCCAGGCGGCGCTGGCGCATTTCGACGGGGTGGTGCTCAACGCCATCCGCGAGACCCAGACCAGCCTGGCGCAGTACAGCGCGCTGCTTGACCGGCGCGACGCGCTGGCCGAGGCCGAGCGCTCGGCGCAACTGGCGGCCGACCAGACCCACCGGTTCTTCAAGGCCGGGCGTGAATCGTTCCTGGCCGACCTGCAGGCCACGCGCACCTACACCGACATGCGTGCGCAGCTGGCGGCGGCCAATACCCAGGTCGCGATGGGGCAGATCGGCTTGTTCCTGGCGCTGGGCGGCGGCTGGTAGCAACCGTTATCTTGCAGGGCCATTCTGGCCCGCTCCCACATGGGCAGCGGTGATCCTTGTGGGAGCGGGCTTGACCCGCGATTGGGCCGCAAAGCGGCCCCCACCCACCCTCGAGCGACGCCATCGGCATCGGAACGTCTGCATGTACCGCAACTGCAGCGACTAAACTCCAGCGGTCGGGACCGGCGGTGAAATTAAACGCCAACCCGACTGACCTCGAACGACCTGTGCGCTGTCTACCCCATTCAACCCGGCCTGACGCCCAGAAGGAGTGACCCATGGAAGCACCTACCCACAGCTTTAGCGCCCTGTTCAAGCAGCTTGGCCTGCCCGATGATCCCAAAGGCATCGACCAGTTCATCACCAGCCACTCGCCGCTCAAGGGCGACATCAAGCTGGTGGATGCGCCGTTCTGGACGCCGGCACAGCGCGAATTCCTCAAGGAGGCGATTCAGGAGGATGCCGACTGGGCTGTTCAGTTCGACCAGCTCAACGAGGCGCTGCGCAATCCCCGCAAATAAGCGCTGAGCGGCACCTGTACCTGCAGTTGGCGTTGCTATGCTCAGAAAAACAATAAGGGGATGGCGCCAATGAAAGATCCCTACGCACCCGGCTTCTGGGCGGCCGTGACCGCCCTGGGCCTGCTGAGCACCGGCTACTTCTACGGCGTTCGCCAGCTCTACCAGCTGGTGGAGGCCATGCACTTCATGTACGCGGCCGCCGCCGTGATTGCGGCGCTGGCCCTCACGGCTCTTGCCTGGAGCAGCTGGCAGCAGCTCAAGGTGCGCAAGCGCCAGCTCGAGCAGGGCCGCACCCTGGTGGCCATCTGGAACACCAAGGTTGCCCTGCGCCGGGTCGAAACCGTATTCGACCGCTACTTCTGGGGCAGCTACTGGCAGCCGGGGCGCACTTTTCAGGAAGTGATGGGCGAGCTTGAAGGCACCCCGCTCGAACAGAGCCTCGAAGCCCTCAAGCGCCAGTGCCAGCAGCTCGACCAGCAGACCCGCGGGCGCCACCGCTACTGGCTGAACAACGCCCGCGAACTTTCCAGCGTGGCCACGGCCATGGCCCGCGAACGCTACCAGCTCGACCTGTGCGACTCGCAGCAGAGTGCCGGGCGCGGTAGCGCCGTGCTCAACCGCGACCTCGAAGTGCTGGTGTACACCTGGTCGGCGCGCCTGCGCAGCTTCGACCACCAGCTCGACGAGCTGGAGGGCGAATACCGCTGAGGTTCATTCGCCGCGGATGTACTGCTCCAGTTGCAGGATCAGGTTGGCCTGTTCGGCAATCGCCGCCTTGACCAGGTCGCCAATCGACAGCAGACCGATCAGCTGGCCGTTCTCCACCACCGGCAGATGGCGCAGATGGCTGTTGGTCATCAGGTTCATGCACACCTCCACGCTCTGGTGCGGGTCTACCGTGACCACCGGTGCGCTCATGATGTCGCGTACCGGCGTGCCCACCGACGAACGCCCCTTGAGCACCATCTTGCGGGCGTAGTCACGCTCGCTGATGATCCCGACCACCTGGCCGTCATCGACCACCGGCAAGGCGCCGACGTTCTTCTCGCCCATCACCATCAGCGCCTCGAGCACCGTCTGGTGCGACCTGATGGTGTGTACCGCATGGTGTTTTTCTTCTTTGGTATTGAGCAGCTCTTTCACGGTTTTCATGTGCAGCCTCGGCGGTGGATAAGCGGCGATGCCTATCCCCTAAGAATCGTGCACGGATGCCCACTCGGCAAGGTTGAAAACGCCATGGGGCCGATTGAAAAACGTCATGCTCCGTGGAAACCGCGCATCAGCATCAACGCCACGCCTGTCAGCAGCACCGCCGTGGCCCGTTGCAGCAGGCGCCGACGCGCCGGTTGCTGCAGCACATGACGGATGCGCTGGCCGAAGTAGCAGTACAGGCAGCCGCTGGCAAACTGCAGCAGCAGGAAGGTCAGGCCGAGCACGGCGATGTCGCGGGTGTGGCTGGCAAACTGCGGGAACACCGCGCTGAACATCAGGATGCTCTTGGGGTTGGACAGCCCGGTCAGCAGGCCCCTGGCGAACAGCGCCCGAAAACCCTCCAGCGCCGGCCCGCCGCTATCGCCCAGCGCCAGCCCGGTACTGGTCCACTGCCGCCAGGCCAGGTACAGCACATACGCGACCCCCAGGGCCTGGATCAGCTGGCGCACCAGCGGGTAGCCCTGGATCAGCGCCGAAAAGCCCAGTGCAAACACCAGAATCGACAGCAGGTAGGCCACGCTGGCGCCCAGTTGCGCCGGCAGCGACTGGCGCAGGCCGGCCTTGAGGCCCAGGCTCAGCAACAGCAGGGTCATCGGCCCGGGGCTGAAGGTCATGCTGGCGCAGAACACTACGAAGTAACCGAAAGAGGAGGGCGTCAGGCCGAGGCTCATGGGGCAGTGCTCACAGTGCAAAGGCCGCAGTCTAGAGCGCGGGCCACGCTGCGGGCAGGCCAAGCAGCGGGCAATCGCGCCCGACTTTACTGGTAGGATTACCGGTAAACCTGTGGAGACCTGCATGCTGCCCGTCATCGAGTTCTGCCCCGGAACACCCAAGGTCCAGCAGATCGCCGAAGCCTGGGCGCGTGCCATCGAGGCCGGCGAACTGCCGGCGGGCAGTCGCCTGCCGCCGGTGCGCGAACTGACCGCGCAACTGGGCGTGAGCAAGTTCACCGTGATCGAAGCGCTGGACCGCCTGCGTGCCCGCAACCTGATCACCTCCAGTCAGGGCCGCGGGCACTTTGTCGCCAGCCGTCACGCGCCGAGGGTGCCGGGGGGCGACACCGACTGGCTGCCGCAGGACCTGGCCAGCGTGCTGCGCCGCTCACTGCTGGCCGATGACAACAGCCTGCGCCCCGGCAGCGGGCACCTGCCGCCCGACTGGCTGGAGCCCGGCAACCTGCGCCAGGCATTGCGCGCCGTGGCCCGCTCCACGCGCCTGCGCATTGGCGGCTACGGTACGCCGGCCGGTTACCTGGCGCTGCGCCAGACCCTGCAGACGCGCCTGCTCGGTCAGGGCATCGCCGCGCCGCTGGAGCAGATCGTCACCACCAGCAACACCGTGCAGGCGCTGGACATGCTGCTGCGGGTGATGCTGCGCCCGGGCGATTGCGTGGTGCTCGACAGCCCGTGCTATTTCAACTTCCACGCCAACCTGGCCCTGCACGGCGCGCGCATCGTCACCGTGCAGCGCACCGCCGAGGGCCTCGACCTGGCGCGTTTCGAACAGCTGCTGGCGCAGCACCGGCCCAGGCTGTACCTGACCACCAGCGTGCTGCACAACCCCACCGGGCACTCGTTCACTGCAGGCCAGGCGTTCGCGCTGTTGCAGCTGGCGCGCCAGTACGACTGCCATGTCATCGAGGATGACCTCTACGCCGACCTGCACCCGCAGGCGCCGGCCCGCCTGGCGGCGCTGGCGGGCCTGGAGCAGGTGACGTACCTGTCCGGGTTCTCCAAGACCCTCAGCGCCAACGCCCGGGTCAGCTATGTGGTGGCCGCGCCGCAACTGGCCGCCAGCCTCACCCACATGAAGCTGATGAGCGGCGGCATTACCTCCGAACTGCTGGAGCAGGTGGTCGACCAGTTGCTTACCGATGGCAGCTACGACAAGCACCGCAAGCGCCTGCAACTGCGCCTGCAGGAGGCGGCCGGGCGCGTCGAGCAGCGCCTGCGGGCGCTGGGCTGCGAGCCGCTGCAGGGGTATGCCGGCGGCCTGTTCATCTGGGTGCGGCTGCCCCCCGGTTGCGACGCCCAGGCCCTGGCCCGTGCAGGCCTGGCGCGGGATGTGCTGCTGGGGCCGGGTAGCCTGTTCGGCCCCGAGCCCGGCCTGTTGCAGTGCATGCGCTTCAACGTCGCCTGCAGCGACGACCCGCAGCTATGGTCGGAGCTGGCGGTACTATTGGACAGTTTTGCCGACCCGGCATCTGCGTTATAACGAACCCCCAAAAACGTCGGCACAGTGTGTAGCCGGCGGCCACCTTCAAGGAGTCACCATGTTGCCAAGGCGGCCCACCGTCCTCACCTTCCTGTTGCTTGGCGCGGGCTCCGCGAGCGCCGACAGTGTCGACCTGGCGCCGCTGGAAGTCACCTCCACCCGCGTGACCTCCGAATGGTTGCAGACCCCGGCCGCCGTCAGCTCGGTGAGCGTCGCCGACAAGCCCGGCGAACAGATGCTGACCCTCGACAGCCTGCTGATGGCGGTGCCCGGTGCGGTGCCGCAAAGCCGCTACAACATGGCCCAGGGCATGCGCCTGTCGATTCGCGGCTTTGGTGCCCGCTCCAGCTTCGGCATGCGCGGCATCCGCGTACTGGTCGACGGCGTGCCGTTGACCATGCCCGACGGCCAGACCGAGATGGACGGTGTCGACCTGAGCCTGGTGGAAAACATCGAAGTGATCCGCGGCTCGGCCTCCACCCTGTATGGCAACGGTGCCGGCGGCGTACTGGCGATCACCACCCGCGAGCCCTCGCTGGAGCCGCGCACCCTCGTGGACGTGGGTGGCGGTGCCGACGGCTATCGCCGCGTGCGTGCCGAAACCAGTGGCACCTCCGGCAACCTTGGCGGGTTGCTGGCGCTCAACGTCACCAACATGGACGGCTACCGCGATCACGCCGCCTCCGAAGCGCGCAACCTCACCGGCAAGCTGCGCTGGCAGGCCGATGCCGGCGTGCTGGGGGTAACCTTCCAGGCCCTCGACAACCGCTCCGAAGACCCTGGCGCCCTGACCCTCGCGCAGGTGCGCGACAAGCGCAGCCAGGCGCGCCCGCAGAGCCTGCTGTTCGACTCCGACGAACAGATGAACCAGCAACGCCTGGCGTTCAACTGGACCAGCCAGCTGAGCGACACCGACAGCTACCAGCTACGTACCTGGCTGGGCCGGCGTGACTTCGGCAACCGGCTGCCGCTGCGCGCGGGCGGGCAGACCACCTACGAACGCCTGTTTGCCGGTGTCGGCGGGCAGTACACGCACCTGGCCAACTGGTTCGGCCTGGGTCATCAGCTCACCACCGGCATCGACATCGAGCAGCAGCGCGACGACCGCGAGCGGTACAACAACGAAGTCGGTGGTCACACCGGCAACCTCACCCTGCGCCAACGCGAAAAGGCCGGTGGCTATGGGCTGTACGTGCAGGACAGCATCGACCTCACCGAGCGTCTGCAACTGACCCTGGGCGGACGCTATGACGCCACGCGCCAGTCGGTCGACGACCGCTTCCCGAGCGACGGCGACGCCTCCGATGCGCAGCGTTTCGAAGACTTCAACTACAGTGCCGGCCTGAGCTACCGCCTTACCGAGCACACCATGGCGTATGCGCGGGTGGCCACCTCGTTCGAGACCCCCACCCTCAACGAACTGAGCAACCCGACCGCAGGCGGCTTCAACACCGGGCTGCAACCGGCGCGGGCGCTGACCCGCGAGCTGGGTGTGAAGGGCGAGTGGGACGACCTGCGCCTGGAGGCGGTGGTGTACAGCATCCTGCTCAAGGACGAACTGGTGGCGCAGAGCACCGACCGCGGCAACACCTACAGCAACGCCGGCAAATCGCGGCGTGACGGCTTCGAGTTGAGTGGCGAATACCGGCCTGTGGATAACTGGCGCCTGTCGATGGCCTACAGCTACAACGACTACCACTACACCCGTTTCGAGGGCTATGACGACAACCGTCTGCCGGGCATTCCCCGGCAGACCTTGTTCACCGAGGTGGGCTACGAGTCGGATGCGTTCTATGCACGGGTCAACATGAACGCCTATGGCCCGCAGTATGCGGACAACGCCAATGAGGCGCGGGTGGCGGGCAATGCCTTGTTCAACCTGCGCGTGGGCACGGTACTCAAGCTTCAGGGCCAGGAGCTGGAACCGTACGTGGGTGTGGATAACCTGACTGACCGGCGTTACTACGACAACCTGCGCATCAACGACACAGGCGCCCGTTACTACGAGCCGGGCCCAGGTCGGACCTTGTACGCGGGCATCCGCGCGAGCTTCTGAAGACCTGACGCCGAGCGAACAAGGCTGGCACCGCCGATCCTGCAGGCCATGGCGCGTTGCAATCGATGCAGGAGCCGGCCTTGCCGGCGAAGCGCCGCGCGGGCGGCGCTCGATCTGGTGATCGCCGCAGAAGCAGTGGCTGGCACCTTGTGAGGTCACATCTGTTGCCATCCCCTGCAAAACCTTGAACCCCATCACGTTTCCCGCACCCCGTTGCAACTTTCTCGCGATATCCCCGTCAGAGCGGTGCGGAAGAGGTTGTAGGACAAATCACCGTCCCTCACAGCAGGCTTGAACATTCAGCCGCGCACAACGCTCCGCCCCCCGATAACACTCCCCCTAGAATTCCGGCCCACAAGGATGTGCCATGCTGCCGATCGCCCATTGCCGGGCGTTGACGACACGTGTTGCCCACTGCTTCGTCAGCACCTCGCGCCCCACTCCCGCTGCCGCACTGCTGCTGGCCCTCGCTGCCTGGGCCGCCGGTGCCGGCACCGCCGCACACGCCGCCGACCCGAATGCCGAGCTGCTGCGCCAGCGCGACCGCGAGCGGGTGCAGCGCGAGCAGCTCGAAGCACGCCCCGACGTGCGCCTCGAAGCACCGCTGGCCGATGAAGGCGACGGCCGCCTGCCCGCCAACGAAACCCCGTGCTTCCCCATCCGCCAACTGCGCCTGGTGGGCGATGCGGCCGAGCGCTTCCAGTGGGCGCTGCGCGCCGCCAACCCCAAGGATGACCCGGCCACCGGGCGCTGCCTGGGCAGCGCCGGCATCAACCTGACCATGAAGCGCATCCAGAACGCGATCATCGAAAAAGGCTACGTCACCACCCGCGTGCTGGCCCAGGCCCAGGACCTCAACAGCGGCGAACTGACCCTGACCCTGATTCCCGGGCGTATCCGCGACATCCGCTTCGCCGAAGGCACCAGCTCGCGCGCCAATGCCTGGAACGCGCTGCCGGCGCACTCGGGCGACCTGCTCAACCTGCGCGACATCGAACAGGCCCTGGAGAATTTCAAGCGCGTACCCACCGCCGAAGCCGACATCCAGATCGCCCCGGCCCAGGCCCGCGACGCCGGCCCCGGCGAGAGCGACATCGTGATCGCCTGGCGCCAGGCCTTCCCGGCGCGGCTCAGCCTGTCTGTGGATAACTCCGGCAGCAAGACCACCGGCAAGTACCAGGGCAACCTGGCGTTGTCGCTGGACAACATCCTCTCGCTCAACGACCTGTTCTACGCCAGCGCCACCCACGACCTGGGCGGCGGCGAGTCGGGCAATCGCGGCTCCAAGGGCAACACGCTGCACTACTCGCTGCCGTTCGGCTACTGGCTGCTGGGCTTCACCACCAGCGAGTACGACTACCACCAGCAGGTGGCCGGCGAGAACGAGACCTACCAGTACCGCGGCGAAACCCGCAACAACGAGCTGCGCCTGTCGCGCCTGCTGTACCGCGATGCGGTGCGCAAGACCACGGCCTGGGGCAGCCTGTGGACGCGTACCTCGGAAAACTTCATCGACGACACTGAAATCCAGCTGCAGCGCCGGCGCATGGCCGGCTGGGAAGCCGGCCTGAGCCACCGCGAATTCATCGGCGCCTCCACCCTCGACCTGAGCGCGGGCTACCGCCGCGGCACCGGTGCCCACGGCGCATTGCAGGCGCCAGAAGAACTCACCGGCGAAGGCACCTCGCGCTCCAAGATCATCAGTGCCGATGCCCAGCTGCAGGTGCCCTTCATCGCCTACAACCAGCGTATGCGCTACATCGGTGGCTGGCGCGCGCAGTGGAACCGCTCGGCGCTGGTGCCGCAGGACCGCTTCTCCATCGGCGGGCGCTACACCGTGCGCGGCTTCGACGGCGAGAACATCCTCTCGGCCGAACGCGGCTGGACCCTGCGTAACGAGATCGGCCTGGCCCTGGGCGATACCGGCCAGGAGCTGTACACCGGCGTCGACTACGGCGAAGTCAGCGGCCACTCCAGCGAGTACCTGGTGGGCAAGCGCCTGGCCGGTGCCGTGGTAGGGGTGCGCGGCGGCTACAAGGCGCTGTCGTATGACTGGTCCTGGGGTACGCCGCTGAAGAAGCCCGACGGTTTCGAAACGGCCAACATCACCAGTGCCTTCACTGTCTCTTTGTCGTTCTGAGGCCCGCCATGCGTATCGATCGCTTCGACATCATCGCCCCCGGGCTCTTCGACGAGCCCTGGAACGAGGCCACCGTGCTGGGCTCGGCCACCTGGCTGTGGATGCACTCCATAGCTCACCGCGACGCACCGCTGCACAGTCTGGCCACCCTGTTGCTGCCGGCGCTCAAGCACCGCCAGTTCGTGCTCGGCAGCGAGGCCGGCAAGCCGGTGTTCTACCTGTCCTGGCTCAACCTCGACGGCGCCGCCGAGCAGCGCTACATCCAGCGCTCGCCTGTCGAGATGGCCGATGCCGACTGGAACAGCGGCGAACGCCTGTGGATAAACGACTTCGTCGCCCCGTTCGGGCATGCGGCAACGCTGGCGCGCCTGGTGCAGCGCCAGCTGTTCCCCAACCGCTGCATGCGCGCCCTCGACCACCAGGGCGAAGTGCGCGGCCTGCGGGTCAAGACGCACCTGGGGATCGGCGTGATTCCCGAACAGGCCAAGGCCTGGTTTGCCGCTCACCCGCTGGAACTCACAGCGTAACCCTGACTTCTGGCGGTCTGGCACCGCAAATGGAATTGCAATGAACAAGCATCTCTACCGTATCGTTTTCAACAAGGCTCGCGGGCTGCTGATGGTGGTTGCCGAGAACGTCGCCAGCCAGGGCAAGGCGCCGGGCACCACCACCGGGCCCGTGGCCGGCTCGGCCGGCACACTGGCCGAACTGGGCCGCCTGCGTTTCGCAATGATGCTCGCCCTCGGCCTGGTGGCGCTGGACGCTGCCCCTTCCTGGGCCGCCGGGGTGGTTGCCGATGGGCGCGCGCCAGCAGCCCAGCGCCCGAACGTGGGTCAGAGTGCCAACGGCACGCCGCAGGTGAACATCACCGCCCCCAGCGCCGCTGGCGTGTCGCGCAATACCTACAGCCAGTTCGACGTGGACAAGCGCGGGGTCATCCTCAACAACGGCGTCAAGGCCAGCCAGACCCAGCTGGGTGGCTGGATCCAGGGCAACGGCAACCTGAGCAAGGGCAGTGCGCGGGTGATCCTCAACGAGGTCAACGCCAGCAACCCCAGCCAGTTGCGCGGCTATGTGGAAGTGGCCGGTCAACGCGCCCAGGTGGTGATCGCCAACCCGGCCGGCGTCACCTGCGACGGCTGCGGCTTCATCAACGCCAACCGCGCCACCCTGACCACCGGCCAGGCGCAGCTTGAGAACGGCCGCATCACCGGCTACCAGGTCAAGGGCGGTACCCTCAGCATCCAGGGCAAGGGCCTGGACAGCGCCGACGCCGACTACACCGACCTGATCGCGCAGAGCGTGCAGGTCAACGCCGGCATCTGGGCCAAGGACCTGAAAGTCACCGCCGGGCGCAACCAGGTCAACGCCGACAATACCCGCGCAACCCGGCTGGCAGGCAGCGACGAGGAGGCCCCCGCAGTCGCCATCGACGTGGCCAAGCTCGGCGGCATGTACGCCGGCAAGATCATGCTGGTGGGCACCGAGGGCGGTGTGGGCGTGCGCAACGCCGGCACGATCGGTGCCGGCGCCGGCGAAGTGGTGATCAGCGCCGACGGCAAGCTGCTCAATAGCGGCACCCTCAGCAGTGCCGGCGCCACCCGCGTCGCCGCCAAAGGCGGGGTCGACAACAGCGGCACGGTCTATGCCAAGGGCGACCTGCAGCTGAGCAGCGCCGGCGACCTGAACAACAGCGGCACCCTGGCCAGCCAGGCCAATGTCGAACTCAAGGCGACCGGCGCGCAGTCGACCATCACCAGCAGCAAGGGCTCGGCACTGGCTGCCGGGCTGGACGAGAGCGGCAAGCTGGGCAAGGCCGGCAACCTGACCCTCACCGCGCAGCGCGTGCAGGCCCACGGCGAACACCTGGCCGGCGGCGACTTGCAGGTCAGTGCAGGCGACGTCGACCTGAGCGCCAGCCGTAACGTGGCCGGCAACATCACCCTCACCGGCGGCGACATCAACCTCGCCAACGCCAGCGTCGATGCCAGCAAGACCCTCAGTGCCACCGCCCGCCAGACCCTGCGCAGCGACGCCGCCAAGGTGGTGGCGGGCAACCTGCAAGTACGCGCCGGCGAGCTGTCGAACGTGGGCGGCGAGCTGACCCAGAGCGGCAAGGGCAGCACCTCGATCAAGGTCGACGGCACCCTCGACAACCGCAGTGGCCGCATCGCCAGCAACGCGACCCATGCCACGCTCAGCGCCGCCACCGTGGTCAACACCCAGGGCCGCGTCGAGCATGCCGGCGCCGGCACCCTGCAGTTGACTGCCACGACGCTCGACAGCGCGCAGGGCACGCTGGTCAGCACCGGCACCCTGCAGGTCAAGGCCGGCCAGGTACAGCTCGACGCCGGCGTGGCTCAGGGCAAGGACGTATCGATCGAGGCCGACACCCTGTCCAACCGCGGCGGCAAGGTCCTGGCCACCCAGGGCGGCAGCCTTGCGGTCACCACCCAGGGCCTGCTCGACAACACCGGCGGCACCCTTGCGGCCAGCGGCAACGGCGTGTTCAACGCCGGCACGCTGGACAACCGCAGCGGCACCGTGAGCGCCGGCGGCACACTGTTTGCGGGCGCTGGCGAGCTGTTCAACACCGCCGGCACCTTCGCCGCGATCCGCCAGATGACGCTGACTGCGGCGCACCTGAACAACAGCGGCGGTACGGTCGGCTCGGTACAGGGCGCCCTGCTGCTGACTGCCCGCGACAGCCAGCTGGGCAACGTGGGCGGGCGCCTGGAAGCGGCGGGCGACATCGTGGTGAACGCTCAGGGTATCGACAACAGTGGCGGCGTGATCAGCGGCCTGGCACTCAACCTGAACAGCAATGGCCAACTGCTGCAGAACGCCCAGGGCACCCTGGATGCGCGCAGCACCCTGGACCTGCGCAGCGGGCGCCTGGAAAACGCCGGCGGGCTGATCCAGTCCCAGGGCAGGCTGTACATCGATACCGGCGAACAGGCACTGGTCAACCTCGACGATGGCAGCGGCAAGGGCATCATCAGCCAGGGTGCGCTGGAGATTCACAGCGCGCATCTGAGCAACGCCGGCGGTTACATTTCGGCCAAGGGCGCGATGCAACTGCTGGCCGCCGACGTGACCAACGCCGGCGGGCGCATCGTCGGCGCCGACAGTGTGCAGGTGCAGGGCCTGCGGCTGAACAACCAGGCCGGGCAGATCCAGGCGCTGGGCGCCATCGACGTGGCCTCGGCCGAGCGTGTGGACAACCAGGGCGGCCTGATCCGCTCCGCCGGTTTGCTGCATGTGTCGACCGGCACCCTCGCCAACAACGCCACCCAGGCCGACAACCAGGGCCTGCAAGGGCACGCCCTGCGCCTTGAGTCCGACGTGCTGGGCAACCAGGCCGGTGTGATTCGCGCCGACACCACGCTGGACATCGGCGTCAGCCAACTGCTGGACAACGCGGGCGGGCTGATCAGCTCCAGCCAGCACCTGAACATTACCGACCGTGACCCCGCTGCGCGCCGCCAGAGCATCAGCAACCTCGACGGGCGCCTGCTGGCCGGCCAGTCGCTGAGCCTGAACGCCGCCTACTACAGTGGCAACGGTCAGGCCGTGAGCCTGGGCGACCTGACCCTGCGCCTGCTCGCAGGCCTTGAACTCAGTGGCCTGCTGCAGGCCAACGGCACCCTCGACGTGCAGACCGGCGGTGCGCTGAACAACAGCGGCAAGCTACTGGCCGGCCGCTCCATGCTGCTCGACGCCAGTACCCTGGACAACCGCGCCGAGGGTGAAATCAGTGCCGACCAGGTGCGCATCACTGCCCACCAGAGCCTGACCAACCGTGGCCTGATCGACGGCCAGAAGGTACGCCTGCAAACCGGCGTGCTGTACAACCTGGGCACCGGTCGCATCTACGGCGACCAGCTGGGCATCGCTGCCGGCACCCTGGTCAACGCCAACGAGGGCGACCGCTCCGGTGCCATCGCCGCCCGTGCGCGCCTGGACATCGGCGCCACGCAGATCGACAACAGCGAAGCGGCGCTGATCTTCAGTGCCGGCGACATGGCCATCGGCGCCACGCTGGATGACGCCGACCACGCCAGCGGCCGCGCCGCGCTGCTGACCAACGCCAGTGCCACCATCGAGTCGCTGGGGCACATGGCGCTGGACGTGCAGACCCTGCGCAACCTCAACAACCACTTCAGCACCCGCGACGTGGAAATCAGCCGCCAGAGCTTCCAGGAATTCCAGCTGGCCGGCTCGCCCAACCGCTACCAGGCCGACCAGGTCACGTTCCGCCACAACGAAGTGCAGTACCTGATCACCCCCGAGGGCCAGAAGGACAACTGGAACCGCTACGACGTGACCCGCGTGGTGCGCGAAACCCAGATCGCCACCTCGGCGCCGGGGCAGATCCTGGCCGGCGGCAACCTGGTCATCAACGCCGGCGAAGTGCTCAACGACAAGAGCCGGATCATCGCCGGCGGCCTGCTGCACGGCGCCATCGGCAGCCTGGTGAACACCGAGTTCAAGGGCCAGCAGGTCACCACCGACAGCGGCACGGTGACCAACTTCTACCGTATCCAGCGCAAGGGCCGCGACCGCCAGGGCGCCCGCGTGGCCGGTTATGTGCCCGCGCCGCTGATCCAGGAAATCTCGCTGCAGCCCACCGTATGGCAGGAGCTGGCCGCCGTCACCGGCAGCGGCACCCAGCTCGGCGGCCATGCCAGCCAGCTGAGCGACCAGCAGGCCGCCGGCGCCGGCGCGGTGGACAGCGCCGCCGCCAATGCCTACCAGGTGGCGCCGATCATCGAGGTGGCGGCGCAGGCCGGGCTCAATGCCGAAGGCGTCGGCGAGCAGATCCGCACCGGCGGCCCGGTGCTGACCCTGCCGAGCAACAGCCTGTTCGACAGCAACCCGCAGGCGGTGCGCCATTATCTGGTGGAGACCGACCCGCGCTTTGCCGGCTACCGCAACTGGCTGTCGTCCGACTACATGCTGCAACAGCTGCACCTGGACCCGGGGCAGACCCTGCAACGCCTGGGCGACGGCTTCTACGAACAGAAGCTGATTCGCGAACAGGTCGCCCAGCTCACTGGCCGGCGCTTCATCGACGGCTATGCCAACGACGAGGAACAGTACCGCGCGCTGCTCGACAACGCGGTTACCGTGGCCAACACCTGGCAACTGGTGCCGGGTGTGGCGCTGAGCGCCGAGCAGATGGCCCAGCTGACCAGCGACATCGTGTGGCTGGTGGAAAAACAGGTGACCGTGGCCGGCGGCGAAACCCGCAGGGTGCTGGTGCCGCAGGTGTACGTGCGGGTGCAGCAGGGCGACCTCAACGGCGCGGGTGCGTTGATGGCCGGCCAGCAGCTCAAGCTCGACGTGAACGACACCCTGAGCAACAGCGGCAGCCTCGGCGGGCGCAGCATCCTGGCGCTCACCGCGCAGAACGTGGAGAACCTCGGCGGGCGCATCCAGGCCGACAAGGTGTCGGTGCAGGCACGCGAGAACCTCGACAACCTCGGCGGCCTGATCGGCGCCGTGGACAGCCTGGCGATCAGCGCCGGCAACGACCTCAACGTCATCTCCAGCACCCATGACAGCAGCAGCGAGCAGGGCACGCGCAGCAACCTGTCGCGGGTGGCCGGGCTGTTCGTCAGCGGCGCCGGCGGCACGCTCACGGCCTCGGCCGGCAACGACATCAACCTGGCCGGCGCCCAGGTGGTCAACGCCGGTGCCAACGGCAGCACGCAACTGGTGGCCGGCAACAACCTGAACCTGACCACCGTCACCGAGTCGCACCAGCAGTCGATCACCTGGAACAGCAGCAACTGGCGCGAGGACGCCAGCCGCACCGAGGTGGGCAGCAATGTGCAGGGCACCGGCGACGTCAGCCTCAAGGCCGGTCAGGACATCAACCTGCGCGCCAGCCAGGCCAGCAGCGAGCAGGGCATGGTGATGGCCGACGCCGGCCGCGACGTGAACCTGATGGCCGGGCAGAACTACCAGTTCGCCGACGAGGCGCACAAGGTCACCGGTGGCAACGGCATGTTCTCCAAGACCACCAGAACCACCCGTGACACGCTCAGCGAAACCACCGCCCAGGGCTCGACCCTAAGCGGCGAGCACACCTACGTGCAGGGCGGGCGCGACATCAACCTGCAGGGCGCCAACGTGGTGTCCAGCCAGCAGACCATCCTGGTGGCGGGCAACGACGTCAACATCGCGGCGGCCAGCGACAGCCGCAGCGAGCGCCACGACAAGACCGAGAAGACCAGCGGCCTGTTCAGCGGTGGTGGCATCGCCGTGACCGTCGGCACCCAGGAGCAGCGGGTCAAGGACATGACCACCAGCACCACCGCGGTGGCCAGCACCGTAGGCTCCACCGAAGGCGACGTGCTGATCGAGGCCGGCAAAAGCTATCGCCAGGTCGGCAGCCAGGTCATGGCGCCCAAGGGCGACGTGGATATTCGTGCCGAGAAGATCGCCATCGTCGAGGCGCGCAACACCAGCGAGCGTGAGCGCCAGACCCTGTTCAAGCAGACTGGCGTGTCGCTGACCCTGACCAACCCGGTGATCAGCGCCATCCAGACCACCCAGCAGATGAAGCAGGCCTCGGACAAGACCGAAGACGGGCGCATGAAGGCGCTGGCCGCGGCCACCGCGGCGCTGGCGGCCAACAACGCGGCCACCGCGGTGGCCACCGATCCGGGTTCGGCGGGCGGGATCAACCTGAGCCTGTCGCTGGGCACCAAGAAGAACCAGAGCACCACCGAGCAGCACAGCGATACCGCTGCCGGCTCGACCATCGTCGCTGGCAACGACGTGCGCCTGATCGCCACCGGCGCCGACGAGGACAGCACCCTCACCGTACGCGGCAGCCAGATCAAGGCCGGCAACAATGCCAGCCTGCTGGCCGACGGCGACATCAACCTGCTGGCCGCCACCAACACCAGCACCCAGCAGACCGACAGCACCGGCAGCAGTGCCAGCGTCGGTATCGGCCTGTCGCTGGGCGGCACACGCAACGGCTTCACCCTCGACCTCGGGGTGTCCGGCAATCGCGGCGAAGCCGATGGCGAGGACCTCACCCATACCAACACCCATATCGATGCCGGCAACCAGCTGGTCATGGTTTCGGGCGGCGACACCAACCTCAAGGGCGCGGTGGTCAGCGGCAAGCAGGTGGTGATGGACGTGGGCGGCAACCTCAACATAGAGAGCCTGCAGGACACCAGCACCTACACCGTGGACGAGAAGAGCCTGGGCGTGGGTATCAGCCTGTGCATTCCGCCGTTCTGCTATGGCATGAGCTCGGTCAGTGGTGCCAGCGGCAGCTTCGGCGCCACCGACATCGACTCCAAGTACGCCAGCGTCACCGAGCAGTCGGGGATCAAGGCCGGCGACGGCGGCTTCGATATCTACGTGGCCGGCAACACCGACCTGGTGGGCGCAGTGATCGCCAGCAGCGACAAGGCCGTGCAGGACGGCAGCAACCGCCTGGTCACCGCCAGCCTGACCAGCCGCGACATCAGGAACGAGGCCGAGTACAAGGGCAGCAGCCTGAGCCTAGGCGGCGGTTACCGCGAGGTCGGCAAGGACCAGCAGGGCAACGCCACCAGCGGCGCCACGCAAACCCCTGGCACCGACCTTGCGAAAAACGAGAACGACATCGGTGTGAGCATGCCGATCGCCATCAGTGCCAGCGATAGCGCCAGCAGCGTGACCCGCAGCGGTATCAGTGGTGGCAGTATCGTCATCACCGATGCGGCCGAGCAGCACAAACGCACCGGCAAGAGCGTGGACGAGGCCATAGCCAGCCTCAACCGCGACGTGTCCAGCGACCGCGATGGCAGCAATGCGCTGAAGCCGATCTTCAACGAGGAGCAGATTCGCGCCGGGTTCGAGATCGTCGGCGCGTTCGCCAACGAGGCGGGCACCCTGCTCAACAACAAGGCCAAGGAAGTCGACGCCAAGCGCAACCAGGCCAAGGAGGCCGAAGCCAAGGCCGCCAACCCGGAACTGGGCGACGGCGAGCGTACTGCCTTGCTGCTGGCGGCCAGCGACCTGCGCCATCAGGCCGACGGCATTGCCGAAAACTGGGGCGCCGGCGGCACCTACCGGCAGATCACCACCGCGCTGGTGGGCGCGGCCAGCGGCAACATCAGCGCCGGCAACACGGCGTTCATGCAGGGCCTGGTGGTCAACTACGTGCAGCAGCAGGGCGCGGGCTATATCGGCGAGCTGGTGGCCAACGGCAGCCTTATCGAAGGCTCGCCGGTACACGCGGCGCTGCACGGCATCCTCGCCTGCGCGGGCGCGGCGGCCAGCAGCCAGAGTTGTGGCAGCGGTGCGGCCGGGGCGGCGGCATCGAGCGTGCTCACCGGGTTGTTCTCCGAAGCCAGCCCCAACGAGTCCGAGGCGCAACGTGAAGCCAAGCGCAACCTGATCACCAGCCTGGTCACCGGGCTGGCCGCCAGCACCGGCCTGGATGCCGCCACCGCCAACACCGCCGCTGGCGCCGCCACCGACAACAACTGGCTGGCCACCCAGCAACTGGTGCAGGCCAAGAAGGAGCTCAAGGAAGCCGAGGGCCTGGCGGACGAGCTCAAGGTCATTGCCAAGTGGGGCTTCATCAGCAAGAAGCAGGACCTGCTGACCCAGGTTGGCGTGGGGCGTGGCCTGGTCGAGGCCGGCATCAACGATATCGAGGGGCTGGCGCAGTTCATCGCGCACCCTATCGATGGCCTCAAGGGCATCAAGGAACTGATTTCCAACCAGGAGGCGCGCGACAAGCTGGGCGCCGATGTGGTGGATGAACTCAACGCCAAGATCGACCGCGTGACCCTGGCGCTGGAGGTAGGCGGTGACGAGCACGCCATGCAACTGGGGCGTGACCTGGGCGAGATCGTGTGGCAGGCCGGCAGCATTGCCACCGGCGTGGGCGGCGCGGCCAAGGCCGGCGTGACGCTGGCCAAGACCGGCATCAAGATGGGCCGGGCGGGTCTGGAAAAAATGGCCGCCAAGGCCGAAGTGCTGGTCAAGGAAGCGCCGGTGGCCAAGGTCGAGCTGCCCCCTGCCGGCAAGCCGGCGGCGGGTGCGGGCACCGTGGCCACCGTCGAGCGCCTGGACGAACTGCCCGTGAAGCAGTTCAACCCCTATGACAACCCGCGCTACAAGGAGATGACGCCCACCGAGCAGCAGGCGTACCTCAAGGAATACAACAAGCAGTTGCAGGCCCAGCAGGACGCCATCAACAACATGACCGCCGACGAGTTCAAGTTCGCCCGCGAGGCGTTCGACAGCACCGGGCGCAACCCCGACGCGGTGGCGCTGCAGCGCAAGTTCGGCCGCGAATTCGAGCGCAGCGTGGCCGAGAACATCCAGAAGGGCCTGGTCAACAACGGCGTCGACCCCAAGGTCGCGGCGCAGATGGCCAAGGCACGGGCCAAGGAAATCAAGTCGAACCTGGCCGCACTGCACGAGCCCGACATGGTAGCTGGCGGGTGGGTAAAACCCGACCCTGTTAGAATGGGCAATTCGAACGTCAACTCGTCGATCGGCGCCAGCTGGTCGAGCCGGTTGCCGCTGCTGGACGAAACCGTGCGCAAGGCGGTGGAGGCGGGCAACGGCAGTGCCAAATTGAACATCAGGTTAGAGCTAGCCAGGGGAGCCAGTCAGTGATGAAGGACGCATTTCTCGAGATGTTTATCGAGGCCATGGGCGAGCCTGCCCATCAGCGGCCCGTGCCGGCCGAAAGCATCGCGCAGTACCGTGGCCGCCTGCCGGACAAACTGCTGGAGTATTGGCAGGAGCAGGGGTGGGGCAGCTATGCCGACGGCCTGTTCTGGCTGGTCAACCCGCACGACTACCAGCACCTGCTGGACATGTGGCTGCAAGGCACCGAGTTCGAAAAGCTGGACACCTACCATGTGATCGGCCGCACGGCCTTTGGCGACCTCTATGCATGGGGCGAAACCTATGGCCGCAAGCTGATCGTGCTGTGTGCGTACAACCGCGTGTACGCCATGAGCAGCGAAAAGAACGTGCCCTGCAGCAACCCGGACCTGGAGCTGCAGTCGTTCCTGTCGATGGTCGAGCGCGAGGACTTCGACATGGAGGACGCCGATGGCGAGTTCCTGTTCGAGCGTGCGCTGCAGGCCCTGGGCCCGCTGGGCGAGCAGGAGCTGTACGGCTTCGAGCCCGCGCTGGTGATGGGCGGCAAGGCGGTGCTGGGCAACCTGCGCAAGCTGCAGCTGGACGTGCACCTGACGATTCTTCGCCAGTTCGGTCGCTGAGCGCATGACCCTGCTCGATGACTGGATAGCGTGCCGCGAAGGTCGCGTCGTGCTCGACAGCTCGCATTTTCTCGGCTTGTTCAAGGAGCATGGCAGCGACGCGGAGCTGGCGCAGATCTTTGCCGGCTTTGCCCAGGCCGATGCCTTGCAGGCGCGGGCGCAGCAGGTGCTGGCGGCAGGTTCGCTGGACAGCAGCCTGTACCTGTTGCCGCAGCGCGGCTGCGATGAAGGCCGGCTCAAGGCCGCGGCGCTGGCCTGGTGGAACGAACAGGCACGGTACTGCCTGTCCACCCAGGGGCCGTGGCCGGAGCAGGCCCACTGGCAGCCTGTGGTCGAGGTGGTAAGCCGCGAGGTGGCGTTGAAGGCGTTGCAGAGCGATGCGCCGAATGCCTGGGTGTTCGAGCATTTCGCCGACACGGTCATCGAGGACGTGCGTGACAGCCAACTGCCGATGTACGCGCTGCTCGAAGCGTTGTACGGGATTGCCGCTGACTATTACCTGGCGTGGTACATCGCGGCGCCGCTGCTGGCGCTGGAGGTGGATTTTGCGCGTTATTTCGAGCTGTGGCGGCTGGGGGGCATGAGCGTGGTGCTGCAGGACCGGCTGCTGGTGGCCGGTTGACAGGTATCAGCAGAGCCGGCATCGACGGCGAACAGGCCCGCACCGCCTGCCAAAACCTCCGGCACTGCCTGTAGACTCTCCAGCGCCCCGCACCTGTGCGGTTGATCGATCAAGCGTTGAGAGGATAGAGAATGAGTCTCTGGGATGACCTGAAAAAGAAAGCCGTCGACGCCAACCCCGAACTTGCCGCCAAGGCGGCCCAGGCGCTGACCAAGGCCAGGGAACTGGCCGTGGAGGCCGGCCAGAAGGCCGCGCCGGTGCTCAAGGAGGCCAGCGAAAAGGCCGCCGCCTACGCCCAGGAGAAAACCCCGATCCTCAAGGCCCAGGCGCTCAAGGCCATCGACGACGCCAAGGTGCGCCGCGCCGAGCTCAAGGAGCGCGCCAGGCACGACAAGGCCGCGCGCGAGGAAATGGTGCGCACCATGTACGACATCAGCCTGTCGCCCGACGACCCCAACTTCATCGACGAGCCGTTCAACCACTACGATCGCCAGTTGCATTTCTTCGTGGTCACCGGCGAGATTCTCGACACTCAGAAGCGCAACCAGACCCACCTCAGCGCCAGCCACTCGCACCATTCCGGCGGCGGCTACATGATCGACGGCTACGGCTCCATCGGCGGCAGTTCGTCGTCGATGCACGTGAGCAGCCACAACATCCAGGAGCATGAGTTCTGGGTGAAGCTGCGCGATGGCAGGGAAGCGTGTTTCCAGTTCGCCGACAGCGCCGTGCGCATCCGCACCGGGCAGACAGTGAGCATGCTGTTCGCCCGCCCTGCCGACACCCAGACCGGGCAGATGGTGGCGCTGTACAACCACAGCTCGCAGGAAAACCATGTGATCGCCGGGCCGGCCGCGATCAACCAGATATTCAACCTGTATACCGTCGAGCCCGGGCTGTTCAACGGCAATGAGGTGACCACCCGGCGCAACCGCCTGCTGCAGGAGCTGGATCGGCGGCTGGGGCAGTTGGCCAGGTACTCGGCATTGCATGGCAACAGCCAGGGGCAGCTGATAGAGGGCGAGCGCACGGTCTGAGCCCGGCCTGTCCCTTTTGCGCGCCCATGAAAAAAGGCCCGGGTTTTCACCTGGGCCTTTTGTCGTAGATGGCGCACTCGGCGGGATTCGAACCCACGACCCCTGCCTTCGGAGGGCAGTACTCTATCCAGCTGAGCTACGAGTGCAACGCGGGCGCCATGATACCCATCTGCACCCTTGGCGTCCATCGCCAGTAATGTTGTGTTCGATTCCGAACACTCGCTGGCGCAAAAGTGACGTTGATCTGAAATTTCAGGGTCTGCTAGGCTTTTTGTTCTTTTTTTCGAACACCCTATTGTCCTTTGTTCCCGTTGATCCTAGGATTCGTTTGAGATTTCAAACGCTCTCCTTTTTCTACAAATCAATAATTCGCCCTGTGTTCGCACGGTGCAGTTAAGGAAGCCCGACATGCAGCTCAAAGACGCCCAGTTGTTCCGCCAGCAAGCCTTCGTCAACGGAGAGTGGCTGGACGCGGACAACGGTCAGACGATCCAGGTGACCAACCCGGCCACCGGTGAAGTGCTCGGCACCGTGCCTAAAATGGGCGCCGCCGAAACCCGTCGCGCCATCGAGGCCGCCGACAAGGCCCTGCCGGCCTGGCGCGCACTGACCGCCAAGGAGCGTGCTGGCAAGCTGCGCCGCTGGTTCGAACTGATGATCGAGCACCAGGACGACCTGGCCCGCCTGATGACCTCCGAGCAGGGCAAGCCACTGGCCGAAGCCAAGGGCGAAATCGCCTATGCCGCCTCGTTCATCGAGTGGTTCGCCGAAGAAGCCAAGCGTGTCTATGGCGACACCATCCCGGGCCACCAGCCCGACAAGCGCCTGATCGTGATCAAGCAGCCGATCGGCGTTACCGCGGCCATCACCCCGTGGAACTTCCCGGCTGCGATGATCACCCGCAAGGCCGGCCCGGCCCTGGCCGCTGGCTGCACCATGGTGCTCAAGCCCGCTTCGCAGACCCCGTACTCGGCCCTGGCCCTGGTCGAGCTGGCCACCCGTGCCGGCATCCCGGCTGGCGTGCTGAGCGTGGTCACCGGCAGCGCCGGCGACATCGGCAGCGAACTGACCGGCAACCCGATCGTGCGCAAGCTGTCCTTCACCGGCTCGACCGAAATCGGTCGCCAGCTGATGGCCGAATGCGCCAAGGACATCAAGAAGGTTTCCCTGGAGCTGGGCGGCAACGCTCCGTTTATCGTGTTCGACGACGCCGACCTGGACAAGGCCGTCGAGGGCGCGATCATCTCCAAGTACCGCAACAACGGCCAGACCTGCGTCTGCGCCAACCGTATCTACGTGCAGGACGGCGTCTACGACGTGTTCGCCGAGAAGCTCAAGGCGGCAGTCGCCAAGCTCAAGATCGGCAACGGCCTGGAAGACGGCACCACCACCGGCCCGCTGATCGACGGCAAGGCCGTGGCCAAGGTGCAGGAGCACATCGCTGACGCGGTGAGCAAGGGCGCCAAGGTACTGAGCGGCGGCAAGCTGATCGAAGGCAACTTCTTCGAGCCGACCATCCTCGTCGACGTGCCGAAAAGCGCTGCCGTGGCCAAGGAAGAAACCTTCGGCCCACTGGCTCCGCTGTTCCGCTTCAAGGACGAGGCCGAAGTCATCGCCATGTCCAACGACACCGAATTCGGCCTGGCCTCGTACTTCTATGCCCGTGACATGAGCCGTGTGTTCCGTGTCGCCGAAGCCCTGGAATACGGCATGGTCGGCATCAACACCGGCCTGATCTCCAACGAGGTCGCGCCGTTCGGTGGTATCAAGGCCTCGGGCCTGGGCCGCGAAGGCTCCAAGTACGGCATCGAGGACTACCTCGAAATCAAATACCTGTGCATCAGCGTCTGATCGCAGCGTAAGGCTTTACCTCTGCCAGCGGGGCGCGAGAGCGCCGTCCCGCTGGCCTTTTTTACACCGTGACATCCGGCCGCCTGGGCCCCTGCAGCAGTCGATCAACGCATGCTGCTGCAGTCGAATACCGGCCGCCCCGATCGAATCGCGCCACCTGCGTGTGGCGAAATGAGGACATTATGAGCAAGACCAACGAATCCCTGATGCAACGCCGTGTAGCCGCCGTCCCACGTGGCGTCGGCCAGATCCACCCGATCTTCGCCGAGTCGGCCAGGAACGCCACCGTGACTGACGTCGAAGGCCGCGAGTTCATCGACTTCGCCGGCGGTATCGCGGTACTCAACACCGGTCACGTGCATCCGAAAATCATCGCTGCCGTTGAAGCTCAACTGCACAAGCTGACCCACACCTGCTTCCAGGTACTGGCCTACGAGCCGTATGTCGAAGTGTGCGAAAAGATCAACGCGCTGATCCCGGGTGATTTCGCCAAGAAAACCCTGCTGGTCACCACCGGTTCCGAAGCCGTTGAAAACGCCATCAAGATCGCCCGTGCCGCCACCGGCCGTGCCGGCGTGATCGCTTTCACCGGCGCCTACCACGGTCGCACCATGATGACCCTGGGCCTGACCGGCAAGGTCGTACCGTACTCGGCCGGCATGGGCCTGATGCCAGGCGGCATCTTCCGCGCCATCTACCCGAACGAACTGCACGGTGTGAGCATCGACGACTCGATCGCTTCGATCGAACGCATCTTCAAGAACGACGCCGAAGCCAAGGATATCGCTGCGATCATCCTGGAGCCGGTCCAGGGCGAAGGCGGTTTCTACGTCGCGCCTAAAGAGTTCATGAAGCGTCTGCGCGCCCTGTGCGACCAGCACGGCATCCTGCTGATCGCCGACGAAGTACAGACCGGCGCTGGCCGTACCGGTACTTTCTTCGCCATGGAACAGATGGGCGTCGCGCCTGACCTGACCACCTTCGCCAAATCCATCGCTGGCGGCTTCCCGCTGGCCGGTGTGTGCGGCAAGGCCGAGTACATGGACGCCATCGCTCCAGGCGGCCTGGGCGGCACCTACGCCGGTAGCCCGATCGCCTGCGCCGCGGCCCTGGCCGTGATGGAAGTGTTCGAAGAAGAAAAACTGCTGGACCGCAGCAAGGCAGTCGGCGAGCGTCTGGTCACTGGCCTGCGCAAGATCCAGGACAAGCACCCGATCATCGGTGACGTGCGTGCCCTGGGCTCGATGATCGCGGTCGAGGTGTTCGACAAGGCCGGTTCCCACACCCCTAACCCGACTGCCGTTGCAGCCGTCGTGGCCAAGGCGCGTGACAAGGGCCTGATTCTGCTGTCGTGCGGTACCTACGGCAACGTGCTGCGTATCCTGGTTCCACTGACCTCGCCTGACGAGCAGCTGGACAAGGGTCTGGCCATCATCGAAGAGTGCTTCGCCGAACTGGCGTAAGTGTGACGCGATAGGAAAAAACCCGCCTCGGCGGGTTTTTTTTCGCCCAAAGCCCGACAAGGGCGCTAAGGTTTGCACAGGAGCTACCTTGGAAGACGCCCTGGATGGCGTGCATCGAGATGTCAGGAGAAGCCCGATGACCGTTTCAAACCCACCCACCGCACCCTGTGTGCTGATTGCCGAAGGCGACCCGTGGGTGCGTGACATGCTCAAGGACATGCTGCTCAGCGTGCGCTGCGATGCCCGCCTGCACGTCTGTGCCAATGGCCACGAGGCGCTGTCCGCGCTGGCCAGCCAACCCGATCTGATCATCGCCGCCCGCGAGCTGCCCGGCATCGACGGCCTGGACCTGCTGCGCAGCGTGCGCGCCAAGCGCCGCAGCTTGCCGTTCATCCTGATCAGCAGCCGCAGCGATGTGGCCAGCGTGCGCGAGGCGCTGCCGCTGGCGCCCACGGCGTACCTGAGCAAGCCGCTCAATGCCGAGCTGCTGCGCCAGCGCCTGGAGGAGCAACTGCTTGGTGCCGGCGAGGCGGTGGCCTGCCCGGTGCCGGCATTGCGCCCGGGCATCACCTTGTCGCGGTTTCTCGAAGACCACCGCAGCACCGCCGATGGCGGGCCGTTGCTGGCTGATGTGAAGCAGGCGATCAAGCACGCACTCAACCCCGAGGGGCTCAACCTCAAGGCACTGGAAGAAGAGATCCGCAACGACCCACAGATCACCGCGGTGCTGATCGCTGCGGCCAACAGCGCGGCGCTGCATCGTGACGGTGCGGTGCAGACCCTGCTGCAGGCGTTGAACAAGCTGGGCACCACCCAGAGCATGAACCTGATAATGGGCCTGGCACTCAAGCGCAGCGCCAGGCTCAGCGACCCGTTGCTGTCACGCCATGCCGAGCATTTCTGGGGCCTGTCGCTGCACACGGCCGAGTATGCCGCCAGCCTGGCGCGGTCGATGGAGCTGGACCAGGAGCGTTGCTACTGTGCCGGCTTGCTGCATTGCCTGGGCGACCTGGCGTTGCTGCGCTGCCTGCAGGAGTGGAGCCTGGCCGGGGGCGAGCTGGACGAGGACGCGGTGCAGTTGTCGTTGAACGAGTATGGCGCTGCGTACGGCTCGGCGCTGCGTACCCGCTGGCGCTTGCCGCTGGAGCTGCGCGAACTGATTGCCTCGGTGTATCAGTTGGGGGGCGGGGTGTACTCGCGGGAGAACCTGATCTTGAACCTGGCCGGGCAGCTGGCGCGGCTGCCGGCCGAGCAGGGCCTGGAGCAACTGGCCGAGAGCAAGACGGCGCGCCTGCTGAGGGTGGGGTTGGCGCAGCTGGAGCTGCTGCGCAAGGCCTGAGACCGCTTCGCCGGCAAGGCCGGCTCCTACAGACGCCACCGCCGCTCGTAGGAGCCGGCCTTGCCGGCGAAGCGGCCCGCCCGGGCAACCAAGCTCTCAGCCCCTGACAATCTGGTTCTTGCCCTGCCGCTTGGCCTGATACATCGCCGCATCCGCCCGTGCGAACAGGCTGTCGAGCACTTCATCCTCCTCATCGATACCGGTCAGCCCCTGGCTCACCGTCACCCCGAACACCTGTTCGTCCTGGCTGAAGCTAAGGCGCTGGATCTCGCGCTGCAGACGCTGCGCCACCTGCAGCGCCAGCTCCGGCGTGCACCCGGGAAACACCGCCGCGAACTCTTCGCCGCCAATGCGCCCGAACAGGTCGCCACGGCGCAGCACCGCCTTGCCGCTGTCGGCGATGCGTTGCAGCACCTGATCACCCGTCTGGTGCCCGTAGGTGTCGTTGACCTGCTTGAAGTCATCGATGTCCAGCAGCAGGAACGCCATCGGCGCCTGCTCCTGGCGTGCCTTTTCGAAGGTGTGGTGCGCGCATTCGAAAAAGTGCCGGCGGTTGCTGCTCTGGGTCAGCACGTCGGTGGTAGCCAGGCGCTGCAACTCGCCTTCGAGCTGCTTCTTTTCGGTGATGTCCTCGGCCATGCCGACCACGATCACGCCCTGTGCGCTGTCGGCCTGCTGGTTGATGAAGCACTTGTCGCTGAGCCAGCGCACCTGCCCGTCGGCGGCGATGATGCGGTACTCGCGGTCTTCCACCGCGCCCTTGACCAGCACCTCGGCCAGGCTGCGTTCGGCGTACTCCAGGTCGTCGGGGTAGATGCTGTCGCGCCACTCGTTGTGATCGGCCAGCAGCAGACCGGCCGAGCGCCCGAAGATCCGCTCGTAGGCCGGGCTCACGTACAGCACGCGCCGGGTTTCCCAATCCATGGCCCAGAGCACCGCGTTGACACTGTCCAGCAGCGAGCTGAACAGCTGCTCGCGCTCGCTCAGGCGCGCGACTTCACCCTGGGCATGCAGCAGGGCCAGCAAGGTGTGCGCGGGATGCGACGGTGGGCTGAACGACGGGGACGGCGGGTTCTTGTTGACCATGTGCACGAAGCGTCTCGAAAAGCGGAATCGAAAGGCGAAGGGCGTGCGGCCTGACACGGCCCGCCACGCGGGCGATATGCCAGTCAGAGTGAAATTCGAAGGGAGAGTTCCTCAGGCGCGCCCCAGGACGGGGCGCGCCGATCAACGGCGTCAGGCCAGGGCAGGGCGCAGCGAATAGGTCTTGAGCTGTGCGGCGAAGTCGCGCAGCGACTGGATACCGCTGGCCTCGGCCTCGTGTACCCAGTCCTTCATCGCGGCCAGCATGTCGTGGCCGTTGGCGCTGGTGCGTGCCCAGATCTGCTGCAGGGCCAGGCGCTTCTCGTAGATGGTCTTGAGTGCCTGGCTGTGCGCCAGCATCGACTCGATGCGCTGGTGGTGGCGGTCTTCGAGCAGGCTCGGCTCACGCGAAAGCAGGCGCTTGGCGCGGCGGAACTGGTGGCGCACCGAGTCGTCCACGCGCATCAGCTCCTGCTTGACCAGCGGCGCGATCACCAGCTTGCGGTACTGCGCCATGATCTGGAAGCGGTTGTTGAGGATCGCCATGGCGGTGTCCATGTCGAGCTGGCCCTTGCCCTCGACGCGGTGCGCGATGGGCGCCACGCGCTGCACCTTGGCCAGGCGCAGCCAGGTGAACAGCTTGATCCACGCCCAGCCCATGTCGAACTCCCAGCGCCTGACCGAAAGCTTGGCCGAGTTGGGGTAGGTGTGGTGGTTGTTGTGCAGCTCTTCGCCGCCGATGATGATGCCCCACGGCACCAGGTTGGTGGCGGCATCGCGGCATTCGAAGTTGCGGTAGCCCACCGCGTGACCCAGGCCGTTGACCACGCCGGCGGCCCAGAACGGAATCCACATCATCTGCACTGCCCAGATGGTGATGCCGATGGTGCCGAACAGCAGCACGTCGATCAGCGCCATCAGCGCGATGCCGCCCAGCTTGTAGCGCGAGTACAGGTTGCGTTCGATCCAGTCCTCGGGGCAGTTCTTGCCGTAGATGCGCAGGGTCTCGGGGTTCTGCGCCTCTTCGCGGTACAGCTCGGCACCCTTGCGCAGCACCGTGGACAGGCCCTTGATGACCGGGCTGTGCGGGTCGTCGACGGTTTCGCACTTGGCGTGGTGTTTGCGGTGGATGGCGGTCCATTCGCGGGTGTTCTGCGCCGTGGTCAGCCACAGCCAGAAGCGGAAGAAGTGCTTGAGCCCGGCATTGAGCTCCAGGGAGCGGTGCGCGGAATAGCGGTGCAGATAAACCGTGACCGCGACGATCGTCACGTGGGTCATCAGCAGGGTGACGGCCAGCAGTTGCCAGGCTGACAGGTCGAGAAAACCGTTGTACCACATAGGCGGGTGGGCCCTCGTAAAGCGAAAGAAACAGCGCAAAGTATTATCCCTACCCTACTAAATAAAACCAGTCGGCGTTTTAGATAGGAGGTCACGGGATATTTCTACCCCTATAATGGCCATCATTTTGCCCTGGGTTCCAGCGACTCTATGTCTGTATCCGTTCGAGACGCCCTGCGTATGTCCGCGCTGTATCTGGTGCTGTCGGTCATGTGGTTGGTGCTGTCTGATCAAATACTGAGCAATCTTTTCGATGATCCCGCCCAGCTGGCACGCTGGGAGCTGATCAACGCCTACGCGTGGATGGGCTGCAGCGCTGCGCTGATCTTCGTGTCGCGCTGGCGCCTGCTCAATTTCATCGGCGTGGGCGCGCGCCTGCGCCGCGAGGACCGCGAGCGCCTGCGCATGGCCGCAGCGGTGTTCGACAGCACCCTCGAAGGGGTGCTGGTGAGCGACCGCGACGGCCTGATCGTGCACGTCAACCGGGCGTTCATGCAGATCACCGGCTACCAGAAGGACGAGGTGCTGGGCCAGCGCCCGAGCAAGTTCAAGTCGGGCCGCCACGACACCGCGTTCTACCAGCAGATATTCGCCACCCTGGCCGAGAAGGGCGAATGGAGCGGCGAAATCTGGAACCGGCGCAAGAACGGCGAGATCTACCCGCAGTGGCAGACCATCTGCGCCATTCACGACGACAGCGGCCAGCTGACCCACTACGTGGCGGTGTTCAGCGACATCAGCGCGATCAAGCACACCGAGCGCGAGCTGGCGCACCTGGTGCACCACGACCCGCTCACCGACCTGCCCAACCGCCTGCTGTTCAACGACCGGGTCAAGCAGACCCTGGCTGCGGCCCAGGCCAACAAGCGCGGCTGTGCCCTGTTGCTGCTGGACCTGGACCACTTCCAGAGCATCAACGACAGCCTCGGCCACAACACCGGCGACCAGTTGCTCAAGGCCGTGAGCGAACGCCTGCTGGCCCAGCTGGGCACCGGCATGACCCTGGCGCGGCTGGGCGGCGACGAGTTTGCCGTGCTGTCCGAGAACTGCGCCCAGGTCGGCCAGGCCGCTGCCCTGGCGCAAGGCATCATCGATTGCCTCAAGGAGCCGTTCGAGCTCGACCACCATCGCCTGTTCACCAGCGTCAGCATCGGCATCAGCCTGTTCCCCAGCGATGCGCTGAGCGCCGAGCAATTGCTGCGCAACGCCGACTCGGCGCTGTTCAAGGCCAAGGGCAATGGCCGCTCGGGGTACGCCCTGTACACCGAGGAGCTGACCGCCCATGCCCAGCAGCGGGTCGAGACGGCCGGCGAGTTGCGCCGGGCCCTGGAGCAGCAGGAGCTGCGGGTGTACTACCAGCCGGTGCACGACCTGCTCACCGGTGCCATGATCGGCGTCGAGGCACTGGTGCGCTGGCAGCACCCCGAGCGCGGGCTGGTGCCGCCGGGCGAGTTCATCCCGATTGCCGAACGCACCGGGCTGATTGCCGAGATCGACACCTGGGTGATGCGCCAGGCCTGCCAGCAGATGGTGCAGTGGCAGGCCGAGGGCAAGGCCCTGAGGTTTGTCGCGGTCAACGTGTCCAGCCGCCTGTTCGGCAAGCGCAGCCTGTACCAACTGGTGGCCCAGGTGCTGCACGACACCGGGCTGGACCCGGCGCGGCTGGAGGTCGAGGTGACCGAAAGCGCGGTGATGGAAGACCCCGAGGTGGCGCTGGAGCAGTTGCACCGCCTGCGCGAGCTGGGCCTGCAACTGGCCATCGACGATTTCGGTACCGGTTACTCCTCGCTGCTGCGGCTCAAGCGCCTGCCGGTGCAGAAGCTCAAGATCGACCAGGGCTTCGTGGCGGGCCTGCCCCATGACGATGATGACGTCGCCATCGTGCGGGTGATCATCGCCCTGGCGCGCAGCATGGGCATGCAGATCCAGGCCGAGGGCATCGAAGAGGCCGAGCAGGCGCGCTTCCTGCTGGAGCAGCAGTGCGACATGGGCCAGGGCTACTGGTACGGTCGACCGGTGCCTGCGCAGCAACTGCGCTGGTCCTGAGGGCCCTTTCGCGGGGCAAGCCCGCTCCCACAGGGGCCGGTGGAGAACCGTGTGGGAGCGGGCTTGACCCGCGATGGGCTGCAAAGCAGCCCGCCTCTGCACTTTTTAGTTATATAAAAATTCTTAAATAGTATTTTTAAGAATATTCCACCCTCTCTAAGATTGCCCTCAAGCCAGGCGCAGTCGTCCCCTTCAGATGCAGCTGCACGGCACCCCTTATTTCCAGGAGCACGAGCATGAGCGCATCTCTGCGTAGCGTTGACGGACAGGACGAAGCCACCATTCTGCGCGAGATCCAGAGCGCATTGCGCGACCTGCGTTTCGGCGCGGTGGAAATCACCGTGCACAACGCCCAGGTCGTGCAGATCGAACGCAAGGAAAAATTCCGCCTGCAGAATCCAGGCAACAAGCCCAGCTGATTCAGCCCTCTAATTAGAAAAAAATACGCCAATCGGGAGCTTCACCATGTCCATCCGCCGTTATGCCCTGGCCGCACTGGCCAGTGCCGTGTTTGCCGGTTCCGCCATCGCCAAGGACTACGAGCTGTTGAACGTGTCCTATGACCCCACCCGCGAGCTGTATCAGCAGTACAACGCCGAATTCATCAAGCACTGGCAGCAGGCGCACCCGGACGACAAGGTCAAGATCCAGCGGTCCCACGGTGGCTCGGGCAAGCAGGGCCGTGCGGTGATCGACGGCCTGCGCGCCGACGTGGTGACCCTGGCCCTGGCCGGCGACATCGACGAAATCGCCAAGCTCGGCAAGACCCTGCCGGAGAACTGGCAGACCCGCCTGCCCGACGCCAGCACCCCGTACACCTCGACCATCGTGTTCCTGGTGCGCAAGGGCAACCCCAAGGGCATCAAGGACTGGGGCGACCTGATCAAGAAGGACGTGTCGGTGATCACGCCCAACCCGAAAACCTCCGGTGGCGCGCGCTGGAACTTCCTCGCCGCCTGGGCCTACGGCCTGAAGGCCGGCGGCAGCGAAGCCAAGGCCCAGGAATACGTGCAGGAGCTGTTCAAGCACGTGCCGGTACTGGACACCGGCGCCCGCGGCTCGACCATCACCTTCGTCAACAACGGTCAGGGCGACGTGCTGCTGGCCTGGGAAAACGAAGCCTTCCTGGCCCTCAAGGAAGACGGTGGCGCCGACAAGTTCGACATCGTCGTGCCGTCGCTGTCGATCCTGGCCGAGCCGCCGGTGGCGGTGGTGGACAAGAACGCCGAGAAAAAGGGCAATACCGCGATCGCCACCGAATACCTCAAGTACCTGTACAGCCCGGCTGGCCAGAAGATCGCCGCCGAGAACTTCTACCGCCCGCGTGACGAGAAGGTCGCTGCCGAATACGCCAAGCAGTTCCCTAAACTCGAACTGGTGACTATCGACAAAGACTTCGGTGGCTGGAAAACTGCGCAGCCCAAGTTCTTCAACGATGGTGGTGTGTTCGACCAGATCTACACGGCGCAGTGATGCGTGGCCGTTAGGATAATCGCCATTCAGTAGCCAGCATGGGCCCGGGATTCGTCTCGGGCTTCGTGCGTTAAACCAGGGACTTCTATGTCGCGTCGTATCTCCCCCGTCATACCCGGCTTCGGGCTGACGCTGGGCTACACCTTGGTGTACCTCAGCCTGATAGTGCTCATACCGCTGGCGGCCATGTTCATCCATGCCGCCCAGCTCACCTGGGACCAGTTCTGGACCATCGTCACCGCACCCCGGGTGCTGGCCGCGCTCAAGCTCAGCTTCAGCACCGCGTTCTATGCGGCGCTGATCAACGGCGTGATCGGCACGCTGCTGGCCTGGGTGCTGGTGCGCTACACCTTCCCAGGGCGCAAGGTCATCGATGCGATGATCGACCTGCCGTTCGCCCTGCCCACCGCTGTGGCCGGCATCGCCCTGACCGCGCTGTATGCGCCGTCCGGTCTGGTGGGCCAGTTCGCCACCGACCTGGGCTTCAAGATCGCCTACACGCCGCTGGGCATCACCCTGGCGCTGACCTTCGTGACCCTGCCGTTCGTGGTGCGCACGGTGCAGCCGGTGCTGGCCGACATCCCGCGCGAGGTCGAAGAGGCCGCCGCGTGCCTGGGGGCCAAGCCGCTGCAGGTGTTCCGCTACGTGCTGGCGCCGGCGCTGCTGCCGGCCTGGCTGACCGGCTTCGCGCTGGCCTTCGCACGGGGTGTGGGCGAGTACGGTTCGGTGATCTTCATCGCCGGCAACATGCCGATGAAGACCGAGATCCTGCCGTTGCTGATCATGGTCAAGCTCGACCAGTACGACTACACCGGCGCCACCGCCATCGGCGTGATGATGCTGGTGGTTTCCTTCATCCTGCTGCTGCTGATCAACCTGTTGCAGCGGCGCATCGAAACCCCGTGAAGGAGGCCTGACCCATGTCTGCATCATCTGTTGGTGTGGCCGCTTCGGCCAACGCTGCCCGCCGTGGCAGCGCGATTTCACGGCGCGTGCTGATCGGCCTCGGCTGGCTGATCTTCGCGCTGTTTCTGCTGCTGCCGCTGTTCATCGTGGTGTCCCAGGGCCTGAAGATGGGCCTGGGCACCTTCTTCGAGGCGATCTTCGAGCCCGACGCGCTGTCGGCGCTCAAGCTCACCCTGATCGCGGTGGCCATCTCGGTGCCGCTGAACCTGGTGTTCGGGGTCAGCGCGGCGTGGTGCGTGAGCAAGTACAGCTTCCCCGGCAAGAGCATCCTGGTGACCCTGATCGACCTGCCGTTCTCGGTGTCGCCGGTGATCGCCGGTCTTGTCTACGTGCTGATGTTCGGTGCCCAGGGCTTCTTCGGCCCGTGGCTGCAGGACCATGACATCCAGATCGTGTTCGCCCTGCCCGGCATCGTGCTGGCGACCATCTTCGTCACCGTGCCGTTCGTGGCGCGCGAGCTGATCCCGCTGATGCAGGAGCAGGGCACCCAGGAAGAGGAGGCCGCACGCCTGCTCGGGGCCAACGGCTGGCAGATGTTCTGGCACGTCACCGTACCCAACATCAAATGGGGCCTGATCTATGGCGTGGTGCTGTGCACGGCGCGCGCGATGGGCGAGTTCGGTGCGGTGTCGGTGGTGTCCGGGCATATTCGCGGGGTGACCAACACCTTGCCGCTGCATGTCGAGATCCTCTACAACGAATACAACCATGTCGCGGCCTTCAGCGTGGCCAGCCTGCTGCTGATCCTGGCGCTCTTCATCCTGCTGCTCAAGCAGTGGAGCGAGTCCCGCATTAACCGCCTGCGCCACAGCGCCGCGGAGGAATAATTCATGTCGATCGAAGTTCGTAACGTCAGCAAGCGCTTCAACGCTTTCCAGGCCCTGGACAGCATCAACCTGGATATCCACAGCGGCGAGCTGGTGGCGCTGCTGGGCCCGTCCGGCTGCGGCAAGACCACCCTGCTGCGCATCATCGCCGGGCTCGAGACGCCGGACCAGGGCAGCATCGTGTTCCATGGCGAGGACGTGTCGGGGCACGACGTGCGTGATCGTAACGTCGGCTTCGTGTTCCAGCACTACGCGCTGTTTCGCCACATGAGCGTGTTCGACAACGTCGCCTTCGGCCTGCGCATGAAGCCCAAGGGCGAGCGCCCGAACGAGACGCGCATTGCCGAGAAGGTCCACGAGCTGCTGAACATGGTGCAGTTGGACTGGCTCAGCGACCGCTACCCCGAGCAACTGTCCGGTGGCCAGCGCCAGCGTATCGCCCTGGCGCGGGCGCTGGCGGTAGAGCCCAAGGTGCTGCTGCTGGACGAGCCGTTCGGTGCGCTGGACGCCAAGGTGCGCAAGGAGCTGCGTCGCTGGCTGGCGCGGTTGCACGAAGACATCAACCTGACCTCGGTGTTCGTGACCCACGACCAGGAAGAAGCCATGGAAGTGGCCGACCGTATCGTGGTGATGAACAAGGGCGTGATCGAGCAGATCGGCTCGCCGGGCGAGGTATACGAGAACCCGGCCAGCGACTTCGTCTACCACTTTCTGGGCGACTCCAACCGCCTGCACCTGAGCGAGGACCACCACGTGCTGTTCCGTCCGCACGAAGTGTCGCTGTCGCGACAGGAGGTGGAAGGCCACCACGCAGCTGAAGTGCGTGACATCCGCCCGTTGGGCGCGACCACGCGGGTGACGCTGAAGGTGGAAGGGCAGAGCGAGCTGATCGAGGCCGAGGTGGTCAAGGACCACGACAGCCTGACCGGGTTGGCCCGTGGCGAGACGTTGTTCTTCAAGCCGAAGGTGTGGCAGAAGGTCGGCAATATCTGAGGCCTTACGGGCCTCATCGCGGGTCAAGCCCGCTCCCACAGGTACTCCACTGCCCCTTGGATCAGTGATATCCCTGTGGGAGCGGGCTTGACCCGCGATGGGCCGCGAAGCGGCCCGCCTCACCACACCCCGATCTTCACCAAGCTGTCCGCCTGCGGCTCCCCGTAGCGGAACCGCTCCCCCCGCCGCTCGATCTCCGCATGGCTGATCGTGGTGCGGCGCTTGAGCCCGCGCAGCCACTGCAACAGGTACCCCTGATGCACCTCGCGCACGCCGGCATGCGCCGGATCATCGCCCAGGTCGTGCCGCTCCTGCGGGTCTTCATGCAGGTCGAACAGCTGCGCCCTGAAGCCGTCATACGCGATGTACTTGAAGCGCTCGCTGCGCACCATGGTCATGCGGCAACGGTCGATCGGCTGCCCCAGCCGCTCCCGCGCCGGGGTCTGGAACGCATAGTCGTACTCGGCAATCGCGTATTCGCGCCATCCCTGCGCCGTGCCGTGCAGCAACGGTACCAGTGACCGCCCCTCCAGCCGATGCTCGGCCCCCGGCAATCCCAGTGCGTCCAGAAACGTCGGCAGCGCATCGATGGTCTCCACCAGCCGCGCATCCACCGTGCCACGGGTGGCATCTGCCGCCCCACGCGGGTCGCGCACGATCAACGGCACACCCACCGCCTGCTCCAGCAGAAACTCCTTCTCCCCCAGCCCGTGGTCGCCCAGAAAATCACCGTGGTCGCTGGTGAACACGATCAGCGTGTCGTCCCAGCGCCCGGTGCGTCGAAGCACTTCGAACAGCCGTCCGAGCTGGTCGTCCACCTGCCTGATAAGCCCCATGTAGGTGGGGATCACCTTCAGGCGCACCTCTTCGCGGGAGAAGTTCACGCTCTCCTGATGCTGGCGGAACGCGCCATACACCGGGTGATCGCTGCGCCCGCCCGGCACCGCTGGCAGCACCTGCGCCGCGCCATACAGCGCGTGGTACGGCGCCGGTGCGATGTACGGCCAGTGCGGCTTGATGTACGACAGGTGCAGGCACCACGGCTGCTCGCCCTGTTCGGTGATGAAGTCGATGGCGCGGTCGGTGGTGTACACCGTCTCCGAATGCTGCTCGGGCAGGCGCGTGGGGCGGTCGGCGTGGCGCATGTGCCAGCCGCTGAGCACCTCGCCATCTTCGCCCTGCGCTGCATTGGCCCAGTCGTGCCAGGGGTTGTCGCCGCCATAGCCGTGTTCGCGCAGGTAACGGGTGTATGGGGCGCTCTCGCGCTTGTCGGCGAACTGCGGGTCGTCGGGGTAGATACCGTCATGGCGCACATAGGCTTCGAAACCCACTTCATCGAGCTGCCTGGCCATGTCGGCGTCGATGCCCAGCTGCTGCTGCGCCTGAAGGTTCGGCGTGGCGTGGGTCTTGCCCACCAGCGCGGTGCGGATGCCGGCCGGGCGCAGGTAGTCGCCCAGGGTCAGCTCCTCCAGCGGCAGCGGCACGCTGTTCCAGGCCACCTGGTGGCTGCTCACATAGCGCCCGGTGTATGCCGACATGCGCGACGGCCCGCAGATGGTGCCTTGGGTGTAGGCGCGGCTGAAGCGCACCCCGGCAGCGGCCAGGCGGTCGATGTTGGGCGTGTGCAGGTGCGGGTGGCCGTAGCACGACAGATAATCGCGACGCAGCTGGTCGCACATGATGTACAGCACGTTGCGCACGGGGGCAGGTTGGGTCATGGCGCTCACCGGTTGAAAGTCTGGTGGGTGATTTCGCCCTGCACGCCACGCGACCACAAGCGCATTTGCCGAATACCTTCGATGCGCCCGGCGCAACACCTCAGATGGCCAGGCGCTCCAGGTTGCACAGGTCCTGGTCGGCCTGATCGGTGGCGACGATCTGCGCGATCATTGCCTCGGCCAGCGGCGACAGGCGCTGGCGCGCACGGCTGACGATGCCGTAGCGGGTGTACAGCTCCTCGCAGTCGTCGTGCAGACCGTCGATGTTCAGGCGCACCAGTTGCTGGGCGGCGCTGTGCAGCGCATCGCTGTTGGCGCTGCAGATGCCGATCGCGTCGGAGTTCAGCACCACCCCCAGCAGGCTGTAGCCGTTCTCGCACTCGACGCTGGCGGTGAAGTCCGGGCGCCCGCTCAGGTCGCTGATCACCTTGCGCAGGTTGGGCGGGCGCAGGGTCACCGCCAGGGGGTAGGCCAGCAGTTGCTCGGCGCTGACGTTCGGCAGTTGCGCCAGCGGGTGCGCGGCGCGGCAGCAGAAGTGCCAGCGGCGCGGGCGCAGGCGCACGGTGTGGTAGGCCGGGTCGGCCTCGAAGCGGCGGGTGTCGGCCACGAAGAACTCGAACTCCTCGGCCAGCAGGCGCTTGTCCAGGTTCTGCCAGTCATCCACCTGAAAGCGCACCCGTGCCCTGGGGTAGCGCCCGATGAACGTGCCGATGGCACGCGGCACCAGCCCGGCGGCCGGCGCCGGGCCGCAGCCAAAGCGCAGCTCGCCGGCCTCCAGGCCGTTGAACTGGCTGATCTCGTTGCTCAACTGATGCGCGCCGCTGACCAGCCGGCGTGCATGTTCGAGCACCACCAGGCCCTGCTTGGTCGGCGCCAGCTCCTTGCTCGACCGGTCCACCAGCAGGCACCCGGCGCTGTGTTCCAGGGCCTGGATGCTGCGGCTGAAGGCCGATTGCGAAAGGCTCACCGCGTTCGCCGCCGCCACGAAGCTGCGGTGCTCGGCAAGCGCGATCAGGTGGCGAAGCTGGCGTAGGTCGATATGCATTTTTCACATGAAAAGTATCGGGCAAATGCATTTGCTCTGCCTCGGCTGCACTCCTTATAAAGGCAATCTCTTATGCAGTAAACATATGTGAAATCATAAATAAATAACTTTAAGGAATATAAATTCCTTCCCCAGGAGCCGCCCATGCGCCCGTCTTCCCCCGCCGCACCCTTGTCTTCCCGACGGCTCAAGCGCCTGCCGCTGGCCTTGCTGCTGGCCGGCAGCGCGCATGGGCTGCCGGCCCAGGCGGCCACCGACGCGACGCCCGAGGTCAAGCCCGACAGCCAGCTCAAGGCCGTCACCGTGACTGCGCGCCGACGTGAAGAGAGCGCCCAGGACGTGCCCACGCCGATGAGCGTGCTCGACGGCCAGGCCCTGGAAAGCCAGCGCGTGTACCGCATCCAGGACCTTCAGCAGTTGGTGCCCAGCGTCAACGTGGCCTACATGCATGCGCGCCAGTCCAGCGTGTCGATCCGCGGCCTGGGCAACAACCCGGCCAGCGACGGCCTGGAAGGCAGCGTGGGGCTGTACCTGGACAACGTCTACCTCGGCCGCCCCGGCATGGCGGTGTTCGACCTCATGGACATCGAGCAGCTCGAAGTGCTGCGCGGCCCCCAAGGCACCCTGTTCGGCAAGAACACCACTGCGGGGGTCATCAACATCAGCACCCGTGCGCCCAGCTTCACCCCCGAGCGCAGCATCGAGGCCTCGGTGGGCGAGGACGGCTACTTCCAGACCAAGGGCACGCTTTCCGGCCCGCTCACCGAGACCCTGGCCGGTCGCTTCTCGGCCTACCGCACGCGCAGCGACGGCGACATCAGCAACGAGCACGACGGCCACACCCTCAACGGTGGCGCGCGCCAGGGCTTTCGCGGGCAACTGCTGTACAAGCCCAGCGAGCAGTTCAACCTGCGCTGGATCGGCGACTACAACGAGGAGGACTCCAGCGCCGGCACCCGCGTGCTGTACAGCACCGGGCCGACCATCAACGGCGTCAACCGCTATGAAAGCCGTGCGGCGGCGGCCGGCGCCACGCTGGTCGACGGCCGCCACCGCAAGGTCAACCTGGACGACGACCAGAAGGTCACGGTGTTCCAGGGCGGCACCTCGCTGGAGGCCAACTGGACCCTGGACAACGACTTCACCCTGACCTCCATCAGCAGCTACCGCTGGTGGGACTTCACCCCGCGCAACGACGACGGCCTGGATGTGCCGGCGACCTACAACGCCGGGGTGTCGGTGCAAGACAAGCAGTACTCCCAGGAATTTCGCCTGGCCTCGCCCACGGGCGGCTTCTTCGACTACGTACTGGGCGCGTACTACTTCGGCTCCAACCTGGACAACAAGTCCTTCGCCTTCTACGGCCCCCAGGCCGACGTGTGGAACGGCACGCCGACCGGTGCGCTGGCCAACGTCAGCTCGGTGGGCAAGGGGCACATCAAGACCGACAGCTTCGCCCTGTTCGGCCAGGGCACATGGCACCTCACCCCGCGCCTGGACTTCACCGCCGGGATACGCGGCACCTACGAAGAGAAAAGCGCCTGGGTCAACCGCAGCGCCCCGGTGGGCGGCGCTGCGGTCAGCGGGGCGGCGGCAGCGGTACGCCAGGGACGGGCCGGTGCGTATGACTCGGGCGACCTCAACCAGTACAGCACCAGCCCCTCGGGCCTGCTCAACCTCAGTTACCGCTTCACCGACGACCTGCTGGGCTACGCCACGCTGTCCCACGGCGAGAAGTCCGGCGGGGTCAATCTGGCGGTGGGCACCGCACCGGTGGCTGGCGCCGACTCGTTGCTGATCGGCACCGAGCGCGCCAACAACGCCGAACTGGGCTTCAAGAGCACCCTGTGGGACCGCCGCCTGCAACTGAACGCCAACCTGTTCTGGACCCAGGTCAACGGCTACCAGACCAACGCCTACGACGACGCCAACCGCGTGCAGTACCTGACCAACGCAGGCTCGGTGCGCTCACGCGGGGTCGAGTTCGACAGCACCCTGGTGCCGCTGCGCGGCCTTACGCTGAACCTCAACGGCTCGTTCAACGACGTGCGCTACCTCGCCTACAAGGACGCCCCGTGCGCGCCGGAGGTGGCTCTGCAACCGGGTGCCCCGGCCGCCTGCGACCTCAGCGGGCATCAGGTGGTCGGCGCCTCCAAATGGATCGCCAACGCCAACGGGCAGTACCAGTGGGACCTGGACAACGGCCTGCAGCCCTATGTCACCGCCAGCTATGCGTTCCGTTCCAGGGCGGTGGGCACGGTCGAGGACTCGGACTTCGCGCAGATCCCCAGCTACGCCGTGGTCAACCTCAGTACCGGCCTGCGCGGCGATGCCGAGGGCGGGCAGTGGGACGTGTCGCTATGGCTGAAGAACGCCTTCGACAAGACCTACTACACCACCCTGTGGAGCGCCGCCAACGGCGGCTACGAAGGGCTGCTCGGCACCCCGCGGACCCTGGGCGTGACCGGTCGCTATGACTTCTGAGGGGTTTTTCGATGCCTTTGGCGAATATTTTCGATGCCGCAAAGGCATTGCCAGATCAGCAATGCCCTCCAGCCCTTGATTGGCGCGGGCTAGAGCGGTTCAGCGGTTTTGTATATGCGATCAGGTTCTATCCATAACTTCAAAGATTACTTTAAGAGATAAGCAGCACGCGTCGATCATCCACCTCAGCGAAGGCCGGCCAGACCGGGCGGCCTTCGATGCACATGCACCGAACCTCCCAGGAGTTGATCAATGGGTAATGTCCAGACCGCCGCCAGTGCTCTCGATGTGCTTTGGCGCCAGGCGCCGGGCGGCGAGCTGGTCGACCTCGGTCGGCCGCACCGGTTGCCGCTGGCGCAACAGCGCTTGCAGCGCACCCCGCGTAGTGCCTTGAAGGGCCGCGAGAAGGTGCTGCTCGGGGTTTTCGCGCTGGTGCTGCATGGTGCCGTGGCCTACTGGGTCAGCCAGGCACCGGCCCCGGTGTTGCCGGTGGTTCCACCGGAAATCCCGCCGATGACCATCGAGTTTTCCCAGCCGGCGCCACCGGTTGTCGAGCCGCCGCCCCCGGCGCCGGCCGAGCCTGTGGTGGAGCCGCCACCGCCGGTGGTCGACGAGTTGGCCGTCAAGCCGCCACCGCCCAAGCCGGTACCCAAGCCCAAGCCAAAGCCGGTGCCCAAGCCCGAGCCCAAGCCTGCGCCCAAACCGGTCGAGCCGCCGCCGGCACCGCCACAACCTGCCGCCCCGCCTGCGCCACCTGCCCCGGCGCCGGTGACCCCGGCTTCGGCCAGCGCGGCGTACCTGAAGAACCCGGCGCCGGAATACCCGTCGCTGGCCCAGCGTCGCGGCTGGGAAGGCACCGTACTGCTGCGGGTGCATGTGTTGCCCAGCGGCAAGCCTGGCGAGATCCAGTTGCAGAAGAGCAGTGGTCGCCAGCAGCTCGACGACGCCGCGCTGGCGGCGGTAAAGCGCTGGAGCTTCGTGCCGGCCAAGCAGGGCGACGTGGCCCAGGCGGGCTGGGTCAGCGTGCCGATCGATTTCAAGATTCGCTAAAAATTTCGCGCTAACAGAGAGAAACCATCATGAGTGTATTGGCATCCCCCCTTGAATCCATCGAAAGCGCGGTGATCTGGCTGCTGGTGGTGTTTTCCGTCGCGACCTGGGGCCTGGCCCTGGTCAAGGGCTTGCAGTTCGCCCGCCTTAAGAACCAGGACAAGCGCTTCCACAAGCAGTTCTGGGCAGCCTCAAGCCTTGATTCGGCCGCCGAACTCACCCAGACCCAGCCCGGCGCCGCCGCCCGCGTGGCCCAGGCCGGCTACGCCGCCATCGCGGTGGGCGAGCCCGGCCAGGCCAATGACCTGAGCCAGGCGATCAATCACCAGGACCGCCTCGAACGTGCCCTGCGCCAGCAGATCGTGCGTGAGCGCCGCTCGCTGGAAACCGGCCTGGCGGTGGTGGCCAGTATCGGCAGCACGTCGCCGTTCATCGGCCTGTTCGGTACCGTGTGGGGCATCATGGAAGCGCTCAAGGGCATCAGTGCGGCGGGCTCGGCGAGCCTGGAAACCGTTGCCGGGCCGATTGGTGCGGCGCTGGTGGCCACGGGTGTGGGGATCGCGGTCGCGGTGCCTGCGGTGCTGGTTTACAACTACTTCCTGCGTCGCCTGAAACTCACGGCGGCCGACCTCGACGACTTTGCCCACGACTTCTACAGCCTGGCGCAGAAGAGTGCCTTCCGCGTGCTGGTGCACCCTGCGCTTCACAAAGCTGCAACAGTGAGCGGCCAACCTGTGAAAGAGGCGTCCTGACATGGCCTTTTCTACCCAGGACAGTGACGAGGTACTCAGCGAGATCAACGTGACGCCGCTGGTGGACGTGATGCTGGTGCTGCTGGTGGTGTTCATCGTGACCGCGCCGTTGTTGACCAACGCGATCCCGATCAGCCTGCCCAAGACCGAGGCCGTGGCCCCGGTGGAGCAGAAGGACCCGCTGGTGGTGAGCATCGATGGGGGCGGCAAGTTGTTCATCAACAAGGACGAGATCCAGCCGGACTTGCTGGAGACCAGCTTGCAGGCGGCCAAGGCCAAGGACCCGGAGGTACGCGTGCAACTGCAGGCGGACGACGGTGTGAATTATGGGGAAGTGGCGCGCGCCATGGCCTCGATCGAGCGGGCGGGTATCACCAAGCTTTCGGTGATCACCGCGCGTTGAACACGATGCAACGGTAAGGGCAACGCATTCGGGGGCCGTATCCTGGCAGGGGACGGCCCCTTTTTTTATGCCCGTTCCGAGGGCGCCGATACCAGCGCCCACAGGGTTGCACACAGCCTTCGGAAAGCAGTTTTGGTTATTAATAAATAGCTTCTTATTCCTTTACGAATATAACCCCCGCCCTATACTTGCCCTCATGCAATGCAAACCCAGCAGGAGGCATCTCATGCGCAATGAGTCGATTCGTTACCTGATTGTGCCGGGCTGGCAAGGATCGCCAGACGATCACTGGCAAACCCACTGGCAGAACAGCCTGCCCAACAGTGCCCGCGTCGAACAGGCCGACTGGATCACCCCGCGTCGTGAAGACTGGGTTGCCGCGCTCGAACATGCCATCGCCGCCGACACCTCGCCGGTGATCCTGATCGCCCACAGCCTGGGCTGCATCACCGTCGCGCATTGGGCCGCCCACGCCAGCGAAACCCTGCTGCAGCAGGTACGTGGCGCACTGCTGGTGGCCCCGGCCGACGTCGAACGCCCGGCCTGTGCACCGGCCCTGCGCAACTTCGCGCCGATTCCGCAGAACCTGCTGCCGTTTCCCAGCCAGGTGGTCACCTCCGACAACGATCCGGCGGTCAGCGCGCCACGGGCGATGCAACTGGCCCGCGCCTGGGGCGCAGAAGCCGGTGTGCTCGGCGGCGCCGGGCATATCAACGTCAAGTCTGGACACCGGCGCTGGGAGCAGGGCTTTGCCTACCTCTATCGCCTGCAGAGCCGCCTGGAACAGCACGCACTGCGTCGCGCCTGACCCCGGGCGCTACCCTCTTTTTCATCAAGACGTCCGCGCCGTGAGTCGCTCGGGCGGGAGTTTGCCATGAGCCTTCACGACACCTACGGCCAGCCACTGCTGACCTTCCCCGAGAGCGACAAGAGCCCGTTGAGCATCCGCGCCAAGGCGCTGGTGTTCGTCGACCCGCGCTCGCGCCAGCTGCGCGAAGAGCTGGAGCTGCTGGCGCCGCTGGCCTTGCCCGTGCTGATCCGCGGCGAAAGCGGCACCGGCAAGGAGCTGCTGGCCCGGCAGATCCACCGCGCCAGCGACCGCGGCGGGCTGTTCGTCTCGGTCAACTGCGGCGCCATCAGCCCCACCTACGCCGACGCCGAACTGTTCGGCTACAGCGCCGGCGCCCACAGTGGTACCGCCAGCAGCCGCGCCGGCTGGTTCGGCTCGGCCAACGGCGGCACGCTGTACCTGGATGAAATCGCCGACCTGCCGCTGCCGATCCAGGTCAAGCTGCTGGCTGCCCTGGAAAACCGCGAAGTCACCCGCGTTGGCGCCCAGCAACCCAACCCGGTGGACGTGCGCCTGGTGGCCGCCTCCAGCATCGACCTGGCCCAGGCCGTGGCCGCCGGCAAGTTCCACGACCGTCTCTACCACTACCTGCACGAAGGCCGCCTCGAGCTGCCCGCGTTGCGCGAGCGGGTGGGCGATATCCTGCCGCTGGCCGAGTACTTCGTGGGCATCTACAGCCCGCGCCTGAACCTGGCCGTGCCGCCGCTGCTCAGCGAGGCCGCGCAGCGGGTGCTGGAACTGCACAGCTGGCCGGGCAACACCCGCGAACTGGAAAACGTCATTCACTTCGCCCTGCTGGTCAGCAGCGGGGAGGAAATACTGCCCGAGCATCTGAACCTGCCGGAAACCTTGACGCCGCTGGCCGCGTTGGAGCGGCAGATCGAGGTGTTGCTGCGCGCAGGTGCAAGTGAGCGCAGTGGCCTGAAGGCCTTGCTGGAGAAGGTGGCGCTGCGGTTGGGTGTGTAGGCGTAACGCACAGGCGGTTGTCTGCGGAGCAACCGTTGCAGATGCGAATGAGGTGGATTACCTTCTTGCTTCGCAAGCCTTGGATCGCTTGAAGCATTGAAAGGATATTCATGAAAAACCTACCTTGCGCGGTACGTGTCTTCCTTGCCCAGGCCAGCCGCTGATGCGCCTGTCGATGCTGTGCATGAGCACGCTGCTCGCTTCCTTTTCGGCAAGCGCCGAGCTGGAGATTCTACCGCTCAGTGGCAATACCCATATCCAGAAGGTCATTGAGAAAAGGGCGGTCTCGCCCACGGCCGAGCCAGAGAAGAACTCGACCTTTCCTGGTTTCGAGCAATTCAGTTCGATGATCACACTCGCCCAGGCGAGCGACAGAAGGCTGGCTCAAGCCGTCCGATTCAAATCGCAATCCCGAGCAGCGATCGAGAAGTTGCAATGTCGGCTGTCCAAAGCACTGCCCTCCGGGGTCGAGATGAAGGAGGGCGGCTTGAACGGCGTCATGTCGCTTTATTCGTGCGGCGATGATTATGTGGTGACCTACGAGACCCACTATGAGCGCGAGCTGACACAGCGCGTGGTGGTTTACGACGATGATTACGCCAAGCCTCAGGACCCCGGCAAGCCCCTGGTGAAAACGTCGGAAAAAGTAATGGGTGGGGTCAGGAGGACAGGATTGCGCTGGATGAATTCCACGCATGAGATCAGGTATGACATCTACGCCAATGTGCAGGGTGATGGTGCACTCGAGAAGGAACTGGCCACTGTCATCACCGAGGTTGCCATCGAGACCGCTAATCGATAGACCGCGAGCATTGTCTGTTGCGGCGCCGGATGCACCTGGCAGGCCAGCCGGTGCTCTCTTCTTTATCAGTCAAAAAGATATAAGAGTCTGCATAAAAGATATTGTTAAGGAATAAAAAATCTCGGTATTGTCGCCTCCACGCCAGCTAGCACAATACTGGCACCCTCTCTTTCGCCGTCGACGATGGCTGTGATTCGAATAAGGACTGCGCATGAAAAAGGCTTTGTTGTTGACTGCATTGGCAGCCGCTCTGTCGGTTGCAGGTTTCGCCCACGCCGGCCAGAAGCTGGTGGTTGCCGCCACCCCGGTGCCCCACGCCGAGATCCTCGAGCTGATCAAGCCAACCCTGGCCAAGGAAGGCGTGGACCTGGAAATCAAGGTGTTCACCGACTACGTGCAGCCCAACGTGCAGGTCGATCAGAAGCGTCTGGACGCCAACTACTTCCAGACCCTGCCCTACCTCAAGAGCTTCAACGAAGGTAAAGGTACCCACCTGGAAACCGTGATCGGCGTACACGTCGAACCGTTCGGTGGCTACTCGAAGAAGGTCAAGAGCCTGGCCGAGCTCAAGGACGGCGCCACCATCGCCATCCCCAACGAAGGCTCCAACAGTGGCCGTGCGCTGATCCTGCTGCAGAAGGCCGGGCTGATCGAACTCAAAGATCCGAAAAACGCCCTGGCCACGCCCAAGGACATCGCCAAGAACCCGCACAACTTCAAGTTCAAGGAGCTTGAGTCGGCCCTGCTGCCACGCGTGCTGGACCAGGTCGACCTGGACATGATCAACACCAACTATGCGCTGGAAGCCGGCCTGAACCCGGCCAAGGATGCCCTGGTGATCGAGGGTTCCGACTCGCCTTACGTGAACTTCCTGGTGGCGCGCCCCGACAACAAGGACAGCGACGCCATCCAGAAGCTGGCCAAGGCCCTGACCAGCCCTGAAGTGAAAGCCTTCATCGAGCAGAAATACAAAGGCGCGGTACTGCCGGCGTTCTGATTCGCCCGCTGTAGACCGCACGATGCAAAACGCCGACTCCGGTTACCGGGTCGGCGTTTTTTTTGAATGGGGTTTCAGCGTGGTGTGTTGACCGCGCGGCGCAGGGCCGTCAGCCATTTGATCAGTTCGCTGGGGTCGAGGGTCGGCTGGTCGCTGTTCATGGTGTTGTTTTCCTTGTGGGTTGAACGGCCCACGGGGCCGCGCACGACAGCTGTTTGATGGCGCGCGCGCGGGAAAGATCCCGCCTGCCACGAGGAAATTTGCGGTTAGTTTTTTGCGTGATATCAATATGCAATAACGATATTTAAATAAATATTTTTATAGCTTTAGAGTATTACCAAAGTGCTTACCGGCACGCCCAACCTAGCCGCCACCGCCCGTCTACCCTCGGGCCGGTTCGAGACCACCCCCATGCAGCGCACCCTGTTTCGGGCGCCGAGGCCACGCCGATGAGCTTCGACGTCGCATTCATCCTCAGCACATTGCCCGCGTTTCTCAAGGCCGTCGGGGTCACCCTGCAGGTCGGCCTGATCGCCATCGCCACCTCGCTGGTGGTGGCCGTGATCAACACCGCGATCCTGGTCTACCGCACGCCCTACCTGCAGCGTGCCGTGGGCCTGTACGTGGAGCTGGCACGCAACACGCCGCTGCTGATCCAGCTGTTTTTCGTGTACTTCGCGCTGCCCAGCCTGGGCCTGAAGATTTCCGGCTTCGCCGCCGCGATCATCACCATGACGTTTCTCGGCGGGGCCTACCTGACCGAGGTGCTGCGCGCCGGTGTCGAGGCGGTGCCTGCCGCACAGCTGGAGTCCGGCCGCTCCATCGGGTTGTCCGAAGGCCAGCTGCTGCGCCACGTGATCCTGCCCCAGGCCGGCATCCTCAGCCTGCCGGCGCTGTTCGCCAACTTCATCTTCCTGCTCAAGGAAACCACCGTGGTGTCGGCGGTGGCGGTGCCCGAGATTCTCTACACCACCAAGAGCTACATCGCCCTGTACTACAAGACCTACGAAATGCTCGCGGTGCTGACGCTGATCTGCGTGCTGCTGTTCTTGCCTTTGTCGCTGCTGCTGAGCCGCCTGGAAAGGAGGTTGCAACATGGCCAGTTCGGGTCTTGAACTGCTGCTGGTGTCGCTGCCGCAACTGGCCCAGGGCGCCGCGCAAACCCTGTCGATCTCGGCCCTGGGCATCGCCTTCAGCACCCTGGGCGGGGTGCTCTACGGCGTGCTCGCCACCCTCGGCAAGCGCAGCGTGAACCTGGTGCTGCGGGTGTACCTGGAGCTGTTTCGGGCGATACCGGTACTGGTGTGGCTGTACCTGCTGTTCTTCGGCCTGCCGATCTTCTTTGCCGTGAGCATTCCCAGCTTCTGGTGCGCGGTGCTGGTGCTGTCGCTGTGGGGTGCCAGCGAGGTGGGCGAGGTGGTGCGCGGTGCACTGCATTCGCTGCCGCGCGGGCAACGCGAGGCGGGGCTGTCGATCGGCCTGGATGGCTGGCGGCTGTATGGCTACGTGCTGCTGCCCCAGGCACTCAAGCGCATGACCCCGCCGACCATCAACATCTACACGCGCATCATCAAGACCAGTTCGCTGGCAGTGCTGATCGGCGTGGTGGACGTGATCAAGGTGGGCCAGCAGATCATCGAGCGCACCTATGAGTCGGTGCTGATCTACGGCGCGCTGTTCCTGTTCTTCTTTTTCATCTGCTACCCGCTGTCGGCCGCCTCGCGGGCGCTGGAGCGGCGCTGGACACACGCATGAGCGCATTGATCGAGTTCAAGGGTTTCAACAAGTTCTTCGGTGAGCACCAGGTGCTCAAGGGCATCGACCTGCAGGTGCGCAGCGGCGAAGTGGTGGTGATCCTGGGCCCCAGCGGCTGCGGCAAGAGCACCCTGCTGCGCTGCCTCAATGGCCTGGAAGTGGCCCACGGCGGCAGCCTGACACTGGCCGGTAAAGAGCTGCTGAGCAAGGCCACCGACTGGCGCCAGGTGCGCCAGCAGGTGGGCATGGTGTTCCAGAGCTACCACCTGTTCGGCCACATGAGCGTGATGGAAAACCTGCTGCTCGGGCCGCTCAAGGTGCAGAAACGCGAACGCCTCGAGGCCCAGGCCCAGGCCGAAGCACTGCTGGCGCGGGTGGGCCTGCTGGACAAGCGCGACGCCTATCCGCGCCAGCTTTCCGGTGGCCAGCAGCAGCGTATCGCCATTGTGCGTTCGCTGTGCATGAACCCGCAGGTGATGCTGTTCGACGAGGTGACCGCCGCCCTCGACCCGGAGATGGTCAAGGAAGTGCTGCAGGTGATCCAGGGCCTGGCCCGCGACGGCATGACCCTGTTGATCGTGACCCATGAAATGGCCTTCGCTCGCGCGGTGGCCGACCGCATCGTGTTCATGGAGGCCGGCAGGATCCTTGAACAGAGCGCCCCTGAGAGCTTCTTTACGAACCCGCAGACCGCACGCGCGCAGCAGTTCCTGGAGAAATTCTCCTTTGTCGAAAGCCTGCCCAAGACACCACACAAGGAACTGTCATGAAGACTGCCCACGCTTCAAAACTGCTGCTGTCGCTGTTCACCCTGGCCGTACTGGCCGGGTGCAACAAATCCGAAGCGCCGAGCAGGCCTGCCGCCAATGCCGCAGCGCCGGCCACCAGCTACCTGGAAACCATCAAGGCCCGCGACAAACTGATCGTCGGCGTGTTCACCGACAAGCCGCCATTCGGCTATGTGGATGAAAGCGGGCGCTATGTGGGCTTTGACACCGACATCGGTCGCGAGCTAGCCAAGTCGCTGCTGGGCGACGAGAACAAGGTCGAGTTCGTGGCCGTGGAGCCGGCCAGCCGCATTCCCTTCCTGCAGAGCGACAAGGTCGATCTGATTCTGGCCAACATGACCGTGACCCCGGAGCGCAAGGAAGCGGTGGAGTTCACCAACCCCAACCTGCGCGTGGCGGTACAGGCGCTGGTGCCCGAGGGCAGCGAGGTGAAGAAGCTCGACGACCTGGCGGCCAAGACCACCATCGTCACCACCGGCACCACGGCGGACATCTGGCTGACCAAGAACCACCCGGACTGGAAACTGCTCAAGTTCGAGAAGAACTCCGAGTCGTTGCAGGCGTTGGCCAATGGCCGTGGCGATGCGTATGCGCAGGACAACCTGATCCTGTTCAGCTGGTCCAAGCAGAACCCGGGCTACCGTGTGCTGGACGAGAAGCTGGGCGAGGAAGCGCCGATTGCGCCGGCGGTGAAGAAGGGCAACATCGAGCTGCGTGACTGGGTCAACAGCGAGCTGGCGCGCCTGGGCGAGCAGAAGTACCTGCTCAAGCTGTATGACCAGTACGTGCGCAAGGAGCTTAGCGACGACACCAAGCCGGAGAGCGTGATCGTCGAGGGCGGCAAATGGCAGGGCTGAGGCCCTGACACCGCGTCGCTCTTATCGCGGGTCAAGCCCGCTCCCACAAGGACCGTCGCTGTCTGTGTGGGAGCGGGCTTGACCCGCGATGGGCCGCCCCGCGGCCCCGCCTTCTCTCCGGCCACCGCCCTTGCCCCACCCCCCGCGTCTGCCCCAACGCCTTCTCCAGCACGATGCAGTTGCTCTGCGCATCCTGCTCCAGCGCCGCGATCAAACGCGATGCAGGCGACAGCCCCCACCCCTCGCAACGTCGCCGCTGTGCTCAATTGCCCCCAGGGCAAGCGGCACGCGGAACCCTGATCTACGCTAACAGTCGCATCTAGCAACTGCCCAGAACCCACGCAAGGAGCCCGCATGACGGTGTCGCCCCCCAACCTGATCGTCTGCCTGGGGCTTGCGCTGCTGCTTGGCTGCGGCGAGAAGAAAGCCGCCGCACCCGACCTGCCCAGGGTGGCGGTGCAACAGGTCAAGGCCGGCGACTTTGCAGCCTCCGTGACCCTCACCGGCGATGTTCAGGCACGGGTGCAGGCCGACCTGTCGTTTCGCGTGGGCGGCAAGATCATCGAGCGCAACGTCGACGTGGGCGATCACGTCAGCGCCAATCAGGTGCTGGCGCGCCTGGACCCCAAGGACCTGCAAACCAATGTCGACTCGGCCAAGGCCGAGGTCTTCGCTGAACAGGCTCGCGTGACCCAGACTTCCGCCGCCTTCGTGCGCCAGCAGAAGCTGCTGCCCAAGGGCTACACCAGCCAGAGCGAATACGACGCGGCCCAGGCCGCCCTGCGCAGCAGCCAGAGCGCGCTCAAGGCCGCCCAGGCGCAACTGGCCAACGCCCGCGAACAACTGAGCTACACCGCGCTGATCGCCGAGGCGCCCGGGGTGATCACCGCGCGCCAGGCCGAGGTGGGGCAGGTGGTGCAGGCCACCGTGCCGATCTTCACCCTGGCCCGCGACGGCGAGCGCGACGCGGTGTTCAACGTCTACGAATCGCTGCTGATGGCGCCACCCACCCAGCAGGCGATCATCGTCAGCCTGCTCGACGACCCCAAGGTGCAAGCCAAGGGGCACGTGCGTGAAATCACCCCGACGGTCTCGGCGCAAAGCGGCACGGTGCAGGTCAAGGTGGGCCTGAGCGAGGTGCCGCCGGCCATGCAGCTGGGCTCGGTGGTGAGTGCCACCGCCAGGGCCGAGGGCACCCCGAGCATCGAGCTGCCGTGGTCGGCGCTGACCAAGGATGTGCATGACCCGGCGGTGTGGCTGGTGGGCCAGGACAACAAGGTCAACCTGCGCAAGGTCAAGGTGCTGCGCTACCTCACCGGCAAGGTGGTGGTGGGCGACGGCCTCAAGGGCGGCGAAACCGTGGTGATCGCGGGTGGGCAGCTGCTGCACCCGGACATGCAGGTGGAAGTGGCAGACCCAGCCGACATCGGGGTGACGCAATGAGAACCCTGTGGCTGATGTTCGCTTGTGTGTTGCTGGCCGCCTGCGCCGATGACGAGCCGCCGCCCGAGCCGGTGCGCCCGGTGCTGTCCCAGGTGGTGCAGGCGCAGGACCAGGCGCGCCTGGGGCGCTTTGCCGGCTCCATCCAGGCGCGCTACGAAAGCACCCTGGGCTTTCGCGTGGGCGGGCGCATCGCCCGGCGCTGGGTGGATGTGGGCGCCACGGTGAAGGCCGGCGACACCCTGGCCACCCTCGACCCCACCGACCAGCAGAACCAGTTGCGTGCCGCCGAAGGCGACCTGGCCAAGGTGCAGGCGCAGTGGATCAACGCCCAGGCCAACGCCCGTCGTCAGCAGCAGCTGTTCGACCGGGGCGTGGGTGCCCAGGCCCAGCTGGACATCGCCCAGACCGACCTGAAGACTACCGGCGCCTCGCTCGAACAGGCCAAGGCGGCGGTCAACCAGGCCCGCGACCAGCTCGGCTACAGCACCTTGCAGGCCGACCACCCCGCCGTGGTCACTGCCTGGCAGGCCGAGGCCGGGCAGGTGGTCACCGCCGGCCAGGGCGTGGTCACGCTGGCGCGCCCGGACGTCAAGGAGGCGGTGATCGACCTGCCCGCAGGCCTGGCCGACGAACTGTCGGGCGAGGTGAAGTTCCTGGTGGCCGCGCAGCTCGACCCCAGCGTGAACACCAGTGCCGTGCTGCGCGAGATCGAGCCCCAGGCCGACGCGGCCACGCGTACCCGGCGCGCGCGCCTGACCCTGGCCGACACCCCCGAGGCCTTTCGCCTGGGCACGGCCATCAGCGTCACCCTGAGCTCGGCGATCCAACCGCGCAGCGAGCTGCCGTTGAGCGCCCTGCAGGAGGTCGACGGGCACACCCGGGTATGGGTCGTCGACCCGCAGCAGCATACGGTTTCATTGCGTGACGTGAAGGTCAGCGAGCGGCTGGACAACAGCGTGGTGCTCAGTGCCGGCCTGCAGCCGGGCGAGCGTGTGGTCACGGCGGGGGTCAACAGCCTCAAGCCTGGCCAGAAGGTAAAAATCGATGAGGAAGGCCCGCGATGAAAGGAAGCTTCAACCTGTCGGAATGGGCACTCAAGCACCAATCCTTCGTCTGGTACCTGATGTTCGTCGCGTTGCTGATGGGGGTGTTTTCCTATTTCAACCTGGGCCGTGAGGAGGACCCCTCGTTCACCATCAAGACCATGGTCATCCAGACCCGCTGGCCCGGCGCCACCCAGGACGAGACCCTGCTGCAGGTCACCGACCGCATCGAGAAGAAACTCGAGGAACTGGACTCGCTCGACTACGTGAAAAGCTACACCCGGCCCGGCGAGTCGACGGTGTTCGTCAACCTGCTCGATACCACCAAGGCTGGCGACATCCCGCAGATCTGGTACCAGGTGCGCAAGAAGATCCAGGACATCCGCGGCGAGTTCCCCCAGGGCATCCAGGGCCCCGGCTTCAACGACGAGTTCGGCGATGTGTTCGGCTCGGTATATGCGTTTACCGCCGATGGCATCTCGATGCGCCAGCTGCGCGATTACGTCGAGCAGGTACGTGCAGAAATCCGCGAGGTGCCGGGGCTGGGCAAGGTCGAGATGATCGGCCAGCAGGACGAGGTGCTGTACCTGAACTTTTCCACCCGCAAGCTGGCGGCCCTGGGTATCGACCAGCGCCAGGTGGTGCAGGCGTTGCAGGCGCAGAATGCGGTGACCCCGGCCGGGGTGATGGAGGCCGGCCCCGAGCGCATCTCGGTGCGCACCACTGGCCAGTTCGCCTCGGAGAAAGACCTGGAGCAGGTCAACCTGCGCCTGGACGACCGCTTCTATCGCCTGGCCGATATCGCCGAGATCAGCCGCGGCTACGCCGACCCGCCCACGCCGATGTTCCGCTACGACGGCAAGCCTGCCATCGGCCTGGCCATCGGCATGAAGAAGGGCGGCAACATCCAGGCCTTCGGCAAGCAGCTGCACGAGCGCATGGAGGCCGCCACTGCCGACCTGCCGGTGGGCGTGGGCGTGCACACCGTGTCGGACCAGGCGGTGGTGGTCGAGGAGGCCGTGGGCGGCTTTACCAGTGCGCTGTTCGAGGCGGTGGTGATCGTGCTGGTGGTCAGCTTCATCAGCCTCGGGGTGCGTGCCGGGCTGGTGGTGGCCTGCTCGATCCCGCTGGTGCTGGCCATGGTGTTCGTGTTCATGGAGTACAGCGGCATCACCATGCAGCGGATCTCCCTCGGCGCGCTGATCATCGCGCTGGGCCTGCTGGTGGATGATGCGATGATCACCGTGGAGGTGATGGTCACGCGGCTGGAGAAGGGCGAGAGCAAGGAGCAGGCGGCCACGTTCGCCTACACCTCCACTGCGTTCCCGATGCTCACCGGCACCCTGGTGACGGTGGCGGGTTTCGTGCCCATCGGCCTGAACGCCAGCTCTGCGGGCGAGTACACCTTCACCCTGTTTGCGGTGATCGCCGTGGCGCTGCTGGTGTCGTGGGTGGTGGCGGTGCTGTTCGCGCCGGTGCTGGGGGTGCACCTGCTCAGCGCCAAGGTCAAGGCCCACGACGCCGAGCCCGGGCGCATCGGTCGCGGTTTCAACCATGGCCTGCTGTGGTGCATGCGCCACCGCTGGATCACCATCATCGGCACCGTGGTGCTGTTCGCCCTGGCGGTGTTCAGCATGCGCTTCGTGCAGAACCAGTTCTTCCCGTCCTCGGACCGTCCGGAGATCCTGGTGGACCTCAACCTGCCGCAGAACGCCTCCATCGACGAGACGCGCAAGGCGGTGGACAAGCTGGAGGCGACCCTCAAGGACGACCCGGACATCTTGCGCTGGAGTACCTACATCGGTCAGGGCGCGATCCGTTTCTACCTGCCGTTGGACCAGCAGCTGGAGAACCCGTACTACGCCCAGCTGGTGATCGTGAGCAAGGGTCTGGAGTCGCGCGAGGCGCTGACGGCGCGTCTGAAGGAGCGCCTGCGCAAGGACTTTGTCGGCATCGGCAGCTACGTGCAGTCGCTGGAGATGGGCCCGCCGGTGGGGCGGCCGATCCAGTACCGGGTCAGCGGCAAGGACATCGACCAGGTGCGCAAGCATGCGATCGAACTGGCGGCGCTGCTCGATGGCAACTCCCATGTGGGCGAGATCATTTACGACTGGAACGAGCCGGGCAAGGTGCTGCGCATCGACATTGCCCAGGACAAGGCGCGCCAGCTTGGGCTGTCGTCCGAGGACGTGGCCAACCTGATGAACGGCATCGTCAGCGGCTCGCCGGTGACCCAGGTGAACGATGACATCTACCTGATCGACGTGATCGGGCGCGCGGTGGACAGCGAGCGTGACTCGCCGCAGACCCTGCAGAACCTGCAGATCGTCACGCCCAGCGGCACCTCGATTCCTTTGTTGGCGTTTGCCACGGTGCGTTACGAGCTGGAGCAGCCGCTGGTGTGGCGGCGTGACCGCAAGCCGACCATCACGGTCAAGGCGGCGGTGCGTGACGAGATCCAGCCGACTGACCTGGTGGCGCAGCTCAAGCCGCAGATCGACGAGTTTGCGCGTAAGTTGCCGGCCGGTTATCAGGTGGCGACGGGGGGCACGGTGGAGGAGAGCGGCAAGGCCCAGGGGCCGATTGCCAAGGTGGTGCCGTTGATGCTGTTTCTGATGGCGACGTTCCTGATGATTCAGCTGCACAGTGTGCAGAAGCTGTTCCTGGTGGCGAGCGTGGCGCCGCTGGGCTTGATTGGCGTGGTGCTGGCGCTGATCCCCACGGGTACGCCGATGGGGTTCGTGGCGATATTGGGCATTCTGGCGCTGGCGGGGATCATCATCCGCAACTCGGTGATCCTGGTGACGCAGATCGATGCGTACGAGGCTGATGGGTATGCGCCGTGGGATGCGGTGGTGGAGGCCACGGACCATCGTCGCCGGCCGATTCTGCTGACGGCGGCGGCGGCGAGCCTGGGCATGATTCCGATTGCGCGGGAAGTGTTCTGGGGGCCGATGGCCTACGCGATGATTGGCGGCATCATTGTCGCCACGTTGCTGACCTTGCTGTTTTTGCCGGCGCTGTATGTGGCCTGGTACAAGATCAAGGAGCCGCAGCGCGAGTGATGGCCATCGCGGGTCGAGCCCGTTTCTACAGGTCCGGAGTTGTCCCTGTGGGAGCGGGCTTGACCCGCGATGGCCGTTACCGGTTCTAGAGCCATACGGCGTCCCAATGCGGATAGTCGCCGAGCCGCTTTACCAGCCCCGCCCGCAAAGGATTGGCAACGATGTAGCGGGCGACTGCGCGCACATCGTCTTCCCGTCTTAACGCACGATCATGAAACCCGGGCTGCCAGATGCGCCCCTGATGCCTGCAAGCCTTGAGTACGGCACAACCCGTGCGTGACTTGAAACGTCGCATGAGTGTCGCCAGGGTCAGGTTCTGCAACTCGATCAACCAGTGAACGTGGTCAGGCATGACGACCCAGGCCAGCGAGTGTGCACTGCCTTCTCGCTGCGCCTGCATGAACTGGGCTACCACCAGGCGCGCGATGTGGAAGTCCTGAAGAAGAGGTTTGCGGTGTTCGATGATGCTGGTAAGCAGGTAAAGTCGGCCAGGTTCCGAGAAACGGCCGCGGCGCAGGAAACGAGAGCTTGGACAGTCCATGTCGATCTCCTTGAGGTTGAAATCTCAAGGTAGTCAGGTGTGCACCTGCATGAAGGGTGTCATTGACTCCGGATGTGTCCGGGCTGGCCAATCGCGGGTCAAGCCCGTTCCCACAAGGACTTCAGCGGACCTGTGGGAGCGGGCTTGACCCGCGATACGGACGCTGCGGTCTATCTTTTGTTCAACCCCCGCGCCAACCGGTCCCCGCCCAGCTGGATCAACGCCACCAGCACTACCAGCATCACGATCACCGTCAGCATGATCTGGCTGTCAAAGCGCTGGTACCCGTACCGGTACGCGATGTCCCCCAACCCTCCGGCACCAATCGCACCGGCCATCGCCGACGAATTGATCATGGTCACCAGGGTGATGGTGAAGCCGCCCACGATGCCCGGCAGCGCCTCGGGTAACAGCACATGCCAGACGATGTGCCAGCGCCGGCACCCCATCGCCTGCGCCGCCTCGATCAGCCCATGATCCACCTCGCGCAGGCTCACCTCGGCAATGCGCGCAAAAAACGGCGTGGCCGCAATCGTCAGCGGCACCACCGCCGCCCACACGCCATACGTGGTGCCCACGATCAGCCGCGTGAACGGGATCAACGCCACCATCAGGATCAGAAACGGTATCGAGCGGAACAGGTTGACGAACGCCCCCAGCACGCGGTTCACCAGCGGCGCCTCGTAGATGCCGCCCTTGCCGCTGGTCACCAGGATCACCGCCAGCGGAATGCCCGCCAGCAACGCGATCAGCGACGACACGCCCACCATCAGCAAGGTGTCGAGTACCCCCTGCAACAAACGATCAAACCACATAGCCCAGCACCTCCACCTGCGCCGCCCACTGGCGTGCCCGTTCGATCACCTGCGCATGCCCGTGCGCCGAGTTGGCCACCGACACCACCAACTGCCCCAGCGCACGTTCCTGGATTGGTTCGATACCGCCCTGCAGCAGGCTCACCTGGCCGCCCAGCAACGCGAACAGCGTCGACAGTTCCGGCGCCTCGCGGTCGCGCCCGCTGACGCGCAGGCGCAGTACCAGCGCGGCCTGCGCATTCGGCGCCTCGGGCAGCAGGCGGGCCTGCAGGTGCTGCGGCAAGGCTGGCTGCAGCGGGGCCAGCAAGGTCTTGCTGACCGCGTGCTGCGGGTCGCCGAACACCTGCCACACCGCCCCCTGCTCGACGATGCGCCCGCGCTCGAGCACCACCACGCGATGGCAGATATCGCGGATCACCGCCATCTCGTGGGTAATCAGGATGATGGTCAGGCCCAGGCGCTGGTTGATGTCGCGCAGCAGCGCCAGAATCGAGCCGGTGGTCTCCGGGTCCAGCGCCGAAGTGGCCTCGTCGCACAGCAGTATCTGCGGGTCGTGCACCAGCGCGCGGGCAATCCCCACGCGCTGCTTCTGCCCGCCCGACAACTGCGCCGGGTACACCCCGTGCTTGTCCTGCAGGCCCACCAGCTCCAGCAGTTCGGCCACCTTGCGCTGGCGCTGGGCCTTGGGCACGCCGGCCACCTTCAGCGGCAGTTCGACGTTCTGCCACACGGTCTTGGCCGACATCAGGTTGAAGTGCTGGAAGATCATGCCGATGCGTCGGCGCAACGCCACCAGGTGGTCCTCGTTGTGCTCGCCGATATCGACCTGGTCGATCAGCACCCGGCCGCTGCTGGGTTGCTCCAGGCGGTTGAGGGTGCGGATCAGCGACGATTTGCCCGCGCCGCTGCGGCCGATGATGCCGAAGATCTCGCCGCGCTGGATGTTCAGGTCGATGTCCGCCAGCGCCGCCGTGGCCTGCCCGGGGTAGGTCTTGTTGACGCCGATCAGGCGCACTTGCGCGCTGCTCAACTCAGGGTGCAGCGCGTGCCGTGGCGCGGGCTGCGCAGGTGGGCTGGGGTGCGCCGTCTGGCGGGCGGTGGCAGCACTCATCTCAGCTCTCCCAGCCCGGCTGGTAGAGCTTGCCGTAGGCTTTGTCGAGGGCTGCGCGCACCACCGGCGAGTGCTGGTAGATATCCACGAACCTGGCCAGGCGCGGGTCGTCCTTGCTCTGCGGGCGGATCACGAACTGGATCACGTATTCCTTGTGCTCCACGCCGTCGAACATCAGTGCCGAACCTGCATCGAAGGTGTTGGCCAGGCGGATGTAGTGCGGGTAGCCCTGCACCAGGTCGGCGTCGTCATAGGCACGCACCAGTTGCACGGCCTCGACCTGCAGGATTCTGAGCTTTTTCGGGTTGGCGACGATGTCGTCCTCGGTGGCCTTGTAGCCCACCCCCGGCTTGAGCGTGATCAGGCCGGCCTTGGCCAGCAGTTGCAGGCCGCGTCCGCCGTTGATCGGGTCGTTGGCGATGGCGGCGGTGGCGCCCTGGGGCAGCTCGTCGAAGCTTTTGTACTTTTTCGAGTACAGCCCGACGTTGTTGATGATGCCCGGTGCATACGGCACCAGCGTCGAGCCCGCCGCGGCGTTGGCGTTTTCCAGGAACGGGATGTGCTGGAAGTAGTTCACGTCGAGGTCGCCGGCGGCGAGGCTGACGTTGGGCGCGATCCAGTCGCTGAACTCCACCAGTTCCACCTTGAGGCCCTGCTTCTTGGCCTCGTCCACGGCCGCTTCCAGGGCCGGGGCGAAGGCTGCGGTGGTGCCGACCTTGAGCGGTGCATCGTTGGCATGGGCGCCACCGATCAGGCCGAGGGCCAGGGCCAGGGCCGCGACAGGGCGGGCCAGAAATGTCTTAAGCATGCGGTTGCGCTCCAGTCGGGTTGAGGGTGCGATAGCCCGCGCCGGTGTGGTCGGCGGGCAGGTGCGGGCCGGCGGCGAAGAGTTTTTCGCGCAGGCTGCCGTCGGTGTAGGCGGTTTTGTACGAACCGCGACGTTGCAGCTCGGGGATCACCAGATCGATGAAGTCCTCATAGCTTTCCGGGGTGACGGTGCGGGCCAGGTTGAAGCCGTCCAGGCCGGTCTCCTCGATCCAGCGCTCCAGTTCGTCGGCAACCTGGGTCGGCGAGCCGACCAGGGTGATGTAGCGCCCGCCCAGGGCGTGCTGGTCGAGCAGCTTGCGCCGGGTCCAGTCGTTGTTCTGCAGGTGCTTGGTGGCGGACTGGATGGCGTTGCTCTTGACGTACTGGATCGGCTCGTCCAGGTCGTATTCGGCAAAGTCGATGCCGGTGGAGCTGGCAAAGTGCGCCACGCCGGCCTCGGGGCTGGCATGGCGCAGGTACTCGGCGTGCTTGGCGCGGGCCTGCTCCTCGGTGCGGGCCACGATCACGGTGAGGCCCATGAACACCTTCACCGCGTCGCCATCACGCCCGGCCGCCGTGGCCGCGGCGCGCACCTTGTCGACTTGGGCGCGGGTCGCGGCCTTGTTCTGGCCACTGATGAACACGCATTCGGCATGCTGCCCGGCAAACGCCAGGCCACGCTCGGAGGCGCCGGCCTGGAACAGCACCGGGGTGCGCTGTGGCGACGGTTCGCACAGGTGATAACCCTCCACCCGGTAGAACTCGCCGTGGTGCTGCACCTTGTGCACCTTGGCCGGGTCGGCGTACACGCGCTGTTCGCGGTCATTGCGCACGGCGTCGTTTTCCCAGCTGCCTTCGAGCAGCTTGTACAGCACCTGCAGGTACTCGTCGGCCTGGTCGTAGCGCCGGTCATGCTCGGGCTGCGCGTCCAGGCCCATGGCCTTGGCCGCGCTGTCGAGGTAGCCGGTGACGATGTTCCAGCCCACCCGACCATTGCTCAGGTGGTCGAGGGTCGAGAGCCTGCGGGCGAACAGGTACGGCGGCTCGTAGGTGAGGTTGGCGGTGAGGCCGAAACCCAGGTGGCGGGTGACCGCGGCCATCGCCGGAACCAGCAGCAGCGGGTCGTTGACCGGCAGCTGGATGGACTCCTTGAGGGGCACATCGACCGACTGCTGGTACACGTCGTACACCCCGACGATGTCGGCGATGAACAGGCCGTCGAACAGCCCGCGCTCGAGCAACCGCGCCAGGTCGGTCCAGTACTCGAGGGTCTTGTACCGGGTCGAGGTGTCGCGCGGGTGCGTCCACAGGCCGTGGTTGATATGCCCCACGCAGTTCATGTTGAACGCGTTGAGCAGGATCTTCTTTTTCGCCATCAGATGGTGCCCCGCAACGGTGGGTTTTCATCGTTGAGGTAGAAGTTGCCGATGGCGTGGTACTTCCAGCGCACCGGGTCGTGCAGGGTGTGCACGCGGGCGTTGCGCCAGTGGCGGTCCAGGCCGTGTTCGGCCAGGGTGGCCTGGCTGCCGGCCAGTTCGAACAGCGTGCTGCCGGCGGCCAGGGAGATCTCGGTACTGATGGCGCGTGCCTCGGCCACGGCGATGGAGGCCGCCGCGACGGTGTCGGCATTGGTCTCGGCCTGGGCTCGGTCGAGGTATTCGCTGGCGCGTTCGAGCAAGGCTTCGGTGGCATGCAGGCGGATCGCCAGGTGACCGAAGGACTTGAGCGTCAACGGGTCGTCGACTGCCTTGTCGATGCCCGAGTCGATCCATGGCCGGGTGCGCGTGCGCACAAAATGCAGGGCATCTTCATAGGCGGCGCGGGCGATGCCGGTGTCGATGGCGGCGTGCAGAATCTGCGCCAGCGGGCCGACCGGGGTCGGGCGCTCGAAGGCGCTCTGGAACGGCACCACATCGTCGGCCTCGACACGCACGTTGTCGAACACCACCGAGCCACTGCCGGTGGTGCGCTGGCCGAAGCCGCTCCAGTCGTCGATCACGTCGAGCCCGGCGCTGTCGGCGGGCACGAAGGCCAGCTGTTGTACGCCCTGTTCGTCGATCACCGAGGTGGGGATGCGCTGCGCGTACAGCGCGCCAGTGGCGTAGAACTTGCGGCCGTTGATGCGGTAGCCGTCACCGTCACGGGTGAGGGCGGTGGTGCGGTCGTGGGCGGTCTTGGTGCCCAGTTCGGCCAGGGCGTTGCCGAAGCGCCTGCCGGCCAGCACCTCGGCGTACAGGCGTGCCTGCTGCTGCGGGCTGCCGTTCACGCGCAGCACTTCAAGGGCGTAGAAATGGTTCTGCGGGATCTGCCCCAGCGAGGCGTCGGCCTGGGCGATACGGGCGATGACCTTGGCCAGGGTGACGTTGGACACGCCCGCGCCACCGAAGGCTTTCGGCACGCTGATTCCCCACAGGCCCGAGCGCGAGAACAGCGCCAGTTCCGGGTGCGGCAGGCGGCGTTCGCGATCGCGCTCGATGCTGTCGCGGCGCAGTTGTTCGGCAATCTGTTCGGCAGTTTCCAACGCCTGGGCATCAGAAGAGATGACCGCCACGAGATCGTGCGGTTGCGGCAATAGGCTCATGAGAGGGCTCCAGTGGTCTGGTCAGATCCAGGAATGCCGGGCAGGCAGGGTCGCGTTGAGGTGGTAGGCGCCCACGGCGTGGTACTTCCAGCGCACCGGGTCGTGAAGGGTGTGCACGCGGGCGTTGCGCCAGTGCCGGTCGAGGTTGAACTCGGCCAGGGTGGCGCGGCTGCCCGACAGCTCGAACAGCTTCTCGCTGGCCTGCAGGGCAATCTCGGTGGTCAGCACCTTGGCTTCGGCCACGGCAATCGAGGCACGTGCGGCAGCGGCGGCGTCGATGGGCGCGGCGTTGACCTCGTCGAGCACGCGCGCGGCGCGGCCGAGCAGCGCCTGGGCGGCATGCAGTTCGAGGGTCAGGCGGCCGATGTCGGCAATCACATACGGGTCGTCACTGGCGCGATCGACCTTGGCGTCGATCCACGGCCGCGCGCGTTCGCGCACGAAGCTGATCGCATCGGCCACTGCGGCCTCGGCGATGCCGGCGTCGATGGCGGCCTGCACCAGCTGCGAGGCGGCGCCCTGGATGTTGGGGCTGTCGGCCTGGCGCCAGTTGTCGAGCACCAGCTCCGCGTCCACCGGCACTTCGTTGAGCAGCACCGTGCCGCTGGCGGTGGTGCGCTGGCCGAAGCCGGACCAGTCGTCGACGATACGCAGGCCCGGGCTGCCACGGCGCACGAAGGCCATGACCTGGCGCCCGTCGTCGTTCAGCGCCTTGACTGCCACCCAGTGGGCGAACAGCGCGCCGGTGGAATAGAACTTCTGCCCGGTGAGCAGAAAGTGATCGCCCTGGCGCACGGCGCGGGCCTTGAGTTCGAGGGTGTTCTTGCTGCCGCGCTCGGGGCCGGCATTGCCGATGCGCCAGCCGTCGAGCACCGACTTGAACAGCAGGTGCTTCTGGCGTTCGTTGCCGGTGTTCTTGACCTGCTGGAGGATGCCGAACTGGTTCTGCGGGATCTGCCCCAGGGCCGGGTCGGCCGCACTGATGATGCGGAACACCTCGGCGATGGTGGCGAAGGAAACGTCCGGCCCGCCGTGCTCGCGCGGGATGCTGATGCTGCCCAGGCCGCTGCGGGTGAACTGCTCGATCTCGGCCCACGGCAGCTTGCGCTGCTGGTCGCGGCGGGCGGCCTGCAGGCGCGCGGCGGCGGCCAGTTCATGGGCGGCCTCCAGGGCCTCTGCGTCATTGCGCAGGACCTTGGCCGGCAGCAGTAATGGGGCGTTGTCCAGATCGCTGTGGACTGCGTCGTGTACCAAGCTGGACATCAGTACCGCTCCTTGGCTGCACTCAATGCCCTGGCGTTGCGCACTGGGGTGATTGTGTTCCTGACCATACCTACCTCACGTATTGGAAACGTCGCCGTGATCGATATGGGCGACAGAAATGCGCTGGTCCGGTGGTCCGGTCTATATACCCTAAGCGTGTATAAAAATTAAATAAACTAACCTTTAGGAATATGCATAGAAGTGCCTCCGCGGCCCTTGGCCGAACACCCGCAGGCGCACGGCCGGGGCCCACTGCGAGCAGTTGCCGACCTTGTCCAGAATGCAGTAGCTGGCGTCCAGGTGCTCGTCGTTGCCGGCTTCCAGCAGCACTTGGGTCGGGATCAGGCCCTGTATCGGGCAGCCGATACCGTCGCCGGGCAGTGGCGCCAGGTCGATGCGCAGGTCGGCCCAGCGCAGGGTGATCGCATCGCCTTCGGCCATGTGCCGGTACGGCGCGATGTTGAACGGTACACCCTGCCCGCAGCGGCTCAGATCCAGCCCTTGGCGCAGCAGCCGGCCAGGCAGGCGCAAGGGCGTCAGGTGCGGGTTCTCCGGGGTGGTCACGTAGCCGCCGGGGCAGTTCAGCTTGACCGCTACCTGCAATGGCGCGGAGCGTCGCGGGTGCTGGCCGGGCTGGAGCAGGCGGTAGTGCAGGGTGTTGAGCCCCGGGTAGAGCATCTGCCTGGGCACGCCGAGGGCGATCGAGGTGCCGGGCTCGCCGGCGCGCAGTAGATGCGCGGCCACGTAGCGGTTGCCCCAGAACAGCTCCAGCAGGTCGCCGGCCTGCAGGGTCGGTGCGGTCTGGATGCTGGCTTGCAGGTGGCTGGCGGTGTGCACGCCAATGCCATGGGGCGCGATATGGAGCAGGGCGGGGGGCGGCAGTTCAGATCCTTTGGCTGCGCGGTGCATGGTCCGTTTCCTTGTGCGGGTGGTGGCACGAGGCTTTGGTTATTGGCTGGATCGGCAGGTGAGTCAAGGTGCCCGATGGCCGTGACCGGGCAGTCGGCAGCGCTTCAGAGCGGTCCTACCCGAAGCGGCATGGGGGCTGTGGATAAACTCGGATTTGTCTGTGCTCGGGCGGTGCATCCGGGTCAGTGGGCGTGGCCCTGCGCGCCGAGAAACTTGCCCAGAAACTGGCGTGTGCGTTCTTCCTTCGGCGCGGCGAACAGGGCCTTGGCCTCGCCCTGTTCGACGATCACGCCCTTGTCGAAAAAGATCACCCGGTTGGCCACGTCGCGGGCGAAGTTCATTTCGTGGGTGACGATGATCATGGTGCGGTTTTCCTGGGCCAGGCCGCGAATGGTCGCCAGCACCTCGCCCACCAGCTCGGGGTCCAGCGCCGAGGTGGGTTCGTCGAACAGGATCACCTGCGGCTCCATGGCCAATGCCCGGGCAATGGCCACGCGCTGTTGCTGGCCACCGGACAGGCGCCGCGGGTAGGCATCCTCCTTGCCCGCCAGGCCGACCTTGGCCAGCAGCACACGGCCCAGGGCCAGGGCCTTTTCGCGGGGGGCCTTCTTGACCACCAGCGGCCCCTCGATGACGTTCTCCAGGGCGGTGCGGTGCGGGAACAGGTTGAAGTTCTGGAACACGAAACCGACCTGCTGGCGCAGGTGGCGAATCAACGTGGCCTGCTTGGCCAGCGGACGGTCGCCGTCGATCTCGATGTCGGCCACACGAATGCGTCCGCTGCTGGGGGTCTCCAGCAGGTTCAGGCAGCGCAGGAAGGTGGTCTTGCCCGAGCCGCTGGGGCCGATGATGGCGATCACTTCACCGGCCTCGACTGTCAGGCTGATGTCGTCGAGCACGGTCAGGCCGTTGAACTGCTTGCTCAGGCGGGTGACTTCGATCATGCCTCAGGGCTCCAGGTCATGGCGGTTGACCCGCGCTTCCAGACGGTTCTGCAGGTGGGCCAGCGCGCTGGCCAGCACCCAGTAGATCAGGGCGGCGGCCAGGTACATGGTGAAGATCTCGAAGGTGCGTGCGGTAATCAGCTGGGCCTGGCGGAACAGCTCCGGCACCTGGATGGTGGCGGCCAGCGCGGTGTCCTTGACCAGCGAGATGAAACTGTTGCCCAGCGGCGGCAGGGCGGTGCGCGCGGCCTGCGGCAGGATCGCGCGGCGCATCGCCTGGCCGCGGGTCATGCCGATGCTGGCGGCGGCCTCCCACTGGCCGCGGTCGATGGAGCTGATCGCGGCGCGCAGGATTTCACAGGCATAGGCGGCCATGTTCAGGGAAAACCCGATCAGCGCCGCGGGCAGCGGGTCCAGCTCGATGCCCAGCTGCGGCAGGCCGTAATAGATCATGAACAGCTGCACCAGCAGCGGCGTGCCGCGAAAGAACGACACATAGACCCGCGCCGTCCAGCTCAGCAGCTTGATCGCAGACAGGCGCATCAGCGCCAGGCCGAAGCCGATCAACAGGCCGAAGAACATCCCGCCCAGGCTCAGGAACACCGTGAAGTAGGCGCCCTTGAGCAGAAAGGGCGCGCTGTCCAGGGCCAGTTGCAGGCTCTCTTCGATCATTGCGTCACGTCAGCACTGAAATACTTCTCGGAAAGCTTTTTCAGCGTGCCGTCGGCGCGCAGTTTGCCGAGGGCCTTGTTGATCGCGTCGAGCAGTTCCGGCTCGCCCTTGCGCAGGGCCACGCCGGCTTCCTGGCGCGAGAAGGCGTCGCCGGCGGCGATGGTGTCCTTGGCCTTTCTGGCGTATTCCAGTGCCGCCAGACGGTCGATCATGATGGCGTCGATGCGGCCCACGCGCAGGTCCTGGAATTTGCTCGGGTCATCGTCGTAGGTCTTGATGATGGCCTTGGGCACGTTGTCCTTGAGCCATTGCTCGTAGTTGGTGCCCAGGCCCACGCCCACCTTCTTGCCGGCCAGGTCCTGCGCGGTCTTGAGGGTGTCCTTGTTCTTGGTCAGCACCAGGGCCTGGATGCCGGAAACGGTGTAGGGCTCGGAGAAGTCGTATTTCTTCTTGCGCTCGTCGGAGATGGTCACCTGGTTGACCACGATGTCCAGACGCTTGGATTCAAGGGCGGCGAGGATGCCGTCCCACTTGGTCGGCTGCAGCCTGGCCTTGACCCCCAGCTCCTTGGCCAGGGCCTCGGACAGCTCGACCTCGAAGCCGGTCAGCTTGCCGTCGGTGTCGACGAAGCTGAATGGCGGGTAGGTACCCTCCAGGCCGACACTGATGCTGCCGCTGTCCTTGATCTTCTGCAATTGCTCGCCGGCGACCGCCTGGCCAAGCAGGCCCAGGCCAAGTACCAGGGCAGCCCCTGTGCCCAGCAACTGTTTACCGAATACGGAAATCGTCATGACTGGCCCCGCTGATATCAATTAAGCCGTTATTGGTTGCCTGCTCCAGACCTCAGGGTAGGCGAATAATGCAGGTGCCCCACCGGTATGCAGAAAAATCAGCGGGCCTTCGTCGAAACGCTGGCGCGCGATGCCATCGAGCAGCCCGGCCATGGCCTTGCCGGTGTACACCGGGTCCAGCAGCAGGCCCTCGTGGCTGGCCAGCAGGCGGATGGCGGCCAGGGTGCCGGCATTCGGTTCGCCGTAGCGCGGCGCGAAGTACTCGTCCCACAGCTCGACCTTGAAGGCGTCAGGCAGGTCGATGCCCAGCAGCTCGGCGGTGCGTTCGGCCAGGCCCTGTACCTTGGGACGCTGGGCCTCGTCGCTGCGCGACACGGTCACGCCGATCAGCGGCAGTTGCGGCAGCGCTTGGGCCAGCGCCAGGCCCAGGCCGCTGTGGGTGCCCGCACTGCCGGAGGCCAGCACCACCCCGGCGAAGGTCTGCCCGCTGCGGGTGATCTGCTCGGCCAGCTCCAGCCCGGCGCGCACATAGCCCAGGGCGCCACGCGCATTGGAACCGCCAATCGGCACGATGTAGGGCTTGCGTCCGCTGGCATGCAGGCGCACGGCCAGCGCCTGCAACTGGTCATCGGCATCGTCGAGGTTATCCACAAGCTCGACCCTGGCGTCGAACAGCTCCAGCAGCAGGCGGTTGCCGTTGTGCTGGTAGGCGGGGGAATCGGTGCCGATGGGGTTTTCCAGCAGGGCCACGCAGCCCAGGCCCAGTTGCGCGGCCAGTGCTGCGGTCTGGCGCACGTGGTTGGACTGGATGGCGCCGGCGGTGATCAGCGTGTCGGCACCGCTGGCCAGCGCGTCGGCGGCCAGGTACTCGAGCTTGCGCAGCTTGTTGCCGCCCAGGGCCAGCGGGGTGAGGTCGTCGCGCTTGATGTAGATGTCGCGCCCGGCCCAGGCCGACAGGCGTTCGAGCCGGTGCAGCGGGGTGGGTGCATCGAGCAAGGGCAGGCGTTTGAAGCGTTCGAGCTGGTGTTCGATCATGGCATCGGGCTGACTGGGGAAACTTCGACTATAGGCAGCCGTGGGCGTCTCTTCCACTGGGCCGGCTTATGCCGGATTTATAGCCAAAGCGCATAAAGGGATATTTTTTCCGCCGTGGCCATTTGCCGTAAAGTGATCCGCAACAAGGCGGCCACCCCCTCCACAAGCCGCCGCCGCGTCAGGAGAGACAACCGTGAGCGACAACGCGCAAACAGGCCATTGGCAGTTGCAAACCCTCGTCAGCCAGCTGCGTTCAGCCCGTGACCAATGGCGCAGCCGCAATGGCCGCAGCAGTGGCGAGCAGGGCGGGCGCGAGCTGCCCTCGCGCGAGGCGATGCGCCAGATTCTCGAGCAGTTGTGTGGCGCGCTGTTCCCCATGCGCCTGGGCCCTGTGGACCTGCGCGAAGAGAGCGAAGACTTCTATGTGGGCAACACCCTGGACGCGGCGCTGACCGCATTGCTGGCCCAGGCGCGCCTTGAGCTGCGCTACGCCGCGCGCCAGGGCAAGGCCGAGTCGCTGGAGATTGACGCCCAGGCGCTGCGCCTGATCCAGGATTTCGCCGCCGCCCTGCCGGGCCTGCGCACGTTGCTCGATACCGATGTACTGGCGGCCTATCACGGCGACCCGGCGGCGCGCAGCGTGGACGAGGTGCTGCTGTGCTACCCCGGCGTGCTGGCAGTGATCCACCACCGCCTGGCGCATCACCTGTACCGCGCCGGGCTGCCGCTGCTGGCGCGCATCAGTTCGGAGCTGGCGCATTCGGCCACCGGCATCGACATTCACCCCGGCGCGCAGATCGGCCCGAGCTTCTTCATCGACCATGGCACCGGTGTGGTGATCGGCGAGACGGCGATCATTGGCGAGCGGGTGCGTATCTACCAGGCCGTGACCCTGGGCGCCAAGCGGTTCCCGGCGGACGAGTCGGGGCAGTTGCAGAAGGGCCAGCCGCGCCACCCGATCGTCGAGGACGACGTGGTGATTTACGCCGGCGCGACTATTCTGGGGCGTATCACCATCGGCAAGGGCTCGACCATCGGCGGCAATGTGTGGCTGACCCGCAGTGTGGCGGCAGGCAGCAACCTGACCCAGGCCAATCTGCAGCATGATGATGGGACGCAGAAGTAGATCTTCAGTGTTTTTGAAGGCCTCATCGCGGGCCGAGCCCGCTCCCACAACGATCACCGCTGTTCTTGTGGGAGCGGGCTTGACCCGCGATGGGTCGCACCGTAACCCCCATCCATGTTTAACTTGAACGCTCGTTCAACTTAAACGGTGGTCCGCTGCCGGTGTTCAACAGGAGGAAACCCTTTGCTGAACCCGTACAACTCAACCCTCACACACCCCCGCGAGGTGCACACGCAATGAGTGCACCGTCTTCGAATACCCCCAGCACTATCCGCATGAACCCCCCGGTGTTCTATTTTGCCGCCAGCTTCATCCTGCTGTTCGGCCTGGCCGTGATCAGCAACCCGCAGGTGGCCGGTGAATGGCTGCTGGCGGCGCAGAACTGGGCCGCCAACACCGTGGGCTGGTACTACATGCTGGCGATGACCCTGTACCTGGTCTTCGTGGTGGTCACCGCCTTGTCCGGCTACGGCAAGATCAAGCTCGGTGCCGACCACGACGAACCCGAGTTCAGCTACCTGTCGTGGGCCGGCATGCTGTTCGCCGCCGGCATCAGCATCACGCTGTTCTTCTTCTGCGTCTCCGAACCCCTGACCCACCTGCTGCAGCCGCCCCAGGGCGAAGCCGGCACCGCCGAGGCCGGGCGCCAGGCGATGCAGCTGCTGTTTCTGCACTGGGGCCTGCACGGTTGGGGCGTGTTCGCCTTCGTGGGCATGGCGCTGGCCTACTTCGCCTACCGCCACAACCTGCCGCTGGCGCTGCGTTCGGCGCTGTACCCGCTGATCGGCAAGCGCATCAACGGCCCCATCGGCTACGCGGTGGACGGCTTCGGCATCATCGCCACGGTGTTCGGCCTGGGCGCCGACATGGGCTTTGGCGTGCTGCACCTGAACTCGGGCCTGGACTACTTGTTCGGCATCCCGCACACCCAGTGGGTGCAGGTGATCCTGATCAGCCTGATGATGGGGGCAGCGGTGGTGGTGGCCATCGCCGGGGTCGACAAGGGCGTGCGGGTGATGTCCGACATCAACATGGTGCTGGCCTGCGCACTGCTGCTGTTCGTACTGTTCGCCGGGCCTACCCAGCACCTGTTCAACACCCTGATCCAGAACCTGGGCGACTACCTGGGCGCGTTGCCGCGCAAGAGCTTCGATGTGTACGCCTACAACGAACCGAGCGACTGGCTGGGCGGCTGGACGGTGTTCTACTGGGCCTGGTGGATTGCCTGGGCGCCGTTCGTCGGGTTGTTCATCGCACGGATTTCCCGTGGGCGCACCATCCGCGAATTCGTGTTCGGCGTGCTGCTGATTCCGCTGGGCTTCACCCTGGCGTGGATGTCCATCTTCGGTAACAGCGCGATCCTGCAGGTGCTCAATGGCGCCACGGCGCTGGGGCAGTCGGCGCTGGAAAACCCCTCGATGAGCCTGTACCTGCTGCTGGAAACCTACCCGTGGAGCAAGGTGGTGATCGCGGTCACGGTGTTCATCAGCTTCGTGTTCTTCGTCACTTCGGCCGACTCGGGCACGGTGGTGCTCTCGACCCTGTCGGCCCGTGACGGCAGCCCGGACGAGGACGGCCCCAACTGGCTGCGGGTGTTCTGGGGTGCGATGACGGCGCTGGTCACCAGCGGGCTGCTGTTTGCCGGCAGCATCGACTCGCTCAAGTCGGCGGTGGTGCTGACCTCGCTGCCGTTCTCGGTGATCCTGCTGGCGATGATGTGGGGCCTGCACAAGGCGTTCTACCTGGAGTCGCAGCGTCAGATCGCGCAGATGCATTCGCTGGCACCGTTCGCCAACTCGCGGCGCGGGCGTGGCGGCTGGCGGCATCGCCTGAGCCAGGCGGTGCACTTCCCCTCGCGGGACGAGGTGTACCGGTTCATGGATGACGTGGTGCGCCCGGCGATTGCCGAGGTGACCGACGTGTTTGCCGAGAAGGGCCTGAATGTCATCACCCAGGAAGACCCGAGCCACGACAACGTGAGCCTGAAGATCGGCCATGGCGAAGAGCAGCCGTTCATCTACCAGGTGCAGATGCGCGGCTACTTCACGCCATCGTTCGCACTGGCCGGGCTGGGCACGCAGGAGTTGAAGAACCGGCGCTACTACCGCGCCGAGGTGCACCTGAGCGAAGGCAGCCAGGATTACGACCTGGTGGGCTACAGCAAGGAGCAGATCATCAACGACATCCTCGACCAGTACGAGCGTCACCTGCAGTTTTTGCACATGGTGCGTTAGGGCTGCCGGCCCCTTCGCCGGCAAGGCCGGCTCCTACAGGAGCCGGATTTGCCGGCGAATGCCCCCCTCTTGCCAGCTACGCCCAACGGGGTGTTTTCATACCTTGATTCGTACCACGTAGTACGTAATCAATGGCCGCGGCGCACCGCCTCAAAACGGCTTGTCGCCCAGAATAGTCGCCCGATGCATTACCCGCCGCTGCGGTCGGTAATCGTCCACCGCGTAATGCTGCGTTACGCGGTTGTCCCAGAACGCCACGTCGTTTTCCTGCCAACGCCAGCGGATGGTGAACTCCGGGCGCGTGGCGTGGGCGAACAGCAGTTTCAGGATCGCCTCGCTCTCGGCCTCGCCCAGTTCGTTGATGCGGGTAGTGAAGCCTTCGCTCACGAACAGCGATTTGCGCCCGCTCACCGGGTGCGTGCGGATCACCGGGTGCGACAACGGCGGGTTGTTGCGCCGCGCCGCTTCCCAGCGCGCCAGGTCTTCGGCGGTGTTGCCAAAGCGCTCCAGCGGAAACGACTTGGTGAAGTCGTGGGTGGCGGTCAGCCCGTCGAGCAGCTGGCGCAGCGGCGCCGACAGTGCCTCATAGGCGGCAATGCCGCTGGCCCACAGGGTGTCGCCACCATAGGCCGGCAACTGCTTGGCGCTGAGCACCGCACCCAGCGCCGGGGTGGGCAGAAAGGTCACGTCGGTATGCCAGATGGCGTTGTCGCGTACATCGGTGACGGCCGTGTCGAGCACCAGCACCTGTGGCGTGTCGGGCACGTTGGGGTAGATGGGGTGAATGTGCAGATCGCCGAAACGCGCGGCAAAACTGGCCTGCTGCTGCGGGGTCAGCGGCTGCTCGCGAAAGAACAGCACCTGGTGCTGGAGCAGCGCCTGCTCCACGGCGTCACGGTGTTCACGGCTGATCTCGCGGGTCAGGTCGATGCCGCTGATCTGGGCGCCGAGCGCGGGGCTCAGCGGGGTAATGGTCAGGCTCATGTCGGTCTCTTTGTGCAAGTCTCAATGGCTCTGGCCATGCCAGGGCACCAGCTTGCGCTGCAGGGCGCGCAAGCTCATTTCCAATGCGAAGGCGATCAGGGCAATCACCAGAATGCCCAGCACCACCACGTCGGTCACCAGGAACTGCGCGGCTGACTGCACCATGAAGCCCAGCCCGCTGGTGGCGGCAATCAGTTCGGCGGCCACCAGGGTCGACCAGCCCACGCCCAGGCCGATGCGCACGCCGGTAAGAATGTCGGGCAGCGCGCTGGGCAGGATCACGTGGCGAATCAGTTGTGCCCGGGTGGCCCCCAGCGACTGTGCGGCGCGCAGCCTGGCCGGGTCGACGGTGCGTACGCCGGTGGCAGTGGCGATGGCGATCGGGGCGAAGATCGCCAGGTAGATCAGCAGCACCTTGGACAACTCGCCGATGCCGCACCAGATCACGATCAACGGCAGGTAGGCCAGCGGCGGGATCGGCCGGTAGAACTCGATCAGCGGGTCGAAGATGCCGCGGGCAATACGGTTGTGGCCAATGGCGATGCCGATCGGGATCGCGGTCAGGATCGCCGCGCCCAGGGCCAGGCCGATACGCTGCAGGCTCGCGCCCAGGTGCTGCCACAGGGTCGATTCCATGTAGCCCTGGGTCATCAGTAGCCAGGCCTTGCCCAGCACCGCCTCGGGCGAGGGCAGAAACAGCGGCTCGATCCATTCGGCGGCGGTCACCGCCCACCAGGCCAGCAACAGCGTGGTCAGGGTCAGTACGCTGATCCAGCGTGTGCTCAGGCTGCGCCGCACCTTCACGGGCACCGCTGCAGCAGCGGCAGGTTTGGCCGTTACCGGCAGGTCGAGGCTGCTCATGCGAGCTCCTTGCGCGGGGTGGCGCTGCGTTGGGAGAACACCCGCGACAGTACGTGCTCGCGGGTTTCGATGAAGCGTGGGTCGGACTTGATCGCGCGTGCCGATTCGCCTGCGGCGTAGCGCTGGCCGAAGTCCAGTTGCAGGCGCTCGACGATCTGCCCCGGGTTGGGCGCCAGCAGCACCAGCTCGGTGGCCAGGAACACCGCCTCCTCGATGTCGTGGGTAATCAGGAACACCGGCTTGGCGGTGCGTTGCCACACCTGCAGCAGCAGTTCCTGCATCTGTTCGCGGGTGAATGCATCCAGGGCGCCGAACGGCTCGTCCATCAGCAGGATGCGCGGGTCGGCAGCCAGTGCACGGGCCAGGCCCACACGCTGCTTCTGCCCGCCCGACAACTGCCAGATACGCCGGCTGCCGAAGTCGGCCAGGTCCACCAGGGCGAGCATTTCGCGGGCCCTGGCTTCACGTTGTGCACGGGGTACGCCGGCCAGTTCCAGGCCGAAGCCGACGTTGGCCAGTACGTCCTGCCAGGGCAGCAGGGCGTCGTCCTGGAACACCACGCCACGGTCGGCGCCGGGGCCCTGCACCGCTTGGCCATCGAGGGTGATGCGCCCGGCGCTGGGGGTGACGAAGCCGGCGATCAGGTTGAGCAGCGAAGTCTTGCCGCTGCCGGAAGGGCCCAGGGCCACCAGCAGCTGCTGCGGGCCCAGGCTCAGTGAGATGTCGGCCAGTACGGGTTCGGCAGCGCCGGGGTACTGTGCGCTGATGCGCTCCAGTTGTAGCAGGGCCATGAAGGGGCTCCGGTGTCAGTTGGTGATGAACTGGGCGCTGACATAGGGCGCGTAGTCGGGCAGTACCGCGTCGACCTTGCCTTGTTCCTTGAGGAAGGTGGCGGTGTCGGTGATGGCCTTGGTGGTCGGTGCGCCCAGGGCCGCGACCTGGTCGGCGGCCAACGGGAACACGTTGCCCTGCAGCAGGCCCGGAATGTCCGCGGCTTTGGCGCCGGAAAGCTTGACCAGCTTGTCGACGTTGGCCTTGTCGGCCAGCCAGGCTTGCGGGTTTTTGCGGTAGTCGGCGTAGGCGTCGAGGGTGACCTTGGCGAAGGCCTTGACGATCTCGGGGTGCTTGGCGGCGAAGTCCTTGCGCACGATCCAGGCGTCGAAGGTCGGTGCGCCTTTTTCGGCCAGCTCGCCGGAGGTGATCAGCACCTTGCCGTTTTCCTTGGCCACGCCCAGGGCTGGGTCCCATACGTAGGTGGCGTCGATGTCGCCGCGCTTCCAGGCGGCAATGATCGCCGGTGGCGCGAGGTTGAGGATCTGCACCTTGGACGGGTCGATGTTCCACTGTTTGAGTGCGGCCAGCAGGCTGTAGTGGCCGGTGGACACGAACGGTACGGCGATCTTCTTGCCGATCAGGTCCTGCGGCGAGTTGATGCCGCTGCCCTCGCGAGCCACCAGTGCCTCGGCGGCGCCGATCTGGGTGGCGATCAGGAAGGTTTCCACCGGCAGCTTGCGGGTGGCGGCGGCGGCCAGGGGGCTGGAGCCCAGGTAGCCGATCTGTACGTCACCGGAGGCGACGGCGGTGATCACGTCGGCGCCGCTGTCGAACTTGCGCCAGTCGATGCTGGCCTTGCTGGTCTTTTCATAGGTGCCATCGACCTGGGCCACCTTGGCCGGATCGACGGTGGTCTGGTAGGCCACGGTCAGGTCGGCGGCCTGGACGAAGAAGGCGGCACCGGCCAGGGCCAGGGCGGTGAACAGGCGCAGCGGGGCAGGCAGGGTCATGGAAAACTCCTCGTCAGGCGGGTAGGCGGTGTGGATGACGAGAAGACTAGTTGATCTAAGAATGCCGAAATAAATAACTTTTTGGCATTAGCTTAGGAGTCATTGGCTGGATGACCCGGGTCAAGGTGGTCGCTGCCAGGGTGGTGAACAATCGCGGGCTGCCGGGGCAATGAGGAAGATGATCGGTATAAAAAATATCTTTTTAAGAAGATATGGGTATTAGCTTATGGGCTATCCTGCAAAGCGCTGAAATAATCGGACTATATTCCGTAATAATCTGAAAAATTCACAAAATTGTCTTTTTTGATTTATAGGATTGTCATTATCCTTCGCACCCAAGGCCGGCGCCTTAGACCAAAGTAGTGAAACGACTGGTTACGATTGACTTATCAGTCACGCTTTGGTGCTAATCGCCAATCGTCTTTGGAGCGGAACGACAGAGTCTGCCCATCAAGCGACACACAAAAATTAGAATCGAAAGGAGTGATGCATGAATAAGTCCAGCCTGGCACTTGCCGTGGCCGTAGGGGTACTGGCCCAGCAAGCGGGTGCAGCCGGTTTCGTAGAGGACAGCAAGCTGTCGCTCAGTTCGCGCACCATGTACTTCAATAACGATGACCGCGAAATCAACCTGCCAGATTCTGCGCGTGGTCGCGGTGGTGATTCGCGTGAAGTAGGCCAAGGCTTCAAGCTTGACTACCTGTCAGGCTTTACCGAGGGCACTGTAGGTTTCGGCGTTGACGTTCAAGCGCTGTGGGGTATCCACCTGGATGGCGGCCGTGGTCGTCACCCGGACAATAGCTCCTTCTTCCCAAGTGATACTGACGGTTCGGCTTCCAGCCAATGGGCGCGTATTGGCGGAAACGCCAAGGCTCGCTTCTCCAAGACAGAAGCTCACTTCGGTAGCGCATTGGCACCTAACCTGCCAATCCTGGTATCGAACGACGGTCGTCTGCTGCCGCAGACCTTTGAAGGCGGTACCATCCAGTCGAAAGAAATCGACAACCTTACCCTCAATGGCGGCCAACTGACCCACGCCATGGGTCGTGCTTCGAGCAACCGTACCGGTCTGGCCGTTGCCGGTGGCGAGCAGGACAGCAACAAGTTCCAGTTCGCCGGCGGCGACTGGAAAGTCACTAAAGACCTGACCTTGCAGTACTACTACTCGAACCTGGAAGACTACTACAAGCAGCACTTCCTGGGTTTGGTACACGTCCTGCCGATCGCGGAAGACCAGTCGTTCAAGACTGACCTGCGCTACTTCGACAGCAGCAGCGATGGCAAGAATGGCGACGCTGGCTACCAGTTCAGCAACAACGGTGGTTATGCCAAGAACAGTGGCAAGGTTGACAACAAGACCTGGAGTGCGATGTTCACGTACTCTCTGGGAGGTCATGCCTTGCTGCTCGGGCACCAGCAGATTGGGGATGACGGTGGCTTCGTATGGGCTGGCCAAGGCAACGTGCTGGACAGCAATGGCCGCAACGAAGGCGCTGGCGGCTCGAGCTTCTACCTGTTCACCGATAGCATGATCAACCAGTTTGCTCGTGCAGGTGAAAACACCACGTTCGGTCAGTATTCGTATGATTTCGCGCGCTTAGGTGTGCCAGGTTTGAAAACTGCGATCTCCTACCTGCGTGGCGATGACATTCGTTACAAGAGCGGTAACGGTTCGTACAACGAATGGGAACGTGATGCGCGTATCGATTACGTGATTCAGGAAGGCCCACTCAAAGGTCTGGGCACCAGCCTGCGTCACGGTGTTTATCGTGGCAGCGGCGAGTCCTCGCGTGACCAAGACCAAACCCGCCTGATCTTCAACTACACCTACAACTTCATGTAAGTGTGATTGATGAAGAAACCCCGCCTTGCGCGGGGTTTTTTTCGCCTCCATTCCAATAGATCTAAAAATTATAAATAAATCGATATTTATTCTTTTTAACCTTATGCACAGGCAGGCTACAGTGAGGTCATAAACAACCCAGCCAAGGAGCCGCACCATGAGCCTCAGACTCGGCGATATCGCCCCCGATTTCGAACAGGATTCCAGCGCGGGCAAGATCCGCTTCCACGAGTGGCTGGGCGACAGCTGGGGCGTGCTGTTCTCGCACCCCGCCGACTTCACCCCGGTGTGCACCACGGAACTGGGCTTCACCGCCAAGCTCAAGGACCAGTTCGCCGAGCGCGGGGTCAAGGCCATCGCGCTGTCGGTCGACCCGGTGGACTCGCACCACCGCTGGATCGAAGACATCAATGAAACCCAGAACACCCTCGTCAACTTCCCGATCCTGGCCGACGCCGACCGCAAGGTGTCGGACCTGTACGACCTGATCCACCCCAACGCCAGCGACACCCTGACGGTACGCTCCCTGTTCGTGATCGACCCGAACAAGAAGATCCGCCTGACCATCACCTACCCGGCCAGCACCGGCCGCAACTTCAACGAGATTTTGCGGGTGATCGATTCGTTGCAGCTCACCGACAACCACAAGGTCGCCACCCCGGCCAACTGGCAGGACGGTGACGAGGTGGTGATCGTGCCGTCGCTCAAGGACGAAGAGGAAATCAAGCGGCGCTTTCCGAAGGGCTACCGGGCGGTCAAGCCGTACCTGCGCCTGACCCCGCAGCCTAACCGTTGAATGTTTTGATGTAGCCACAGCAGGGCATTTCGGGGCCGTTTCGACGGCCCTTTTTTTATGTCCGCGCGGGCCTCTTGCGCCGGCAAGGCCGGCTCCTGCAGGGTTGCACTGCCCCCTGTAGGAGCCGGCCTTGCCGGCGAAGCTCTTATAGTTCCATATAGAATAAACAAATGAAAAAATATGATTTATTGGTATATATGCCGAGCTGTTATGGTCACTCCACTCCAGCGAGATCCAATCTCGCGGCCCTCTAGAACACGATCAAGGAAGTGCTCCAATGCTGGTTGTTTCTCTCGGCGGTAGTCCCAGTCTGCGTTCGCGCTCCGGCGTCCTGCTCGACCGCGCGCGGCAATGGCTGAACAGCCAGGGCGTGGAAGTGGTGAGCTTCCAGGTGCGCGATTTCCCCGCCGAAGACCTGCTGCACGCACGTTTCGACAGCCCCACGGTGCAGCACTTCCTGCAACTGGTGGCCCAGGCCGACGGCCTGGTGGTTGCCACCCCGGTATACAAGGCGTCTTTCGCCGGTGCGCTGAAGACCCTGCTCGACCTGCTGCCCGAGCGTGCGCTGGAACACAAGGTGGTTCTGCCCATCGCCACCGGTGGCAGCATCGCCCACATGCTGGCGGTGGACTACGCGCTCAAGCCGGTGCTCTCGGCGCTCAAGGCCCAGGAGACCCTGCAGGGGATCTTCGCCGACGACAGCCAGATCGCCTACGGCGAAGGCAGCGCCGCCGCCCAATTGGCGCCGGTGCTTGAGCAGCGTCTCAACGAATCGCTGGAGCTGTTTCACAGCGCCCTGGCGCGCCGCCCCAAGCCGGTGGCCCCGGGCCTGCTCAACGAACGTCTGCTCAGTGCTCGCTGGAGCATCTGAAGCGCTACACCGGCTTTACCGTCTTACCCCACCTTACTCGCCCGCCAACGGGCAAGCAGGTGCAGCCTGAACCCCCACAGCAAAAAGGAGAGCGCTATGCGCACTGTCGTTTTGCGTCGCGGTCTGGTCGCTCTGTTTGCTGCGGCTGTGTCCTTCGGCGCCATCACTCAAGCCCAGGCCGAGAGCCTGCGCATCGGTTACCAGAAGTACGGCACCCTGGTGCTGCTCAAGGCCAAGGGCTCCCTTGAAAAGCGCCTGGCTGCCCAGGGCGTGCAGGTGCAGTGGACTGAATTCCCCGGCGGCCCGCAGCTGCTCGAGGGCCTCAACGTGGGCTCCATCGACTTTGGCGTGACCGGCGAAACCCCGCCCGTGTTTGCCCAGGCCGCCGGTGCCGACCTGCTCTACGTGGCCTACGAGCCACCGGCCCCCACCAGCGAGGCGATCCTGGTGCCCAAGGGTTCTCCGATCCAGTCGGTGAAGGAACTCAAGGGCAAGAAGGTCGCCCTGAACAAGGGCTCCAACGTGCACTACCTGCTGGTGCGCGCCCTGGAAGACGCCGGCCTCAAGTACACCGACATCACGCCGGTATTCCTGCCGCCAGCCGATGCCCGCGCCGCGTTCGAGCGTGGCAGCGTCGACGCCTGGGTCATCTGGGACCCGTACCAGGCCGCCGCCGAGCAGCAGTTGCAGGCACGCACCCTGCGCGATGGCAGTGGCATCGTCGACAACCACCAGTTCTATCTGGCCACCCGGCCCTATGCGCAGCAGCACCCTGAAGTGATTGCCGCGCTGGTGGACGAGGTGCGCGCGGTGGGCGAGTGGTCCAAGGCCAACCCGCAGGAGGTCACCGACCAGGTGGCGCCACTGCTGGGCCTGCCGGCCGACATCACCCTGACCTCGGTCAAGCGCCAGGGCTACGGTGCGCATTTCCTGACCCCGGACGTGGTCACCGCCCAGCAGAAGATCGCCGACACCTTCCATACCCTGAAGCTGATTCCCAAGCCGCTGAGCATCAAGGATGTGATCTGGACGCCACCGGCCAAGGTCGCCACCGCGCCTTGACGTTCGACCGCACCGGGGCGCCGCCCCGGCTTGCGCCACCCCTTAGGAGACAACTCCAATGAGCCTCAATGTTTTCTGGTTTCTGCCAACCCACGGCGACGGTCATTACCTTGGCACCGCCGAAGGTGCTCGCGCTGTCGATCATGGTTACCTGCAACAGATCGCCCAGGCCGCCGACCGTCTGGGCTTCGGTGGCGTGCTGATCCCTACCGGCCGCTCGTGCGAAGACTCGTGGCTGGTGGCCGCGTCGCTGATTCCGGTGACCCAGCGCCTGAAGTTCCTGGTGGCCCTGCGCCCGGGAATCATCTCGCCGACCGTGGCGGCACGCCAGGCCGCGACCCTCGACCGCCTGTCCAATGGCCGTGCGCTGTTCAACCTGGTGACCGGTGGCGACCCGGAGGAGCTGTCCGGCGACGGCCTGTTCCTCAGCCACGAAGAGCGCTACCAGGCCTCGGTGGAATTCACCCGCATCTGGCGCCGCGTGCTGGAAGGCGAAACCGTCGACTACGATGGCCAGCACATCAAGGTAAAAGGCGCCAAGCTGCTCTACCCGCCGGTGCAACAGCCACGCCCGCCGCTGTACTTCGGTGGCTCGTCGGAAGCGGCGCAGGACCTCGCCGCCGAACAGGTCGAGCTGTACCTGACCTGGGGCGAGCCACCGGCCGCCGTGGCCGAGAAAATCGAACAGGTGCGCGCCAAGGCCGCCAAGCAGGGCCGTAGCGTTCGTTTCGGTATCCGCCTGCACGTGATCGTGCGCGAGACCAACGCCGAGGCCTGGCAAGCGGCCGAGCGCCTGATCTCGCACTTGGACGACGACACCATTGCCCGTGCCCAGGCCTCGCTGGCGCGCTTCGACTCGGTGGGCCAGCAACGCATGGCTGCGCTGCATGGCGGCAACCGCGACAACCTGGAGGTCAGCCCCAACCTGTGGGCCGGGGTCGGCCTGGTGCGTGGCGGTGCCGGCACCGCGCTGGTCGGCGATGGCCCGACCGTGGCCGCACGGGTCAAGGAATACGCCGACCTGGGTATCGACACCTTCATCTTCTCCGGTTACCCGCACCTGGAAGAGTCCTACCGCGTGGCCGAACTGCTGTTCCCGCACCTGGACATCCAGCGCCCCGAGGCCCCGGCCGGTGCCAACTACGTGAGCCCGTTCGGTGAGATGGTCGCCAACGACATCCTGCCCAAAGCCGCGGCCAAGGCGTGAGGATCGAAGCATGAAACGATCCTCTATTCCCTTGTCGCATCGCCTGGCGCCGTGGGCCCTGCCCGTGCTGCTGCTGGCGGTGTGGCAGCTGGCGGTCAGCGCCGGCTGGCTGTCGACACGCATCCTGCCAGCGCCGAGCGCGGTGCTCAGTGCCGGCGTAGAGTTGGTGCGCAGCGGCGAAATCTGGACCCACCTGGCCATCAGCGGCTGGCGCGCCGCGGTCGGCTTCGTGATCGGCGGCAGCATCGGCCTGGCCCTGGGCTTCATCACCGGCCTGTCGAAGTGGGGCGAACGCCTGCTCGACAGCTCGGTGCAGATGATCCGCAACGTGCCGCACCTGGCGCTGATCCCGCTGGTGATCCTGTGGTTCGGCATCGACGAGTCGGCAAAGATCTTCCTGGTGGCCCTGGGCACCCTGTTCCCGATCTACCTGAACACCTACCACGGCATCCGCAACGTCGACCCGGCGCTGGTGGAGATGGCCCGCAGCTATGGCCTGAGCGGTTTTGCGCTGTTTCGCCAGGTGATCCTGCCCGGTGCGCTGCCCTCGATCCTGGTGGGCGTGCGCTTCGCGCTGGGCTTCATGTGGCTGACCCTGATCGTGGCCGAAACCATCTCGGCCAATGCCGGCATCGGCTACCTGGCGATGAACGCCCGCGAATTTCTGCAAACCGACGTGGTGGTGCTGGCGATCGTGCTGTACGCCGTGCTCGGCAAGCTCGCCGACCTGGCCGCCCGTGGCCTGGAGCGTGTATGGCTGCGCTGGCACCCGGCCTATCAAGTCAGCAAGGGAGACGGCGCATGACCGTGCTCAAGGAACAACCGCCACGGCTGCTGCGCGGAATACCGCTGGCCGTGCACAAGCTGCAAAAGACCTTTGGCCAACGTCAGGTGCTGCGTGACATCGACTTGCACATCCCGGCGGGCCAGTTCGTTGCCATCGTCGGCCGTAGCGGCTGCGGCAAGAGCACCCTGCTGCGTCTGCTGGCCGGGCTCGACCAGCCCAGTGCCGGCGAGCTGCTGGCCGGCTCTGCGGCGCTCAGCGATGCCCGCGAGGACACCCGGCTGATGTTCCAGGAGGCGCGCCTGCTGCCCTGGAAGAAAGTCATCGAAAACGTCGGCCTGGGGCTTACCGGCAACTGGCGTGAGCGTGCGTTGCAGGCGCTGGAGGCGGTGGGCCTGGCCGACCGGGCCAACGAGTGGCCGGCGGCGTTGTCCGGTGGGCAGAAGCAGCGCGTGGCTCTGGCCCGTGCGCTGATTCACCAGCCGCGCCTGCTGCTGCTGGACGAGCCGCTGGGCGCACTGGATGCGCTGACCCGGATCGAGATGCAGCAACTGATCGAGAACCTGTGGCGCAAGCACGGCTTCACCGTGTTGCTGGTGACCCATGACGTCAGCGAAGCGGTGGCGGTGGCCGATCGGGTGATCCTGATCGAGGACGGCGAGATCGGCCTGGACCTGCTGGTCGACCTGCCGCGTCCGCGGGCACGCGGCTCGCATCGCCTGGCGGCGCTGGAAACCGAAGTGCTGAACCGTGTCCTGTCGGTGCCGGGCACCCCGCCCGAGCCTGAACCTGTAGCACCTTTGCCCACGCAGCTGCGTTGGGCCCATTGATCTTTCGTCTTTAAAAGGAAACCTGCACATGACCATCAAAGCGATCAACGTACGTAACCAGTTCAAAGGCACTGTGAAAGAAATCCTGGAAGGCCCTGTACTGTCGGAAATCGACGTGCAGACGGCATCGGGCATCGTCACCTCGGTGATCACCACCCGTTCGGTCAAGGAGCTGGAACTGGTGGTGGGCAGTGAGGTGATTGCGTTCGTGAAGTCGACTGAAGTGTCGATCGCCAAGCTCTGAAACCGCGCCGTCTGCATCGCGGGTCAAGCCCGCTCCCACAGGTGTCCCGCCGTTCTCAAGGACGGCGATTACCTTGTGGGAGCGGGCTTGACCCGCGATGAGGCCGTCAGCGTTTGGGCAGAAAGGGCGGCAGGTACAATCCCAGGTACGCATCGAACACCCGCATTCCTTCCTCCGCCATGCGCGGGGTGATCTGCCCGTGCAGCTGCACCGAGCGGGCATACACCCGGTCTCCCAGCTCCATCGCCAGGGCAAACACATCCACATCGTCCGGCAACGCCGGCAGCCGGAAGTGCTCGGCAAACAGCTTGTGCATCAGGTCGCCCAGCTCGATATCGTGCTGGCGGTCGGCCTGGGTCACTTCGCTCAGCCCATGCTGCGCCAGAATCAGCTGGCGCGCCGCCGCATCCTGGTTGTAGATGCTCAGCATGCGCTGCTCCACCAGGCGCGACAGGTCGCCCCAGTGCTGCAGGCTGCCAGGCTCGATCGGCGCCTGCAGGCAGGCGCGAAAGGCGCTGTGCACATCCGCCGTCAAGGCTTCGAGCAGCGCCGGCACACTGGCGAAGAAGTGGTACACCGACGAGGGTGGGATCTGTGCGCGTTCGGCCACTGCATAGATCGACAGGCTGGCCACGCCTTCGCTGGCCAGCAGGTCGCGTGCGGCGGCCAGGATCGAGTCGATCCGGGCCTGGCTGGCAGCGCGCGGTTTGCGGGGCGTGGCTGCACGGCTCATGTCAGTTGCTGATCGCCAGGATGCTGGCCTGGTAGGCGCCCACGAACAGGTCGAAATCGACCACGTCCTCTTCGCGCTCCAGGGTGGCCTGGGCCTCCAGCGATTCACGCGCCAGGGCCTCGAAACGCTGCTGCGCCTCGCTGCTCAGCGGCGTGCCGCGCAAGTAGTCGGCATGCGCCTGGCTCTGGCGCAGGGAGAAGCGGCTGAAGCTCTCCTTGTGCTCGGTCATGCTCGCCAGCACCTGGGCCGACGGCGTCAGCGACGGGTCGCTGACCTTGGCCGCCTGCGCGGCCAGGGCCTTGGCGTGCTCGTCGCTGGCGTGGCTGCGGTCGAGCAGTTCGGCCAGCGGGGCGATACGTTGCAGCAGCTCGTCGGCCCACTGCTTGAGCGCGACCGGCTGGCCGTCACGTTGCAGTTCCAGGCCAGGCTTGCGGCCCTGCTTGACCACGCTGAGGAAGTTGCTGGTGCACTGGCCGCACTCGCCATTGTCCAGCAGCGGGCTCTGCTCCAGTGCGCAGAACAGCAGGAAGGCGTCGAGGAAGCGCGCTTCGGTGAGGTCGATGCCGGTGGGCAGGAACGGATTGATGTCCAGGCAGCGCACTTCGATGTACTGGATGCCGCGGGCCATCAGCGCCTGGATCGGCCGCTCGCCGCTGTAGGTCACGCGCTTGGGGCGGATGTTGGAGTAGTACTCGTTTTCGATCTGCAGGATGTTGGTGTTCAGCTGCACCCACTCGCCATCCTTGTGCGTGCCGATCTCGACATACGGCGCATAGGGCGTTGCGACGGCCTTGCGCAGGCTGTCGGTGTAGCTGGCCAGGTTGTTGTAGCACGGCGTCAGGCCGGCCTGGGCGTTGCTCTGGTAACCCAGGTCGCTCATGCGCAGGCTGGTGGCGTAGGGCAGGTACAGGGTGTCGGCATCGAATTGTTCGAGCTGGTGCGCGCGGCCGCGCAGGAAGCCTGCGTCCAGCGCCGGGGAGGCGCCGAACAGGTACATCAGCAGCCAGCTGTAGCGACGGAAGTTGCGGATCAGTGCGATGTACGCCGACGACTGGTAGTCGCGGTCGTCGCCCGCCTGGCCTTCGGCCTGGCGCAGCAGCGGCCAGATCTGTTCTGGCAGCGAAAAATTGTAGTGGATGCCGGCAATGCATTGCATGGTGCGCCCGTAGCGCAGGGCCAGGCCCTTGCGGTACACGTACTTGAGCTGACCGATGTTCGAGGTGCCGTACCAGGCGATCGGGATGTCTTCCTCGGCCGGCAGCGGGCAGGGCATCGACGGGCTCCACAGGTACTCGTTACCGAGCTTGCTGTAGGCGAAGCGATGAATGTTCTCGAGGCTTTCGAGGGTCTGGGCAGGGTCGGCCAGGGCAGGGGTGATGAACTCCAGCAGCGACTCGGAATAGTCGGTGGTGATCTGCTCGTGGGTCAGGGCCGCGCCCAGGGCTTCGGGGTGCGGGGTCTGGGCCAGACGACCGTCCTCGGTCACGCGCAGGCATTCACGCTCGATGCCGTGCAGGCACTGCTTGAGCAGGGAGAGGTTGTCGCCCTGGCCGAGCAGGCTCAGGCGGCGGTTGAGAAGTTCGCTCAAGATGGATTCCTTCACGCGTCAGTCGCCCCAATATGGGGGTGGAAACGACGGTCTACAAGGGTGGACAGAGGAACTGGCGTGGTCGCCTGGTTTTCGCAGGGTTCCGGCAGTGCCCGCGCACTGCCGAAAGTACCGCACATTGGGCGTTTGCGGCTAGAGCACGGTGAAGGTGCCCTGGGCCCTGGCCATCAGTTTTTCGCCTTGCAGCACGTCGGCATCGACCACCAGGATGCGCCGCCCGGCCTGCAGCACGCGGGCCACGCACAGCACCTCGCCCTCGCTGACCGGACGCAGGTAGTTGATCTTGCATTCCACGGTGACGCTCTGCTTGTCGAAGCCATGGGCGCTGGAGCAGGCCAGGCCCATGGCGATGTCGACCAGGCTGAAGATCGCCCCGCCATGCAGCTTGCCGCCGCGGTTGCGCAGGTGCGGCTCAAGGGCCAGGGCCACCTCGGCAACGCCCTGGTCGAGGCGTTGCAGGCGACAGCCGAGCAGTTGGCTGAATGCGCTGCGCACCTGCTCTTCGGGCAGGTCGGTCACTTCTTCTTCAACTGCTTGGCGTTGGCGAACAGCGAGGCCATGGCGTTGTTGGCCGGGGCCGGGGTCTCCTTGGCGCGTGCCGGCTGCTGCTGGCGCGGTGCCGAGCCCGGGCGGCTGCCGCGGGCGCCGTCGATTTTCTCGCCCGGGGTGTCGCCCATGCGCATCGACAGGCCCACGCGTTTGCGCGGAATGTCCACTTCCATGACCTTGACCTTGACCACGTCGCCGGCCTTGACCGCTTCACGCGGGTCCTTGATGAACTTCTCCGACAGCGCCGAGATGTGTACCAGGCCGTCCTGGTGCACGCCGATGTCGACGAAGGCGCCGAAGTTGGTCACGTTGGTGACCACGCCTTCGAGGATCATGCCCAGTTGCAGGTCCTTGAGGTCTTCGACGCCTTCCTGGAACTCGGCGGTCTTGAACTCGGGGCGCGGGTCGCGGCCGGGCTTGTCCAGCTCTTGCAGGATGTCGGTGACGGTCGGCAGGCCGAAGGTTTCGTCGGTGAATTTTTTCGGGTCCAGGCGCTTGAGAAAGCCGCTGTCGCCGATCAGCGAGCGGATGTCGCGGTCGGTGTCGGCGGCGATGCGCTGTACCAGCGGGTAGGCTTCAGGGTGCACCGCCGAGGCGTCCAGCGGGTTGTCGCCGTTCATCACGCGCAAGAAGCCTGCGGCCTGCTCGAAGGTCTTCTCGCCCAGGCGGCTGACCTTTTTCAGCGCGGCGCGGGTCTTGAAGGCACCGTTGGCATCGCGGTGTGCCACGATGTTCTGCGCCAGGGTGCTGTTGAGGCCCGAGATGCGTGCCAGCAGCGCCACCGAGGCGGTGTTGACGTCCACGCCCACGGCGTTCACGCAGTCCTCGACCACCGCATCCAGGCCACGGGCCAGCTTGAGTTGCGACACGTCGTGCTGGTACTGGCCCACACCGATGGATTTTGGGTCGATCTTGACCAGTTCGGCCAGCGGGTCCTGCAGGCGACGGGCAATCGACACCGCGCCGCGGATCGACACGTCCAGGTCGGGGAATTCCTTGGCCGCCAGCTCGGAGGCCGAGTACACCGAGGCGCCGGCTTCGGAGACCATGATCTTGGTCATCTTCAAGGCTGGGTATTTCTTGATCAGCTCGGCGGCCAGCTTGTCGGTTTCACGGCTGGCGGTGCCGTTGCCGATGGCGATCAGCTCGACCTTGTGCCTGGCGCACAGGGCGGCGAGCACGGCGATGGTCTGGTCCCACTGGTTCTTGGGTACGTGCGGGTACACCGTGGCGGTGTCGAGCAGTTTGCCGGTGGCATCCACCACCGCCACCTTGCAGCCGGTGCGCAGGCCCGGGTCCAGGCCCAGGGTGGTGCGCGGGCCGGCCGGGGCGGCCAGCAGCAGGTCATGCAGGTTGTGGGCGAACACGTTGATCGCCTCGCTCTCGGCGTTGTCGCGCAGCTCGCCGAACAGGTCGGTTTCCAGGTGCGTGTAGAGCTTGACCTTCCAGGTCCAGCGCACCACTTCGCCCAGCCACTTGTCGGCTGGGCGGTTCTGGTTTTTCACGCCGAAGTGCTCGCCGATCATCATTTCGCAGGGGTGCAGGGTGCCGGGCAGCTCTTCGCCGACCTTGAGGCTGGCCGACAGCACGCCTTCGTTGCGCCCGCGGAAGATCGCCAGGGCGCGGTGCGAGGGCGCGCTCTTGAGCGGCTCGTCGTGCTCGAAGTAGTCACGAAACTTTGCCCCTTCCTCTTCCTTGCCGGCCACCAGGCGAGCGCTGAGCACCGATTCCTGCTTGAGGAAGTTGCGCAGCTTGGCCAGCAGGCTGGCGTCTTCGGCGAAGCGCTCCATGAGGATGTACTTGGCGCCTTCGAGGGCCGCCTTGACGTCGGCCACGCCTTTTTCGGCGTCGACGAAGCGCGCCGCTTCGGTTTCCGGGTTCAGCTGCGGGTCGTTGAACAGGCCGTCGGCCAGCTCGCCCAGGCCGGCTTCCAGGGCGATCTGGCCCTTGGTGCGGCGCTTCTGCTTGTACGGCAGGTAAAGGTCTTCGAGGCGGGTCTTGGTGTCGGCCAGCTTGATCTCGCGGGCCAGCTCCGGGGTCAGCTTGCCCTGCTCCTCGATGCTGGCCAGGATGCTGGCGCGGCGGTCGTCGAGTTCGCGCAGGTAGCGCAGGCGCTCTTCCAGGTTGCGCAGTTGGGTGTCGTCCAGGCTGCCGGTCACTTCTTTACGGTAACGGGCGATAAAGGGCACCGTGGAGCCTTCATCAAGTAGAGCCACGGCCGCTTCGACCTGTTGCGGGCGGACACCGAGTTCCTCGGCGATGCGGCTGTTGATGCTGTCCATAAAACCACCTGACAATTCGTGAATGCAAAGGCCGCAGGCCGGCGCCACGGGGCGCGCTCGAGCAGGGCGACGCTGGATCAAAGCGGCGCATTATACCCAGCGATCCGGGCTTGCGGGGATCGCGGCGCGCCAGCCTGTCGGGGCATGCCGCTGGCGACTTGGGAAAAATCTGCTAACAATGCACACGGCACGCTCAAATGGCGCCTAAGCCATAATGCCCGCCGAGATTAAAGGAGCTACCCATGAGCAGCACTGCACAACCCGCCGAAGGCGAGAAAATCCTCATCGTCGATGACGACCCGGGCCTGAGCAGCCTGCTGGAGCGTTTCTTCACCAGCAAGGGCTACCGTGCCCGTGCCGTACCCAACACCGAACAGATGGACCGCCTGCTGGCGCGTGAAGTGTTCAACCTGATCGTGCTCGACCTGATGCTCCCCGGCGAAGACGGCCTGACCGCCTGCAAGCGCCTGCGCGGGGCAAACAACCAGGTGCCGATCATCATGCTCACCGCCAAGGGTGACGAACTCAGCCGCATCAAGGGCCTGGAACTGGGCGCCGACGACTACCTGGCCAAGCCGTTCAACCCCGACGAACTGATGGCGCGGGTCAAGGCCGTGCTGCGTCGTCAGGCCCCGGTGGTACCGGGCGCACCAGGCAGCGAGGACGAAACCGTCACCTTCGGCGACTACGCGCTGTCGCTGGCCACCCGCGAACTCAAGCGCGGCGACGAAGTGCACATGCTCACCACCGGCGAATTCGCGGTGCTCAAGGCGCTGGTGATGCATGCCCGCGAGCCGCTGACCCGCGACAAGCTGATGAACCTGGCGCGCGGTCGTGAGTGGGACGCCCTGGAGCGCTCCATCGATGTGCAGATCTCGCGTTTGCGCCGCATGATCGAACCCGACCCTTCCAAGCCACGCTATATCCAGACCGTCTGGGGTGTGGGCTATGTCTTCGTGCCGGATGGCAATGCCGGCAAGTGAAGCCTTGTACAGGAGCAGGTCAGCATAGGCAGGGCGCCCCTCGGGTTGCCCTGTTTTTGCCTGTGCCGAAATCCGCAACGCCTGCGAGCCGCGCTCGCTCCTGCCAACCGTGTAGCCGTCGCCCATGAAAACGCCATTGTGGTTCCCCCAAAGCTTCTTCGCCCGCACGCTGTGGCTGGTGCTGGCCGTGGTGCTGTTCTCCAAGGCACTGACGCTGGTGTACCTGCTGATGAACGAGGACGTGCTGGTGGACCGCCAGTACAGCCACGGCGTCGCACTGACGCTGCGCGCCTACTGGGCGGCCGATGAGGAAAACCGCGAGAAGATTGCCGAAGCCGCCGGCTTGAGGCGGGTGGTCGGCACCGGTGTGCCCGAGGGTGAGCAGCACTGGCCCTACAGCGAGATCTACCAGCGCCAGATGCAGGCCGAGCTGGGCGAGGACACCGAGGTGCGCCTGCGCATACATGCGCCGCCGGCGCTGTGGGTACAGGCCCCGAGCCTGGGCGATGGCTGGCTGAAGGTGCCGCTGTACCCGCACCCGTTGCGCGGCCAGAAGATCTGGAACGTGCTGGGCTGGTTCCTGGCCATCGGTCTGTTGTCCACGGCTTCGGCCTGGATCTTCGTGCGCCAGCTCAACCAGCCGCTCAAGCGCCTGGTGTTCGCCGCCCGGCAACTGGGCCAGGGGCGCAGCGTGCGCCTGCCGATCAGCGACACGCCCAGCGAGATGACCGAGGTCTACCGGGCCTTCAACCAGATGGCAGAGGATGTCGAGCAGGCGGGGCGCGAGCGTGAGCTGATGCTGGCCGGGGTGTCCCATGACCTGCGCACGCCGCTGACGCGCCTGCGCCTGTCGCTGTCGCTGCTGGCCAACGAAAGCGACCTGACCGATGACATGGTGCGCGACATCGAGGACATGGACGCGATTCTCGACCAGTTCCTGGCGTTCATCCGCGATGGCCGCGACGAGCCGGTCGAGGAGGTGGACCTCAGCGACCTGGTACGCGAGGTGGTCGCGCCGTTCAACCAGCCCGAAGAGCAGGTGCGGCTGTGCCTGGAGCCGATCCCGCCGTTTCCGCTGCGCCGGGTATCGATCAAGCGCCTGCTCAACAACCTGATCGGCAATGCGCTGCATCACGCCGGGCAGGGCGTGGAAGTGGCGGCCTATGTCTCGGGTGACACCAGCGCGCCCTACGTGGTGCTGAGCGTGCTCGACCGCGGCGCCGGCATCGATCCGGGTGAGCTGGAGGCGATCTTCAATCCGTTCATTCGCGGTGATCGCGCCCGCAGCGGCAAGGGCACCGGCCTGGGCCTGGCTATCGTCAAGCGCATCGCCGCCCAGCACGGCGGCAATGTGGAGCTGCGCAACCGTTCCGGTGGCGGCATCGAGGCGCGGGTACGCTTGCCCCTGGGCCTGCTGCTGCCACGCGACGCGGTCTAGGGACGCAAGGGCTCAGCCCTTGCCCTTGGTGCGGGTCAGGTTCGGCCCGCCGTTCTTCTCCAGGTGTTCGATGATCATCCCGGCCACGTCCTTGCCGGTGGTGACCTCTATGCCTTCCAGGCCCGGCGAGGAGTTGACCTCCATCACCAGCGGGCCGTGATTGGAGCGCAGGATATCCACGCCGGCCACGCTCAGGCCCATGACCTTGGCAGCGCGGATGGCGGTCATGCGCTCTTCCGGGGTGACCTTGATCAGGCTGGCGGTGCCGCCCCGGTGCAGGTTGGAGCGGAACTCGCCGGGCTTGGCCTGGCGCTTCATCGAGGCGATCACCTTGTCGCCCACCACAAAGCAGCGAATGTCGGCGCCACCGGCCTCCTTGATGTACTCCTGCACCATGATGTTCTGCTTCAGACCCATGAAGGCCTCGATCACCGACTCGGCCGCCTTGGTGGTTTCGCACAGCACCACGCCGATGCCCTGGGTGCCCTCGAGCACCTTGATCACCAGGGGGGCGCCGTTGACCATCTGGATCAGGTCGGGAATGTCGTCGGGCGAATGGGCAAAGCCGGTGACCGGCAGGCCGATGCCACGGCGCGACAGCAGTTGCAGCGAGCGCAGCTTGTCCCGCGAGCGGGCGATGGCCACCGATTCGTTGAGCGGGAACACGCCCATCATCTCGAACTGGCGCAGCACCGCGCAGCCATAGAACGTCACTGACGCGCCGATGCGCGGGATGACGGCGTCGAACCCTTCCAGCGGCTTGCCGCGATAGTGGATCTGCGGCTTGTGGCTGGCGATGTTCATGTAGGCGCGCAGGGTATCGATCACAACCATTTCATGGCCTCGTTGCGTACCGGCTTCGACCAGACGACGAGTGGAATACAGACGCGGGTTCCGCGACAGCACAGCGATCTTCATGCAACACCTGTGGAGGGGGTAATGGTGGCCGGAGAGGCCGGCTTGTCCTGTACGTATTTGAGGCCCGGGTTGACCACCAGCTGGCCGTGTACCAGGGCCTTGGAGCCGAGCAGCAGGCGATAGCGCATGGCCTTGCGGCAGGCCAGGGTGAACTCCACTTCCCACACCCGGTCGCCGAGCGCCAGGGGCGTGCGGATCACGTAGCGGGTTTGGGCATGGCCATTGGAGCTCTTGATGGTCTTCATCGTCACCAGCGGCGCTTCGCAGCGCCGGTGACGCAGTTGTACCACCGAACCCAGGTGCGCGTTGAAGCGGACCCAGGTTTCACCATCGCGTTCGAAGGTTTCCACTTCGGTGGCGTGCAGGCTGGAGGTGCTGGCGCCGGTATCGATCTTGGCGCGCAGGCCTGCCACGCCGAGGTCGGGCAAGGCCACCCACTCGCGCAGGCCGATCACGCTCAAATGGTCAAATGTCTTCAAGATGCACAACCTGGGTAAAAGTCGGTGAACTGTAAGCACGCCGCGTATTTTTTGCATCCGCCAGTTACGGTAGTACAGTTCCATGAAACAAATGAATCGGGGAAATGCCATGGCACAAAAGCCGGAAGAGGACGACAAGGTTCGCCTGGACAAATGGTTGTGGGCGGCGCGCTTCTACAAGACCCGCGCCCTGGCCAAGGCGGCGATCGAGAGCGGCAAGGTGCATTGTCGGGGCGAGCGTTGCAAGCCGGGCAAGGAGCCGCGGGTGGGTGACGAGTTCGTGCTGCGTACCGGTTTCGACGAGCGTACCGTGGTGGTCACGGCGCTGTCGGTGGTGCGCCGCGGCGCACCCGAGGCACAGGCGCTGTACGAGGAGACCGCACAGAGCCTGGCACGCCGCGAGCAGGCCGCGGCGCTGCGCAAGGCCGGCGCCCTTGGGGTAAGCACCGACGGGCGGCCCACCAAGAAGCAGCGCCGCCAGCTACATCAGTTGCACGACAGCGCCGGTTAGCCCCGCGCGCCGATCACGCTCAGGCGGCCGAGCAGCGGCAGCCGTGCCAGCCAACCGAACAAGGGCGCGGTGGCACGCACCAGGCCGGCGCTGGTCCGGGCAGCAAACGGCGTATAGTAACTCCAGCCCAGCGCCAGGATGGCCATGCCCAGGCCGCCGATATAGTCGTCCTGGCCCCAGTGGGCACCCGCCACCAGGCGTGGCAGCATGAACAGCACCGCCAGTGCCCAGATCAGCACATGCTGCATCAGGCGGCGGCTGAACAGGCTCATGAACAGTGCCCACAGCAGCAGCACCGAGGCGTGGTCGCCGGGGAAGCTCTGGCTGGAACGGTCCTTGAGCTCCCAGCGCGCTTCGAGCGCCGGGTAGTAGTCGCTGAGCATGATGGCGTCACTGAACACCATCGACGGGCTATGGTGCTGCCAGCCCATCAGGCGTACCAGCTTGGAGAAAAGGGCGCGGATCACCACCAGCACCAGCAGGGTCACCAGGAAGCCGAAAAAAGCCCGGCGCACCTCGACGGCCTTGAATACCCAGTCGCCGCGAATCAGCAGCATCAGCATGATGAGCCCGACCACGATGTCGAACGGGCGCAGGCTGCCCAGGGTCCAGATGCTGCGCCACAGGGTGTTGTCGGCCAGTGGGCGATTGAGGGCGTGGAACAGCCATTCGTCGAGCGCCATGCAAAGGGCCTGGCCAACGGGCCATAACCAGAAACACAGTAGTGCAACGGGAATCAACGTAGCCAGACACAGGGGGCCCCAAGCCCACCTGGCTTGGAACAGGGGTGGATTGTCCATAAACTACCTCTTTTACAGCGCTATCGTTCGCACCATTCTGGTGCTCTAAACGGGGCTTTATAGGCCCTTGAAATTATTTTGTCATCTTTCAGAAAGCCAGAAACCATGTCCGATTTGCCAGATACCGACTTCACCCAACGCTTCATCTTCGACGAGCGCGACGTACGCGGCGAACTGGTTTCGCTCGAGCGCAGCTACGCCGAAGTCCTGGCCAAGCACCCCTACCCGCAGCCGGTGGCGCAACTGCTCGGTGAGCTGATGGCCGCGGCGGCGCTGCTGGTGGGCGCGCTCAAGTTCGACGGCCTGCTGATCCTGCAGGCACGCTCCGAAGGGCCGATCCCGCTGCTGATGATCGAGTGCTCCAGCGAGCGCGACATCCGTGGCCTGGCGCGCTACCACGCCGAGCAGATCGCCCCCGATGCCACCCTGGGCGACCTGATGCCCGATGGCCAGCTGGCGCTGACCATCGACCCGGCGCAGGGCCAGCGCTACCAGGGCATTGTCGACCTGGATGGCGAGAACCTCTCGGAGTGCTTCACCAACTACTTCGTGATGTCCCAGCAGGTGGGCACGCGCTTCTGGCTCAACGCCGATGGCCAGCGCGCCCGCGGCCTGCTGCTGCAGCAGTTGCCGGCCGACCGCCAGAAGGACGAGGACGACCGCGAAGACAGCTGGAAGCACGTCACGGCCCTGGCCAATACGCTGAAGGCCGAAGAGCAACTGGGCCTGGACAACGAGACCGTGCTGCACCGTCTGTACCACGAAGATGCCGTGCGCCTGTTCGATATCCAGCCGCTGCAGTTCCGCTGCAGCTGCTCGCGTGAGCGCTCGGGCAACGCGCTGGTCAGCCTCGGCCAGGACGATGCCCTGGCCCTGGCGGCCGAGCATGGCGGGGCAATCGAAATCGACTGCCAGTTCTGCAACCAGCGCTACCTGTTCGATGAAACCGAAATCGCACAATTGTTCGCCGGCGGGGGTGTTGACGCACCGTCAGATACTCGTCACTAAAACGTTTAAGCTCAGGTAAATCTCCTGTCGAACGCCGGAAACACGCCGTTCTGACAGGAGGGCCCTACTTTTTTTGGGCGTTTCTGGCATAATCCCGCCACTTTTTTCGCTGTAGTAGTTTTAAAAGCTCTACTACAAAACGTTCGGAGCACTCGGCCGCAGGCCGGATGGGGAATCTCATGACGCAAGCCAACAACACCGTGTACACCGACCTGAGCGTCGATGAACTGGTAAAAGAAGCGCTGAACCGCGGTGAAGGCGAGCTGGCCGATACGGGCGCGCTGGTCGTGAAAACTGGTCACCGTACCGGTCGTTCGCCGGTCGACCGTTTCATCGTCGACGAGCCGTCCACCTCGTCTGCCATCGCCTGGGGCCCGATCAACCGCAAGTTCCCGGCCGACAAGTTCGATGCCCTGTGGGACCGCGTCGAGGCGTTCAACAACGCCCAGGATCATTTCGTTTCCCACGTGCACGTAGGTGCGGCCGCCGAGCACTACCTGCCGGTACGCATGACCACCCAGACTGCCTGGCAGAACCTGTTCGGCCGTTGCCTGTTCATCAACCCGGCGCAGTACAACCCGGCCGGTCGTGATGAGTGGCAAGTGCTCAATGTCGCCAACTTCGAATGCGTGCCCGAGCGTGACGGCACCAACTCCGACGGTTGCGTGATCCTCAACTTCGCCCAGAAGAAGGTACTGATCGCTGGCATGCGTTACGCAGGCGAGATGAAGAAAGCCATGTTCTCGGTGCAGAACTTCCTGCTGCCGGCTGCCGACGTGCTGCCGATGCACTGCGCCGCCAACATCGGCGAAGCAGGCGACGTGACCCTGTTCTTCGGCCTGTCGGGCACCGGCAAGACCACCCTGTCGGCCGACGAAAGCCGTTACCTGATCGGTGACGACGAGCACGGCTGGGGCGAGGGCGTGGTGTTCAACATCGAAGGCGGTTGCTATGCCAAGTGCATCGACCTGTCGGAGAAGAACGAGCCGGTCATCTGGAAAGCCATCAAGCATGGTGCCGTGCTGGAAAACGTCGTCATCGACGACGCCAAGCACGCTGACTACTCCGATGTCAGCCTGACCCAGAACAGCCGTGCGGCCTACCCGCTCGAGCACGTTGCCAAGCGTTCCGAGAAGAACCTGGGTGGCGAGCCCAACGCAGTGATCTTCCTGACCTGCGACCTGACCGGCGTACTGCCACCGGTATCGATCCTCAGCGAAGAGCAGGCGGCCTACCACTTCCTGTCCGGTTACACCGCGCTGGTGGGCTCCACCGAAATGGGTTCGGGCAGCGGCATCAAGTCGACCTTCTCCACCTGCTTCGGCGCGCCGTTCTTCCCGCGTCCGGCTGGCGAATACGCTGAACTGCTGATCAAGCGTATCCGTGGTTTCGGTTCCAAGGTGTACCTGGTCAACACCGGCTGGACCGGTGGTGGCTACGGTGTGGGCAAGCGCTTCAACATCCCGACCACCCGTGCGGTGATCGCGGCCATCCAGAGCGGCGCACTGGTCGGTGCTGAAACCGAGCACCTGGACATCATCAACCTGGACGTGCCGAAACTGGTACCGGGTGTTGAAACCGTACTGCTCAACCCGCGCAACACCTGGGCTGACAGCGCTGCCTACGACGAAGCGGCCAAGGGCCTGGCTTCGCTGTTCATCGAGAACTTCAAGAAGTTCGACGTTTCCGACGCCATCAAGGCAGCGGGTCCGCAACTGTAAGTTGCTGCTCGCCAGCTGAGAAAAAGCCGCCCGAATGGGCGGCTTTTTCGTTTGGGCTGTGATTCAGGCCAATGCGGCCAGAACATGTTCCGGGTCATTGTGAATCGCACGCAGCAGTGCCCGTGCTGGCCCTTCTGGAGCACGGCGTCCTTGCTCCCAATTGCGCAACGTACCCAGCGGTACATCGATACACTGCGCAAATTTTTCCTGGGTAAGCCCGGTTGCCTCGCGTATGGCCCTGACCCGCATGGCGTCTACCTGGAACTCGCGTGAAGGTTTGCGCTCCCCACGATCGATTTCAGCCATCTCGGTCATGCTGTCAACGAGACGACCGAAAAGATTCCTGTCCATCATTTCCACCCTTGGTTGAGGCTTCGAAGTACGGCTTTCTGTTTTTTAGTCAATGTATCGTGGATGCCTTTGCGGTAGATAAGCAGCAAACGGATCTGGCTGGCTGACACGGCGTAGTAATAGATCACTCGAACCCCGCCGCTTTTTCCTTTGCCTTTTGCTGCCCATCGAATTTTTCGCAGCCCGCCGGTATCTTCGATCAGGTCACCTGCTTCAGGGTGCTCGGCAAGATATACCTGAAGCGACAGGTACTCGTGATCGTCGAGATGGCTTGAAACGTCGCTGGTAAATACGCTTGTTTCGATGAAGAGCATGCCAACCTTTGTACGCCATTGGCGTAGTTAGAGTCTATGCCTTGCGCAGTAGCGGCGCAACCGCATGGATGTTTCGAGTAGGCGCCCATGCTATTCAGCCCTGCTACGGTTTACTGTCACCGTGCTTCTGAATTCGTTGTGGAATGCTTCCCGCCCCCTTCACTGCATACAGGTCATTCATGTCTGCCACACCCGAACGCCACCACTACCCCCACGTCCACCCCCTGCCGACCCGCTGGCAGGACAACGACGTCAACGGCCACATCGCCAGCGCCACGGTCTACGCCTTCTTCGACAGCGCCGTGCAGGCCTACCTGATCGAGCATGCCGGGCTCGACCCGCAGGATGGCGAGGTGGTGGGGTTCGTGGTCAGTTCGGGGTGCGACTTCTTCGCCTCGGCCGCCTTCCCCGAATGCCTGGAAGTCGGCCTGCGCGCGGCGCGGGTGGCCGGCAGTTCGGTGGAGTACCAACTGGCCCTGTTCAAGGTCGGTGAAGCTCAGCCCTGCGCCGCCGGGCGCATGGTGCAGGTGTTCGTCGAGCGTGCCACCGGCCAGCCCGCCAGCCTGCCGACGGCCCTGCAAGGCGCCCTGGTAGCCCTGCAAGGCTGAAACCCGGCGCGGTCAGTCGTTGATGCGGATGATGCCTTCGCGCACCGCAAACAGCACCAGGCCCGGTATGTCGTGTATCTGCAGGCGGTGCATGATCTGCGAGCGGTGCGCCTCCACCGTCTTCACGCTCAGGCCCAGGCCATCGGCAATCGAGCGGGTCGACTCGCCTCGTGCAATCAGGCGCAGGATCTCCAGCTGGCGGGTGGTCAGTTGCATGGTGCTGCTGCCGGCATGGCGCTTGCGGCTGTGCTTGACCGCCTGCCCGATCACCAGCGGCAACACCGCCGACGACAGGTACTGGCCGCCGTTCTTCAACGCCTGCAACGCCAGCTCCAGTTCCAGCACGGTGGCAGTCTTGAGCAGAAAGCCGTGGGCACCCTGCTGCAGGCACTTCATCACGAACTCCAGCTCCGAGCGCGCCGACAGCATCAGCACCATGCTTGCCGGCACGCGCAGGCACAGCTCGCGCAGGATCTCTTCGCTCTCCAGTGCATCCAGCGCCATGTCCAGCATGATGATGTCGGGCTTGAGCTGTTCGGCGAGCTCGACGGCGCTCACGCCGTCACCGGTTTCACCCACCACTGCGTAATCTTGTTTTTGTTCGAGCAGCGCGCGCAGCCCCGCTCTGAACAGGGGCGACTCGTCTGCAAGGAGTATTCGGCAAAGCATAGGTAGGCCTGTGTCGCAAGGTAAGGGGCGGTGTATGGCTCAGCTGGCACGTGGGTTGTCGCTGAACTGGGCGATCAGCGCCGGCAACCGTGTCAGCGGTTCCACCGCCTGGGCCGCACCCAGCCGTATGGCTTCCTTGGGCATGCCGAACACGATGCAACTGGCCTCGTCCTGTGCCACGGTGGCGGCGCCTTGCTCACGCATGCTCAGCAGGCCTCGGGCACCGTCATCGCCCATCCCGGTCATGATGATGCCAAGGGCATTGCCCCCGGCATGCCGGGCGGCGGAGCGAAACAGGACATCGACCGAGGGTTTGTGCCGATTGACGGCGGGACCGTCGAGCACCTCCACCAGGTAGTGCGCACCACTGCGTTTGAGCTGCATGTGCAGGCCCCCCGGGGCCAGCAGTGCCAGGCCGCTGTGGACACGGTCCAGATGCCTGGCCTCGCGCACCTCGATCTGACAGAGGCTGTTCAGGCGCCTGGCGAAGTCGGCAGTGAACCTGGCCGGCATGTGCTGCACGATCACGATGCCCGGGCAATCGCGCGGCAGCTGACGCAGGATGAACTCCAGCGCCTGGGTGCCGCCGGTCGAGCAGCCAAGTGTAACGATTCGCTCGGTGGTTTTGCTTGGGGTTGCAGGCAGTGCACTGGTTTTTTCTTTCGCCTGCGACAGAGGTAACAATACCGGGCGGGTGCGGGCCGCTTCCTCGATGCTGCGGATCAGCCCGCTGGCGAGGTTTTCCAGGCTCTGGCGCAGGCCCAGCCGGGCCTTGGTGAACACGCCGACCGCCCCGGCGGCCAGGGCCTGGAGATTGAGGTCGGTGCCGGCTTCGGTGAGGGTCGAGCAGATGATGGTCGGCGTGGGGCGCTCGGCCATGATCTGGCGCAGAAAGGTCAGGCCGTCCATGCGCGGCATCTCGATGTCCAGCACCAGCACATCGGGCCAGTCCCGGCGCATCTTCTCGATGGCATACAGCGGGTCGGCGGCCATGCCGATCACGCGGATGCGCGGGTGGTCGTTCAGGCACTGGTTGAGCACCTGGCGCACCAGCGCCGAGTCGTCGACGATGAACACCCGCACCGGCGCCGCCGCACGCTCGGTCATACGCGCTCGAACACCGAGGGGTGCACCAGCCTGAGCGGCAGCTCGAAGCCGTGGATGCTTTCGGCGTGCCCGATGAACAGCAGCCCGCCGGGGCGCAGCTGGTTGACCAGGCGCTGCACGATCAGCTGTTTCTGCGGGGTGTCGAAGTAGATCAGGATGTTGCGCAGGAATATCACGTCGAACGGCCCCAGGCCTTCGGGCAGCGGCTGCACCAGGTTGATCTCGCGCAGGCTCACCCGCGCTCGCAGGTGCGCCTGCACGCGCAGGCGCCCGTGCATGTCGCCGACCCCGCACAAGCAGTGGCGCTGCATCCAGCTATCGGGAAAGTAGCGCGCCTGGGCGATGTCGTAGATGCCTTGCTCGGCCAGCGTCAGCATGCTCTGGCTGAGGTCGCTGGCCAGGATCGACCAATCGCTGCCGGTGGCGTGCTCGGCCACGGTCATGGCCAGGCTGTAGGGCTCCTCGCCCGACGAGCAGGCCGCGCTCCACAGCCGCAGCGGCCCCTTGCGCCGGCCCAGCCACTGGCCAAGGAATTCGAAGTGCGGGAACTCGCGAAAGAAGTAGGTCTCGTTGGTGGTCAGCAGGTCGATCACCAGGCGCCGCTCGCGGCTGTGGGTCGGGCGCTCGATCAGGTGCAGGTAGTCGCGGTAGTTGTCCAGGTGGTAGTGACGCAGGCGTTTCATCAGGCGCCCGGCCACCAGCGAGCGCTTGTTGCTGGCCAGGTGGATGCCCGAGGCGCTGCTCATCAGCGTCTGCAGGCGGCTGAACTCCTGTTCGCCCAGCACCGGCAGTTTGAAGGTCGAGGGCATTCAGGAGCCCTTCGCCGCCTGGCTGAGGTAGCGGATATCTTCCAGCGACAGCACCTGGGGCATGTTCAGGATGATCAAAAAGCCCTGCTCCTGCTGGGCCATGCCGGCAATGAAGTCGGCACGGATGCCGGTGCCGAACGGTGGCGCCGGCACCACCCCGTGCGGGTCGATGTCGAGTACCGCGTCCACCGCATCCACAACCAGGCCGATGCGCTGCACACCGTCCTCGAGGGGCAGGGCGATGATCACGATGCAGGTGCGCTTGCCGGCCTCGGTCAGTTCCATGCCGAAGCGTGCTGCCAGGTCCAGTACCGGCACCACGTTGCCGCGCAGGTTGAGCACGCCGTGAATGTAGGCGGGCATCATCGGCACGCGGGTGATCTCGGCGTACTCGATGATCTCGCGCACCAGTTCGATGGGCAGTGCATAGCCGGCCTCGCGCACGCGAAAGGTCAGGTGCTGGACACTGGTGGGCAGGTGCGGCGCGGGCGCCGCAGACTCTAGGGTGTGCATGGGTACGCCTCGGTCAAGTGAAGCTGACGAACTGGCCTTCATCGATCAGCGCCTTGTGGGTGGGCTTGTAGGCGCCGACTTGCGGTTCGCCCACCCGGGGCAGGGCACGCGCAGTGCTGCCGGCCTCGAAGCGGAAGAAGCCGATCAGCTCCTGCAACTGGCCGGCCTGGGCGTTCATCTCTTCGGCGGTGGCGGCCAGCTCTTCGGAAGCCGAGGCGTTCTGCTGGGTGATCTGGTTCATCTGGCCCATGGCGATGTTGATCTGCCCGGCGGCGCTGCTCTGCTCCTGCGAGGCGGCGGTGATTTCCTGCACCAGGTCCGAGGTCTTCTGGATGTTGGGCACGATCTCGCTGAGCAGGCTGCCGGCCTGTTCGGCCAGTTGCACGCTGCTGGAGGCCACCTGGCCGATTTCCTGCGCCGCCACCTGGCTGCGTTCGGCCAGCTTGCGCACCTCGGCGGCCACCACGGCAAAGCCCTTGCCGTGATCGCCGGCACGGGCGGCCTCGATGGCGGCGTTGAGCGCCAGCAGGTTGGTCTGGTAGGCAATGTCGTCGATGATGCCGATCTTCTCGGCGATCTGCTTCATCGCCAGCACCGTGTCGCCCACTGCGCCGCCGCCCTGCACCGCGTCGTTGGCCGCCTTGCCGGCGATGCCGTCGGTGACCTTGGCGCTTTCGGTGTTCTGCGCGATCGAGGCCGACATCTGCTCGACCGAAGCGCTGGTCTGCTCGACGCTGGCGGCTTGCTCGTTGGCCGCCTGGCTCAGCGATTGCGAGGTCGAACTGACCTGTTCGGAGGCCGACGACAGCGCATCGGCGGCGCTGCGTACATCGCCCAGGATGCTGCGCAGGCGCAGGGTCATGTTCTGCATAGAGCCCAGTAACTGCCCGGTCTCGTCCTTGTGGGTCACTACCAGGTCCTGGCTCAGATCGCCGGCGGCCATGCGGTCGGCGGCCTGCACTGCGCCTGCCAGCGGCCGGGTGATGCTGCGGGTGACCAGCACGCCGATCAGCATGCCGATCAGGGTTGCGGCGGCGACCAGGGCGATCATCTGCACCCGCGAGCGTTCGTAGATGACGCTGATCTCGGCGTTCGCCTCGCCGGCGCGCGCCTGCTTGGCAGCGCTGGCCTCACCCAGCAACTGGTCGACCACGTTGGCCGCCGCGACGTTCTGCGGCATCAGCGCCAGCGCTTCGGAAGCAATCTGCAGGTCGCCCGACTGCTGGTGCACCCCCAGCAACTGGTTGGCCACGCTGATGTAGGCCTGCAGCGGCGCGTCGATTCTTTCCACCTGGGCGCGGCCTTCCTTGGTGATGAAGTGCTCGCGCGCCTTGATCAGCAGTTCGCGGGTCTTTTCCATCGCCGCACGGGCGGTGGCGGCCGACTGGTCGCGCTCCTGGGCGGTGGTGGAGAGCAGGCTCTGGCGCACGGCGCGGTTGGCCATCAGCAGCTGGATGTTGGCTTGCTGCAAGGTGCTCAGGCCGGCCACGTCCAGCTCGTACATGCGGTCCGACAGGCCGTTGACCTGCTCCAGGTTGCGCAGGCCGATGACTCCGATGAGCGCGGTCAGCGCCACCACCAGCAGAAAGCCCAGGGTCAGGCGCACGCCTATCTTCATATTGCTGATCAACTGCATGTCTATTCTCCGGAAGGGCTTGGCAACAGGTGCGGCGTCTCGCCTTCGGCGCGTTGCTGCGACTGGCGGAACAGGCTGGGGATATCGAGTATCAGCGCCACCTGGCCAGAGCCGAGGATGGTCGAGCCGCTGATGCCACTGAGGTGTTGGAACAGTTGCCCCAAGGGCTTGATCACGGTCTGCAGCTCGCCGTGCAACTGGTCGACGATCAGCCCGGCATGCTGCCGGCCCTGGCTGACCACCACGATGTTGCGGCGCACGCAGGCGCTGCGCGGCAGGCCGAAATGCGGTTGCAGGTCGATGCACGGCAGCGGCCGCCCGCGCAGGTTCAGGTGGCCCTGCTCGGCCTGGTTGGCGGGCGCCTCCATGCATTCGGTGACCATGTCCAGCGGGATCACGAAGTGCTCCTCGCCCACGCTCACCAGAAACCCGTCGATGATCGCCAGGGTCAGCGGCAGGCGGATGCGGAAGGTGCAGCCATGGCCGGCCCTGGAGTCGATCTCGATGACCCCGCGCAACTGGTCGATGGCGCTGCGCACCACGTCCATGCCCACCCCGCGTCCGGACAGGTTGGACACCTGCTCGGCGGTGGAAAAACCCGCTTCGAAGATCAGCAGGTGGATGTCCTGTTCGCTCATCGGCGAATCGCTGTCGAGCATGCCGCGGGCGATGGCCTTCTCGCGGATCTTCGCGGTGTTCAGGCCGCGCCCGTCATCCTGGATCTCGAGCACGATCATGCCCGAGTCGTGGTAGGCGTTCAGGCGCAGCTGACCCTGCTCGGGCTTGCCGGCGGCGCGGCGCTCGGCAGGGGCCTCGATGCCGTGGTCGATGGCGTTGCGCACCAGGTGCACCAGCGGGTCGGCGATGCGGTCGATCAGGGTCTTGTCCAGCTCGGTGTCGCCGCCGCTGATGGTCAGCGCAATCTGCTTGTCCAGCGCCTGACTCACATCGCGCACCACGCGGTGGAAGCGGTTGAAGGTCTCGCCCACTTCGACCATGCGCAGTTTCAGCGCCCGCTCGCGGATCTGCTCCACATGCTGCTGCACCGCCTGCACGCTTTCGATGCAGGCGGCGTGGGCACTGCGCAGGGCCTGCATCTGGGCGCCGGCGGTGGCGATGACCAGCTCGCCGACCAGGTTGATCAGCTCGTCGAGCTTTTGCGCAGCCACCTTGACCTGGCTGCTGGAGGCAGTGCGCGGCTCGCCGGCGGGCATCGATGGCAAGGGTGTGGCGGTTGCAGGCGCCAACGTTTGCGCCGGTGCGCGGGGTTCGGCCGGCAAGGCGGTATCGGTCGGCTCCTGGGCCTGCAGGCGCAGGGTGCAGAAGTCCTGCACCAGGGCGAACACGTCTTCGAGCTGCTCGCGGCTGGCGTCGCTGTGCAGGCTCACTTCGAAGCCCAGGTAGCAGGCCTCCGGGTCGAGGCTGTCGAGCTCCGGAACGGCCCAGGTGAGGGTCTGCAGGCTGAGGATGTCGCCCAGCCGCGCCAGGTAGCGGATGAACGCCGCCGGGTCGAAGCCGTTGCTCAGCAGCTCGCTGGCAAAGCGGATCGACAGGTGCCAGGTACGCAAGCGGGGCGCACCGGGCGGGGCTGCCAGCGGGTTGTCCACAGACGCGGGCAGCTCGCCCTGATGCGCCTGCAATGCCGCCAGCAGGGCGGCCTGGCGCGGCGTGTGCGCTGGCATGCTGACCTGCTGCGGGTCGATGCTGTCTAGCATCACCCCCAGTTCGTCCATGCACTGCAGCATCAACGAGGTGAGCGGAGCGTCCAGCACCCGCGCACCGTCGCGTACCCCCATCAGCAGGTTTTCCAGCTGGTGCGCCAGCGCCACCAGTGGGTCGAGGGAGAAGATCCCGGCCGAGCCCTTGAGCGTGTGCACGGCGCGAAACAGCGCGTTGATCGCCGCGTCGTCATCGGGGCGGGTTTCCAGGCGCAGCAGGCTGTCTTCGGCTTCCTTGAGCAGGTCGCGGGCCTCTTCGAGAAAGCCCTGCAGCAGCTGGCTCCATTGCTCGGCGTCGAACATGCTCACTCCTCGCACGGCACGGGGCTACCGGCCGGGCACAATGCGGGCAGGCGCAGCAGCTCCAGCAACGCCCGGGCGTTGCCCGGCAGGGCGATCACCTCGGCGTCGTGGCCATTTGCGCAGAGGGTCTTGTGCAGGCTCAGCAGCAGTTGCACGCCGGCACTGTCGAGCTCGTCCAGGCCGCCCAGGTCCAGTTGCCAGGGCACTGGCTGAGCGGGCAACAGGGCCAGCAGCTGCTCGCGTGCGGCGCGCACCTCATAGATGGTCAGGTCGCCGTCCAGGCGTAGCCGTGCGGGGGTGTCGGCGGTGGCTGCGGCGAGTGTGAACATGCGCGTCAGCCAATCAGCTTTTCGACAGCCGCCAGCAACTGCTGGGGCTGGAACGGCTTGACGATCCAGGCCCGCGCTCCGGCGGCCTGGCCCTCGGCCTTCTTGGCCTGCTCGCTTTCGGTGGTGAGCATCATGATCGGGGTGAAGCGGTATTCGTTGCGCGCCTTGAGCGCCTTGACCAGGCCGATGCCGTCCAGGTTGGGCATGTTCACGTCGCTGATCACCAGGTTGATCTTCTGCCCGGTGAGCTTGTTCAGCGCGTCGCGCCCGTCACAGGCTTCGATGACCTGGTGGCCGGCGCTGGCCAGGCTGATTTTCACGAGTTGGCGCATCGAGGCGGAGTCGTCCACGATCAGGATGGTCTTGGCCATGTTCAGGGCTTCCGGAGTTAGAAAAAGGTCACGTCGCTGCTGGATGCCGACTGGCTGTGGCCAGCCCGTTCCTCGCTGGTGGTGAAGCGCTGGCGCAATTGCTGCAGCCAGCCTTGCGGGTCGTGCAGGCGCGGGTCGTCGTGCGCCAGGGCATCGAGCAGTTGCAGCAGGTCGGCCTGCAGGTGGTCGAGCATCTGGTCGGCGCGATCCTGGAACTGCAGGCTGACCATGATCGCGTGGATATCTGCCTGGGTGGCGCGGGCATCCTGTTGCAGCGCCCGCGAGGCGCCGTCGAGGGCGTCGAGGTTACCGCCCAGGTCGCTGATCACCTCGTCGAGCACCTGCTCCAGCTCGCGCAGGTTGGCCTGCTCTTCGCTGCCCAGCGCGGTGGCGGCATCGATGCTGGACTGGATCGACTGGTTGATCTCGCCCACCTTGGCGTCCATCGACTGGCCGGTCTCGGCCGACAGGCTGGAGAGCTTGCGCACCTCGTCGGCGACCACCGAGAAGCCGCGGCCGAACTCGCCGGCGCGGGCAGCCTCGATGGCGGCATTGAGCGCCAGCAGGTTGGTCTGGCTGGCAACTTCCTGCACGCGCTTGGCCATCTGCTGGAGCTGGCCGGCGTAGCTGCCCAGATGATTGATGGTGGTCAGAAATTCATGCTGGCGCTGGCTGCTGGCGGCGAAGCTTTCGGTGACCCGGCGCAGACGCTGGTTGGCCTCGCGCAGGTTCTCGCCCACGCCGCCATTGGCCAGCACGTTGTCGGCGTCGTTGAGGCTGTGTTCCAGGCGCCGGTTGATGGCGCCGAAGCGTTCGAGCAACTGGCTGATGTTGTCGCCCAGCAGGGTTCGGCTCTGTTGGAGGCTGTCGATCCAGCTGGGCGTCACCACCGGCAGCAGGGTGTGCAGTGGCGGCTGTTCGAGCACGATGGGCGCGTCGCTGACCGCAGCCACCTGTGCCACGGGGCGCGGGCGCAGCAAGGTGCTGGCAAGCAGCACCAGCGACAGCCCGGCCAGGCCCAGGGGCAGCAGGTCGAGCAGCAGGCCGCAGGCGCCGAGGGCCGTGCCGATCCATATTCCCAGGTACATCCGCATTCCGTGCGCCCACTGCGTCGCTTAAGGTGGGGCGGATCATAGCGATTGCTATTTGACGTCAAAATCGGGACGCCCCTTAAGCCGACCCGTCAGTCACAAAACAGCCGACGCAAACAGGCCCCTGCCGATGTTGATCGGACAGTCAATATAAAAGGCTGGAAAGCTGGCCGAACAACAGGCTCGAAGGTTTTCGCGCAGGGGCCGGGGCGGGGAAAGGCTTAGGTGAATGGCTTAAGCCAATGGCGTGATGGCACATGGCTTGATTGCTACGTTTGCGGGTACAACTGCGGCGCTGCCGGCGCGGGGCCGGCAGCGTCGATGGAATTCAGCGGTGACGCCAGCGTTTGTCGTGCTTGCGATGGCCGTAGTGGTGGCCGCGATCGCGGTAGTGGCGGCGGTCGTCGTAGCCGCGGCCGCGGTTGTTGTAGCGGCGGTCTTCGTCGTCGCTCTTGTTGCCCATGTAGTTGCCCAGTGCACCGCCCGCACCGCCGCCGGCTGCGGCGCCGATCAGGCTGCCGGTGTTGCCGCCCACGCTGCGGCCCACCACGTTGCCGCCGGCCGCACCCAGTGCGCCACCGATGGCCGCCTCGCCGCGGCTGCGCTTGTCGGCACCTACCGCGCTACCGGCTGCACCGCCCAGGCCGGCGCCGATGGCCGAACCGGTGCTGCCACCGATCGACTGGCCAACCACCGAACCCAATACCCCGCCCAATGCGCCGCCGATACCGGCTTCGGTGGAGCCACCTGCCGAGGCAACGCCACTGAGCAGGCCGAGAGACAACAGCAGAATCGAGGAGTACTTCATAAGGGAGCCTCAAAGGGATGACGAGGCGATCCTGAGGCTCTGCAACACGCGCTGGCAACGCAAATCCGACGATTGGCACGACGTGTATACAATTTTATAAGTTACTGTTTTTACAGTGAAACTTAATGCGTTTTTGCGGGTCTGAGCTTACTTGGGACGAAGGCCCTGGCAGTGATGCCAGGGCCTTTTTCTTGCCTGCAGTTATGCGCTGAACGAACTGGCCTCTTCGCTGGCAAGCCAGCTCCCACAGCGTTCTGCATGCGCCGCAAGACCCTGTGGGAGCCGGCGTTGCCGGCGAAGGGGCCTAGATGATCCTGGCCGTGGCGCTGGCCGCCTCGATCCTGATCGCCACGAACTTCGACGTCGGCGTATGGCTGCCATCGCCCACGCTTTCCAGCGGCACCAGCGGGTTCACCTCGGGGTAGTAGGCTGCCGCCTGCCCCGCCGGAATGTCGAATGCCAGCAAGGTGAAGCCCTTGACCCGGCGCTCGCGGCCATCGCCCCACAACGACACGATATCGGCCTTGTCACCGGGGTTGAAACCCAGCCGGATGATATCCGCCTCGTTGGCGAACAGCACGTCGCGCTGCCCCTTTACCCCACGGTAACGGTCATCCAACCCGTAGATGGTGGTGTTGTACTGATCGTGGGAACGCATCGACTGCATGATCAGGTCCGGCACCTGGCCGCTGGCGCGCACGCTCTCGTGCAGCAGGTCGTCGGGCAACGCATTGGCCTTGAAGTTGGCCCGCCCGCTGGGTGTCTTCCACTGGCGCTGGCCGGCGCTGTTGCCCAGGTAGAAGCCACCGGGGTGCTGCAGGCGCTGGTTGAACCCCTCGAACCCTGGAATGGTGTCGGCGATCAGTTCGCGAATGCGCCCATAGTCGGCCACCAGCCAATGCCAGTCCACCGGTTTGCTGCCCAGGGTGGCGGCAGCGATTCCGGCGATCACCGCCGGCTCCGAGCGCATCTGGCGCGACAGCGGTTTGAGCTGGCCGTTGGAGGCATGCACCATGCTGAACGAGTCCTCCACCGTCACTGCCTGCGGGCCTTCGCCCTGCAGGTCGATATCGGTACGTCCCAGGCACGGCAGAATCAGTGCCTGCTGCCCGTGGATCAGGTGGCTGCGGTTGAGCTTGGTGCTGATCTGCACCGTCAGCTCGCAGTTGCGCAGCGCCTGCGCAGTGCGCTCGGTGTCGGGGGTGGCCTGGGCGAAGTTGCCGCCCAGCCCGATGAACACCCGCGCCTTGCCATCGAGCATGGCGCGAATCGCCTCCACCGTGTTGTGGCCGTTGTGGCGCGGCACGGCAAAGCCGAAGCGGCGCTCCAGTGCATCCAGCAGCGCCACCGGCGGGCGTTCGTTGATGCCCATGGTACGGTCGCCCTGCACGTTGCTGTGGCCGCGCACGGGGCATAGCCCGGCCCCTGGCACCCCAAGGTTGCCGCGCAGCAGCATCAGGTTGGCGATTTCCTGGATGGTCGGCACCGAGTGACGGTGTTGGGTGATGCCCATGGCCCAGCACATGATGACTTTTTCGGCCCGCGCATACATGCGTGCGGCCTGCTCGATATCGGCCAGGCCCAGGCCCGACTGTTGCACGATCTGCTCCCAGCTGCTGGCCTCGACCACTTCAAGGTAGGCCTCCACGGCCGCAGTGTGCTCGGCGATGAAGGCATGGTCGAACACCGCTGGCGCACCTGTTGCCTGCGCCTCGCGCTCCCACTGCAGGAGGAACTTGGCCATGCCGCGCAGCAGCGCCATGTCGCCGCCCAGGGCGGGGCGAAAATAGGCGGTGTTGGTCGGACGATCACCGTTGGTGAGCATCTCCAGCGGGTGCTGCGGGTGCTGGAAGCGCTCCAGGCCGCGCTCCTTGAGCGGGTTCACGCACACCACCTGGGCACCGCGCTTGACCGCTTCGCGCAGCGGTTCAAGCATGCGCGGGTGGTTGGTACCAGGGTTCTGGCCCCACACGAAGATCGCGTCGGCGTGCTCGAAATCGTCGAAGGTCACCGTACCCTTGCCGACCCCGACGCTCTGGCCCAGGGCCACGCCGCTGGCCTCGTGGCACATGTTCGAGCAGTCCGGGAAGTTGTTGGTGCCGTAGGCGCGCACGAACAGCTGGTACAGGTAGGCCGCCTCGTTGCTGGCCCGGCCCGAGGTATAGAACTCCGCCTGGTCGGGGCTGGTCAGGCCGTTGAGGTGGCGCGCGATCAGGGCGAAGGCGTTGTCCCAGCTGATCGGCTGGTAACGGTCGTTGGAGGGGTTGTACACCATCGGCTCGGTGAGCCGGCCCTGGTACTCCAGCCAGTAGTCGCTCTGGCCCAGCAGCGAGGTGACGCTGTGGCGGGCGAAGAAGGCCGCATCGACCCGGCGCTTGGTGGCCTCCCAGTTGACCGCCTTGGCGCCGTTCTCGCAGAACTTGACCATGCCGCTTTCCGGCGAGTCGCCCCAGGCGCAGCCCGGGCAGTCGAAGCCGCCGTTCTGGTTGGTCTTGAGCAGGGTGCGGATGTTCTTCAGCGCGTTGTCGCTGCCGATCCAGGCCTGCGCCACACTGCGCAGCGCGCCCCAGCCGCCGGCGGCGCCGTGGTAGGGCTTGTAGCGGGGGACCGGCTTCTGGTCGGCTTGATGATGCAGGCTCACGGGCGACTCTCCTGCGCCGGGCTGTAGACCCTTGGCGCACTGTGGTGCGGCAGGTGGATAAGGTTGAGCTGGTGGCGGCGCGCCCATTGCAGCGCCAGGCCGGTGGGCGCAGACAGGCTCACCAGGGTCTGGATGCCGGCGCGCAGCACCTTCTGGATCAGCTCCAGGCTGCAGCGGCTGGTGACTACCGCCAGGCCGCCGTCGAGGGCGATGTGCTGACGCACCAGGGCGCCGATCAGCTTGTCCAGGGCGTTGTGCCGGCCGATGTCTTCGCGGCCCAGCAGCAGTTCGCCCTGATCGTTCATGAACAGTGCCGCGTGCACCGCGCCGCAGTGCTGGCCCAGTGGCTGGAAGGCGCTGATGCGCTGGCGCAGGCCGTCCAGCCAGTGCGGCGGCGGCAGGGGCGCGCCGGGCAGCACCTGCAGATCGGGCAGCGCCTGCTCCACCGCCTCGACGCCACACAGGCCGCAGCCGCTGGTACCGGCCAGTTGGCGGCGCTGGTTCTTGAGGTTCCAGAAGGCGCGGCTGGCTATCTGCACCTCGGCATGGATGGCCGAGCCGCTGGCCGTGAAGCTCACGTCATAGATGTCGTCGGGGGAGGCGATGATGCCGCTGCCGATGCTGAAACCGACGATGAAGTCGTGCAGATCGGTAGGGCTCACCAGCATCACCGCCTGGCTGATGCCGTTGTAGGCGATCGCCAGGGCCACCTCTTCGGCGAGGTCGGCGCCACCCTGGCTGTTGTCGTCAAGCTGGCGGTAGTCGTAGCGGTTGCTGGCAGCGGGCGCGGCCAGGGGCGTGGACGCCCCGCAGGCCGGGGGTTTGATGGTCATCGGCAGGTACCGGCAGGCAGGTCAGCCTTAAGCCTAGGCCTGCACTCGGGTATCGTCTAATCGCTACTGCCGATGCATTGATAGAGCGCGTCGATCACGCCGGGTCGAGCGACAGGCGGTACTCGGCGATGCAGGCCTCGGCCAGGGCCGAGCGCGGCGCGCTGCGGCGCATGATCAGCCCCAGGGGCGCCAGCGTGGTGGCCTGGTCTATCGGTTGCAGGCGCAGGTGCCCGGTGAGTGCTTCGAGCCCGGCGTTCAGCGGCATCACCGCGCAGCACAGGCCACCCTCCACCGCTTGCACCAGCTGATGAACGGCGTCGGTCTGCAACAGCAACTGCGGGGCCAGGCCGCGGGTATGGAAGGCGTGGTCGATGGACTGGCGAAAGTGCATGCCGGCGGTCAGCAGGCCCAGCGGCAGCTCGGCCACGGCCTCCCAGCTCAACGGCTGTTCGGCGAATGCGAAGTGACGTGGGTCGAACAGCAGGCCCATGCGTGTGTCGCCCAGGGGCAGGGCCTCGAAGCGCTCGCTGTCGAGACGCTCCAGGTACGACACGCCCAGGTCCAGGCGGTTGCTCGCCAGCTGGTCGAGAATCTGTTCGGAGCTCAACGCGCTCAGCTCGAAACGCAGCTCGGGGTGCTGGCGGTGCAGGCGCTGCAGTAGCGGCAGCGGGTCGAAGCTCGACAGCGGTACCACCCCCAGGCGCAACGTGCCGGCCAGGTGCCCGCGACAGGCGGCGGCCTCGGCGTACAGGCCGTCGTAGGCCGAGAGTACCGAGCGCGCCCAGGCCAGCACGCGCTCGCCCTGGGCGGTGAAGCCCTCGAAACGCTGGCCGCGGTTGACCAGCGGCAGGCCCAGTTCGCGCTCCAGGTTGCGCAGGCGCATCGACAGCGTGGGCTGGGTCACGTGGCAGCGCGCGGCGGCCTGGCCGAAGTGGCGGGTTTCATCCAGGGCGATGAGGAATTTGAGTTGTTTGATATCCATCGTCGTTCCGGGGCATTGGCAGGCGAAGCATTCTATCTTGTCCTAGACTGCCTGCTCCGGTCATTGATACCTAAGGAGCACAGGATGAGCATTTTTAGTTTCGTGAAAGAAGCGGGTGAAAAACTGATCGACCTGCTCACCCCCGGCAACGCCAAGGCTGACGACCAGTTGAAGGAGCACGTGCAGAAGGTCGGCCTGGGCAACCCGAACATCCAGACCACCGTCGACGGCGACAAGGTCACGGTCAAGGGCGAGGTAGGCAGCCAGGAAGAGAAGGAGAAGATCCTGCTGGCGCTGGGCAACATTGCCGGCGTGGCGTCGGTGGACGACCAGCTCACCGTGACCGGCCCGGTCGTGGCGGCGGCGCGTTTCGTGGTGGTGAAGAAGGGCGACACGCTGAGTGCGATTTCGTTGGCGGTGTATGGCAATGCCAACCAGTACAACAAGATCTTCGAGGCCAACAAGCCGTTGCTGAGCCATCCCGACAAGATCTACCCGGGGCAGACGCTGCGTATTCCGGAATAAGGCTCCAGCTTGGTGGTGCGGTCTTCGCCGGCAACGCCGGCTCCTACAGGTAAGGTGCCTTGTGTAGGAGCCGGCGTTGCCGGCGAAGCGGCCTACAGCCCCTGCAACAAGTCCCGATAATCTTCCTGCGCGGCAAACTCCGCCGTATCCCGCGGCCCCTTGCGGCTGTCCGGCTGGCGCACTGCCAGCAGGTGCGCCACGCCAAAGTCGCGCGCGCTGCGCAGTATCGCCAGGGTGTCGTCGATGAACAGGCTGCGTGCCGGGTCGAACCCGGTATCCGCGTGCAATGCGCTCCAGAACTGCTGGTCTTCCTTGGGGAAGCCATAGTCATGGGAGCTGATCAGCCGCTCGAAATAGGGCGCCAGCGCCACCCGCTCCAGCTTCAACGACAACGAATCGCGATGGGCATTGGTGATCAGGATCACCCGTTTGCCGGCCTGGCGGATCGCCTGCAGAAAGGTGTCGGCGTCCGGGCGCAGCGCGATCAGGTCGGCCGTTTCCAGTTTCAGCTCGCGCACCGGCAGCTTCAGCTCGGCACTCCAGAAATCCAGGCAGTACCAGTTCAGCGAGCCGGCGTGGCGTTCGAACAGCGGCTGCATTTCCAGCTCGGCCATCGCACGGCTGATGCCATGCAGCTCGGCGTAGCGTTGGGGCAGGTGCTCCAACCAGAAGTGGTTGTCGTAGTGCAGGTCCAGCAGGGTGCCGTCCATATCCAGCAATACGGTATCGATGTCGTGCCAGGCCAGGGAGGGCATGTGAAATATTCTCGTTCGATCCAGACTCGGTGGACGGTATAGTACCCCGTTACCGCCAAGGAGCCGCCCCCTCATGCGCCAGAAACCCACTGTCCTCAGTCGCGAAATTGTTGCAAGCAGCCGCCTGTTCCGTGTCGAAGCGGTCGAGCTGCGCTTCAGCAACGGCACCGAACGTACCTATGAACGCCTGGTCGGGCGCGGCAACGGCTATGGCGCGGTGATGATCGTGGCGATGCTCGATGCCGAGCACGCGGTGCTGGTGGAGGAATACTGCGGCGGCACCGACGAGTACGAGCTGTCGCTGCCCAAGGGCCTGATCGAGCCCGGTGAAGACGTGCTGGCGGCGGCCAACCGTGAACTCAAGGAAGAGGCCGGCTTCGGCGCCCGGCAGCTGGAACACCTGACCGAGCTGTCGCTGTCGCCCGGCTACATGAGCCAGAAGATCCAGGTGGTGCTGGCCACCGACCTGTTCGAAGAGCGCCTGGAGGGCGACGAGCCCGAGCCGATGCGTGTCGACAAGGTCAACCTGCGCGAGCTCTCGGCCCTGGCCCAGCATCCGCAGTTCTCCGAAGGGCGGGCGCTGGCGGCGCTGTACCTGGTGCGTGACCTGCTGACCCAGCGCGGCGTGTTCGGCGCATGAACGACCGCGAACTGATGCAGCAGGTGGTGCAGCTGACCCGGCAGGCGGGCGCTGCCATCCTGCCGTTCTGGCGTGCGGACGTGGCCGTGCAGACCAAGCTCGATGCCTCGCCGGTGACCGCAGCCGATATCGCCGCCCACGACGTGATCGCCGCTGGCCTGCAGCGGCTGGCGCCCCATATCCCGGTGCTGTCCGAGGAAGACTGCGACATCGGCCTGGCCGAGCGCCAACAGTGGCAGCGCTGGTGGCTGGTGGACCCGCTGGACGGCACCAAGGAGTTCATCGCCGGCAGTGAAGAGTTCACCGTCAACATCGCCCTGGTCGAACAGGGTCGGGTGGTATTCGGCGTGGTCGGGGTGCCCACCACGGGGCGTTGCTACTACGGTGGCCACGGCCTGGGCGCCTGGCACGAAGACCCGCACGCGCCGGCAGCGCCGATCAGCGTGCGTGCGGCGCCGCCTGCCGGCACCCCGTTCACCGTGGTCGCCAGCCGCCGCCACAGCAGCCCCGAGCAGGAGCGCCTGCTGGCCGGCCTGAGTGCGGCGGTGGGTGAGCTGGAGCTGACCTCCGTGGGCAGCTCGCTCAAGTTCTGTCTGCTCGCCGAAGGCGCCGCCGACTGCTACCCGCGCCTGGCGCCGACCTCGCAGTGGGACACCGCCGCCGCCCAGGGCGTGCTCGAAGGCGCCGGCGGCGAAGTGCTGGGCCTGGACGGCCAGCCATTCGCCTACCCATCCCGCGAAAGCCTGCTCAATCCTTTCTTCCTTGCCCTGCCAGCCGCAGCGCCGTGGCGCGCCAGCCTGCTGGCGCTCGCCTCAGCGGTGTAGCACGTACTGCCCGCCGAACTGCACGGCGGGCGTTTCACTGCCTTCGTTGAACACCTGGGTGTGCAGGGTCAGGCGCGCGCGGCCGTAGCGCTGGTAGGTGGCCACGAAGCGCTCCCAGACCTTGGCCTCGGGCGCCGCGCACACCGCCACGCCGGCGCCGGTGACCGGCAGCGGGTAGCTGATCTGGCCTTCCTGGATGACGATATGCCCGTCGCCGATGCCCGCCTCGCGCAGGCGCAGGTGCAGCCAGCCCCAGCCTGCCAGCACGGCCGCGCAATACAGGCTGCCGCCGAACATGGTGCTCTTGTGGTTGACGTTGGCCGCCAGCGGCAATTGCAGGCGCAGCCGCTGGTGCTGCCAGTCGAGCACCTGCAGGCCCATCTCGCGGGTCAGCGGGATGTCGGCGTGCAGCACGTCCTGCAGGTAATGGCTCGGGTTCATCAGCGGTTGTCCTCGGTGTCGTCGGTGCCACTGGCATTGCTGTCGGCAAAGCTCAGGCCGTGTTTGCGCAGCTTGTCGTGCAGGGTCTTGCGCGGCACGCCGAGGGCTTCGGCCAGGCTGCGCATCGAGCTGTGCGGGCGGGTCAGTTCGGCGGCGATCAGCGAGCGTTCGAACTGCTCGACCTGGTCGCTGAGGTTGCCGCTGCCCGGCGCTGCCTGCGCCTGATCGACCGGGCCAGGGCTGTCGCCGTCCAGGGCCAGCTCCAGGCCCAGGGCGAAGCGCTCGGCGGCGTTCTGCAGCTCGCGCACGTTGCCCGGCCACGCATGGCGCAGCAGCGTCGCACGTTGCGCCGGTTGCAGCACGTGGGGGGGCAGGCCGTGGCGTTCGCTGGCGGCGTCGGCAAAGTGCTGGAACAGCATCAGCACATCGTCGCCGCGCTCGCGCAGGGGGGGGATGCGCAGCGGCGCGACGTTGAGGCGGTAATACAGGTCGGCGCGAAAACGCCCCTGGTCGGCAGCCTGGCGCAGGTCTTCCTTGGTGGCGGCGATGATGCGGATATCCAGCGGGATCAGCTGGTTGCCGCCCAGGCGCTCGACCACCCGCTCCTGCAGCAGGCGCAGCAGCTTGACCTGTACATCCAGGCTCATGCTCTCGATTTCATCGAGAAACAGCGTGCCGCCATTGGCGAATTCGAACTTGCCGATGCGCCGCTTCTGCGCCCCGGTAAAGGCGCCGGGCTCGTGGCCGAACAGCTCGCTCTCGACTACCGATTCGGCCAGGGCACCGGCGTTGATCGCCACGAACGGGCCGTCGCGCCGGCTCGACAGGTCGTGCAGCGCGCGCGCCACCACCTCTTTGCCGGCGCCGGTCTCGCCCAGTATCAGCACATCGGCGCGGGTGCCGGCCAGCGCGCCGATCTGCTCGCGCAGCCGGGCCATCGGGGTCGACTGGCCCACCAGGCGCGTGCTCAGTTGCTGGCGATCGCTCAGGGCCAGGCGCAGGCTGCGGTTGTCCAGCACCAGGCGGCGCAGCGCCAGGCCGCGGCGCACGCTGTCGAGCAGGGCGTCGCTGGCGAAGGGCTTTTCGAGAAAGTCGTAGGCCCCGGCGCGCATCGCCTGCACCGCCAGCGGCACGTCGCCGTGGCCGGTGATCAGCAGCACCGGCAGGTCCGGGTCCTGGGCATGCAGTTGTTCGAGCAGTTGCAGGCCGTCGATGCCGGGCATGCGGATATCGCTCACCACCACCCCGGGCCAGTCGCTTTCCAGGCGCGCGGCCAGGCCCTGAGCGTCGCTCAGGGGCAGCACGCGCAGGCCGGCGAGGTCCAGGGTCTGGCTCAGGGCCTGACGCAGGTGCGGGTCGTCATCGACCAGGACGACCTGGGTGCGGCTGTCGATCAGTGTGTCGGTCGTCATGCCGAGGAGTCCTCCGAGGTTTGAAGCGCGGCGCCGGGGGTGGCCACGCGCAGTTGCAGGGTCAGCAGCGCACCGCCTTCCGGGTGGTTGGCCAGCACCAGCTCACCGCCCAGCGCGTTGATCAGCGTATCGCAGATCGCCAGGCCCAGGCCCAGGCCCTGGGTGCGCGTCTTGGTGGTGAAGAACGGCTCGCGTGCGCGCAGCAGGGCCTGGCTGCTGAAGCCCGGGCCGTTGTCGCGAATGGTCAGGTAGACGCTGCCTTCGCGGCGTTCGGCACTTAGCCAGAGCTTGCGCGGGTTGGCCTTTTCGGTCAGCGCGTCGAGGGCGTTGGCCAGCAGGTTGCCCAGTACCTGGCGCAGGCGGGTTTCGCCGGCCTGCACCCACAGGGTGGCCTCGGGCAGGTCGCGCACCAGTTCCACCGCCATCGCCCGGCGCCGCTTGGCCAGCAGGGCCAGGGCGTCGTCCAGTGCCGGCTGCAGCGCCACGCTTTCCGGCGCATGCCGGTCACGCCGGGCGAAGGCGCGCAGGTGGGCGATGATCGAGGCCATGCGCCCGGTCAGTTCGCTGATCAGCTTGAGGTTGCTGCGCGCATCGTCGGTGCGCTGGTGGTCGAGCAGGATCTCGGCGTTCTCGGCGTAGCTGCGGATCGCCGCCAGCGGCTGGTTGAGCTCATGGCTGATGCTTGCCGACATGGTGCCCAGCACCGACAGCTTGCCGGCCTGCACCAGCTCGTCCTGGGCGCGCACCAGTTCCTGCTGGGCCTGCTCGCGCTCAAGCACTTCGGTCTTGAGGCGGCTGTTGAGGCCTTCGAGGGCGGCGGTGCGTTCGGCTACGCGCAGCTCCAGCTCCTGGCGGGCGCGGGCCTCGAAGTCGAGGCGGTCCATGTAGTTGCGCCGGCGCTGCATCACCAGCCCGAGCAGCAGCATCACCACCAGCAGGGTGGCGGCACCGATGAACAGCACCGTGCTCACCGAGCGGTCGACCAGGGTGCGCGGGGCCAGGATGCTGACCTGCCAGCCGGTCTCGGGGATGGCCTGGGTCTGGGTCAGCCAGGCATCGGGGTTGAGCCTGAGGGGCTTGGGCGTGGTGGTGGGGTAGGGCTGGATCGCCACGATCGCGTCGCGCTCGGCCTCGCTGAGCGGGCGCGTGGCGCGAAAGCGCCAGTCGGGGCGCGAGGTGAGGATCACCACGCCGTTGTGGTCGGTCACCAGCAGTTGCTCGGGGGTCTTGCCCCACAGGGTTTCGGTGTGGTCCAGGTCGATCTTGGCCACCAGTACGCCGATCACCTGGTCGCCGTCGCGCACTGCTGCGGCGAAGAAGTAGCCGCGCTTGGCCGAGGTGGTGCCCTGGCCGAAGAAACGCCCCAGCCGGCCCTGCATGGCTTCGCTGAAGTAGGGGCGGAACGAGAAGTTGCGCCCGGCAAAGTTGTCGTGCTTGTTCCAGTTGGAGGCCGCCAGGGTGTTGCCGTTGACGTCCATCAGGTACATCACCTCGGCGCCGGTCTGCGCGCAGATGTCGTCGAGCAGGCGGTTGGCGTTGGTCAGGGTCTCGAGGCGTATCGGGTCGGCCAGCACCGCGCGCAATGCCGGCAGGTCACCGAGGATCTGCGGCAGGGTCTCGTAGCGGTGCAGGGTGCCCAGCAGGTTGGCCACGTACAGGTCCAGGGTCTGGCGGTTCTGGCTGGCCAGTTCCTCCTGGTAGTAGTGCTCGGCCAGGCGTTGCAGCGGCCACAGCAGCGGCGCCAGGCACAGCGCCAGGAGGGCCAGGCTGCGCCAGCGCGGACGGCGGGGGAGGGTCGGGGTCATGGTCATCGCAAACCGGGCTTTGGTGGGGGGCCTGCGTTGCAGCCCATCGCAGGTCAAGCCCGCTCCCACAAGGCCACTGATTATCCCGTGGGAGCGGGCTTGACCCGCGATGGCGTCGCAAAGGGCGCAGAAACGTTGGGCGCATTATGCGCTACTTCAGGCACTCGATCAGCGCTTGACGCCAGTCTGGCTGCTCCACCTGCCACTGCTGGCGCAGGCGGCTGCAGTCCAGGCGCGAGTTCAGTGGGCGCTGCGCCGGGGTCGGGTACTCGCTGGACGGGATCGGCAGCAGCTGCGCGCAGGGCCTGCCCTGAGCCTTCAGATGCTCGCCGATGGCCTGGGCGAAACCGAACCAGGAGGTCTGGCCCTGCGCGGTCATGTGGTAGGTGCCCCACGCACCCGCCTGCCCGGCCTGCCAGCGCTGGATCAACGCCAGGGTGCTGGCGGCCAGGCTACCGGCCCAGGTCGGTGCACCGATCTGGTCGGCGACCACGCGCAGCTGCGGTTTTTCCTGCAGCAGACGCTGCATGGTCAGCAGAAAATTGCGCCCGTGCAACGAGTACACCCAGCTGGTGCGCAGTGTCAGGTGCGCGCCGCCCACGGCATGGATGGCCTGCTCGCCAGCCAGCTTGCTGCGTCCGTACACGCTCAGGGGGTTGGGCGCGTCGTCTTCGGTGTAGGGCGTGGCCTTGCTGCCGTCGAACACGTAGTCGGTGGAGTAGTGCAGCAGCGGTACGCCCAGCCGTGCGGCCTCCTCGGCAAGTACGCCGGGTGCAGTGGCGTTGATGGCGAAGGCCAGCGCAGGTTCGTTTTCGGCCTGGTCGACTGCGGTATAGGCGGCGGCGTTCACCAGCAGGTCGGGGCTCAGCTCGCGTACTACCTGGCGGATGCGTTCGGGCTCGGCCAGGTCGAGCTGTTCGCGGCCCAGTACATGCACCTGGCCCAACCCGGCCAGGCGCTGCTGTAGGGCCTGGGCGAGCTGGCCATTGCGCCCGGTGATGAGGATTTTCATGGGAACAGGTCGGCGTCCTTGAGCAACTGGCCGACCTGATCCTTGGCCGACAGCTGCGGCGGTGCGTCCAGTTGCCAGTCGATGGCCAGCTGCGGGTCGTCCCAGCGAATGCAGCGCTCGGCGCTCGGGTTGTAGTAGTCGGTGGTCTTGTACAGGAACTCGGCGCTGTCGCTGAGCACCCGGAAACCGTGGGCAAACCCCTGGGGGATCCACACCTGCCGGTGGTTGGCGGCCGACAGGTGTACCGCCACCCATTGCCCGAAGGTCGGCGAGCTGCGGCGGATATCCACCGCCACGTCCAGCACCTCGCCCTGGGTCACGCGCACCAGCTTGCCCTGGGGGTTGTGCACCTGATAGTGCAGGCCGCGCAGCACGCCGCGCAGCGAGCGCGAATGATTGTCCTGCACGAACTGTGCATCGATGCCGGTTGCGGCCCTGAAGGCCTGGGCGTTGAAGCTCTCGTAGAAGAACCCGCGGTCATCGCCGAACACCCTGGGTTCGAGGATCAGCACGTCCGGTAGCGCGGTGGCGATCACTTCCATTGCTGGTCTCCGGTCAGGCCGTACAGGTACTGGCCGTAGCCGGTCTTGCCGAAGGCCTTGGCCCGCTCCAGCAGACGCTCCTGGCAGATCCAGCCCTGCTGGAAGGCGATCTCTTCAAGGCAGGCGACCTTCAGGCCCTGGCGATGCTCGATGGTCTGCACGTACTGCGAGGCCTCCAGCAGGCTGTCGTGGGTGCCGGTGTCGAGCCAGGCGAAGCCACGCCCGAAGCGCTCCACGCGCAGGTCGCCACGGCGCAGGTAGGCATTGTTGACATCGGTGATCTCAAGCTCCCCACGCGGCGAAGGCTTGATGTCGCGGGCGATGCGCACCACGTCGTTGTCGTAGAAGTACAGGCCGGTGACCGCGTAGCTGGACCTGGGCTGCGCGGGCTTTTCTTCGATCGACAGGGCGTTGCCTGCCGCGTCGAACTCGATCACGCCGAAACGCTCCGGGTCCTTGACCCAGTAGCCGAACACCGTTGCGCCGCTGGAGTGGGCGGCGGCGCGCAGCAGTTGCTCGGTGAAACGCTGGCCGTGGAATACGTTGTCGCCCAGGATCAGGCACACCGAGTCGTCACCGATGAACGATTCGCCGATCAGGAACGCCTGGGCCAGGCCGTCGGGCGAGGGCTGCTCTGCATACTCGAAGTGCACCCCGAACTGGCTGCCGTCGCCCAGCAGCTGGCGAAAGTGTGGCAGGTCGTGAGGGGTGGAGATGATCAGGATCTCGCGGATGCCGGCCAGCATCAGCACCGAGATCGGGTAGTAGATCATCGGCTTGTCGTATACCGGCAGCAGCTGTTTGGAAATGCCCAGGGTGATGGGGTGCAGGCGCGTGCCGGAGCCGCCTGCCAGTACGATGCCTTTGGTCATGCAATCAGGTCCTTGAAATCGCTGTTGCCCAGGCGCTGGCCCTGGTAGCTGCCGTCCTGCACATGGCGGCACCACTCCAGGTTGTCCAGGTACCACTGCACGGTCTTGCGCAGGCCGGTGGCGAAGGTTTCTTCAGGGCGCCAGCCCAGCTCGCGCTCGATCTTGCCGGCGTCGATGGCGTAGCGCAGGTCGTGGCCGGGGCGGTCCTGCACGAAGGTGATCAGGTCGGCATAGCGCGCCACGCCCGCCGGGTGTGCGGGGGCCAGCTCTTCGAGCAGTGCGCAGATGGCGTGCACCACCTCGAGGTTGGTCTGCTCGTTGTGCCCGCCGATGTTGTAGGTCTGGCCCACCTCACCTGCGGTGACCACCTTGAGCAGGGCGCGGGCATGGTCCTCGACGAACAGCCAGTCGCGCACCTGCTGGCCATTGCCGTACACCGGCAGCGGCTTGCCCGCCAGGGCGTTGAGGATCACCAGCGGGATGAGTTTTTCCGGGAAGTGGTACGGCCCGTAGTTGTTCGAGCAGTTGGTCAGCAGCACCGGCAGCCCGTAGGTGCGCTGCCAGGCGCGCACCAGGTGGTCGGACGCGGCCTTGCTCGCCGAGTAGGGCGAACTGGGTGCGTAGGGAGTGGTTTCGGTGAACAGGTCGTCGACCCCATGCAGGTCGCCATACACCTCGTCGGTGGACACGTGATGGAAGCGAAACGCCTCGCGCTCGGCGGCCGGCAGCGTGCCCCAGTAGGCGCGAGTGGCTTCGAGCAGGCTGTAGGTGCCGACGATGTTGGTCTGGATGAACGCCGCCGGCCCGTCGATGGAGCGGTCGACATGCGACTCGGCTGCCAGGTGCATGATCGCCTGGGGCCGGAAGCGCTCCAGCACCGCGCTCACCGTGGCCTGGTCGACGATATCGGCCTGCACGAACTCGTAGCGGGTGTTGCTGGCGATGCTGTGCAGCGACTCCAGGTTGCCGGCGTAGGTCAGCTTGTCCAGGTTGAGCACGTGGTGGTCGGTGTGCTCGATCAGGTGGCGGACCAGCGCCGAACCGATGAAGCCGGCACCGCCGGTGATGAGTATGCGCATGTCGAATGGCCTTTGGTGCAGCGGGTGGTGTTCAGGTGGCTCGTAGCTTGTCGCCAGGCGCCAGCCGGTGCAAGGGCAACGCAGCGCTGGCCGACGTCAGGCTATCGGCCGGATGCCCGCGTAGTTAATAGTGGCTGATCCTGCCGCCGATCTGCGCGCCGAGGGGCAGGTTGTCGGAAAAGTACGCGGTGAACCCGGCGTCGCTCATCGCCTGCTGCATGCGCGGGAGCAAGATTGGAGGATGGCAACCTGCTTCAAGCGTCTGTCCCGGGGTTGGAGGGCGAAATCGACGGCGGGTCAGAATACGTTCAATTCTTTCTCTTCGTCACTCCCCTTGCTTATCGGCAGCAGCGGTGGCGATATAAGCGACAAAAAAAATCGAGGCCTTCTCCATGTCGCTGAACACCCTCATTCACCGCGCCAGCCTGCCATGCCCCGATCTCGACCCGGCCCAGGCGGCGCAGCTGCTGCAGGCGCATTACGGGCTTCAAGGCACGCTGCAGCCGCTGGGCAGCCAGCAGGACCTGAACTTTCGCGTCGATACGCCCCACGGGCGCTTCGTGCTCAAGGTCTGCCATGGCGACTATGCGCAGCAGGAGCTTGAAGCCCAGCATGCGGCGCTGGAGCACCTGCACCGTCAGGGTGTGCCGGTACCGGCCGTTCGTCGTGCCAACGGTGGCGAGCCGTTGCTGGCACTGACGATCGACGGCCAGCCGGTGCGCGCCCGGGTGCTCACCTACATCGAGGGCCAGACCCTGACCCGCCTGCCGTACATGGCGCCGCGCCTGATGCACGAGCTGGGGGCGCTGTGTGCACGGGTCGACCTGGCGCTGGCGGACTTCACCCACCCCGGGCTGGAGCGCACCCTGCAATGGGACCCGCGCCATGCCCAGGCGGTGATCGCCCACCTGCTCCCGGTGCTGGCCGACGGGCCGCGCAAGGTGCGGGTGCAGGCCATTGCCGAGCAGGCCCGCGTGGCGCTAGAGCCGTTGCTGGCGCAGCTGCCGATGCAGGCGGTGCACCTGGACATTACCGATGACAACGCCGTGTGGCAGCGCGATGGCGCACGCGAGTGGCAGTTGCAGGGGGTGATCGATTTCGGCGACCTGCTGCACACCTGGCGCATCGCCGACCTGTCGGTGACCTGCGCGGCGCTGCTGCATCATGTCGACGGCGACCCGCTGCGCATCCTGCCGGCCATCGCTGCCTACCATGCGCTCAACCCGCTGCACGAGGCCGAGCTGCGAGCGCTATGGCCGATGATCGTGGCGCGCGCGGCGGTGCTGGTGCTCAGTGGCGAGCAGCAGGTGGGCGTCGACCCCGGCAACACCTACAGCCGCGACAACCTGGCCCATGAGTGGCAGATCTTCGAGGTGGCAGCCGGTGTGCCGTTTGCATTGATGGAGGCGGCGATCATGCAACTGGCCGGCCTTGCGCCCGCGCCGCTGCCGGCCACGGGCATGCTGCTGCCGGGGTTGCGCGACCAGGCTGTGGCGCGGGTCGATCTTGGCGTGCTGAGCGAGCACTTCAGCGCCGGCAACTGGCAGCAGCCCGGCATCGACCAGCACCTGCTGCGTACCCATGCGGCCCCGGCCAGCACGTTGTATGCCCAGTACCGCCTGTCGCAGACCCATATCGACAACCCGCTGGAACCGCACACCTGTGCGCTGCACGTGGAGCTGCACCTGCCCGTGGACAGTGCGCTGGTGGCGCCGTTTGCCGGCACCTGGCGCCACGGCGAGCAGGGCTGGGCGTGCCTTGAAGGTGACGCCTCCAGCCTGTGGCTGCGCGGGGTGGTGCAAAGCCCCGCATCGGGCGCGGTCATCGCCCAGGGCGAGCCGCTGGGGCACGCCACCGAGCTCGAGGTGCAGCTGTGCCGCGTGGCCGGCCTGCAACCGCCGAACTTCGTCGCGCCTTCGCGTGCGCTGGCGTGGCAGGCGCTGTGCCCTTCGCCGGCTGCGCTGCTGGGCTTTGACTGCGACGCCGCGCCACTGCCCGACCCGCATGCCCTGCTGGCGCGTCGCGACGCCAGCTTCGCGCGCTCGCAGAAGCACTACTACCAGCAGCCGCCACATATCGAGCGCGGCTGGCGCAACTACCTGATCGACATGCAGGGGCGCTCGTACCTGGACATGCTCAACAACGTCGCGGTGCTGGGCCATGGGCACCCGCGCATGGTGAGCGAGTCGGCGCGCCAGTGGTCGCTGCTCAACACCAACTCGCGCTTTCACTATGCGGCCATCGCCGAGTTTTCCGAGCGCCTGCTGGCGCTGGCGCCGCCGGGGATGGACCGGGTGTTCCTGGTCAACAGCGGCACCGAGGCCAACGACCTGGCGATCCGCCTGGCGTGGGCGGCCAGCGGCGGGCGCGACATGCTCAGCGTGCTGGAGGCGTACCACGGCTGGTCGGTGGCCACCGATGCCATCTCGACCTCCATCGCCGACAACCCGCAGGCATTGAGCACCCGGCCCGACTGGGTGCACCCGGTGACCGCACCGAACACCTACCGCGGCAAGTACCGTGGGCAGGACACCACCGCCGACTATGTGCGCGATGTCGACGAACGCCTGGCCGAGATCGGCGAGCGTCAGCTGGCGGGGTTCATCTGCGAGCCGGTGTACGGCAATGCCGGTGGCATCCCGTTGCCGGCGGGGTATCTGCAGCAGGTGTATGCCAGGGTGCGCGCGCGGGGCGGGGTATGCATCGCCGACGAGGTGCAGGTGGGCTACGGGCGGCTGGGCGAGTACTTCTGGGGCTTCGAGCAGCAGGGTGTGGTGCCGGACATCATCACCATGGCCAAGGGCATGGGCAACGGCCAGCCGCTGGGCGCGGTGATCACCCGGCGCGAGATCGCCGAGGCGCTGGAGGCCGAGGGTTACTTCTTCTCGTCGGCCGGTGGCAGCCCGGTGAGCTGCCGTATCGGCATGGCAGTGCTGGACGTGATGGAGGAGGAGGGCCTGTGGGACAACGCGCGCGAGGTGGGTGGGTACTTCAAGGCGCGTCTGCAGGCGCTTGTCGATAAGTATCCGCTGGCGGGTGCGGTGCATGGGTCGGGGTTCTACCTGGGCCTGGAGCTGGTGCGTGATGCCGCCAGCCTGGAACCGGCCACCGAAGAGACGGCGGCGCTGTGCGAGCGTCTGCGCGAGCTGGGCATCTTCATGCAGCCGACCGGTGACTACCTGAACATCCTCAAGATCAAGCCGCCCATGTGCACTACGCGAGCGAGCGTGGATTTCTTTGTGGACAGTGTGGAGCGGGTGTTGATGCAGGGGGTGTAGCGGCGGAGTCGGGAGGGCGCTGTCCTGCATTCGCTGGCTTGCCAGCGAAGCAGTCAACGAACCCTCCCTTGCGCCGATTAATATCGATTAATAATCGGACGAACCTGAGTGGTTTAATTATTTTTGGCTTTTAAAGCCGATATTTATCGGCTATAAAGTGCTCATCGTCTTCCCTTGTAACTTCCCAAGGAGGTTCCCATGAGCCGTACCGTCACCGTCGCCGCCACCCAGATGGCTTGTTCCTGGGACCGCCAGGCAAATCTCGCCACCGCCGAAAAACTGGTGCGCGAAGCCGCCGCCAAGGGCGCGCAGATCATCCTGATCCAGGAACTGTTCGAAACCCCGTACTTCTGCCAGAAGCCCAACGCCGACTACCTGCAACTGGCTACGCCCACCGAAACCAACGCCGCCATCGCGCACTTCCAGACGCTCGCCAGGGAGCTGCAGGTGGTGCTGCCCATCAGCTACTACGAGCTGGCCGGCCGCGCCCGCTTCAACAGCATCGCGATCATCGACGCCGACGGCAGCAACCTGGGCGTGTACCGCAAGAGCCACATCCCCGACGGCCCCGGCTACCACGAGAAGTACTACTTCAACCCCGGCGACACCGGCTTCAAGGTGTGGCAGACCCGCTACGCCAAGATCGGCGTGGGCATCTGCTGGGACCAGTGGTTCCCCGAGTGCGCCCGCAGCATGGCGCTGCTGGGCGCGGAGATTTTGTTCTACCCCACCGCCATCGGCAGCGAACCGCACGATGCCAATATCCTCTCCCGCGAGCACTGGCAGCGTGTGCAGCAGGGGCACGCCGGCGCCAACCTGATGCCGCTGGTGGCCAGCAACCGCATCGGCCGCGAAGAACAGGACGGCTACGCCATCACCTTCTACGGCTCGTCGTTCATCGCCAACCAGTTCGGCGAAAAGGTCGAGGAACTGGACCAGACCGAAGAGGGCGTGCTGGTGCACAGCTTCGACCTGGACAAACTGGAACACGTGCGCAGCGCCTGGGGCACCTTCCGTGACCGCCGTCCGAACCTGTATGGTGCGATCAAAACCCTCGACGGTTCACTGGAATCCTGACCATGAAGACCCTGAACACTACCCCGCGCGCCGACGGCTTCCACATGCCTGCCGAGTGGGCACCGCAAACCCAGGTATGGATGCTGTGGCCCGAGCGCCCGGACAACTGGCGCCTGGGCGGCAAGCCGGCCCAGGCCGCCCACGTGGCGGTGGCCAAGGCCATCGCGCGTTTCGAGCCGGTCACCGTGGGTGTGTCGGCCGGCCAGTACGAAAACGCCAGTGCGCAACTGGACATGCCCAACATCCGTGTGGTGGAAATCAGCAACGACGACGCCTGGGTGCGTGACACCGGCCCGACCTTCGTGATCAACGACAGCGGCGAAGTGCGCGGCGTGCACTGGGGCTTCAACAGCTGGGGCGGCTTCGAGGGCGGCCTGTACGCGCCGTGGAACCGCGACGAACAGGTGGCGGCCAAGGTGCTGGAAATGGAGCGCTGCCAGCGTTACCGCACCGAGGGCTTCGTGCTCGAAGGCGGCTCGATTCACGTGGATGGGGAAGGCACCCTGATCACCACCGAGGAGTGTCTGCTCAACCACAACCGCAACCCGCACCTGAATCGCGAGCAGATCGAGGCGATCCTGCGCGATCAACTGGCGGTGGACACCATCGTGTGGCTGCCCGAGGGCCTGTACAACGACGAAACCGACGGGCATGTGGACAACTTCTGTTGTTACGTTCGCCCGGGCGAAGTGTTACTGGCCTGGACCGATGATTCGCAAGACCCCAACTACGCACGCTGCCGCGCCGCCCTGGCGGTGCTGCAAAGCCAGCGCGATGCCAAGGGCCGTGAATTCGTGGTGCACAAGATGCCGATCCCGGGCCCGTTGTACGCTACCGAAGAGGAGTGCGCCGGGGTCGATCTGGTGGCCGGCAGCCAGGAGCGCAACCCGTCGGTACGCCTGGCCGGTTCCTACGTGAACTTCCTGATCGTCAACGGCGGGATCATCGCGCCGAGCTTCGACGACCCCGCCGATGCCGAGGCCAGAGCGGTCCTGGCACGTCTGTTCCCCGATCACGAAGTGGTCATGGTGCCGGGCCGCGAGCTGTTGCTGGGCGGTGGCAACATCCATTGCCTGACCCAGCAGCAACCCGCCCCTGCCAAGCGCTGAGAGCGGCCTGGCAAATCAAGCCCGTCATCGACGGGCTTTTTTTTGCCTGCGCGATGGCCGGCGACGCAACTGGCACACCTCTTGTATTCGTTTTGCCTTGTATTTCAAGCAAGTACGACGGCGCAGTTCTGTCACAAAGTTTGATTAAGGTAGCCGCTCACACTTCTGGGGAGTACGTGTGGAAATGAATGCGACAAGTGAACCGGTTTCGCACCCGTCGGTGGTGAACCTCGAGGCGCTTGAGGCAGTGGCGCAGTGGTTGAAACACCATGGAACCCTCCGGGTCAGGAAGACCGATCCACGACGTGCACTGGTGGAACGTTATCCACAGGGGTTGATCACCGAGGCAGAGCTCGATGCGCTGCTGGGGGTGTGCTACCGCTGAACTGGAAAGGGCGCCACCGATTGCGGTGGTGCCCTTTTTTGTGGAGGCTGTACTGGCCTCATCGCGGGTCAAGCCCGCTCCCACAGGGGGGGGCGCGGTCTTTGTGAGAGCGGGCTTGACCCGCGATGGCAGCACCGCAGTTCTAGAAGTTGTAGGTACCCGTCACCACCAGGCTGCGCGGATCACCGAACTGGATCTGCCCGGCACTGGTCGCCGAACTGTAGTAGGTCTTGTCGGCAATGTTGCTCAGCGCCGCGCGCACATCCCAATCCTGCGTGCGCCAGCCGACCAGCGCGTCCCAGCTGCCATACCCCGGCAGCACGATGGTGTTCCTGGTATCGGCATAACGCTGCCCCACCAGTGTCACACCCGTTTCGGCGTACCAGCCCATTTCCGGTTTCCAGGTGACGAACAGGCTGGCGTTGCGCCGCGCCACGTCGTTGATGCGGTTGCCGGCATTGCCTTTGGTGTCCTCGACGATGGTGGCGTCCTGCAGGCCGATGCCCCCGCGCACATACCAGTTGCCTCCCAGCTTGCCGGTGGCGGTCAGTTCGACCCCGCGCGAGCGCTGCAGGCCGGTGAGGATGTAGCGGTCGGCGTTGTCCGGGTCGCGGCTGCGGCGGTCGTACAGCTCCAGCTCGTACACCGCCAGGGTGGTGCTCAGGCGCTCGTCCAGCCACTCGCTCTTGACCCCGATCTCCTTCTGCCGTGTATGTTCAGGCCCGGTTTCGTTGGCGTTGCCCGCCGCCCCCGGGGTGATGCCGATCAGGCCGCCGCCCACCGGCGAAAAGGTCTTGCTCCACGAGGCATAGAAAGCGTGGTCCCTGAGCGGCGTCCACACCACGCCCAGGCGCGGGCTGGTGCTGTTGCTCTGCTGCTTTTCGCTCAGGCCGCTGACCTTGCTGGTGGTGTCCACCTCGAACCGGTCATGGCGCAGGCCCACGAGCAGTTGCCACTGATCGTTCAGGCGGACCTGGTCCTGCACATACAGGCCACGGCTGTGCACGTCTGTATGGTTGTTGCTGGACACCGCCAGCACGCCATTGTGTTGCTGGCCGCGGTCCGGGTTGAACAGGTCGACGCCCGGCACGCCCTTGCCGCTGCGCAGCAGCGAGTGACGGCGCTGCTCGCCCAGTTCGAGCCCCGTGAGCAGGGTGTGCTCCAGGCCGAAGGTCGACACGTTGCCTTCGATTTCCACGGTGTTGAACAGGTTGCGCGTGTTCAGGTCCTGCTGCCAGCGCTGGCGCCCGACCAGGCCGGTGCTGGCGTTGTAGCCGGTGAGGTAGGTGTTGTCGAAGTCGCTGTCGAGCTGGAACAGGCCCAGGGTATGGCGCAGTTGCCAGGCATCGTTTAGCTGGTAGTTCAGGCGCGAGCGCAGCGACTGCGCGGTGTCGTCGATGTAGTCGCGCTGCGGGTCGCCATAGGTGGTGCTGCGCCTGACATCCACCGGGCGACCGGTGCGCGGATCGCCGGGGATACCGCGGTCGGGCGTGCGGTTGTAGCGGCTGTATTCGTACTGCACCAGCCAGTTCAGGTCCGGGCTGAGCTGCCAGCTCATCGAAGGCGCGAACAGCTGGCGGCTGCCGTCGATGCCGTGGCGGAAGCTGTTGTTGTCACGGTTGCCCATGTTCAGGCGCAGGCTGAGGGTGTCGCTGGGGTCGGCACTGAGGTCGGCATACAGGCTGCGCAGGTCGTCGCTGCCGCCCTGGGCCTCGATGCTGGAGTGTCGGCCGGCTTCGGGCGCCTTGCTCACGCGGTTGATGATACCGCCCTGGCTGCCGCGGCCGTACAGCACCGCCGCCGGCCCCTTGAGCACCTCGATCCGTTCGATGTTGTACAGGTCGCGCACGTACTGACTGTCGTCGCGGATGCCGTCCAGGTAGAAGTCGTTGCTGGCGTCGAAGCCTCGGATGCGCAGGCTGTCGAAGCGGGTGTCGGCGCTGTTGCTGACGTTGGGGATGCCGCTCAGGGCCTTGCCCAGGTCATGGGTGCCGTAGTCGTGCACGCTGGCGGTCTTGATCGAATCGATGGCCTGGGGCACGTAGCGCGCCGGGGTGGAGGTGCGGGTGGCGGTGGTCACTTCCTTGACCCGGGGGTCATCCCGGTCGCTGTCGGCGGTTACCGACAGCTCGGGCAACGTGGTGCTGGCAGCACACGCCAGGCTGGAGCTGAACAGGGCGCAAAGCCCCAGAGACACAGGGGAAAGACGGCAAGGGACAGGCGTGGCACGCATCGGCAAAGTTACTTGGTGATGAAAAGGGTGCGAATGGTAATGCTTTGCATTCCCAAATGTTAGCGCTATTTACGCACCTTTGTGGTGCGGTCGTATCCAGGTATTTCCACCCGGGCGCAACCGATTGCGGGCTGCCTTGTCTGCGCCGCTGAAGACGGCGTAATGGCCATATGACTTGTCGTTTTCACGAATTTTTGACATGGCCTTGTACGCACGGCTAGGATCGGACCCAACGCCTGTAGGCCCATCGGCCAAGAGTCCCAAGAAAAGGCCCGCTGCACCCTTGTTGCAGGCGGGCTTTTTGTTTGCAGACCCGTGAGCGTCAACCCACGCAGGGGGCGTGGTTCCTGGCGTTGGTCGCAGAGCGTAAAACACTCCGAAATAAGGAAAATAACATGTTGAAAACACGGATCAGTCTGATCGCGCTGGGGCTTATGGCGGCGACTCAGGCAATGGCCAACGACCAGGCCGCGTCGAACGGTTTCCAGGAAGACAGCAAGGCCAGCGTTCTGCTGCGCAACGCGTTCATCAATCGTGACAAGAAGCATGGCAGCAGTGACCAGTCCGAGTGGGGCCAGGCCTTCATCGGCAAGTTCTCGTCGGGCTTCACCCAGGGCACCGTGGGCGTGGGCGTCGATGCCTTCGGCCTGTACGCCATCCGTCTGGACGGCGGCAAGGGTCGTAACGGCGGCGCCGGTATCGACTTCTTCAAGCCAAGCGATACCGAACCGAGCAACTCCCCGCACAACCTGGCGCGTGCCGGTGCTGCGATCAAGTTCCGCGTCTCCAATACCGTACTGGCATACGGCGACCAGATGCCGACCCTGCCAGTGCTGAACTATGACGACGGCCGCCTGCTGCCAGAGAGCTTCACTGGCACATCGATCACCTCCAAGGAGATCAAGGGCCTGGAACTGAACGCCGGTCGCTACACCCAGGAAGCGCGCAAGAGCGCCGAAGGTCGCGATAGCGGTGGTCTGAAGTCGATCAACGTGTTCGGCGGCAAGTACCAGTTCACCGAGAATTTCACCGGTGCGCTGTACACCTCCGACGTCGAAGACGTACTGAAGAAGCACTACCTGGGCCTGAACTACGTCCACGCCATCTCCGACGACCAGTCGCTGACCCTGGATTTCAACGGCTACAAGTCGGACATCGACAAGAAGTACGTCAACCGTGCAGGCCTGACCGGTGACCGCAACACCATCTGGAGCCTGGCGGCCACCTACGCCTTCGGCCCGCACTCGATCACCCTGGCGCACCAGCGCAACACCGGCGACACCGGCTACCAGTACGGCTGGTACCAGAACCGCCGCGGCGTGGGTGACGGTGGTTCGACCATCTTCCTGGCCAACTCCTACTGGTCCGACTTCAACGCCGAAGACGAGCGTTCGTGGCAGATCGGCTACGGCCTGGACTTCAGCGCCTTCGGCGTACCGGGTCTGACCTACAACTTTGCATACGTAGCGGGTGACAACATCAACACCCACGGCTTCGGCGAAGGCAAAGAGCGCGAAATCTTCAACCAGTTCAAGTACGTGGTTCAGGAAGGCCCTGCCAAGGACCTGTCCGTCAAACTGCGTAGCTCGTTCCTGCGTGGCACCAACAACCTCAACGCTATCGACTACACCGCAGACGGCAACGAAGTCCGCGTATTCGTCGAGTACCCGATCAGCATCCTCTGATCGATTCGACCTTCAAACAACCCCGGCCTAGGCCGGGGTTGTTTGTTTTCGGCGTACCGCATTCGCCGGCGCCACGGGCGCATCCTGCAATTGCGGCGCGAAGCTGTCGCTGCGGGCCATCCGCCACATCCGTGCATAGAATTCGCTGTCGATCGAGCCGCTGAGCAATTCGCCGGGCTTGAGGAACACGTGCAACTGCGAAAACAGCCGGATCTCGCTGGCGCTGACGCGGCGCACCAGGTGCTTGGGCTTGAGTTCGCTGGGGTGCTCGAGGCCGGCGGCCGCGAGCATCTCGGCCAGCGCATGCAGGGTGTTGCGATGAAAGCTGAACACCCGTTCGGCCTTGTCGGGCACCACCAGTGCACGCTGGCGCAACGGGTCCTGGGTGGCCACACCGGTGGGGCACTGGTTGGTGTGGCAGCTTTGCGACTGGATGCAGCCGATGGCGAACATGAAGCCGCGCGCCGAGTTCACCCAGTCGGCGCCCAGGGCCAGCACGCCGGCGATGTCGAACGCGCTGACGATCTTGCCGGCGGCGCCGATGCGCACCTTGTGGCGCAGGTTCAGGCCCACCAGGGTGTTGTGCACGAACATCAGGCCCTCGCGCATGGGCACGCCGATGTTGTCGCTGAATTCGCGTGGCGCAGCGCCGGTGCCCCCTTCCTTGCCGTCGACCACGATGAAGTCGGGCACGATCTGGGTGGCCAGCATGGCCTTGGCGATGCCCATGAACTCCCAGGGGTGGCCCAGGCAGAACTTGAAGCCCACCGGTTTGCCGCCGGACAGCTCGCGCAACTGCGCCACGAACTCGAGCAACCCCACCGGCGTGCTGAAGGCGCTGTGGGCGGCGGGCGAGATGCAGTCTTCGCCGGGCGCTACACCGCGCGTGGCGGCGATCTCGGCGCTCACCTTGTGCCCCGGCAGGATGCCGCCGTGGCCGGGCTTGGCGCCCTGGCTGAGCTTGATCTCGATCATCTTCACCTGCGGGTCGCGGGCCTGTTCGGCGAAGCGCTGCGGGTTGAAGCGGCCGTGGGCGTCGCGGCAGCCGAAATAGCCGCTGCCGATTTCCCAGATCAGGTCGCCGCCATGTTCGCGGTGGTAGGGGCTGATGCTGCCCTCGCCGGTGTCGTGGGCAAAACGGCCTAGGCTGGCGCCCTTGTTCAGCGCGCCGATGGCGTTGGCGCTGAGGGCGCCGAAGCTCATGGCCGAAATGTTGAAGATCGATGCCGAGTAAGGCTGGCGGCATTGCGGGCCGCCGATGGCGATGCGAAACGAGGCCGGGTCGGGGGTGTTGACCGGCAGCATCGAATGGCTGATGAACTCGAAGCCTGGGCGGTACACGTCATTGAGCGTGCCGAAGGCTTTCTCGGCGCTTTCGTTCTTGGCCCGTGCATACACCAGCGAGCGCTGCGCGCGGGAGAAGGGCAGCTTGTCGTCGTCGCCTTCGAGCAGGTACTGGCGGATCTCGGGTCGGATGGTCTCGATCAGGTAGCGCAGGTTGCCCAGGATCGGGTAGTTGCGCCGCACTGCGTGCTGGCGCTGGCGCAGGTCGTTCAGGCCCACCAGCGAGAGCAGCGTGCCGATCAGGGTCAATGGCCAGAGCCAGGCGTGAGTGGCAAGAAACGGCAGGCTGGCCAGGCTGAACGTGAGGCACGCCGCCAGGCAGGCATAACGGCTGGGAAACGAGAGGCGCATGAATCTTCCGCTGATGGTGTTTGTCGCGCCTAGGATAGGCAAAGCACTGCGGCGGAAAACCCGTGGTTTCGGTAAAACAGTTTTATCCGCGCCGTGCTTGCCAGGCGCTGGGGCTCATGGGCCCGGCTGGTTGATGATCGCCAGGAACGCCTCGGCCGCCCGCGAACGGCCGTGCCGGCGGCTGATGGCATGCAGCGCGATGTGTGCATCGACATCGCTCAGCGGGCGGTAGCACACGCCCTTGCGTTCCAGCGCGCTGGTGCAGGCCGGCACCACCGCCACGCCCTGGCCGGCGGCGACCAGGGCGATGATGGTGGTGGTCTGCTGGCCGCTGGGGCCGCGGTGCAACGGCAGGCCGGCGTTGGCGAACAGGGTCTCGATGGCCAGGTTGAGCCCGGTGCCGTGCTGCTCGGGGTAGAGGATCACCGGGCGCTGCTGCAACTGCGCCAGGCTGACCTGTGCCTGTTCACTGAGCGGGTCGCTGACCGGCAGCGCCAGCAGCAGGGGTTCGTGCTCCAGGGTGTCGGTGTGCAGGTTGTGCTCGGCGGGGGGCGGCAGGCGGCTCAGGCCGATGTCCAGGGTGCCGTCGCGCAGCTGCGCCCACTGGTTCATCGACGCCTGTTCGATCAGGTTCAACTGCACCTCGGGGAAGGCCTGGGCGAAGCGCTGGATGGCCTGGGTAAAGCGGTCGCTCAGGGCTACGGAGCTGGCATAGCCCAGGCTCAGGTGGCCGGCCATGCCGCTGGCGAGCCTGGCGGCCATGGTTTCGGCCAGCGCCAGTTGCTCGATCACGTTGCGTGCATAGGGTACGAAGGCCTGGCCCTGCACGGTGAGGCTGACGTTGCGGCTGCTGCGCTCGAACAGGCTGAACCCCAGCTGGGCTTCCAGCGCCGAGATCTGCCGGGTCAGCGCGGGCTGGGCCAGGTGCAGGGCCTGGGCGGCGCGGCCGAAATGCAGGGCCTGGGCCACGGCCAGGAAATAGCGCAGTTTGCGGAGGTCGAGCATGGTGCACCTTGAGGTATCGATCGGTCCGAAATCGGTATTGGCCCGGGGCGAGTGGGGCGCCGTATAAAGGGCGCCACACACTTTAACGAGTTTTGCCATGCAGGCGCCTTCTTCGGCTGCGCGGGTCGCGATGTTGTTGTGCGGCTGCGCGGCGTTCCTCCCCTTGTACGCCACCCAGGGCATCCTCGCGCAACTGGCCCGGCAGTTTGCCGTGGACATTGGCCAGGTGAGCTGGAGCCTGACCATCACCACTCTGATGGTGGCGTTGACTGCGCCCTGGGTCGGCTGGCTGGCGCGGCGCTGGTCGCCGGTGACGCTGATCGTGATGGCGGCGTTGCTGCTGGCCACCCCGGTGCTGCTGATGGCCACGGTGGGCAGCTTTGCCGAGCTGCTGCTGTGGCGGGCGGTGCAGGGCTTGCTGATACCGGTGATCTTCGCCTGCAGCGTGGCGCTGATTGGTGAGCGATGGCAGGGCGCGAGCGTGACCGAGGTCACCAGCCTGTACGTGACCGGCACTATCCTGGGCGGCTTTGCCGGGCGCTTCGTGGTGGCGTGGGTGACCGAGTACTGGGGCTGGCGCGAAGCGTTCGAGGTGCTGGCGCTGGTGGTGCTGCTGATGGGGCTGGGGATTCGCTGGCTGCTGGTGCTCGAACCGATGCCGGCGAGCACGCGCAGGGCCAGTGCGCCACCACGGTTTGGCTGGCCATTGTGGTCGGCGTGCGCGGTGGGGTTCTGCGTGCTGTTTTCACAGGTGGCGTCGTTCACCTATGTGGGGCTGCACCTGAGCCGGGCGCCGTTCGGGCTGGGGGCGGCGGCGCTGGGGTCGATCTATGCGGTGTTTCTGCTGGCGCTGGTGGTCACGCCGATTGCCGGCCGCCTGGCCAGGGCTCGCCCGCCGTTGCACCTGCTGATGGTGGCGGGCGTTGTCGGCGCGGTGGGCATCGGCCTGACGCTTGTGCCCACGCTGTGGGTTATCGTGCTGGGGCTGGCGTTGAGTTCGACCGGGGTGTTCCTGGCGCAGGCGGCGGCCAACACCTTCATTGCGACCACGGCCGGCGCGAACAAGGCCGGGGCGATCGGGCGCTACCTGACCTGCTATTACCTGGGCGGGAGTGCCGGCGCGCTGTTGCCGGCGGTGCTGTGGCAGCAGTGGGGTTGGACCGGGTGCGTGGTGCTGATTCTGGGGTTTCAGGCGGTGTTCATGTTGATCGGGCGGGTGGGCTGGCGCTGAACCCTTCGGCCCCTTCGCGGGTCAAGCCCGCTCCCACAAGGACAGCGGGGATCCTTGTGGGAGCGGGCTTGACCCGCGATGCGTTAGTCCGGTCGGCACAGATCCCAACTCCGGTACATCCACAACTGCCACCGCCAATCCCCATGCTAAAACAGCCATACCCATCGGCGGACCCACCATGACAAAAACAACCACCCCGCATTTCGGCCTGCTGTGCCTGGCCAGCTACCTGCTGTCGCTGTCCTACGGCTCGACCTTTCTGCTCTCGCTGCTGGTCACTTCCCGAGGTGGCAACGAACAGGACGCCGGCAGCATCATCGCCATCGCCATGCTCAGCACCGTGATCGCCGTGCTCGGCAGCGGCCATCTCGCCGACTGGCTCGGCACCGCCCGCGCCATCGCGCAGTCGGCGCTGTGCCTGATCGGCGCCTGCCTGGGCTTTGCCCTGGTACCTGGCGTCGACTTCAGCCTGTGGCTGTGCGGCCTGCTGCTGGGCCTGGGCTGGGGTGCGTTCTACACCCTGGGCCCGATCCTGGTTGCCGCGCTGGTCGAGCCGGCCCGACGCACCCACTGCTTCGCGCTGCTGTCAGGCAGCATGATGAGTGGCATCGGCTCCGGCCCGCTGGCCGGCAAGCTCGCCTCGCTGCTGCACCTGCCACTGGAAACCGCGTTCTACACCGCCGCCCTGGCCGCCGCTGTGGGGATGCTGGTCTTCGCCTGGCTGGCCCGCCAGCACCCGGCACAGGCGGCCAGCGCCCGCATCAGCCGCCACGCCGGCATCCAGGTGCTGCGCTCGTCGGCGCGCTGGCCGATCCTGATGGTGGGCCTGGGCGGCGCGGTGTTCGGCGGGCTGGGCAGCTTCCAGACCACCTACGCGGCCAGTCGCGGGCTGGACTATTCGCTGTTCTTCGTCGGCTTCATGCTCGCCGCCATCGGCTGCCGGCTGCTGATCGCCGGCTGGGTGGTGCGGCATGACGCCTACCGCACCTCGTGCCTGCTGACCGGGCTGATGGTGCTGGCCGTCATCGCACTGGGCTGGTGGGTGCAGGACGCCCTCAGCTACCTGCTGGCGGCGGCGTTGCTGGGGGTGGGTTACGGGCTCAACTATTCGGTGATCAACGGCCTGGCGGCCAACGAAGCGCCCACCGGCTATACGCCGCAGGCACTGCTGCTGTTCAGCCTGGGGTACTTCATCGGCGTGTTCGGCTTCCCGCTGCTGGCCGGCACCCTGATCGTGCAGGGCGGCCCGCATGCACTGCTGCTCAGCGTGCTGTGCGTGGCGCTGCTCAACTGGCTGGTGAGCGTGGGCCGGCTGCTCGGGCGCTGGCGGGCCCGAGCGTTGCCACAGGGTTACTGATCCGGGGCGATGGCGAACATCAGCTGGTTCTCCTGCACATACACCAGCGCTTCGCGGCCATTGATGTCCACCGGGCGGGCCGACACCGCCTCGTGCTCGGGCACGATCTTGGACAGCACCTTGTTCACCAGGTCGACCCGCCAGACGCAGGCCATGCCGCCACTGTTGTCGAAGTACAGCACCGGGCGGTGTTCGCTCCAGATCGGGTTGACCAGGCTCCAGCCACTGGAGTCGGGCGCCATCACGCTCTCGTAGCCGCGCGAGTTGCCGTCGCTTTCGTAGGCCAGGCGCAACTGGTCGTTGGCCACGTTGAGGTCTTCGAGCACACGCGCCTTGGCAAAGCGCACGGTGTTGGAGCCGGCGTGATAGCCCTGGGTGGTCGGTTGCGGCGGCTGCTGGCTGCCCACGGCATACACCATCGACTGCTCCAGCTCGCCGTTGCTGCGCTGGCGGTAGTAGAACGCGCCGTCCTGCACCCCGGCGTAGCGCTCGCGCTGGTCGTTGAAGCCGCTGTGGGACCAGCCGGCAAAGCGCACGTTGCGCGCGATCACATGCCAGCCGGGGTGATCGTCGGCGTATTCGAGCAGGGTACCGGAGGTGGCCAGCGTCAGGTGTTTGTCCTGCACGTAGGTGGGCCCGTCAGGGTCGCCGGAGACGTACACGAACGCGTGCAGCACGCCGTCCTTGACGGTCACATCGATCAGTTGCGCCACCGAGTCCTCGCTCATGCCGATGAACGGGGCCAGGGCAAAGCGCTGCCACGGCGCGTCCTCGACCTTTGCGTACACCTCGCCCTTGGGCAGCGGTGCGAGGCTGTCGGAGGCAACCGGCGCCGGTGCCGGCACGGCGGTCAGCCGGCGGATCTGGCGGTCGTAGGCGCTCTCCAGGCACTCGGGGGTCTTGCACTGGTTGCGCACGTTCTTCAGCCAGTCGGTTTCCAGCTCGCGGAATATCTTCTGCGCCTTGAGCGGGGTGTACAGCGCATTCAGCTGGTCGTCCTTGGCCGACAGCGAGGGCGTGTTGCAAATCGCGGTTTCCAGAATCGTGTTGGCCCTGCTGCAATCGAAACCGGCGGCCGAGGCCACCGGCGCGTGCAGGGCCAGGGCCAGCAAGGCGGGCAGGGTGAGCAGGCGGGTCACGGTATGCATGGGGGTGTCCTTACAGGTCGGGCGACAGGGCGAACATCAACTGGTCGTGTTCGACGTACACGATCGCTTCACGGCCGTCGAGCTCCACCGCCAGCGGTTGCCCGGCCGTGTGTTCGGGCACGATCTTGGACAGCACCTTGCCGCTCAGGTCGACCCGCCAGATGCAGGCCATGGCGCCGCTGTTCTCGAAGTACAGCACCTGGCGGCGCTCGCTCCAGGCCAGGTTGGACAGGCTCCAGCCGCCGCTCTCGGGGTCGAGCACGGTTTCGCTGGCGGGGCGCGGCAGGGCGTGTTCGTAGTTCAGGCGCAGGTCGCTGTTCTCGTCGTTCATGTTGCCCAGCACCCTTGCCTTGGCAAAGCGCAGCGTGCGCGACTGGGCGTGGAACACCGTGGTGGTGGCCTGCGGCGGCTGGCGGCTGCCCAGGGTGTAGACCATGGCCTGCTGCAGCTCGCCCTCGGTGCGCTGGCGGTAGTAGAACGCGCCGTCCTGGATGCCGGCATAGCGTTCACCCTGGTCCATCAGCTCGCTGATGCGCCAGCCGGCAAAGCGCACGTCGCGGTCGATCACATGCAGGCCGGGGCGGTTGTCGGCGTATTCGAGCAGCACGCCCGAAGACGGCTGCACCGACCAGTTGTCCTGGTTGTAGCCGGGGCCGTCGGACGAATTTGCCACGTAGAGCAGCGCGTACAGCACGCCGTCCTTGATGCCCACATCGATCAGCTGGGCCAGCGAATCGGGGTACATGTCCGGGATAGCCGCCAGCGCAAAGCGCGGCCACGGCTCGTCCTGCAGGGTACGGTAGGCGCTGCCCTGGGGCAGCGGCACCGCGTCGCGCAGGCCGGGCACGGGCGGTGGCGGCAGCGCGGTCAGTTTGCGGATCTGCAGGTCGTAGGCGCGCTCAAGGCAGGTGGCGGTCTGGCAGCGGTCGCGCACCTCGTTTACCCAACGGGTTTCCAGTTCGCGATAGATGCGCCGGGTCATCAGTGGCTTGTACAGCGCGTTGAGCTGGTCGTCCTTGGCCGACAGCGTTGGCGTGTCGCACACCGACTTTTCAATGAGGGTGCGTGCCTTGCTGCAATCGAAGCCGGCGGCGACGGCGGCCGGAGTGTGCAGGGCAAGGGCAAGCAGGGTGCTGGAAGCCAGCAGGGTGAACAGGCGGGCGGCGGGGGTCATCGGACGTCCATGTGGGCCGGGGCAGGGGGCGGATGATACGTGAGCGCCACGGGCGACGGAAAGGCACCTGCGTGTCGATCTCGACGCTTCTGCACAAATCCGGTCGCGCAAGTAGACTGCCGTGTTTCAGGCCTTGCAGGAGCTTGCCATGACAGTCCGATTTCGCTGGTGGAGGTACACCGCTTTGCCCGCGCTGTTGCTGCTGCAAGGCTGCATGCCGCGCTCGGTGATCGTGCACGACGGGCTCGACACCACGGTCGTCGATCAGCACACCCGGCAGCCACTGGCCGGGGTGAGCATTATTGATGCAGGGGTGGTGGTGGCCCGCAGCGACGCGCAGGGGAGGGTACAACTGGCGCCCAGGCGCACCCTCAAGCTGGAGCCGCTGATGGGCGAGGCGAACGTGATGCTCCACCTGCTGGCCTGCAAGGACGGCTATGCGCCGCAGCCGGTGGCCGAACGCCGTGGCTGGAATGCCGACTACGGGCCCAGCCAGGTGCATCGCGAGGTCATCGGCCTGCAGCGGGGGCAAACCGGTTACCAGTGCCCGCAGTAGAGGCCGCGCCGGCAAGGGCCGGTCTTGTGGGGGCACCGGTTTCGGGCGTCGGCGAGGCTACCCGCGCAGCGCCTTCACTTCGCCCTTCTTGCCGTCCGTTTCGCGCAGGTACTCCTCCAGCGAGTCGTCCATCGCCTTCAGCCACCGCGTATGGTGCGGCACCGCTGCCGTGCCGGTGATCACCGAACGGTACGACTTGTCGCGATAGCCCATGATGTCGCTCTTCTTGTCGCTCTTCCACTTGAGGAAGATGCGGTTCACGGCATCGATATCGAAGCTGGGGTAGTCGGTCTGCGCGATCAGGTGCTTGATGTAGCGGCCCTGGAATTCGTACATCGAGGCGGTGGTGTCCAGGGCCTCTTCATCGGCGCGCCAGCGGGCACTGTCGGCCTGCATGTCGGCCTTGGCCGGCAACTTGATGCGCCCCAGCATGTAGTCGCGGGCGAACCAGGCCTGGGCGTCGAACAGGTTGAAGCTGTACCACAGGTCCTGCATACCCAGGTAGATCAGCTGCGGGTTCTGCTCCCACACCACGCCCTGGTACAGGCCGGTTGGCCACAGGCGGTTGTTGGTCTTGAGGGTCAGTTCGTCGGGCAGGAACGGGAAGTGATGCTGGTAGCCGGTGCACAGGATGATCGCATCCACGCGCTTGTTCGAGCCGTCGGCGAAGAACGCCAGGTTGCCCTCGACACGCACCAGCTGCGGGCGCTCCTCCCAGCCCTTGGGCCATTTGTAGCCCATCGGCTGGGTGCGGTAGGCCGTGGTGATCGAGCGCGCGCCGTACTTGTAGCACTGCGAGCCGATGTCTTCGGCCGAGTAGCTGCTGCCGACGATGAGCAGGTCCTGGCCCTTGAACTCCATCGCCTCGCGAAAGTCGTGGGCGTGCAGGATGCGCCCGGCGAAGCGCTCGAACCCTTCGAATTCCGGCACGTGCGGCGTAGAGAAGTGCCCGCTGGCGACCACCACGTAATCGAACACCTGCTCGATGCCCTGCCCGGCGCTGTAGTCGTAGGCGCTGACGGTGAACTCGCGGGTGGTTTCATCGAAGCTGACGTTCTTGACCGCGGTGTTGAAGCGGATGTAGTCGCGCACCCCGGCCTTTTTCACGCGGCCCTGGATGTAGTCCCACAGCACTTCGCGCGGCGGGTACGAGGAGATCGGCCGGCCGAAGTGTTCGTCGAAGCTGTAGTCGGCGAATTCAAGGCATTCCTTGGGGCCGTTGGACCACAGGTAGCGGTACATGCTGCCGTGCACCGGTTCGCCGTGCTGGTCGAGGCCGGTGCGCCAGGTGTAGTTCCACATGCCGCCCCAGTCGGCCTGCTTTTCGAAGCAGACGATTTCGGGCATGGGGGCGCCCTGGGCATGGGCGGATTGGAAGGCACGCAGTTGCGCAAGGCCGGACGGGCCGGCACCGATGATGGCTACACGAAGAGTCATAGAGATTCCTGAACAGTTGAACGCTGAAAAAAATGCAAAGGCTCCCCAACCCCGAGCGGCAAAAGCCGAGGGTGGTGGAATTCAGGCGCTACGGTGCAGGTGGAGGGACGGGGCGCTTGCGCATCTGGGCCAGCAGGATGTTGCCTGGCGGAATCGACAGTGCGTGGAACAGGGTCGAGAGCGGGGAAGGGGTGACTGTGTTCGGCCCGTAGCCATCAGCGCAGGGCGCAAAATGGGGGCCTGAAGGGCGAAAGATGCGTGTGATCTCGTTCATGGGGGGCTGGAATGGCCTCTTTTCGTTATGGTTTCCTTTTTATCTATAACGGATGGGGGTGGGGATATCAAGGTCGGCGACCCCACCACCCGCCAGCGCGCAAACTCAATCAAGGCGCCCGAGCAGGGGTTTGCACCAGCGCGAGGGGGTGATGCCGTAGGCGTTCTTGAAGTGCCTGGACATATGGCTCTGGTCGAAGAAACCGGCCTCTACGGCTGCGTCCGCCAGGCACTGACCGGCGAACACCGAGGCCTTGAAACGGTCGAGGCGGCGCAGGGTCAGGTAGCGGTGGGGGCTGGTGCCGAAGTAGGCGCGAAAGTCCTTGGACAGGCTCCAGCGGTCGCGGTTGGCGCAGGCGGCCAGGTCATCCAGGGTGATGGGCTGCTCCAGGCTGTCATCCATGTACTCGCGGGCACGCCGGGCGGCGGCGTAGTCGTGGGCCTGCCTTGATGCCGGGCGCCCGCACACGGCCTGCAGCGCGCTTACCAGGCCCAGCAGCGCGTCGTCCTCTTCGAGCGGGTCTAGCCTGTCGTCCATGCTCGCGAGCATCGCGTGGGTGGCGGCCGCCAGGCGCGGGTCGCGGGAGATCCCGCCCTTGAGAAACGGCAACGGCTGGCCCCCGAGCACCTCCTGCACCAGCGCCGGGGTGAGGTAGAGCATGCGATAGCGAAACCCCGACGCCGAGCCCGCATGCCCGTCGTGCACCTCGTCCGGGTGCAGCACCAGGATCTCCCCCGGCAGGCTGTGCCGGCTGGCGCCGCGGTAGCTGAAGCTCTGCACCCCGGCCAGGGTGCGGCCGATGGCATAGGTATCGTGGCGGTGCGGGTCGAAACCGTGGGCGCTGAAGAAGGCCTCCAGGCGTTCGACCCTGGGGGACGGTGGGGCGTGTTTCACCCAGTCTTGCGGTGACGGTAGATCGAGCATTCTGCTCACCTTTCGAGCGATAGAGTCAGGCCGGCGACAACACAGGTTACAGCGTGCCGGCGTTTGCCTGAATGTGAATGTAGAAATCGTGGAACATGAAGGCGGCGCACACGGCCAGGGCGATGCCCATCAGGCGGTTGAACAGGTTGAAGTACACCTCTTTGCTGATGCGCTTGCCCAGCACGGCGCCCAGCAAGGCGTAGAGGCCCGGCGCGCCGGCAGCGCCCAGGGCGATCAGCGCCGACACCGCGGCGATGCTGGCGCCGCTGAGGTGCGCGGCGGGGAACATCACGCTGGTGATCGGCAGCACCACCATCATGCCTTTGGGGTTGAGGGCCTGGATCAGAAAGCCGTTCCAGAAGGTCAGCGCCTTGGCGGGGGCATCGGACGATTGGGTGAGCTGGACCCTGGCGGTGTAGACCTTGAAGGCCAGGTAGCTGGTGTAGAGCCCGCCGGCCAGGGCGAGGTAGGGCAGCGCGGCCTTGGAGATGATGGCTTCGCCGGTGTAGCCGAACAGGATGAACAGCACGAACATTGCGCCGCCCACGCCGACGAAGAAGCCTGCGGTGCGGCGAAACTGGCCTGTAAGGCCGGCGTTCAGGCCCATCACGTTCACCGGGCCGGGGCTGTACATCACGCTGAAGGCGTAGAGAAAGATTTCCATTGTGTCCCCTGCGAGTGTGGGTAGGTGGTGTGCAGGTGACGTTAAACGGCCAGCCTTTGGCTGGCTTGTACGTTTGTGGGTGCCACCCTGCAGGAGCCGGCATTGCCGGCGAAGAGGCCGTCCACTGCGGCGTAGGGCTGCGTTTACACACGTTTGGCCAGACACGTCTGAAGGACTGTAATATGCGGACAGATTTTGCGTGGGCGGTGCGCCTTGCTGGGGTTCAGGCAGGCCGTTAGGCTCCTGCGGTCGCTGAGCATCAGCGATCGGGTTTGGTCGCCCGTTGACAAAAAATCACGCTTCGGCGCCGCCTATGGCGGTTGTACGCGGGAGGCCTCGTGCCTGCCGGGTTTTGATCTTTTTGTCCCGGTCGACCAACTCGCGTACAGCTGCCACCCAACTTGCTTGGTCGCGAGCAGTGGCAGCTTCACTCTACAAAAAGTGATCGCCATGAAAAAAATCGTTCCTGATCCGCCGGCTGCTCTGATGTGTGAGCCCAGCATTGATCCTTGTATCGGCCACTCGCCATTCTTCCTGGTACGCGCAGACATACCCGAAGAAGACGCCCTGATGCATGCCTCGCTGTTGCTCAGAGGCATCTTCGACACCCTCCAGAAAGCCTGTTTGCACCCCGAGGACTCCACCAGCAAAGTTTTGCTGTGGGTCTCGTTGCATTCGACGGAATTAGCCAAGGTGCTGGTGGATGCGGTGCTCGACGGCATGGGCAATCGCAAGGCCACTGCGTAGAGGAAGCGACAGGGGCCGACCTGTTCAGCCCCTGTTGTGACAGACTTTCCGATCATGCACGGAGCACGATGCCGATGACCCAATTTGAAACCCAATCCACCTCACCCGACGGCCGCTATCGCATCGAGGCTGCGCCGTGGGAAGCCGGCAACTCGCACTGGGTGTATCCGCCGCGGATTATCGATGCCGTGTCGGGTGCCTGCCTGTTCGAGTTCCAGGACCCGCGCTGGTCCCTGGACCGCGCGGCATGGTTGAGTGATACGCAGGTCGAGCTGATGTTGCGCAAGTATCCAGGGCAACTTACAGGGCAAGGGATAATGGTGTGGTTTGATTGCGCGGAGCGTGTCGCGAGGTGCGGTGAGGGTGCAGGTGTTGAGCTGGCTGACCTTGAGCGTGCGCTCGAGGGCCGTGCTTGTGGGTAACTGAAAAACCATCGGCTACCAGCGATTCGAAGTGCAGGGCCCGGTCAAGCCAAGGCCGGACGTTGGGTCTTGCTGGATGACGACCGGGATTTCATTGTTCGGGCGAATACCCGGCGTGGGTGCGCCTGGGTATTCGTTTCATGTCAGGGCTGTACACGGCTGTCGAACGGTTCGAAGTCTCGCTCGGTGAACGCTTCGGTCAGCACATTCGAACTGCACAGCCATTCGATCGCTTCCACCAGCCCGTTACCCGCGACGAGGGCGGCTTCACTGTGGCGTGGCAGCACATAGATGCGCTCCGGGTCGCTGGGGTGAATGATGAGTTCGTCGCCGTCGTAGGTGTCGCCAATGATGATGCACTGCAGGGCCTTTTCCTTGGGCATCAGCTCCTTGTCGTCGTCCCAGAACCAGTACTGGTTGATGCGCTCAACCCACTGGGCCTGGCTGTTTTCGCCGTGCAGCAGTTGATGGGGCGGGTAGATGCGCACGTACACGCCGCCAAGAATGCCTTCGCCGAACTGCGTGACGTACTCGCGGTAGCCTGTGGGGAAGCGGGTACCCAACACAGCTTGTGCCTGGTCCACTTCGGCGTCTGTGGACAGCACCAGCGGGCTGCCGGTAACAGTGATGTTTTCAAACATTGGGCCTGTCCTTTTGCGTGGTATCCAAGGGTGCAGGTTTTTAGCGTAACGGGGGCTTGGGGGCAAGACTGTCACGTTCGCTGGATCAGGTTATCCTGCTCCCGTTTTTCAAGTGGCGGCACAGGCCGCAAGTGCTCTGGCTTGAGCATTTCAGTGAACCAGGCGATGGAACGATTTACCTATGACCGAACAGATCATCTACGGTGTTGAAGGCGAAAGCGACGAGTTCAAGGCCGCCGTGGCCAGTGCTCAGGCGACGTTCAAGTATTTCTGGCGAGAGCTGTCGTGGGAGGCGCGCAGGATCGTGAAGGGCCTGGACATGGCGGCTGTGAAAATGTCCTTCCCCATCGAGAGCGACGACCCCGAGGTACCCAGCGTCGAGAACATGTGGGTGAGCGAGATCGAGTTCGATGGGCAGTCCATCACCGGCGTGCTGATGAATGAACCAAGCTGGGCCACCTCGTTCAAGGCGTGGGAGCCTGTGACGCTGCCGTTGGCCTTGCTGAACGACTGGATGTATGTGCGCCAGGGCCATGTGTACGGCGGCTTCACCGTCGATGCGATACGCGCGGCCATGCACGAAGACGAGCGCCTGGAGCACGATGAGGCCTGGGGTATGGATTTCGGTGAGCCGGGTTTGGTCGAAGTCGTCCCGGCTGCAGAAGGTCAGCAGCCTTGGCTGCTCTCCCGTACGTTGAGCCGTGCTGAAGACCAGCAGACGCTGGCGGTGCTGGAATGCACCGAGCACCCGATGGCCTTGAACATGCGCGACAAGATCGAGGAGGGCGTGAGCGCACAGCCGCAGGTGGCCCGAGACCCGGATGACGAGGGATGGCTGATGCTGCACCGCGAGGTGCTGGCGGGCAATTACACGGTGGTGGATGCGCTGTTGCGTCATGGCGCTGACCCGTTGCTGCCCAACGGCAACGGCCAGACTTCGCTGGCGTTGGCAGGCATTGCCGGTTGGCCGCGGATTCTGGCGTTGCTTGAAGGGCAGAGCGCCCACTAGCGTGGGGTGCCATTCGCCAGCAAGGCTGGCTCCAACCGACGGCGTGGTCCTTTGTAGGAGCCGGCCTTGCCGGCGAAGAGGCCCGCCAACTCGCGTACAGCTGCCACCCCATGAGCGATACGTAGGTCGAGCTGATGTTGGGCAAGTATCCAGGGCATCTGACAGGGGAAGGGTTACGGGTGAGGGTTGATTGCGCGGGGCGTGTCGCGAGGTGCGGCGAGGGACAGGTGTTGAGTTGGCTGACCTTGAGCGTGCGCTCGAGCGCCATGCTTGTGGATAACTGAAAAACCATCGGCGTAGGCTTTTTCAGTATCACGCGATAGACGCAAAGCGCTCGATCACAGGTTGCTCTCGATGCTCGGCCTGCCACAGATCCCAGTCAGCCTGAATGGCCAGCCAGGTTCGAGCCTTGCCGATGCCGGCTCGTTCAAGCCGGACGGCGAGGTCCGGGCTGACAGGTGCATGGCCGTGAAGGATTCAAGACAGTGTTTCTCTGGCGTAACCGAGCCGACGTGCAAACTCGGCCACCTTTATATCCAGGGCGGGCAACACATCTTCGCGCAAGGTTTCGCCTGGGTGCGGGGGGTTGAACATGGCCATTTGGGGAACTCCTCAGTGGTAGTCGAGGTAATCAATGTAGTGGTCTAATGATTCCGGACACCCATTTAGGCGAGAATGCTTGCCATAGAGAGGTGTCTGATGACCAAGCAACGTCGTACCTTTACGCCCGAGTTCAAGCGCGAAGCTGCCAGCCTGGTGCTCGACCAAGGCTACAGCCACATCGAAGCAGCCTGTTCGCTCGGCTTGGTGGAGTCGGCCCTGCGTCGATGGGTCAATCAGCTCCAGCAAGAGCGAGGCGGTGTCACTCCGACCAGCAAGGCGCTGACGCCCGAGCAGCAAAAAATCCAGGAATTAGAAGCCCGAATCAATCGGCTGGAACGGGAAAAATCGATCCTAAAAAAGGCCACCGCGCTCTTGATGGCCGAGGAACACGAGCGTTCGCGTTAATCGATTAGCTCCGCTCTGAAGAGCCTGTTGATCTGTTGTGCTCGGTATTTGAAGTCACCCGATCTTGCTACTACGCGCACTGCCGAAAACGTCGAATTCCCGACGTTGAGCGGCTGGTTTTACGCAGCCGAGTGAACGAACTGTTCACCCAAAGCCGCAGCGCGGCGGGCAGCCGAAGCATCATGTTCATGATGCGGGAGGAAGGCATAGAAATTGGGCGCTTCAAGGTGCGTAAGCTGATGAGCGAAATGAAGCTAATCAGTAAGCAACCCGGTTCACATGCCTACAAAAAAGCGACGGTCGAGCGACCAGATATCCCGAACGTGCTGGATCGAGCGTTCACCGTATCGGCACCAAACGAAGTTTGGTGCGGTGACATCACTTATGTCTGGGCTCAAGGTTGCTGGCACTATTTGGCTGCCGTCATCGATCTATTCGCCCGCCGCGTGGTGGGCTGGGCATTTTCAGCGAAGCCCGATGCCGACCTGGTGATCAAGGCATTGGACATGGCCTATGAACAGCGTGGTCGGCCACAGAGCGTGCTGTTTCACAGCGACCAAGGCAGCCAATACGGCAGCCGAAGCTTCCGTCAGCGGCTGTGGCGTTATCGGTTCAAACAGAGCATGAGTCGACGGGGAAACTGCCACGACAACGCGCCGATGGAGCGGTTGTTTCGCAGTTTGAAAACAGAATGGGTGCCAACAGTGGGATACATGAGTGCTTCCCTGGCACAGCAGGATATTGGTCGGTTTTTGATGCAGCGCTACAACTGGCAACGGCCACACCAATTCAACGGCGGACTAGCGCCCGCCGTGGTTGAAGAAAAACTTAACGCAGTGTCCGGTATTAGTTGACCACTACAGTCACGGTGTACATCGACCAGAACGAACGTCGTGCCGGTGTTGGTCGCAGGTTTTACGCAGCGCTGTTGCCCATCTTGGCTCAGCAAGGCTTTCGCTCCGTCTATGCCGGCATCTCACTGCCGAATGCCGGGAGCGTGGAGCTACATGAAAGTCTAGGATTCAATCACGTTGGCACATTCCCCGAGGTTGGCTACACGCTTGGCAAATGGCATGAGGTTGGTTATTGGCTCTTCGAGCTGTCAGGGGACTCGAAGCCCCCAAGCAAACACGCCGATTTTCAGAGCTCGCCGAATGACGTTCGCGGCGGCCCAGATCGGTTTTCGCAATGCGCTTTATGTTGATAGTGGCCGTCGATGGATGTCTGCTTCTGGCCGTTCTGTTCCGGTCGCGAGAGGCAGAAAAACGACCCTAAGCTGACGGTGGCGACAAGCAAAAATCGGCCCCAAGCAGTCGATTAGCCCCAAGTGGCTCTCGTTCAAAACTAATCGCTCGAATGCTTTTAGGGAATTAGACTCTATTCAATCGATCTAGTATAGGATGATAGAAGCCGGTAGAGCAAAGAACTGACAGAAGTAGCTTCGCCATCCCAACCGGCTAACTTTCTGTTCCCGTGGTAAAAAACTTGAGCGGAGGGTTTAACCCTTCCGCTCAATAAACAATGCATGCAGTGCTTCCTTTTTTGTTTGTACGTTTCTGCAAGCTAACCACGTAATTGGTGTCATAAGTCGGACGGGAGTCTTAAGTTATGCCTCGCCTTGACTCACTATCGAGTTATTCGACAATTTCTTCGCGCACAAAACGAGCATTGTATTCAAAAACATACTCGCCAACAGGGAGGAGTTCGTTTTGGTTGTCAGATTTAATATGAATATTAAAGTCGTAGTTTGTCCCTGTTCCTGCCCTAATACTACAGTTTGGCAATTCGGTCGGTGCCGAAATCAATGCTACGCTTACTTCTGGGGGGCCATCCATTACAGGGTCAAAATGACCGCTGCTAGTGAAGTTTTTTACTGGCCTTCTAAGATGGACAATCAGCTCTCCGCTATGATGATCTTCTGAATAGGAAATTACATCCTGTGACAAGACTTCTACAGCATGTTCCTTTTCGGATCTCAAATTATCTACAGCTCTAATTTCCTCAACGGCATCAGTGTCAACAGTTTGCCCCTTACGTTGTGATGAAAACTCTAAGAATCTGTCTGTTTGATAGATGAGTACGCGCTGCCCCGTATACTCACTGGCCTCTCTTAACAATTCAATCCTAGGTCCCGTAGTTTTTCCGGAGAGCTTTTCCCACCAATCCTCTTTGCGTTCAGATGTAACAAGCAAGATTGGTTTTGAATTATTTTTGGAGTAGTCAAGAATTTGTCTCCAGAGGAAAAAATCACCGTAGGGCCTGTCGCCATCCTTACCATCATCCAAATAGCCGGGAGGGATTTTGTTGGTCTTTCTCTCCTCTGCTTCAGCGGTGATTTTTGCTAAATCTGCATCTGGGAATTTATCCCCGATCGCACCTTCAAAAAGAGCAGCGACCTTTTCGAGCACGTCGTCTTCGTTAAGGAAGTTCGGGTGGGTTCTTTTTGCTTCTTCAATTCTTTCTTGCGCGTTATGTATGCTGGGTGAAATCTCTTCCAACATTTTGTCTGCTACATCCGCAGGTATTATTCGATTACCTTTAAGCTGGCTGACTGTCGATTCGATTGAGTTGCGTAGTTTTTCGATTTCATCCTTGGCTTCTTTGAAAGTTTTGCTAGAGGAAACAATTACTTTATTCCTATTGCGAAAAAATTCCTCTGAAGCTTGCCTGGACAGCCACAGCTCACCCTCAAAATTCTGCATGCTTTCGAGCAAACTATTTCTTGTTCTCTCGTGGTATCTATACAGGTCGAGCAAAACATTTGCGTCAACTGTCAATATTCCATCTTTCCAGATCCGCTCAATCTCGTCAGCATCAGGCTTGAAATACCACTTAAATTCACTTTTCATTGTTTTCCTTAACATTGTTGGTAATGTTATTTATTTGCAATTCTTTCATGGGGTTTCTATTTGTAAAGGAGAAATCGGTCGGTCATTCCAAAATTCTCTGTCTGACTGGAGGCAGACATCTTCGCCAGTTTTAAGCCTTTTTAATAGACCTCTCTGCCGCTGAATGTGGCTTTGTGCCTTCAACAAGTTCGGCTGAGAGCTGGGTGCCTGAACGCCCGTTTTGTCAACCTCTGTCCCCCACCACAGGCAGCAATTGGCCGTTTTCTGCCGGTGGTGACCGGTTGAATCCACAACCCATTGTAGAGGTTCGCGACAGACCTCTTCTCGCCGATGGCTGTCACTCTGGAGCCATCATCACTGCAATCGTCAGCTTGATGAACTCTTCATTTTTGTCGATGGCTTCTAGTGCGCCACGTACGTTTTCGGCAACCTCAGCCGAGCCCCGCTGCTCGACCCAGTTTGAAAGCTCCAAGATGGCAGCTTCGAGGGCGAGTTGGTTTTCGTTGATTTTGAAGAGTAAGGACGGGAGTAGGTCTGAGTTCAACATTGTGTTTCCTCCGTGGAGAGGAAAGCGTAGCAGTGTGGTGTATCACCTGAGTGAGCAAATCGCCCCTGCGATTTCTTCCGCGCGCGTATTGGTTAAGAAAGTCCAAGTGTCTGGGTTTTCCATCCCTTTGGCCCTAATGTGGAGAGGCGTTAGATAGCGCGCGGCGAAACTCTTTGCAGCGGGCTCGTCAGATCGTTCAACGCGAAAGACAGATAGATAGAGCGCTGTTCATCCAATCCAACTGGAATCGTAGTTTCGCGACCGGTACGCGCGTGTAGTGCGACCTTCGCGGCTCTGAAGGCCGAAAACGACTGGTGGATATCGCTGAAGATTTACCGAAAACGTAACCCCGGCGTAACCCCGAATCAAAAACGAAAAAGGCCCGCATCGCTGCGAGCCTTATTCTATATGGTGCCGGCACCAGGAGTCGAACCCGGGACCTACTGATTACAAGTCAGTTGCTCTACCAACTGAGCTATACCGGCATAGGGGCGCTATTATAGCGATCGGTTTGGTTCTGTAAACTACTTCCGTTCAATCTGGCCGCAGGCTGCGTTTCACGTGGCCTGCAGCCCTTCTACTACCACCCGCGATGCAGGCTTTCGGCCGTCGGTTCGGCCTTGGCCGGGTCGAACAGCATCGGCTTCTGTTCATGGCAGCCACGCTTGCCGCATTTCACGTAGCGATGCGGCTGCGCCGGCAGGCCGTTGTCGCCCAGCACCTGCATCTGCGGCATGTCCCAGCCCGCAAGGCTGTCGCCGCGGCTGGCGTGCCCACCGGCACAGCCACCCAGCAGCAGGGCAAAGGCCACCAGGGCGATGGTGTTGAAGGTGTTCATGGTCATGTGTGTTTTCCCGATTGCATCATGCGGCCCGCAAGCCGTCAGTCCTTGTTCAATATCCGGTGAATCGTGCCGCCACAACCCTGGTAGCACTGGTCGTACTCGCGCCCGCAATCACTCGACAGGCCCGCGCTGTAGGGGTAGCTCGGGTAGTAGCAACTGCGCCGCGCATCCTTCTTGCTCTTGCCCTGCTGGCAGTACTGGTAACTGCGCATCTCGGACTGGTACAGGGCCTGGTTGGCGTTGTCCTGCATGCGTGCCAGTTGCCCGCAGTAGTTGCGCTGCTGCGAGCACGCGCTGATGCACTGCATGCCGTGCTGGCTCGGCGGTGGCGAATAGCGATAGGTGTAGCTCGGCCCACAGCCGCCCAGCAGGCCGGCGGCCAGCAGCAGCGCTGCGCGCCAGTGAAAGGTGATGCTCACGAGAGGGTGTTCCTTGTTCAGTCCTCGTTGAATTCCAGCAGGTCTCCCGGCTGGCACTTCAGCGCGCGACACAGCTTCTCCAGGGTCTCGATCTTGAAACCCTTGATCTTGCCGTTCTTCAGCAACGATAAGTTAGCTTCGGTAATGCCAATAATCTCGGCCAGGTCCTTGGAACGGATCTTGTTCCGGGCCATCACGACGTCGAGCCTGATGATTATCGGCATGGGGCTAGGCTAGACATAACAGTTGTGTTCATCGCTGATGGTCTTGGCGTCACGCATGAGGAGGGAGAAGGCACACAGCAATATGCCCTTCATGATCTCGTAAACCGCCGCGGATGATACACCGATCCCCACGCTGAAGCTCCTTTCGCCTGGCGGCAGGTCGATGCAGAAGGCCAGGCCCTGCAAGGTGGCGATCACCGGCCACAGCAACGGCAGGCCGATGCACAGCAGGCCCACCCACCACAGCAGCTTGATGTTGGAGGCCGTCCACGTCTGGCCGCGTGACAGGCGGATGAAGAACAGGCCGGTGAGGTACAGGGCCAGTACCGACAGGCTGGCCGGGATCATGTCCAGGGTGATGACCAGTGCCTGGGCCAGGGCACTGGGCTGGAAGCCCGGCGCCACCAGCAGGGGCATCTGGTCGGCGAAGCTTTGCAGGTAGGCGGCCAGCACGTCGTGCCGGTCGAAAAGCCAGAACCAGGCATTGCAGCCAAATTCGGCCAGCGCCGTACCCCACGCCAGCAACGCCGCAAAGGCACCGATTGCACGCAGACGCGAGCGTGCGTAGGCCACTGTTTTGCTGTTCATGGTTTTTCCTTGGTCTGGTTTGAACGGGGCGGATTATTGAGCAAAAATTATTGCAGTACAATAATTAATTGATGTGATATGAGGTGGTGTGGCGATTTGACTCGCAGGGGGGGCGGGGTCAGCGTTGCGGCCTTCGCGGGTCAGGCCCGCTCCCACAGGGGTCGCCGCCAACCTTGTGGGAGCGGGCTTGACCCGCGATTGGGCCTTACAGGCTACGCCGGATTTGGTAATTATAATTTACGCGCCTTGCAGCCACCTTTCAGGGGCTTTCACCAAATAACGAATGATCCGCAGCAAAATTCATTAGGCATTCTCTATCGATTTGACTTATACAATGCCCTCAGCTAATTTGTTGTGCATTATGTTGAACACTCAAGCGTTGCCGCTCCTCACCTCCCGCCTGGTTTCCCGTGAACGTCACTGGACCGGCGACCTCTAGCGCCACCCTCCCAAACCCCGGCTTTTTCGCTGACGCCCCCGTCAGCCCCTCGCGTTTTTCGTAATGCCCATGGGAGGGCACCATGCGTTCCTGGATCTATCTGTTCATCGCCATCGTGGCCGAAGTGATCGGCACCACGTCGATGAAATTCGCCGCCGATCATTCGCCGATTCTCGGTCACGCCCTCATGTACGCCATGATCGGCCTGTCCTACGGCTTCCTCGCGCTCGCCGTGAAGCGCGTGCCGCTGGGTGTGGCCTACGCCCTGTGGGAAGGCATCGGCATCGTGCTGATCACCGTGGTCAGCGTCACCTGGCTGGGTGAAAGCATCGGCCTGCTCAAGGCCCTGGGCCTGGGCGTGATGATCGCGGGTATCCTGCTGATCAAGTCCGGTACCCGCAGCGCCCGCCGTGAAACCACCGGGGAGGCCCTGCCATGCTGAGCCTGCAAGTGATCCCCTTTGCCTGGCTGGCACTGGCCATCGTGCTCGAGGTGCTCGCCAACCTGCTGCTCAAGTACTCCGATGGCCTGCGCAAGCGCTGGGTCGCGGCGGCGTCGATCGTCTGCGTGCTGGCTGCCTTCACGGCGCTGGCCCAGGCGGTCAAGGACATCCCTCTGTCGATGGCCTACGCCATCTGGGGCGGCTTCGGCATTCTTGCCACCGTGGCCATGGGCTGGGCCCTGTTCGGCCAGCGCCTGGCCGGCCGCGGCTGGCTTGGCCTGCTGCTTCTGCTGGGCGGCATGGGCCTGCTGAAACTGGCCTGATCGCAGCCCTTAGAGCCATTCGCGAAAATGCTTATGCACAAGCTGCATGCCAACTCGGCGCGTAGTGCATCGCCAGTGGCCAGCCCGTTCGTCTTTGCGCAAATGGCTGTTTTTGCTCAGGTTTAGAAGGTGAACAAAAAATGACCAGCTGTCGCCAGCCCTTGTCGGGCGGCTTTTTCAGCGATTCATCAAAATGTTGCGCACAGACTTATCCACAGGTTTGCACGTCAACCGCGCTCTGCCAAAAGCATCAGATTCCGAGGCGTGAGAGGGTAGGGGCAGAAGCTGCCAAGGCGCACCTCGAAGCCCTGTTCGCCCAGGTACAGTGCGCGATCCAACACCAGCCATAGCTCCAGCGGGCGGCGGAACAGGTTGCGCACCTGTTCAAGGTTGCGCACCCGGGCCAGTCGCGCCCAGCCAGCCTGTTCCAGTGCCGCCCAGTCGGGCGCACCCGTCACATGCAGCCCCTTGAGTTCGGCCAGGTCCTGGCAGTACTGGGCGAAGGGCTTGTGCAGCCAGTGGCTGGGCAGCGAAGGGGTGGGCAGGTAACTGTCGCAGCCGCGTACCTCGCGCTGCAGCAGGTCGAAGCCCAGGCGCCGCGCCATCGATGCGTCACGCTGGCGGCGCACGCGGTTGCCGGCGGTGACGGTTTCGCTCAGCGGCAGGCCCAGGTCGTCGACCGACAGGCTCAACGTCGAAGCTTGAGCGGCTGTGGATAACGGTTGGTAGTGCGCTGCGCTGATACGGTTGTAGCAGCACGGCGCAATCGCCAGCTGACGGCAGCCGCCAGCGCTGGCCAGTTGCATCAGGCGCACGTGCAGGTCGCCGCAGGCATGCAGCGCAACGGCGGTGTGCTGGCTGCCCAGCTGGGTGGCGGCATCGGCGGCCATCACGTCCTGCAGGCGATGCTCCGCAGGCAAGCGGTGGTGCTGGCTGAGCTGTTCGCCGGCCAACACCAGCGCGGGGTCGTGTTCCAGGCAGGTCAGTTGCTGCGCCGGGCCCAGCAGGCGCCGGCCCAGGTGCCCCTTGCCCGCACACCAGTCCAGCCAGTGCGTGGGCTGGCGGGCAAAATCAAGGCGCCCGGCAAAGGCCTCGATCTGCTGCCATTTGCGCCCTGGCACGTCCACGTTCAGGCGCGGGTTGGCAGGGGCCAGCTCGATTGTGGATAACTCGCCCACCGCCGACAGCGCCTGGCACTGTGCGGCCAGCTGTGGATAAGGCGCGGGGGCATGTTCAGGCGGGGTGTCGGCCTCGCTCAGCGGCCGCTGGCGCAGCCAGTGACTCAGGGCGGGGTGCTCGCGCTCCCACGGCAGGTGCAGCTGGGTAAACGGCCGCGGCCGCCACAGGCCCTGGTGCTCCAGCAAAAAGCTGTCCAGGGCCTGGAAGCGGCTATGCAGTGGCTCGCCCTGCAGTACCTCAGCGGCCCTGGCAGGCATCGACCCGCAACCAGCGCTCGAGCACCTTGAAGCCCTGCACCAGCAGGAACGAGATCAGCAGGTAGAACAGGCCGGCGGCAAAGAAGATCTCCACCGGCAGGTAGGTACGCGCGATGATCGTGCGTGCCATGCCGGTCAGTTCCAGCAGGGTCACGGTGCTGGCCAGGGCGCTGGCCTTGAGCATCAGGATCACTTCGTTGCTGTAGGCCGGCAGGCCGATGCGCGCCGCGCGCGGCAGCATGATGTAGAACAGCGCCTTGGCCCGGGACATGCCCAGCGCCCGCGCCGCCTCGATCTCCCCGCGCGGGATGGCCTGCAGCGCGCCCCGCAGGATCTCGGCGATGTAGGCGGCGGTGTGCAGGGTCATGGTCAGCACGGTGCACCAGAACGGATCGCGCAGGTACGGCCACAGGGCGCTGTTGCGCACGATCTCGAACTGCGCCATGCCGTAGTACACCAGAAACAGCTGCACCAGCAGCGGCGTGCCACGGAAGAAGAAGATGTAGCCATACGGCAGCGCGCGCACGTACCAGTGGCGCGAGGAGCGGGCGATGCCCAGCGGGATGGCCAGGATCAGCCCGGCGATGACCGCGATGGCCACCAGCTCCAGGGTCAGGGTCGCGCCCTGGGCCAGGCGTGGCAGCCACTTGATGATCACTTCCCAGTTCATTGGTTGGCCCTCGCGAAGCCGCGTGCGGCGCGTTTTTCCAGGAAGTGCATGCCGATCATCGCAAGGATGGTCAGGCCCAGGTAGATGATTGCCGCCACCATGTAGAAGGTGAACGGCTGCTTGGTGACGGTCACGGCCACCTGCGAGTGGCGCATGATCTCTTCAAGGCCGATCACCGACACCAGCGCGGTGTCCTTCATCAGGATCATGAACAGGTTGCCCAGGCCGGGCAGGGCGATGCGCCACATCTGCGGCAGGATCAGCCGCGAGAAGATCCGCGCCTTGGACAGGCCCAGGGCCAGGCCCGCTTCGCGGTGGCCCTTGGGGATGGCCAGGATTGCGCCACGGAACACTTCGGTGGCATAGGCACCGAAGCACAGGCCCAGAGCGATCACGCCGGCAGCAAAGGCGCTCAGCTCAAGGCCGGGAATATTCAGGAGGTCGCCCAGCTTGCTCATCAGGCTGACGGTGCCGAAGTAGATCAGCAACACCCACAGCAGCTCGGGCACGCCGCGCACCAGGGTCGAGTAGAAACCGCCAAGCCACTGCAGCGGCTTGTACGGCGAGGTCTTGGCCAGGGCGCCGAGCAACCCCAGCACCAGCCCCAGGCACAGGGCCGACAGCGCCAGTTGCACGGTCATCAGGGTGCCAGCCGCCAGGGCCGGACCGAATCCGTAGAGATCAATATTCATGGGCAGGCTTGTTCAGGGACGGGCACCGCCGCAGGGGCGGTGCCGGTCGGGCGAATCAATAGATGCTGAAAGGGAAGTACTTGTCGTTGATCTTCTTGTAGGTGCCGTCGGCAACGATTTCCTTGAGGGCGGCGTTCAGCCTGTCGCGCAGCTGGGTGTCACCCTTGCGCACGGCAATGCCGACCTTGTCGCTCTCGTTGACCGGGTCGCCCTTGAACTCGTAGTTCTTGCCGGCATCGGACTTGAGCCAGTCGTAGTTGGCGTACTTGTCGGCCAGGATGGCGTCCAGGCGGCCGGAGGTCAGGTCCAGGTAGGCGTTTTCCTGGCCGTCGTACAGGTTGACCTTGAAGTCGCCGTCCATGCCGCCGTTGTCGTCCAGCCAGGTCGCGGCCTGGGTGGCGCGCTGGGTGCCGATGGTCTTGCCCTTGAGCGAGGCGCGGTCGGTCTTGAAGTCGACGTTTTTCGGGGCGATGAACTGCTGCTTGTTGGAGTAGTACGGGTCGGTGAAGTCAACGGCCTGCTTGCGCTCGTCGGTGATCGACAGCGACGAGATCAGGAAGTCGAATTTCTTGGCGTTCAGAGCCGGGATGATGCCGTCCCAGTCGGAGGTGACCACTTCGCATTCGACCTTCATCTTGGCGCACAGGGCGTCGCCGATGTCCTTGTCGAAGCCTACGACCTGGCCGCTGGCATCCTTGTTGTTGAAGGGCGGGTAGGCCGCTTCGATGCCCATTTTCAGCTTTTCGGCGGCCATGGCGTTGGCCGAGAACACCAGAGTGGCGGCAGCGGCCAGGAGGAATTTCTTGTAGTTCTGCATGCGTGTTGCTCCGTTAGCGGTTGCTGGACATGAATTGTTTACAACGCGCCGAGTTCGGGTTTTCGAAAACCTGCTGCGGCGATCCTTGCTCTTCCACCAGGCCCTGGTGCAGGAAGATGACTTCACTGGACACCTGCCGGGCGAAGCTCATTTCATGGGTAACCAGTAGCATGGTACGGCCTTCTTCGGCCAGCGCGCGGATCACGTTGAGCACTTCCTGGACCATTTCCGGGTCCAGCGCCGAGGTGGGCTCGTCGAACAGAATGACCTTGGGCTTCATCGCCAGGGTGCGCGCAATGGCGGCACGCTGCTGCTGGCCGCCGGAGAGTTCGGCCGGGTAGCTGTGGCGCTTGTTGTGGATGCCGACCTTGTCCAGCAGCGCCTCGGCGTGCTCGATGGCATCGGCCTTGCTCTGGCCGAGCACGCGGCGCGGCGCCTCGATGATGTTGTCGAGCACGCTCATGTGCGGCCACAGGTTGAAGTTCTGGAACACGAAGCCGATCTCGCTGCGCAGGCGGTTGATCTGCCTGTTGTCGGCGGCGATCAGTTCGCCGTTCTTGCCGGCCTTGAGCCTGAGCTCTTCACCGGCGACCAGGATCTGGCCTTCGTGGGGGTTTTCCAGCAGGTTGATGCAGCGCAGCAAGGTGGACTTGCCGGAACCGGACGACCCCAGGATCGAAATCACGTCGCCGTCGCGGGCGGTCAGCGAAATGCCCTTGAGAATCTCCTGCGCGCCGTAGCGCTTGTGCAGGTTGCGGATTTCCAGCGCGGGCGTGGCCTGGGCCATGTGCGGTCCTCTTGAGTTCTGGTGCGTGCCTGCTGTTGTCGGCCTTCCTGGCGAGGCGCAACGCTAGCATAGCGCTCGAACGACAGCCAACAACGGCGGGCGGGGCGAAGGGCCTGTGGGCAGGTGGGTGTCGCATCGATGCAGCGGACTGTCGCGCGGATGACCGCGCGCCCCATTTCCACGGGCCGTAGCCGTGATGAAAAAAGGCGCGATGGTGCCAGTTTTGGCCGATGCTGGAAAGCCGTTTTTGACCGGTTGCACAGCATCCGGGGGTTTTGCCGGCCCTGGGCTGCGGCGCAGCCCGGGTCGTTGCTCAACCGAATTTCTTCTGCTTGGAGACGATCTCCGAGGCCTGCACATAGGCGTCCTGGAACTCGTCGCTCTCCAGCCACTGCATCGCTTGGGCCTCTTCGGTGCCGTCCAGCCAGTGGCGGTAGGCGCAGAACACCTTGCAGATGTAGTCGGTGGAGTGTTCTTCCTTGTGCCCCTTGAGCACCAGGGCCAGCAGCGGGTCGACCAGGAACACGGCAATCATCGAGGCCAGGCCGGTGTCCTGGGCCTGTTTCATCTTTTCGAACAGTGCGGTGTAGCTGCCCGATTCCATGGCCTTGGTGAACACCTGCTCGACGCTGGCGCTGGCGCTCTCGCCGCTGCTCTTGACCGCCTGGCCGCTGCGTACCATGCGGTTCTCGCGGGCCTTGCTGGCAGCGCGCTTGGCGCGTTTTTGCTGTTTGCTGCTGGAAGCCATTGCGGGTAATCCTTGAAAGAAGGTGATGCGTGGCGCTATTGAACCCCACTCCACGAGGAAACCCAAGCCGTCGACACCGGCCGCTGTGGCCAGCGGGCCAACCGATGCGCACGAAAAAGCCCCTGGGTCTCGCGACCCAGGGGCTTGGCAGTTACCGCCTCAACCTGCCAGTCAGAACGCCCAGCGCACTTTCAGCGATGCCGACTGGTTGAGGAAGTCCTCACGGTATTCGGCATCGTAGTTGGCGCTCAGCTCGGTGCTGTCGGTGACGCGGTAGCTGACGCCCACACCGCCACGACCCAGCCACGGGCTAGGGTCCAGGCCCTGGGTACGGAACGACAGGCCTGGCTCGCCAGCGTAGGCACTGGTGAGCGAGGCACGTTCGCCGATGGTGTCATAGCCCACGCCCAGCTTGAGGCTGGTGGACAGCCGCTCGCTGAACAGGTGCACCAGTTCGGCGTCGGCACCCAGTACCAGGCTTTCGCTGTCACGGCGATCGACATCCAGGTTGAGCGCGCCGGCACCGGTTTCGCGGTAGCCCTCGTCCCCGACCCAGGTATAGTCCGCGCGCACGCTCGGCGTCAGCTCGGTGGCTTGGCCCAGGCGTAGCGTGTGGCCCAGGCCCACGCCTGCATGCACGACCTGGCTGTCGTACCTGGACTTGGCCTCGGTGCCCATGAACAGGATCTTGCGCTTGCCCTCGGTGCGGCCCTGGCCATAATCGAGCTGGTAGGTCAGTTGGGTCGCGTCGTCCAGGTCGTAGCTGCCGTAACCGATCAGCTGGTACATATCCATGTTGGCGCTGTTGGGGGCTGCCTTGGAGTCACCGTTGATGTCGCTTTTGGCGTAGGCGAAGGCCAGGCCCACACGGCTCTGAGGGTTGATGGCCGCGTCGGCGCCGAAGACGATGCCCTGGCTGTTGACCTCGAAGCCCGAGACGCCATTGCGCTCGTTCTGATCGCCCCACGAACCGAAGGTCTTGACCCACAGTTCGCGATCGCCCAGCACCTCGTCACCCGAAGACAGGCCGCGGCCCTGGCTGACCCGCGCCTGTACCACATCGTGGATCGCGGTGAGCGAAGCATTGGCGGCCGCTTGCGAACTGCCGACCAGCAGCGGCAGGGTCTGGCTGACCGCGTCGGAGACCTGCTGGTTGGTGCTCAGCTTGCCCAGCGAGGTGATGACCTGCTGCATGCCGGCGTTATCGGTGCCCTGGCCGATGATGGTGTCCAGTACCTGAGCCGCGCCGCGTGCCGGCTTGTTGCCGCTGATGGACGGCTGGTTGTCTTCAGGTGTCGGGGTAGGCTTGGTCGGCGGCTTCGGCTTGGTTCCGCCATCGATGATGTCGACGATGGTCGTGGCCTTTACTACCTGGAAGTCGACGTGGCCGCCAACTCCGTTAGTGGCGACACTCTTGAAGTCGAACAGCGCACTGTTGTCGGTGACTTTCGCGAAGTTGCCGCTCAGCGCTGCGCTGGTGTACACCACGTTGTCCAGGCTCTGGCCGATGGCCAGGCGATTGGCCTGGGCCACGTCCACGGCAGCGTTGCCGGCCAGGGTGACGTTGCCCGAGGCGGACAGCCGGCTGTAGCCGCCCTCGCTGTCATTGGACTCGGCGGCAATGCGGTACACGCCATTTCTGCTCTGGCTGAAGCTGCCGTCCACATAGACATAGGGGCGGGGGCTGGCGGCGTGGCCCAGCTGCAGCGTGCCGTCGTTTACCAGTGCGCCATTGATGCGAGTGTTGCCCAGTTGCAATGTGCCGCCCTGCTGCACGTTGACGCTACCCGTCAGGGTGGTGCCGTTCGCGGTGCGCAGGGTGCCCTGCTTGACGTTCCAGCGAGAGAGGGTGGTGCCGGTGCTGTCGCCGCTCAGTGTCCAGGTGCTGGCATCGCGCTTGTCGAACGTGCCGAAACCGATGTACCGGGTGTTCAGCTCGCTTAGGTTGAAGGCGCTGTCTGCCGACCCGCCTAGGGCGAACGTGTCGGCGCTGCCGGCAAAGGTCAAGCCCTGGATGTTGGAGCCGTTTTCCAATACCAGGGTGTTGCTGCCCCCGCTGAGCATGATGGCCGTGCCGGAAATCGAGCTGTTGCTGATGGTGCCGGCGTTGTAGATGGTGGAGCCGCCGCTGCTCTGGATGGCAGGCCCACTGCCCATGAACATGCCACCCGGAGCGCTCGCGCCGCTGCTGATGGTGGCGCCGGTGTTGTTGCGGACCTCGAAGTTGGAGCCCGAGATGCCGCTACCGCCTTGCGAGCCGATCGGCATCATCGGGCTGCTGGTGCCACCGGCACCGCCAAGGACAATGCCGTTGTTGACCACGACAAAGCCATCGCCGCTCACCGCAGTTGCGCCACTGCCACCGATGCCGCCCATGCCTGGCATGGCCCCCATGCCGGCACTACCGCCCGCGCCGCCGACCACACTGCCGTCGTTGATCAGGGTGAAATGGTTGCCCGCCACGGCCTCGCCACCGTTGCCGCCGCTACTGTTCGCGCTGGGGAGCGGATTGATGTTGTCGCCACCTGCCCCGCCGTTGCCGCCAGCGATGGCGCTCTGGTTGCTCAGCCACAGGCCTGATGCAACAACGCCAGTGCCGCCTTTGCCACCGTTGCCTGGAGTGCTGTTCGGCAGAGCGCTGGAATTGCCGCCACGGCCACCGGCGCCGCCGCTGATGCTGGCGTTGTTGATGAAACGGCCGGCACCGCTCAAGCCCGCGCCACCTGCACCACCGGCGCTGCCGATACCTGCTTCGCTGTTGCCGCCCTGGCCGCCACCGCCGCCCACCAGTGTGGCGCTGCTGCTGTAGTCATAGCCGCTGCCTGTGGCGGCGGCAGTGCCGCTGCCGCCCGGGTCGCCGCTGGCGCCTGGTGCCGACATGCCGCTATCGCCCTGGCACACACCACTGAGGGTGCCGGTGCCGACCAGTGTGCAGCTGCCCGATGCAGCCATTGCCAGCGGGCTGCTCCCCAGCAGTGCCAGCAGTACCGCGTGTGCCAGAGGGCGCAGCCGTGCGCCCGTACCAATCGTGCCACTCCCCTTGCCGGCCGACCGTGCGGTCTCCGGCGCTACCTGAAAAACGCCCAGGTGGCGGTTCAAGATCAGCTTGTAGCTCTTGTTCATGGTGGTGCTTGCTCGATTGTAGTTTTAGGGTGTTGGCAGGGGCCTTTTCGGCCAAAAAGCATGCGATGCTAGCAGAGTGGCATCACGCTTTTAACATCCCCAAACAATTAGTTTTAGCGCTGTAGAATTGGCGTCAAAGCGCCGTCATCAGGACAATTCCGTGCACTATCTGATCATCCAAAACGCGTTGTCGGCGCCCTTGTTCACACAGGTTCGCGCAGCGCTCGGCAAGGGTTCTTTCAGCGATGGCCGGGCCACCGCCAACGGCCTCGCACAGGCGGCCAAGCGCAACCTGCAACTGGCGCCGGAGGGCCATGCTGAGCTGCTCGACTGCATCGCCCAGGCGCTGCTGGAGCAGCCGCTGCTGCAGGCTTTCGCGATGCCCTGGCATGTGGGTCGGCCGATGATCAATCGCTACGCGGTGGGCATGGCCTACGGCATGCATGCCGATGCTGCGCATATCGGCGACTTGCGAACCGATATCTCCTACACCCTGTTTCTGGATGATCCGGCCAGCTACGCGGGTGGTGAACTGGTCATCGACAGCGAGGGGCAGCAGTTCAGCTTCAAGTTGCCGGCCGGCAGCCTGCTGCTGTACCCGAGCGGGGCGCTGCATGAGGTAAGGGAGGTCACGGCAGGGGTGAGGCATGCCGCAGTGGGCTGGATCCAGAGCCGTATCCGTGATGCCGGGCAACGCGAGATCGTCGCCAAGCTCAAGGCAGTGCCGCCTGCGCTGGGGCAGGGCGGGCAGCATCAGGCACTGGCCGTGCAGACCAACGAGTGCATCCAGCGGCTGGTTCGCATGTGGTGCGACTGAGCGCCTGGCGGGTCAGGGCAGTCGCCCGCACAGCGCATTGCCTTCATAGCCGTGCATGATCGGCGCCAGGAACATGAACGGGCCGCAGGCATTGAGGTAGGGGTTCTTGTCGACGCTGTGGGTGGTGTACATCAGCACGCGCTCGTCGCCGAACCTGTCGTGGCCGAACGCGGCTTCGGTGTAGGTCGAGCACACCGGCAGCTTCAGCGGCACGGGCAGCACCACCAGCCACAGGCTGATGCCGCACCATTCCCGGGTGGCATCGGAACGTTCGGTGCGGGTGATGTGCGGGGTGATATCACGGCCGAGCAACTGGCGGTAGGTCTCGGTCTTTTCGACGCGGGTCTGGGGCGAGGCGGACTTGAAGCCGACGCAACCGTTCAGGCACACCAGCGCAAGCGCTGTCATCACAAGCCTTTTCATCCATGAACCCTGGTAGGCGCCGGCCTGGCCGGCGAAGGTGACGACCTGGCGAGCACCAAATCGCAGGCAATAAAAAACCCCAAGGAATCACTTCGCTTGGGGCTTTTCGGTATTAGTGGTGCCCAGAGACGGAATCGAACCGCCGACACGGGGATTTTCAATCCCCTGCTCTACCGACTGAGCTATCTGGGCAACGGGGCGCATTAAAAGCGTTTTTCGGATTTGCGTCAACGACTTTTTGAAAATTTATTAAATTAATTCCGTCGCTTACGAATTTCCGGGGTTATTCGGCAGGCGGCACGTAGCCTTCGGCCTTCTCGTATTCTTCGCCGGAGAAGAACTTGTCCATCTCGCCCTGGAGGTACTTGCGGTCCTCGGCGTTCATCATGTTCAGGCGCTTCTCGTTGATCAGCATGGTCTGTTCCTTCTGCCAGTCGGCCCAGGCCTTCTGCGAGATATGCTCGAAAATGTCCTGGCCCTTGGCGCCGGGATACGGCGGGCGCTCCAGGCCAGGCAGCTCTTCTTTGTACTTGCGGCACATTACGGTGCGGGTCATGACGACTCTCCTGCATTCAATACGTGGGCCGCGCGTTTGAGCAGTTTCTTGACCGGGGCAGCAAGGCCCAGGCGCGGCGGGGTGGCGAGGTTATACCAGAGCCAGTCGGCCTCGGTCACGTGGTCACCCTGGGGGGCCACCGGCACCAGCCAGGGTTGGATCGCCAGCTGGAAGTGGCTGAAGGTGTGGGTCAGGCTGTCCAGCGCCACGGGCTCGCCCAGGTTCACCCCGTGCTGCTCGGCCAGGTGTTGCAGGTCGTCGAGGCTGTCCAGCTCCGGCAGGCTCCACAAACCGCCCCACAGGCCGCTGGACGGGCGCCGGTACAGCAGGATGGCGCCCTCGTTGTTGGCCAGCAGCGGCATCAGTGTGCTGCGCTGGGGCAGGGTCTTGCGCGGCTTGGGGATCGGGTAGCGGATCTCCTGGCCGAGCATGTGCGCCTCGCAGCCGCGCTCCAGCGGGCACAGCAGGCAACTGGGCTTGCTGCGCGTGCACAGGGTGGCGCCCAGGTCCATCATCGCCTGGGTGTAGTGGTTGACCCGGCTGTGGGGGGTAAAGCGCTCGGCGTTGGCCCACAGCGCCTTGGCCACCTTGGGCTCGCCCGGGTAGCCTTCCTGCGCGGTGTAGCGGGCCAGCACGCGCTTGACGTTGCCGTCCAGGATCGGCGCACGCAGGCCCATGCTGATGCTGGCGATTGCCCCGGCAGTGGACAGGCCGATGCCGGGCAGCTCGGTGAGCTTCTCGACATCGCGCGGGAATTGGCCGGCGTACTGCTCCACCACGATCTTCGCGGTCTTCTGCAGGTTGCGCGCGCGGGTGTAGTAGCCCAGCCCGGTCCACAGGTGCAGCACCTCGTCCTCCGGCGCCGCGGCCAGGGCCTCGACGCTGGGCAGGGCTTGCATGAAGCGCCCGAAGTAGTTGAGCACGGTGCTCACCTGGGTCTGTTGCAGCATGATCTCCGACACCCACACCCGGTACGGGGTGATGCCCTGTTGCCAGGGCAGGTCGTGGCGGCCGTTACGGTCGTACCATTCCAGCACGGCGCTGGAAAACTGCTCGGGATTCATCGTTTGAACAGGCCCTTGAGTGCGTCTTTGAGTTCGGGACTGACCTTGTCACCCAGCTTTTCGTTGAGCTTTTCCTGCAGCTTGTTGCCCAGCGCCTTGCCGGCCAGCTTGCCCAGGCCGTCCTTGTCCACGCGGCAGGCCTTGGCGCCCAGCTCCAGCGGGCCACGGCAGCGCAGCGGGAACTCCAGCCCCACGTAGCGCTCGTTGACCTGGCAGGCCGGGTCGGGCATGTCGCGCTTGTCGCCCTCGACGATCACGCCCACGCGGTAGTCCATGCCCAGCACGCGCAGGTCGAGGTCGCCGTGGCCGTTGACGGTCAGGCCCGGGATGCGCACCTTCAGGTCCGGGTTGCTGGCCACGCCGTTGCGCAGCACCAGGCTGCCCTTGAGTTCCTGGAACGGGGTGTCCTTGCCGCGCGGTTCCCCGCTCAGGGCCTTGCGGTTGAGGGTGGCGATGCCCTGGCACAGCTGCTGCTCGAGGTTGGCATTGACCAGCACACCGTTGTTGATGACGAAGCTGGCGTTGCCATTGAGGGTGTCGATCAGCGCCTTCTGGCTATTGCCGCTGCCGGTCAGGTTGCTGCTCAGGGTCAGCAGGCCCTTGACCGGCGGGGTGTCGGTCTGGCTCTTGATGAAGTGCTCCACCGGTACGCGGTTGACCTGGGTACTCAGGCCGATCTGCGGTACCGCAGGGCGCACGTCGAGGGTGCCCTTGGTAGCGAAGTCGCCGTTGTAGAGGCCGCCCTGCAGGGTGTCCAGGGTGATCAGGCCACCCTGGCCACGGGCCTTGAGCACGGCGTTCTGGATAGGCAGCTGTTCAAGGGTGAGCACGCCGAAGCTCAGGTCTGCCTGCAGGTCGAGTACGCGCAGGCGGTCCACCGGCAGCAGCTTGTCGGTGCTCCAGGCGGTCTTGGTGGGTGCGTCCGGCAGCGGTGTGGTGCCGGCTCCTGCCAGCGCGCCGGCTTCGTTCTGCTGCACCTCGGCCTGGCGCGCGGCCTTGGCGCCGGTGGCGGCCTCGCTCTTGGCCGGCAGGTAGCGGTCGGCATTGAACGTGTCGGCTTTTAGCTGCACGCGCAGGGCTTGCTTGGCGAAGTCATCCACCGCCAGGCGGCCGGTGAAGGTGCTGTCGTCGAGCTTCACTGCCAGGTCTTCCAGAGCCAGGCGGGTGGGGCTGCCTTCCAGGCGGCTGACCAGCTCGAACTTGCCCAGGGTGGCGGCATCGGCCATCGGTGGCACTGCCACGCCGACGCTGTCGAGGAACGTGCGCAGGTCGAGCTGGGCGATGGACAGGCCGCCGGTGAGCTTGGGCGTGCTGTTCAGGTCACGCACGTTCAGCTCGCCCAGGGCGCGCAGCTGGTTGGCCGACAGCTTCAGGCCGTTCCATTCGGCGACGTTCGCGGCCATGTCCACCAGCAACTGGCCCTGGGCGGCGAAGGTCATGGTCTTGCCCTGCAGCGGCTCGCCGGAGGCTTCGCCGCTGAGCTTCATGTCTTCGAACTGGTAGCGCTTGAGCGCACGGTCGAAGCGCAGTTCGCCCTTGAGCTCGGTGCGGGCGCGCAGGGCCGGCTGGCCAGCGCTGAAGAAGGCGGTCATGGTCAGCGGAATGTTGACCCCTTCGTGAACCGCGCCGGTGCTCAGCTGGATGCTCTCGGCGCTGAAACTCTGGCCGCTTTGCGCATCGCTGTACTGCACCTTGGCGTTGTTCACGGTGAGGCTGTCGATGTCCAGCTTGACCGGGCGCTCGGCGGCGGCCGGCTTGGCCGGGGCCTCGCCTGGGGCCGGTGCGCCGGCGCTGCCTTCGGCCGGTGCAGCCGGGGTGGCGGCCGGCAGCGGCTTGCCGATGTCTTCCCAGTTGCCGTGGCCGTGTTCGTCGCGGGCCAGGGTCAGGTTAAGGCCCTCGACGCGCACGTCGCTCATCTGCACTTCACGGCGCAGCAGCGGCAGTACGCGCACCGACAGGCCGAGCATCTGCAGGTCGGCGAATGGCACCTTGGGATTGTTGAGCGTGGCGATGCTCGCCTCGTGCAGTTCCAGCCCCAGCCACGGGAACAGGCTCCAGCCGATGTCGCCGTTGAGCGTCAGCTCGACGTGGGCCTTGTCGCGTGCCAGCTGGCGGATCTCGTCTTTGTAGTCGTTGGGATCGAAGAGGTGGGTCAGGGCAAAGCCCAGCGCCACAATGATCAGCAACAACCCGAGTATCACCAGCCCCAGGATTTTGCCGAACGCTTTCATGGGCGAGTCCTTGTAGTCCGATTGTAAAATTCAGCCGCAGAGTATAGCCCCGTGCAGGGCGCGCGGGCGCGGCGCGACCCGGGTTTGGACAGCAACCGGCGGGGCAGTTCCTGACACGGGGGTATCAGTTTTCGCAAAAACCACAGTATCAGCCTAATTTCAGCGAGTGCGGCGAATGGTACTCTCTCGCGCCTCCACGGTCCCGTTGCGGCCGATTGTCGCGTCAAAGGGCCGGTTGCCAGATAAACGACGTGCTGCCCCTGGCAGCCAAAGTCGCAGGCAGCAGGCCTGGTCGGTGGAGCATCCATATCACGAGGGGAACAACAATGAGCAGCACTACGGTGGGCGGCATCGCCAGTACACCCGGCTTCCTGTCCAAGGAACGCATTGTCGCCAGGGCCGGTTTCAACCGCTGGCTGGTGCCACCGGCGGCCCTGGCCATTCACCTGTGCATCGGCATGGCCTATGGCTTTTCGGTGTTCTGGCTGCCGCTGTCGCAGGCCATCGGTATCAGTGCGCCGGAGATGAGCTTCGTGGCGCGCCTGTTCACCGCCGAGTGCGACTGGCCGATCTCGATGCTGAGCTGGATCTACACGCTGTTCTTCGTGTTCCTCGGTTGTTCGGCGGCCATCTGGGGCGGCTGGCTGGAGCATGCCGGGCCGCGCAAGGCCGGGGTGGTCTCGACCCTGTGCTGGTGCGGTGGCCTGCTGATGTCGGCGCTGGGGGTGTACACCCACCAGCTGTGGCTGATGTGGCTGGGCAGTGGCGTGATCGGCGGTATCGGCCTGGGGCTGGGCTACATTTCGCCGGTATCGACGCTGATCAAGTGGTTCCCGGACAAGCGCGGCATGGCCACCGGCATGGCGATCATGGGCTTTGGCGGCGGCGCCATGGTCGGCGCGCCACTGGCGGCGGCGCTGATGAGCCACTTCGCCGGCCCTGACGGGGTGGGCGTGTGGCAGAGCTTCGTGGTGATGGCGCTGATCTACTTCGTGTTCATGCTCGGCGGCGCCCTGGCCTACCGCGTGCCGCCCACCGGCTGGAAGCCCGAAGGCTGGAGCGCGCCGCAGAAAAAGGCCGGCAACGCGATGATCACCCACCGCCACGTGCACGTCAGCGTGGCGTGGAAGACGCCGCAGTTCGCGCTGATCTGGCTGGTGCTGTGCCTTAACGTGTCGGCCGGCATCGGCATTCTGGGCATGGCCTCGCCGCTGCTGCAGGAAGTGTTCGCCGGCAAGCTACTGGGCAACGACCTGAGCTTCAGCCAGCTGGATGCCACGCAACTGGCACAGATTGCCGCCATTGCCGCGGGCTTCACCGGGTTGCTGAGCCTGTTCAACATCGGCGGGCGTTTCTTCTGGGCCTCGTTCTCCGACTACATCGGGCGCAAGAACACCTATTTCGCCTTCTTCGCCCTGGGCGTGGCGCTGTATGCGCTGATCCCGAACATGGGCCACCTGGGCAACATCGCGCTGTTCGTGGCGGCGTTCTGCATCATCCTGTCGATGTACGGTGGCGGCTTCGCCACGGTGCCGGCGTACCTGGCCGATCTGTTCGGCACGCAGATGGTGGGCGCCATTCACGGTCGCCTGCTGACCGCCTGGGCGGCAGCCGGGGTGCTGGGCCCGGTGCTGATCACCTACCTGCGCGAATATCAGCTGGAGATGGGCGTGGAGCGGGCGGCGGCGTATGACATGACCCTGTACATCCTGGCCGGGCTGCTGGCGCTGGGCTTTTTGTGCAACGCGCTGGTGCGGCCGGTGGCCGACAAGTACTTCATGACCGATGCGCAACTGGCGGCCGAACAGGCGCTGGGGCACGACAAGGGCGCCAATGGCAGCACCGTGCTGGAGTGGAAGGCCGCGCCGGGCAGCCGGCCGCTGGTGATTGCCGCGTGGCTGGTGGTGGGCGTTCCGCTGGCGTGGGGGGTGTGGGTGACCCTGCAGAAGACTGCGGTGCTGTTCCATTAAAGGCATCGCGGGTCAAGCCCGCTCCTACAAGGATCTCTGCTGACCGTGTGGGAGCGGGCTTGACCCGCGATGAGGCCGGTACTGCTGACGCAAATTCCCCGCCAACTGTCTTCTTCGTTCCAAGCCACGCGTATCTAGGCCTATAATGGACACCTTTTTCGCCCAATGATTTTGCGGAGCTGGTGATGGTCGAACGTACGGCTAGCGTCGAGCGCAATACTCTGGAAACCCAGATCAAGGCCTCGATTAACCTGGATGGCAGCGGCAAGGCCCGATTCGATATCGGTGTGCCTTTCCTCGAACACATGCTCGACCAGATCGCCCGACATGGGCTGATCGATCTGGACATCGAGTGCAAGGGCGACCTGCACATCGACGATCACCATACCGTCGAAGACGTCGGTATCACCCTGGGCCAGGCATTCAACCAGGCCATCGGCGACAAGAAGGGCATCCGCCGCTACGGCCATGCCTACGTGCCGCTGGACGAGGCGCTGTCGCGCGTGGTCATCGACTTCTCCGGCCGCCCGGGCCTGGAGATGCACGTGCCCTTCACCCGCGCCACCGTGGGCGGTTTCGACGTCGACCTGTTCCAGGAATTCTTCCAGGGCTTCGTCAACCACGCCAACGTCTCGCTGCACATCGACAACCTGCGCGGGCACAACACCCACCACCAGATCGAGACCGTGTTCAAGGCCTTCGGCCGCGCACTGCGCATGGCCATCGAGCTGGACGAACGCATGGCCGGCCAGATGCCGTCGACCAAGGGCTGCCTGTAATGCAGACGGTAGCCGTTATCGACTACGGCATGGGCAACCTGCACTCGGTGGCCAAGGCCCTGGAGCACGTGGGCGCCGGCAAGGTGCTGATCACCAGCGATGCTGCGGTGATCCGCGAGGCTGACCGCGTGGTGTTCCCGGGTGTGGGCGCGATCCGCGACTGCATGGCCGAGATTCGCCGCCTGGGCTTCGACAGCCTGGTGCGTGAAGTCAGCCAGGACCGCCCCTTCCTCGGCATCTGCGTGGGCATGCAGGCCCTGCTCGACCACAGCGAAGAGAACGACGGCGTCGATTGCATCGGCCTGTTCCCGGGCAATGTGCGCTTCTTCGGCAAGGGCCTGCACGAGGACGGCGAGCACCTGAAGGTGCCGCACATGGGCTGGAACGAAGTGTCCCAGGCCATCGACCACCCGCTGTGGCACGACATCCCCGACCGTGCGCGCTTCTACTTCGTGCACAGCTACTACATCACCGCCGCCAACGCGGCGCAGGTGGCGGGCAGTGGTCACTATGGCGTCGACTTTGCCGCCGCGCTGGCCGACGGCTCGCGCTTTGCCGTGCAGTTCCACCCGGAGAAGAGCCATACCCATGGCCTGCAGCTGCTGCAGAACTTCGCCGGCTGGGATGGTCGCCGGTAATGGGCAAGTCCCGCGCCAAGCGGCCGATCCTCACCCTCGCGCCTGAAGAAGAGCGCGAGGCGCTGGCCAAGCTCAAGCGTTTTCTCGAAGACCGCTTCGAGCTTGAGCTGGGTTCGTTCGAGGTGGCTGAAGTGCTGGAGCTGTTCAGCCAGGAGATTGCACCGCATTACTACAACAGGGCGATTTTCGATGTGCAGGCGCACCTCAAAGAGAGGTTCGAAAGCATTGAAAGCGACTTGTGGTCGCTCGAGAAGAACTGACTTCCCGAGCTCACTGTTTACCGAATAGACAGGTTCCCCAGATGCTGATTATTCCCGCTATCGATCTCAAGGACGGTGCTTGCGTACGTTTGCGCCAAGGCCGCATGGAAGATTCCACGGTATTTTCCGATGACCCGGTGAGCATGGCCGCCAAATGGGTCGACGGTGGCTGCCGCCGCCTGCACCTGGTCGACCTGAACGGTGCCTTCGAAGGCCAGCCGGTCAACGGCGAGGTGGTGACTGCCATTGCCAAGCGCTACCCGAACCTGCCGATCCAGATCGGCGGCGGCATCCGCTCGCTGGAAACCATCGAGCACTACGTCAAGGCCGGCGTCAGCTACGTGATCATCGGCACCAAGGCGGTCAAGCAACCCGAGTTCGTGGCCGAAGCCTGCCGTGCGTTCCCCGGTAAGGTGATCGTGGGCCTGGACGCCAAGGACGGCTTCGTGGCCACCGACGGCTGGGCCGAGGTCAGCTCGGTGCAGGTCATCGACCTGGCCAAGCGTTTCGAGGCCGATGGCGTCTCGGCGATCGTCTACACCGACATCGCCAAGGACGGCATGATGCAAGGCTGCAACGTGCCGTTCACCGCCGCCCTGGCTGCCGCCACCAAGATCCCGGTGATCGCCTCCGGTGGCATCCACAACCTGGGTGACATCAAGGCCCTGCTCGACGCCAGGGCACCGGGGATCATCGGCGCCATCACCGGCCGTGCGATCTACGAAGGCACGCTGGATGTGGCCGAGGCGCAAGCCTTCTGCGACAGCTACAAAGGCTGAGGAGAACGGCATGGCGCTGGCCAAACGCATCATCCCTTGCCTGGACGTCGACAACGGTCGAGTGGTCAAGGGCGTCAAGTTCGAGAACATCCGTGATGCCGGCGACCCGGTGGAAATCGCCCGTCGCTACGATGAGCAGGGTGCCGACGAGATCACCTTCCTCGACATCACTGCCAGCGTCGATGGCCGCGACACCAAGTTGCATACCGTCGAGCGCATGGCCAGCCAGGTGTTCATTCCGCTGACCGTGGGCGGCGGCGTGCGCACTGTGCAGGATATCCGCAACCTGCTCAACGCCGGTGCCGACAAGGTCTCGATCAACACCGCAGCGGTGTTCAACCCCGAGTTCGTGGGCGAGGCCGCGCAGCATTTCGGCTCGCAGTGCATCGTGGTTGCCATCGATGCCAAGAAGGTCTCCGGCCCGGGCGAAACCCCGCGCTGGGAGATCTTCACCCACGGCGGGCGCAAGCCTACCGGGCTGGATGCGGTGGAGTGGGCGAAGAAGATGGAAGGCCTGGGCGCGGGCGAGATCCTGCTCACCAGCATGGACCAGGACGGCATGAAGAGCGGCTTCGACCTGGGCGTGACCCGCGCCATCAGCGACGCGCTGGGCATTCCGGTGATCGCCTCCGGTGGTGTGGGCAACCTGCAGCACCTGGCCGACGGCATCCTGGAAGGGCATGCCAGCGCAGTGCTGGCGGCCAGCATCTTCCACTTCGGCGAGTACACGGTGCCTGAAGCCAAGGCCTACATGGCGCAGCGCGGCATCTGCGTGCGCTGAGCGGCCGCATTCGCCGGCAAGGCCGGCTCCTACACTGCAGCGAACCTGTAGGAGCCGGCCTTGCCGGCGAAGCATTTGCTGTTAAGGTAATGCAGGCACATCGCCAGGGAATCGGGTCCATCCTATGTTCACACGCTTGCTCGTCGTGCTCGTCAGCCTCTTCTCCCTCGCTGCCACCGTCCGCGCCGCGGACCCGATGGTGCTGCTCACCGAAAACTTCCCGCCCTACAACATGGCCAGCGACGGCAAGAACTTCGCCCGCGAAGACAAGATCCAGGGCATCGCCGCCGACCTGGTTCGCGAGATGTTCAAGCGCGCCGCCATCCCCTACAGCATGACCCTGCGCTTCCCGTGGGAACGCGTGTACCAGCAGGCCCTGAACAGCCCCAATCACGGTGTGTTCGTGATGGCCCGCCAACCCGACCGCGAAAAGCTCTTCAAGTGGGTCGGGCCGCTGGGCCCCGACGACTGGATTCTGCTGGCCCGCCCCGACAGCCCCATCACCCTCGAACACCTCGGCGACGCGCGCGGCTACCGGATCGGTGCCTATAAAGGCGATGCCATCGCCCAGCACCTGAGCAGCAAGGGGCTCAAGCCGATCACCGTGCTGCGCGACCAGGACAACGCGCGCAAGCTGCTCGAAGGCCAGATCGACCTGTGGGCCACCGGTGACCCCGCCGGGCGCTACCTGGCCCGCCAGATCGGTATCACCCAGCTCAAGACCGTGCTGCGCTTCAACGGCGCCCAGCTGTACCTGGCACTCAACCGCCAGGTACCCGATGCGGTGGTGGAAAAGCTCCAGCACAGCCTGGACCAGTTGCGCGACGAAGGCTTCGTCGACGCCACCTTCGCCCGCTACCTGTAAGCGCCTAACTATGTAGTGCCGCGGCCATGCACCGGGCTGCTGTGATGGATCGTCGCTGTGAATTGCACAGCCCGATCACTCATGGAAGGTGTTAGATGCCACTGCATATCCTGCAAGACCTGCCCACGCCCGAACCCGACAATGCCCTCGCCGCCATGGTGGCCGAGCAGTTCGCCAGCCGCCCGACCCTGCGCAGCGCCAGCGTCACGCTGCTGGAGCGTTTGCTGCGCGAGTACTTCCCCGGGCTGTCCGCCGATGTGGAGGCGTTGCGTTTGTACGTGCCCGACAGCAGCGCGCAGTTCTATCAGGTACGCCCGCTGGTGGACGCTGCACTGGACAATCTGTGCACCTGGGAACCGTTGCAGATGCATGCGGGGGGCTTGTCCGGTTTTCTGGGCCAGGCCGACGCGGTGAAACTCAAGCTGCAGGGCCATGCACTTGATGCGGACACCCTGCGCGAAATGATCAAGGTGTTTGCCGACGGCATCGTGGCCGAGTTCCAGCGGGCCCTGATGAACTACTGGCAGGCCAGGGGCAGTGAAGGCGTTCCGCGCCTGAGCTGGCTGGCCAGAACCCTGGCCCAGGCCCTGGTGCCACACGCCGGCGGCAAACAGGCCTGGGCCGGGATGCTGGGCCAGGTGCTGCAATGGCCACGCTGGTCGCTGCGTCAGGCCCAGGGCGAGCAGGCCGTGCGGGTGTACCTGGTGCAACTGCAGCTCGACGCCAGCCTGACCAGCACGCAGATGCTGCTCAGCGATCTGGTGTTGGTCCGCGGCGAGCAGGTGCTGCGCTGTACGCCCGCAGGTCAGGTCAGCGCCCACGCCTCGCTGAAGGCGTTCGGCGAGGCGTTGACCGACGAACTCGAAGGCGCCTATCGGCTGGTCGGGCTGCAGTGGCAGTTGCTGGAGGTCGAAGGCAATCCGTTCAGGGTCCAGGCCGAGGCGTTGCTCGATCAGCAACTGCGCGACGTGCAGGCGCTGCGCCTGGGCGGGCAGTCGGTGACCGAGCTCGAGGGGTTGTTTGCCACGGTGTCCGATGTGGCTGCGTGCCTGGCCGGCAACCGGGCATTCGTGCCGACGCCTGCCGACACCCAGGTGCTTGGCCAGCTGCCGGCATGGCTCAAGCAGGCTTCGGGGGCCGATTACCTGGACTACCGCATGCAATGGCTGAGCATGGCGCTGGCGCACCAGCACAATGCCGGCAAGGCCTATGACCACGGTATCCCGACCCTGCGTGACTATGCCGCCAAGGCGCTGGGCGAGCGCATGGCGGCAGATCAACCGGGCGGGCCGACCTACGACCCCTACAAGCTGGTGCTGACCTTCCAGGTGCCCTATGGCCAGGGTGGCTTCGGCTTCGTCGAGACGGTCAGGCTGCTGCTGGTGGATGCCGCGCTGGAAAACCTGTCCGGCCTGCCCAAGGGCCCGATGAGCATTGCCCATGCCGATGGCGACGAGATCGCCGCATGGCTGAGCGCCGAGTATGTGATGACGCTCATCACCGCCGTGGATGTCGGGGCCAACTACCTGGCAGTGATCGAACAGGCCATGCGCACCGATGCACGCCAGGCCGACGAGCGTCGGCAGCTGTTCGCCGACACGCTGCGCGCACAACTGCCATTGCTGGCGCTGGAATACCGGATCAGGGGCGAGCAGGGCTTCACCCGCCAGGGCCTGCGCTGCGTGGACTACGCCATGAGCACCGACCAGACCGACCGGGTCGAGGTGCGCCCGCTGACCTTCCTCAGTGGCGAAGGGGCCAGCCCCGACGTGGTCGACAACATGTTCGTGTTCGCCCTGCCCGGCAGGCCCGAGCGGGTGCTGTACCGACCGCTGTTCGAGCCCCTGCTGCGCGAATTTGCCAGCGAGGCTGCATTGTTCAAGGCCCTCGAGGAGCCCGAGCTGCAAGCCAGCGTGCTGAGCTGGATGGGACGGGACGCCCGGCGCATCTATGCCAACGGCGGCTTTGCCAACCCTCACCTGGGTATCACGGTGGATGAACCGGTGGCTGTGCCGGGGGCGAACGTGCCGCGTCTTGGCGGCGCTGCGCTGACCGGTGACCTGCTGGCGCATTTCTACACCAGTACGGTGGATGCGCTGATCACCCTGGGTGACCGGCAATCGGTATCCAACGCCGAAGATCGCTGGCTGCGCTTCAAGGAGGCGGGCTGGCTGCTGTTCAATATCGCGCTGCCTTACCTGCGTGGGCCGACAGCTGTCGCCGGATGGCTGGTGCAACTGGTCAGCAGCCTGGACAGCGACTTCAAGGCGCTGCGCGAGGGGGATGACACCACGCGCGCCCAGGCCGTGGTCGACCTGCTGTTCAACCTGAGCACGGTGTTCATGCACGGGGCCGGGGAGGTCGGCATGGCGCGCGCGACGCCGATCAAGGTGCAGCCCTCGATGCTGCAGCAAACGTTGCCGGTGCGCGGCGAGCTGCCAATGACCGGCGTGCTGGTACCGGTGCAGCAACCCCTGGGTCCGCAACTGCGCAGTGCCGGTGCGTTGCCGACAGCCATGGACTTCTCCTGGAGCGGCATGCGCAACGAAGCGGCGCCCGAGCTGCGTGCGTTCCTGCGCCCGATGCAGGTCATGCCCGGCCAGGAGCCGACCGGCCTGATCGAGACGGGGGAGCGCCGCGGCCTGGCGCTGATCGACGGGCAAGCGCATGTAAAACTCGATGACCGCTGGTACCGCGTGCTGGAGGTGGAGGGGCGCTTCTGCATCGTCGACCCCCTCGACAGCAGCCGCCGTGGCCCGTGGCTGCGGCGCAGCAGCGAAGGCAGCTGGCAACTGGACCTGCGCCTGGGGCTGCGCGGGGGCGGGCCGAAAAAGCGCATGAGCCTGCAGGAGAAGAAGGCGCAGAACAGGCTGCAGCTTCAGCAGCTCAACGCCACGCTGGAGTCGGCGCAGCAGGATTGCCTCAGGCGCATTGTGGCCATGACCCCCAAGGTCAACGAGCTCAACGCCTTGCTCGACCCGATGTTCAAGGCCCAGCGCGAGTACCAGCTCGATCGCACGGCGACCCGGCTGGTAGCGATGAAGCAGGCACGCACGCGTGCGCAAGTGGCCGAGCAGGCACTCAAGGTCGAGCAGGACGCCTTCATCGAGGTGGCCAAGGACCTGCTGCGCACCACCCTCGAAGCCCGCGAAACCCTGAAACTGGCGGATTTCTACGGCCATATCACTGCGGCCGACTACAGCAAGGCGCTGAACCTGAACTTCAGGATGAACTTCCAGGCGCGCCTGCAGTTGCAGGCCCAGTACCACAGCAAGCAGTTCAAGATCTCGTTGCACGATGCCTGGATCGAGAATGCGTTCCAGGTCACCCTGGGTGATACCGCACAGCCGTTTTCCGCGTTGCTGGAGGCCAACACGCAGAACGAGACGTTCCACCTGCTGGCCCTGGAGCAGGCCGAGGCCTGCAGCGCCCTGGTCGAGGAGGTTCGCCGCGAGCCGGCCGTCAAGGCCACGGCCGACGAGATCATCCGCTATGGCGAGGCCAAGCGTGAAGAGCTCAAGGTGTTCAGCGCCCAGCGCATCCGTACGGCCTATCTGGAAATCCTCGGCTACATGAGCCTGGACACGCGTATCGCGGACGCCAACCAGCGCCCGTTCTACAAGGACTTGCTGCTGGACCCGGACATCGTCGCCGGGGTGCTTTCGCATGAGCAGCTGGGCATCGATGCCCAGGAGTTCACGCCCCAGGAGCGCATCCAGGTGCTGCGCGAGGCCTCGCACTGCTACTCGCGGGCCAAGGCGGTTGCCCAGTATGTGGGCGACCTGTTCGCGCCGGTGCCCGGCAAGGACTATCTGGCGGCGTTCGTGCAGACCCTCGACGAGCTCGATGCCAGCGCCAGGGCAGAACTGGACAGCCTGGTCACGGTGCCGGCCACCAGCACGGCGCCCCGGCCGACGCGCAAGCGCAAGGTGATCGTCACGCGTACCCGCCGGGTAGTGGTGGGGCGGGTACGGGCGCCATCGCCCGGCGAGCCGGTGCCGATCGTGGATATCGAGGATGCCAACCACCGCATCGTGGCGTCCTACCGCGAGCACGGCGGCGATGACTGGAACCCGATCAAGACCGTACTGCCCGCCACGCCGGTCGGCCTCAAGCCGCGCAAGGCCCTGCGCAGCGAGGCGCGCCAGGTGCTCGATCAGGTCGCCCCGCTCAAGGCCAAGCAGCAGGGGTTGTCCGGCAGCGGGCATCAACCGGGGGATATCGTGTTCCCGCTGACCATCCTGGCCGATCGGCTGATCCGCGTGGCGGATGACTTCGAGCGCCACAGCGGCCTGCCCGATACCGAGCAGGCCACCGTTGCCCAGCTGCGCCAGGAGGCCCAGGGGCTCAGGGACGCAGCCGATGCCCTGCGCCTGAGCATGTGCAAGGCGCAGAAGCCCACCGCGCGCAACCTGCTGTATCTGTGGGAGCGCAAGCAACTGCACATCGAATTCAAGGCGCCGCGCAAGGCCCTGGCGGCCGGCGACTTCATCGACGAGTACGAAGTGCGTGTGGCGGGCGGCGACAGATGGTACGTGCACCTGCACTATCCTGCCCTGGACACGCCCACGGCAGCGTTCAGCAAGGGCCACATCAAACTGGAGGCGCAACGCACCAAAGGCTATGCCGACCTGCTCGAAGAGGCGAAAACCACCGGCAAGATGGGCGTGATCTGGCGCGCCGACCTCACCCCGGCCTTCATCAAGGGCTGGTTTCCGCTACGCCCCCTGGCGTAGGCGCCTCACTGGCCGCCGGCGCTGGCGCGATAGCGCCCGCCGGCACCGTGGGCCGCCATTGCCTGGTTGCTGCGCAGGGCAATCATCTGGTGGATCTCGACCCACTCGATGCCCTGCGCCTTCAGGCGAGGCAGCTCGCGTTCGAGCACCTCCAGGGTTTGCGGGTAGGGGTGGCCGATCAGCACGGCCGAGCCCTGTCGGCGCGCCAGCTCCACGGCGATGCGCAGTTGCCCGGCAATCGCCTCGGGGGTGCGCACGTCATCCAGGAACACATCCCGCGACAGGCTTGCCAGCCCCTGTTCCTGTGCCTTGGCCGCAGCGACCGTGGCGGCGCTGGTGCGGCTGTCGACAAAGAACAGATGGCGGCGCTGCAGCTCGCCCATCAGCCAGGCCATGGGCAGCGGCTGTGCAGTCATGCGGCTGCCCATGTGGTTGTTGATGCCGCTGGCATAGGGCACCTTGGCCAGGGCTGCGCCCAGGCGTTGTTCCAGCTCCGGCAGCGGGGTATCCGGGTGCCAGGCGTAGGGGCCGGTGGCCGGGTCCATGGGCATGTGCAGGATCACCGTCTTGCCGGCCTTGTGCGCCTGGCGGGCGAACGCGGTGGCGTGCGGGGTATCGGGCATGATCGCGAGGGTGACCGGGCCGGGCAGGGCCAGGGTGCGCGCATCTCGCGCAGGGCTCTGCCCCAGGTCGTCGATGATCAGCGTGAGGTAGGCCTTGGCCGGTGCCGCGTGTGCGGTACCGGCCAGGCAGAGCAGGGCGAACAGCAGATAGCGCATCACTTGCCGCTGGTGATGCTCAGGCCCTTGAGCAGGTTCAGCGCCTGGCTGAGCTGGAAGTCGTCGTCCTGCGGACGGTCCTTCTTGCTCGCGGCCTTGCCCGAAGGCCGGTCGGCGCCGCCGTTGCCGTTGCCCAGGTGACCTTGCAGGTCGGCTTCCTTGAAGTTGTCGTTGTCCTGCTCGCTGGTGATCTTGGCGCGGCGCACCTCGATGTCCGGCACGATGCCCTGGGCCTGGATCGAGCGGCCGTTGGGGGTGTAGTACAGCGCGGTGGTAATCTTCAGGGCGCGGTCGTTGTTCAGCGGCAGCACGGTCTGCACCGAGCCCTTGCCGAAACTGTCGGTGCCCATCAGCACGCCGCGCTTCTGGTCCTGCAGGGCGCCGGCGACAATCTCGGAGGCCGAGGCGCTGCCGCCGTTGATCAGCACCACCAGCGGCACGCCTTCGCTGGCATCGGCCGGGTCGGCCGAGAAGCGCAGTTCGGAGTTGGCGATGCGGCCCTTGGTGTACACGATCAGGCCCTTGGTCAGGAAGTGGTCGGCCACTTCGACGGCGGCCTGCAGCACGCCACCGGGGTTGTTGCGCAGGTCCAGCACCAGGCCGCGCAGTTTCTTGCCGTTGTCCTTGCGCAGCTTGGCCAGGGCCTTGCCTACCTCTTCGCCGGTCTTGACCTGGAACTGGGTGATGCGGATATAGCCGTAGCCGTCCTCGAGCAGCTGCGACTTGACGCTCTTGACCTGGATGACCGCGCGGGCCAGGGTCACGTCGAACGGCGTGCCGCCGTCGCGCACCAGGGTCAGGGTGATCTTCTGGCCGATCTTGCCGCGCATCTTGTCGACCGCCTCGGTCATGGTCTGGCCGCGGGTCGGCTGGCCGTCGATCTTGACGATCAGGTCGCCCGCCTCGATGCCGGCACGCGAGGCCGGGGTGTCGTCGATGGGCGATACCACCTTGACGAAGCCGTCCTCCATGCCCACTTCGATGCCCAGGCCGCCGAACTCGCCGCTGGTGCTCTCCTGCAGCTCCTGGAAGTCTTCCGGGCCCAGGTAGGCGGAGTGCGGGTCGAGGTTGCTGAGCATGCCCTTGATGGCGTTTTCGAGCAGGGTCTTGTCGTCCACCGGCTCGACATAGGCGGCCTTGATGCGGTCCATCACCTCGGCGAAGGTGCGCAGCTCTTCCAGCGGCAGCGGCGCCTGGGCAGTGACCGTGGTCGGTGCCACCGTGGCTGGCTTGGCAGGCTCGGCCGCGTGGGCCAGTGGCGCGCCGATGACCAGGGCAATGGTCAGGGCCAGCGAGGTAAGGCGAGGCGTATGCAGCATGTCGAACGAACTCCTGATCCTGGTTTTGCCCCCGGGGGAGCGTCGCTGGCACCGGTTGGCGGGGCTAGCGTGAAATGAACGATGTGCCCCTATCCCTGGGCACGGCACCATTGTGTCGGGTCGCTCGGGCGGCCTTGCTGGCGAATCGCGAAGTACAGGGCGGCGGTGTCCTGGCCGCCGCTGTTGCCGACGGTGGAGATCGCCTCGCCCGACTTGACCACGTCGCCGGCATTCTTGAGCAGGCTCTGGTTGTGCCCGTACAGGCTCAGGTAGCCGTTGCCATGGTCGAGAATGACCAGAAGTCCGGCGCCGCGCAACCAGTCGGCGAACACCACGCGCCCGCCATGCACCGCATGTACCTGGCTGCCGGCGGAGGCGCTGATCATCACCCCGTCCCACTTGGCTCGCGAGTCGTCGCCGCGGGTTTCACCAAAACGTGCCAGCAATCGACCATTGACCGGCCATGGAAGTTTGCCCCGTGCTGCAGAAAAAGCGCCGCCGAAGGTGGCGCCGTCGCTGGAAACCAGCGGCCCGGGCACTGCCCTGGGCTTTTTCGGGGTGGCGTCCTGGTTGGCGGCCAGGGCTTCGCGCTGGCGCTGCTTCTCGGCTTCCTGGGCGGCCAGCAGGGCGCGCTGACGCGCCTCTTCGGCTTCGCGCGCCTGGCGTGCCAGGGTCTGCTCGATAGTCTTGAGCACCTGGGCGAGGTCGGCCTGGTCCTGTTCGCGGGCGGCCAGCTTCTGGTCGCGTGCCTTGACGTCGCTGTTGAGCTTGGCCAGCACCTGCTGGCGCTCGGCGCGGACCTTTTCCAGGTCCTGGCGCTGGGTTTCGAGGGTGCCTTGCTGGGCCAGCAACTGGGCCTGCTGCAGGGCGATGTCCTTTTCCACATTAGCCAGCTGGCGCAGGGTCTCGTTGAAGCTGCGCAGCTGCTCCAGGCGGGCCTGGCTCAGGTAGTCGTAATAGGTGAGGGTGCGCGCGAATTTCTCGGGGTTCTGCTGGTTGAGCAGCAGCTTGAGGTATTCCTCGCGACCGTTCTGGTAGGCCGAACGGGCCTGGATGGCGATCAGGCGTTGCTGTTCAACGCGGGCGCTCTGGAGTTTTTTTTTCTCTTTGTCGAGGCGCTCCAGCTCGCCTTCAGTCTTTTTTAGTTCCTGCTGCAGGGCCTCCACCTGCTTTTGCAGCTTGCCGATTTCGGTTTCGGTGCCGCGCAGGTCTTTCTGCACGCCGGACTTTTCCTGCTGCAACTGGCCAAGCAGCTTTTTCAGCTCGGCAATGTCCTGGCGCGTGGCGTCCAGTTGCTGCTGGGTTTGCGCGCGCTCGTCGGCGAATGCCGGGCCGAACAGGCAGGTCAGGGCTATGAGGATAAGTGCGCGAAGCATGGAGTAGGCGGAACCCAGGATGGAGACTGGCCTAGTATGCCCGCCATGGCGATCAAAAAAAACGACCTTCAAGCGGGATGCGATTCAGCTGCCTGTTTCAAGCTGCACGCCGCAAGAGGCGCAGCGCACGTGGCGCTGGCTCCTGCAGCTTGAACCGTGCAGCGTGGGGCGTGCAGTTCAGACGTCTACGAGAATCGAAGTACCGGTCATTTCGGCCGGTTTTTCCAGGCCCAGCAGCTTGAGCATGGTCGGCGCCACGTCTGCCAGCACGCCGCCTTCACGCACCTTGAGGTTGCGCTTGCCGACATAGATGAACGGCACCGGCTCGGTGGTGTGGGCGGTGTGGGCCTGGCCGGTGCACGCGTCTTCCATCTGCTCGACGTTGCCGTGGTCGGCGGTGATCAGCGCTTCGCCACCCACCTTGTCGAGGGCCTCGACGATGCGGCCCACGCACAGGTCCAGGGCCTCCACGGCCTTGACCGCAGCGTCGAACACGCCGCTGTGGCCGACCATGTCGCCGTTGGCGTAGTTGACCACGATCACGTCATGGCGCTGCTGTTCGATGGCCTCGACGATGCGGTCGGTGACCTCCGGCGCGCTCATTTCCGGCTGCAGGTCGTAGGTGGCGACCTTCGGCGACGGGATCAGGATGCGCTCTTCGCCTTCGAACGGTTCTTCGCGCCCGCCGGAGAAGAAGAAGGTGACGTGGGCGTACTTTTCGGTTTCGGCGATGCGCAGCTGGGTCTTGCCCTTCTTGGCCAGGTACTCGCCCAGTACGTTGTTCAGGCTGCCTGGGGCGAACGCCGCCGGGGCGGCGATCTTGGCCGAGTACTGGGTCAGGCCGATGTAGGCGGCCAGCTTGGGCAGGCGTGCGCGCGGGAACTCGTTGAAGTCCGGCTCGACGAATACCCGCGACAGCTCGCGGGCGCGGTCGGCGCGAAAGTTCATGAAGATCACCGCGTCGCCGTCCTCGACCCTGACCGCCTCGCCCACGCGGGTGGCCTTGACGAACTCGTCGCTCTCGCCGCGTGCATAGGCGGCTTCAAGGCCGGCGGTGGCGGTGCTGGCGCTGAACTCGGCGGTGCTGTCGACGATCAGGTTGTAGGCGGCGCTGACGCGGTCCCAGCGGTTGTCGCGGTCCATCGCGAAATAACGGCCGATGAGGCTGGCGATGCGGCCCTTGCCCAGGCGGGCGAAGGTGGCGTCGAGCAGTTCGATGGAAGACTGTGCGCTCTTGGGCGGGGTGTCGCGGCCGTCGAGGAAGGCGTGCAGGTAGATCTTCTCGGCGCCACGTTGCGCGGCCAGTTCGGCCATGGCCACCAGGTGGTCCTGGTGGCTGTGCACGCCACCGTCGGACAGCAGGCCGAGGATGTGCACGGCCTTGCCGGCACCGGCAGCCTTGTCCACGGCGTCGCACAGCACCGGGTTCTGGAAGAACTCGCCATCCTTGATGGCCTTGGTCACGCGGGTGAAATCCTGGTACACCACGCGCCCGGCACCCAGGTTCATGTGGCCGACTTCGGAGTTGCCCATCTGCCCGTCGGGCAGGCCCACGTCCATGCCCGAGCCCGAGATCAGGCCGTGCGGCTGGGTGGCGCGCAGGCGGTCGTAAACCGGCGTGGTGGCCGAATAGATGGCGTTGTATTCGTGGCTTTCGCTGTGACCGAAACCATCCAGGATGATCAGGACCAAGGGTTTTGGCGTGCTAGTCATCTATCCCACTCGCGCTTTTGTCAGGTGATAAAGACACGCATTTTAGGGCAAATTGGTCAGCAGTGACGAATTAACCTTGCGCGCCCGCCATTGCCGCCCGACGGGTAGCAGCCCGGCAATGAGAATTACTGTCGACAACCAGTGCCGGTGGGCTTTGGCCGGCCTTGGGTGCTGTGTATACTGCCCATCATTTTTAACGGCCCGGAACCCTCTGATGGTTGCTCACCTGATCGAATTCGCGACATCTCACTATCTGCTGGTTGGTATCTTCGTCGTTCTGCTGGTCCTGCTGATCGTCACCGAAGCGCGCAAGGGCGGCCGCAGCCTGAGCAACGGCGAACTGACCGCGCTGGTCAACGCCGACAAGGGCCTGGTCATCGATATCCGTGCCAGCAAGGAGTTCTCCGCCGGGCACATCGTCGGTGCGCTGAACATCCCGCAGGACAAGTTCGCCGCGCGTATCGGCGAGCTGGAAAAGCACAAGGCGACCAAGACCCTGATCGTGGTCGACAACCTGGGCCAGCATGCCGGCGCCGTGTGCCGCGACCTGCTCAAGGCCGGCTTCAACGCCGCCAAGCTGTCGGGCGGCGTGTCGAGCTGGAAGGCCGACAACCTGCCGCTGGTGAAGTGACATGAGCAACGTCATCGTCTACTCCAGCGACTACTGCCCTTACTGCTCGCGTGCCAAGCAGCTGCTGTCCAGCAAAGGTGTGGCCTTCGAAGAGATCAAGGTCGATGGCAAGCCCCAGCTGCGCGCAGAGATGAGCCAGAAGGCCGGCCGCACCTCGGTGCCGCAGATCTGGATCGGCAGCACCCACGTCGGCGGTTGCGACGACCTGTTTGCCCTTGAGCGCGCCGGCAAGCTCGACGCGCTGCTCAAGGCCTGAATTCCCTACAAGACCCTGCAAAGAAGGATCTGTCATGACTGAAGAACAGAACAACGGCGCTGCGGCAGCCGACGAAAGCTCCCCGCAATTCTCCCTGCAGCGCATCTATGTGCGTGACCTGTCGTTCGAAGCGCCGAAAAGCCCGGCGATCTTCCGCCAGCAGTGGGAACCGAGCGTCGCGCTGGACCTGAACACCAAACAGAAAGGCCTGGAAGGCGATTTCCACGAGGTCGTGCTGACCCTGTCGGTCACGGTCAAGAACGGTGAAGAGGTTGCCTTCATCGCCGAAGTTCAGCAGGCGGGTATCTTCCTGATCAAGAACCTCGACCCGGCTTCGATGAGCCACACCCTGGGCGCGTTCTGCCCGAACATCCTGTTCCCGTATGCGCGTGAAGCGCTGGACAACCTGGTGACCCGTGGTTCGTTCCCGGCCCTGATGCTGTCGCCGGTGAACTTCGATGCCCTGTACGCGCAAGAGATGCAGCGCATGCAGGAAGCAGGCGAAGCGCCTTCGCTGCAGTAAGCTGACTGCGGTACGTTGAAAGCGCCCTTCGGGGCGCTTTTTTCATGCCTCAGGCAAAACCTTGCTGGCGCCAGGCTTCGTACACCGCCACGGCCACGGTGTTGGACAGGTTCAGGCTGCGGCAGCCTTCACGCATGGGCAGGCGCAGGCGCTGGTCGCTGCCCAGCGGGTCGAGCACCTCGGGCGGCAGGCCACGGCTTTCGGGGCCGAACAGAAAGGCGTCGCCGGGGGCGAAGGCCACGTCGTGAAACGGCCGCGAGCCCTTGGTGGTGAAGGCGAACAGGCGCGGGTTGCCCAGGCTCTCGAGGCAGCTGGGCAGGTCGCTGTGGCGCTTGAGGGTGGCGTACTCGTGGTAATCCAGGCCCGCACGGCGCAGGCGCTTGTCGTCCAGTTCGAAGCCGATCGGGTCGATCAGGTGCAGCTGGCAGCCGCTGTTGGCGCACAGCCGTATAATGTTGCCGGTATTCGGTGGAATTTCCGGTTGAAAAAGGATGACGTGAAACATGCACGGCTCCGAGCATAAAGATGACGAGCATTCTACCCCCGAACCGGACCCGCGTTCGAAACTGTGGCCGCGGGTGCTGTTCTCCATGGCCCTGTTCGGCATGCTGGTGGGCCTGATGATCGGCCGCCTCACCGCGCCTGAACCACGGGTACTGGAGCGGGTGGAGGTGGTGGCCGATGGCCTGAACCTGTGGTTCAACGAAGAGCCGCAACTGCATGGCGAGGAGGTCGAGGGCACGCTGGCGCTGGTGTTCCAGGCCAGCGGGCGGAGCCAGAAGGGTCAGTTGCAGTTGGCGGGCAAGCCCGTGAGCTGGCGCCTGCAGAACAGCGACCAGGGCCTGTTGCTGAGCCTGGTGGCGGCCCGGCCGCTGCGCGGCGACTGGGCCGGCGAGCCGGTGCAGGGCCGCTGGAGGGTGCAGGTGAAACTGCACGAATAAAAGAGGGGATTCCCCGGCCTGCCTGTACCAAGGTCCCCAAAACTGGGTTGTGCTTAGGTATATGCAGGGGGTGTGCCAAGTTGGCCTGGGGCAATGGAACCTGGGGTTTTGCTGGGTTTGATGCGGTTGTGAGGGGTGTTTTTGCCTTCAGGCGGTGCAGCGGGGGCAGGCATGGTGCAGCAATGGGGCAAGCTGTTCGCCGGCAAGGCCGGCTCCTACAGGTACGGCGGCGTTTGTAGGAGCCGGCCTTGCCGGCGAAGAGGCCCCTGAGTCATGCCTCGTCGTCGCCCTCGTCGTCCCCGCCGTCGACCTTCATGCCCAGTTCCTTGATCTTGCGCGTCAGGGTGTTGCGCCCCCAGCCCAGCAGCACCGCTGCATCGCGCCGCCGCCCGGCGGTGTGCTTGAGCGCCGTCTCGATCATGATCCGCTCGAAACTCGGCACTGCGCTGTCCAGCAGGTTCGACTGGCCACGGCTCAGCGCCTGGTCGGCCCACTGGCGCAGCGCCTGCTCCCAGTTGGTCACCGGCGCCGCGTCCTGCGGCAGGTTCAGCAGCTCCGGCGGCAAGTCGCCGATATGCACCTCGCGCCCCGAGGCCATCACCGTGATCCAGCGGCAGGTGTTCTCCAGCTGGCGCACGTTGCCCGGCCACGGCAGGTTGCGCATGAACTCCTCGGTCTCGGGCTTGAGCAGCTTGGGCTCCACCGACAGCTCCTGCGCCGCACGCCCCAGAAAGTGCCGGGCCAGGGTCGGGATGTCTTCGCGGCGGTCGGCCAGGCGCGGGATGTGGATGCGGATCACGTTCAGGCGGTGGAACAGGTCTTCACGGAACTTGCCGGCCTGCACCAGGGTTTCCAGGTTCTGGTGGGTGGCGGCAATGATGCGCACGTCCACCTTCACCGGCACATGCCCGCCCACCCGGTAGAACTCGCCATCGGCCAGCACGCGCAGCAGGCGGGTCTGGGTGTCGGCCGGCATGTCGCCGATCTCGTCGAGAAACAGCGTGCCGCCGTCGGCCTGCTCGAAACGCCCGCGGCGCAGGTTGGCCGCGCCGGTGAACGCGCCCTTTTCATGGCCGAACAGCTCGGACTCCATCAGGTCCTTGGGGATCGCCGCCATGTTCAGCGCGATGAACGGCGAGGCGGCGCGTGGGCTGTGACGGTGCAGGGCGTGGGCCACCAACTCCTTGCCGGTGCCCGATTCGCCGTTGATCAGCACGGTGATGTTGGAATGGCTGAGCCGGCCGATGGCGCGAAACACCTCCTGCATGGCCGGCGCTTCGCCGATGATTTCCGGGGTGCGGGTCAGCGCCTGGGGCTCGGCCATGCCCTGCTGTTCCTGGGCGTGCTGGTTGGCACGCTTGACCAGCGACACTGCCTCGTCCACGTCGAATGGCTTGGGCAGGTACTCGAACGCGCCGCCCTGGTACGAGGCCACGGCGCTGTCCAGGTCCGAGTGCGCGGTCATGATGATCACCGGCAGACGCGGGTGCTGCTCGCGGATCTGCGCCAGAAGGTCCAGGCCGCTGGCACCGGGCATGCGAATGTCGGAGATGATCACGTCCGGCTGCTGGCGGGCCAGGCGGCTCATGACCCCATCGGCACTGTCGAAGCTCTGGGTGGTCATGCCTTCCTGTTGCAGGGCTTTTTCCAGGACCCAACGGATGGAGCGGTCGTCGTCGACGATCCAGACGGTTTCGCTTCGGCTCATGAAGAAGTGGCTCCTTGTTCCAGCGGCAGGAAGATCGAGAAGGTGGTGTGGCCAGGGTGGCTGTCACATTCGATCAGGCCCTGGTGCTGGCTGATGATGTTCTGGGTGATGGCCAGGCCCAGCCCGGTACCGTCCGGGCGACCGCTGACCATGGGATAGAAGAGGGTGTCCTGCAGTTCCGCGGGGATACCCGGGCCGTTGTCGATGATTTCGATGCGCGCCACCAGGCGGTGGCGGGTGTGGCCGATGGTGAACTGGCGCATGGCGCGGCTGCGCAGGGTGATGCGGCCCAGGCGCAGCTCGTTCTGCCCGCTGATGGCCTGCATGGCGTTGCGCACGATGTTGAGCACGGCCTGGATCATCTGCTCGCGGTCCACCAGCACGTCGGGCAGGCTCGGGTCGTAGTCGCGCACCAGGGTGATGCCGCCCTGGCTTTCGGCCTCCACCAGGCTGCACACGCGCTCGAGCACTTCGTGGATGTTGGTCATGGCCAGCGACGGCAGTTTGTTGGAGCCGAGCATGCGGTCGACCAGGTTACGCAGGCGGTCGGCCTCTTCGATGATGACGTTGGTGTAGTCCTTGAGGCCGTTGTCGGGCAGTTCGCGGGCCAGCAGCTGCGCGGCGCCACGGATGCCGCCCAGCGGGTTCTTGATTTCGTGGGCCATGCCGCGCACCAGCATCTTGGTGGTTTCCTGCTTGGACAGCTGCGCCTCTTCCTTGGTGATGCGCAGCAGGCGGTCGCGCGGGTGCACTTCGAGCAGCAGCAGGGTGCGGCCGTGGTTGAGGATCGGGGTGACGGCGTAGTCGACGGTCAGGGTCTGGCCGGTGAGGGCGGTGAGCATGGCTTCGCGCTTGGTGAACGGGTGCGCGTGCTCCACGGCCTGGCGCAGCGAGTTGAGCGCTTCGGTCGATTCGGTGAACAGCTCGCTGATGAACTGCCCGTGGCTGCGCTGGCCGCTGATGGCCAGGAGCATTTCCGCTGCCGGGTTCATGTACTCCAGGCGCAATTCGGCATTGAGCAGAATGGTGGCAGTGGTCAGGTTGTCCAGTAGCAGTCGGTGCAGTGCATCGCTGATGGTCATGGGGCGTCGTTGACCTCTTTTGGCACAGTACCGCCCTGATCGGGGCCAGGGTGGCGCGCGCTGGTAATCGGCTGATGCCAGGAAAATGCAAGAACCAAACCAAGGCTCCGAAAAGAAGCGCAATTCCCTGAAACCGGGCCTTGGCTGCGCAAAAAATGACTGGGTTAACGGGTTGCAGGCTGTTTTTGAACCAAAATGGGCTGTTGGTGCAGGGGTAGCGCTGCCTTGTGCACCATTGTAGAGCACTGCTGACTTCATCGCGGGTCAAGCCCGTTCCCACTGGTTTGTGGCAGCGGGCTTGACCCGCGATGAAGTCAGCGCAAAAAAAAGGCCTCCCGAATGGGAGGCCTCTCTCGTTACGCCGCGTGAGCGAGCGTCACTGGCTTAGCAGCTGTAGTACAGCTCGTATTCCAGTGGGTGTACGAAGGTGCGCACCTTGATTTCTTCTTCGCTTTTCAGGGCGATGTAGGCATCGATGAACTCGTCGGAGAACACGCCGCCCTTGGTCAGGAACGCACGGCCCTTGTCCAGCTCTTCCAGGGCTTCCTTCAGGCTGCCACAGACCTGCGGGATCTCTTTGGCCTCTTCAGGCGGCAGGTCGTACAGGTTCTTGTCGGCGGCATCGCCTGGGTGGATCTTGTTCTGGATGCCGTCCAGGCCGGCCATCAGCAGCGCAGCGAAGGCCAGGTACGGGTTGGCCGCCGGGTCCGGGAAGCGCGCTTCGATACGGCGGGCCTTGGGGCTCGACACGTAAGGAATGCGGATCGAGGCAGAACGGTTGCGTGCCGAGTAGGCCAGCATGACCGGGGCTTCGAAGCCCGGGACCAGACGCTTGTAGGAGTTGGTCGACGGGTTGGTGAAGCCGTTCAGGGCCTTGCCGTGCTTGATGATGCCGCCGATGAAGTACAGGGCGGTATCGGACAGGCCGGCATAGCCTTCGCCGGCGAAGGTGTTCTTGCCGTCTTTCCAGATCGACATGTGCACGTGCATGCCCGAGCCGTTGTCGCCGTACAGCGGTTTTGGCATGAAGGTAGCGGTGCGGCCATAGGCGTCGGCAACGTTGTGCACGACGTATTTCAGGGTCTGAACTTCGTCAGCTTTTTTCACCAGGGTGTTGAACTTGACGCCGATTTCGTTCTGACCGGCAGTCGCCACTTCGTGGTGGTGCACTTCGACGACCTGGCCCATTTCTTCCAGTGCGTTGCACATGGCAGTACGGATCTCGTGGTCGTGGTCGAACGGCGGAACCGGGAAGTAGCCGCCCTTGACGCCTGGACGGTGGCCCTTGTTGCCACCTTCCACGTCCTGGTCGGACATCCACGAGCCCTGCTCGGAGTAGATCTTGAACATCGAGCCCGAAATGTCGGACTTGAACTTCACTTCGTCGAAGATGAAGAACTCAGGCTCAGGGCCTGCGAATACGGTATCGCCGATGCCGGTGGAGCGCAGGAACTCTTCGGCCTGCTTGGCGATGGCGCGCGGGTCGCGGTCGTAGCCTTGCATGGTCGACGGTTCGATGATGTCGCAGACCAGGATCAGGGTCGGCTCTTCGGTGAACGGGTCGAGCACGGCGGTGGAGTCGTCCGGCATCAGGATCATGTCGGAGGCTTCGATGCCTTTCCAGCCAGCGATGGAGGAACCGTCGAACATCTTGCCGGCTTCGAAGAAGTCGTCTTCCAGCGCGTCACGGGCTGGCATGGTGACGTGGTGCTGGGTGCCCTTGGTGTCAGTGAAGCGCAGATCAATCCATTTAACGTCATGATCTTTGATGAGTTGAACCGACTTCGACATGGTGTCCTCCGGGTGGGGTAGAGCGTGCCTGTGCAGCCCTTGTAATTTGGGTGATGCCGGGCGCGAATAGTCGGCCAAGGCAACCTGCCTCACAAGGGAGCAAATTGCATGCCAGTGCCCCGAGTTGGGTTTTTCGCCCCATTCTCACGCGTTTACGGGTGCCAACGGCGCTTCAGGGGTTTTTCCTGCACTCTTAGGAGGCGTTTTTTCGTTTGAGTGACCCAAAATGGTGCGCGTGAAACCTTCTGTACAAAAGTTGCTCAAAGCTTGAGCGAATTCCGCTATAATCCGCGCCCCTTCTTTTTCGGCTGGCCACGCGCGCGCTGTTTTCATGAAACTAATCGTCAAAGTCTTTCCAGAGATCACCATCAAGAGCCGCCCGGTTCGCAAGCGCTTCATCCGTCAACTGGGCCGCAACATCCGCACCGTGCTCAAGGACCTGGATCCTGCGCTCGCGGTCGATGGTGTCTGGGACAATCTGGAGGTGGTCACCCGCCTGGACGACGAGAAGGTGCTGCGCGAAATGACCGAGCGCCTGAGCTGCATGCCGGGCATCGCGCATTTCCTCCAGGTCGATGAGTACCCGCTGGGCGACTTCGACGATATCGTCGCCAAGTGCAAGACGCATTTCGGCCACCTGCTGGCCGGCAAGCACTTTGCCGTGCGCTGCAAGCGCGGCGGCCACCATGATTTCAGCTCGATGGACGTCGACCGCTATGTCGGCAGCCAGCTGCGCCAGCAGTGCGGCGCCGCCGGCATCGACCTGCGCAACCCCGAAGTGGAAGTGCGCATCGAGATCCGCGACAAGCGCCTGTACGTGATCCACAACCAGCACAAGGGCATCGGCGGCTACCCGCTGGGCGCGCTGGAGCAGACCCTGGTGCTGATGTCCGGCGGCTTCGACTCCACCGTGGCGGCCTACCAGATGATGCGCCGCGGCCTGATGACCCACTTCTGCTTCTTCAACCTGGGCGGCCGTGCCCACGAGCTGGGCGTGATGGAAGTCGCGCACTACCTGTGGAAGAAGTACGGCAGCAGCCAGCGCGTGCTGTTCGTCAGCGTGCCGTTCGAAGAGGTGGTGGGCGAGATCCTCGGCAAGGTCGACAACAGCTACATGGGCGTGACCCTCAAGCGCATGATGCTGCGCGCCGCCACCAACATCGCCGACCGCCTGCAGATCGACGCGCTGGTCACCGGCGAGGCGATTTCCCAGGTGTCCAGCCAGACATTGCCCAACCTGGCGGTGATCGACTCGGCCACCGAGAAGCTGGTGCTGCGCCCGCTGCTGGCCAGCCACAAGCAGGACATCATCGACCAGGCCAATGAAATCGGCACCGCCGAGTTCGCCAAGCACATGCCCGAGTACTGCGGCGTGATCTCGGTGAACCCGACCACCTGTGCCAAGCGTCACCGCGTCGACCATGAAGAGAAGCAGTTCGACATGGCCGTGCTCGAGCGCGCCCTGGAACGCGCCCGCCTGGTGTCCATCGACCACGTGATCGATGAACTGGGCCAGGATATCCAGATCGAAGAAGTCAGCCAGGCGCTGGCCGGGCAGGTGGTGATCGACATTCGTCACCCCGACGCCCAGGAAGACCAGCCTCTGGAACTGGACGGCATCGAGGTCAAGGCCTTGCCGTTCTACGCCCTCAACAGTCGCTTCAAGGAGCTGGACCCCACGCGCCAGTACTTGCTGTATTGCGACAAGGGAGTGATGAGTCGCCTGCATGCCCACCATCTACTGAGTGAGGGGCATGCCAATGTGCGCGTTTATCGTCCGACATAAGATGCCGGGGTTGTATGGCGGCAGTATCCGCCATCGCCCTCCCGACCGACGAGCCCGTTGAGCGCCGTTCATTCACATTCGCCGCCTAGACTGGGCGGCAACCCGAATCCTCTGATCGAGATACACAAGTGATCGAAAATCTACGCAACATCGCCATCATCGCCCACGTTGACCATGGCAAGACCACCCTGGTAGACAAACTGCTGCGTCAGTCCGGCACCCTGGAGCGCAACGAGCTCAACGACGAGCGCGTGATGGACTCCAACGACCAGGAAAAAGAGCGCGGCATTACCATTCTGGCGAAAAACACCGCCATCAACTGGAACGGCTACCACATCAACATCGTGGACACCCCGGGCCACGCCGACTTCGGTGGTGAAGTAGAGCGTGTGATGTCTATGGTCGACTCCGTGCTGCTGCTGGTTGACGCCCAGGACGGCCCTATGCCGCAAACCCGTTTCGTGACCAAGAAGGCTTTCGAAGCCGGCCTGCGTCCGATCGTGGTGATCAACAAGGTCGACCGTCCGGGCGCGCGTCCTGACTGGGTTCTGGACCAGATCTTCGACCTGTTCGACAACCTGGGTGCCACCGACGAACAGCTGGACTTTAAGGTCGTCTACGCCTCGGCCCTGAACGGCATTGCCGGTCTGGACCACACCGAAATGGCCGAAGACATGACCCCGCTGTACCAGTCGATCGTCGACAACGTGCCAGCGCCAAGCGTCGACCGCGACGGTCCGTTCCAGATGCAGATCTCGGCACTGGACTACAACAGCTTCCTGGGCGTAATCGGTGTTGGCCGCATCGCCCGTGGTCGCGTCAAGCCGAACACCCCGGTTGTGGCCATCGACGTTGACGGCAAGCGCCGCAACGGTCGTATCCTCAAGCTGATGGGTCACCACGGCCTGCACCGCGTCGACGTCGAAGAAGCCCAGGCCGGCGACATCGTCTGCATCAGCGGTTTCGACGAGCTGTTCATCTCCGACACCCTGTGCTCCCCGGACGCAGTCGAGGCGATGAAGCCGCTGACCGTCGACGAGCCGACCGTTTCGATGACCTTCCAGGTCAACGACTCGCCGTTCTGCGGTAAGGAAGGCAAGTTCGTCACCAGCCGCAACATCAAGGAGCGTCTGGACAAGGAGCTGCTGTACAACGTTGCACTGCGCGTTGAAGAAGGCGACTCGGCCGACAAGTTCAAGGTATCGGGCCGTGGTGAGCTGCACCTGTCGGTACTGATCGAAACCATGCGTCGCGAAGGCTTCGAAATGGGTGTTGGTCGTCCGGAAGTGATCATCCGCGAAATCGACGGTGCCAAGCACGAGCCGTTCGAGAACGTCACCATCGACATCCCTGAAGATTCGCAGGGCAAGGTCATGGAAGAAATGGGCCTGCGTAAAGGCGACCTGACCAACATGGTGCCGGATGGCAAGGGCCGTGTACGTCTGGAATACAACATTCCAGCCCGTGGTCTGATCGGTTTCCGCAACCAGTTCCTGACCCTGACCAACGGTGCAGGCATCCTGACCTCGATCTTCGATCGCTACGCGCCAATGAAGTCCGGCCACATGTCCGGCCGTCAGAACGGCGTACTGGTATCGGTAGAGACCGGCAAGGCGCTGACCTACTCGCTGGAAACCCTGCAGGCGCGCGGCAAGCTGTTCGTCGAGCACGGCCAGGAGATCTACAACGGTCAGATCGTCGGTCTGAACAGCCGTGACAACGACCTGGGCGTCAACCCTACCAAGGGCAAGAAGCTCGACAACATGCGTGCTTCGGGCAAAGACGAAACCATCGCTCTGGTGCCACCTGTTCGCTTCACCCTGGAACAGGCCCTGGAATTCATCCAGGACGACGAGCTGTGCGAAGTCACCCCCAAGTCGATCCGTCTGCGCAAGAAGATCCTGGACGAAGGCGAGCGTACCCGCGCTGCCAAGAAAGCCAAGAACTGAGTTAGCTCAGGCTGAATGAAAACGCCCCCGGTCGAAAGGCCGGGGGCGTTTTTGTTTGTGCAAGGCCTGAAACTTGCGCTGGCCGAATCGCGGGTCAAGCCCGCTCCCACAGGTAAATGCACAACCTTGTGGGAGCGGGCTTGACCCGCGATGCTTTTCAGCGGGCCACGGGCTTTGGCTTGTACGCGCAGTACCCCGGCCGCGGGCCAATCCTTGGGTGGTTGCGGCAGGTGTCGGGGCGCTTGTCGTAAATGGTGCAGAACCGCGTCTTGCGGTCCAGGTACAGGCAATCGTCGTTGCTCATGCGCTGCAAGGTGAAGATCCCGGACTTCTGGTTGAAGCGCTCGACGATCCCATCCTTCTGCAGGCGCTTGGCGATGTTCTTGGGCGGCTCGCCCCGTTCGAATTCGTCCACCACGCCAATGCGGATCAGATCCGTGAGCTTGACCTCCACCGGCAAGGTGCAGCAACTGGACATGCAGCCCCCGCACATGTGGCTGGAATACCTCTGCCAGGTATCCAGGCGGTCGAGTTCGGCGGCGGCAATCAGGGTCGGTTTCATCAGGTTCGGTTTTTCAGATGGTCGGGTGGGCGCGCGATCATACCGGAGTTGGTCAAAATGTGAACAACCATTTGCCGGGTTCGTGCCAACCCGGTACCGCTTTTGCACAGAAACAAACGAACCCGCGCTACCGCGCCCGGTCGAACCGTCTAGGCTGAGAAATCCCCATCCGCATTCGTCAACTTGCCCGAGGACGTCGTATGTCTCAGGAACCACTCGCACGTGACGCACAGGTGGCTGCCTTTCGCACCGCTGTACTGGAAAAACTGACCTATGCCGTCGGCAAGGACCCCGAGCACGCCTTCGACCACGACTGGTTCGAGGCCATCGCCCTGGCCGCCCGCGACCACATGGTCGACCACTGGATGGACCACACGCGGCAGATCTACCGCAAGAGCCAGAAGCGCGTCTATTACCTCTCCCTCGAATTTCTCATCGGCCGCCTGCTGTACGACAGCCTGAGCAACCTCGGCCTGCTGGACATCGCCCGTGAAGCAATGACCGGGCTGGACGTGGACCTGGAGCGCATCCGCCTGCTCGAACCCGATGCGGCGCTGGGCAACGGCGGCCTCGGGCGCCTGGCGGCGTGCTTCATGGAGAGCATGTCGACCCTGGGCATTGCCGCCCACGGCTACGGTATCCGCTATGAGCACGGGCTGTTTCGCCAGGCCGTGGTCGACGGCTGGCAGCAGGAGCAGACCGAAAACTGGCTGGATTTCGGCAACCCCTGGGAGTTCGAGCGTGCCGAGGTGATCTACCCGATCAGTTTCGGCGGCAGCGTCGAGACCCGGCACGACGAATCCGGCCAGCCGCGCCAGGTGTGGTGGCCGGCCGAAACGGTGCGCGCGGTGGCCTACGACACGCCCGTGGTGGGCTGGCGTGGTGCCAGCGTCAATACCCTGCGCCTGTGGCGCGCACGGGCCCTGGAAGAGCTGCACCTGGAGCGTTTCAATGCCGGCGACCACCTGGGCGCGGTGGCCGAAGTGGCCCGCGCCGAGAGCATCTCGCGGGTACTGTACCCGGCCGACAGCACCGAGGCCGGCCAGGAGCTGCGCCTGCGCCAGGAGTACTTCTTCGTCTCGGCCTCGCTGCAGGACCTGCTGCGCCGCCACCTGAACATGAACCCCACGCTGCTCAACCTGCACGAAAAGGCCGCCATCCAGCTCAACGACACCCACCCCTCGATTGCCGTGGCCGAGCTGATGCGCCTGCTGGTGGACCAGCACGAACTGCCGTGGGACACCGCCTGGCAGCTCACCGTCGATACCCTGGCCTACACCAACCACACCCTGCTGCCCGAGGCGCTGGAAACCTGGTCGGTGGGCCTGATGGAGCGCATGCTGCCGCGCCACATGCAGATCATCTACCTGATCAACGCCTTTCATATCGACGCGCTGCGGGCCAAGGGCATCCATGACTTCGACGTGCTGCGCGCGGTGTCGCTGATCGAGGAGGACAACGGCCGGCGGGTGCGCATGGGCAACCTGGCGTTCCTCGGGTCGCACAGCGTCAACGGCGTGTCGGGGCTGCACACCAAGCTGATGCGCAGCACCGTGTTCGCCGAACTGCACAAGCTCTACCCCGAGCGGATCAACAACAAGACCAACGGCATCACCTTCCGCCGCTGGCTGTACCAGGCCAACCCGCCGCTCACCCGCATGCTGGTGGAGGCGCTGGGGCCCGAGGTGCTGGACGACCCCGAGAAGCACCTGCGGCGCCTCGAACCGTTCGCCGACAAGCCGGCGTTTCGCAAGGCCTTCGCCCAGCAGCGCCTGCACAGCAAGAAGGCCCTGGCCAACCTGATCCAGGAGCGCCTGGGCATCACGGTCGACCCCGAGGCGATGTTCGATGTGCAGGTCAAGCGTATCCACGAATACAAGCGCCAGCTGCTCAACCTGCTGCATACCGTGGCGCTGTACCAGGCGATCCGCGCCGAGCCGGGCACGCACTGGGCGCCGCGGGTGAAGATCTTCGCCGGCAAGGCCGCCGCCAGCTATCACCAGGCCAAGCTGATCATCAAGCTGGCCAACGACATCGCCAGGGTGGTCAACAACGACCCGACCGTGCGCGGGCTGCTCAAGGTGGTGTTCCTGCCCAACTACAACGTGAGCCTGGCCGAGAGCATCATCCCGGCGGCGGACCTGTCCGAGCAGATCTCCACCGCCGGCTACGAGGCCTCGGGCACCAGCAACATGAAGTTCGGCCTCAATGGCGCGCTGACCATCGGCACCCTGGACGGTGCCAACGTCGAGATGTGCGAGCAGGTGGGGGCCGAGCACATGTTCATCTTCGGCCTGACCTCCCAGCAGGTGGAGGCGCGCAAGCGCAGCGGCGATTTCGGTGCCAGCTCCGCCATCGGCGCCTCGTACCGGCTCAACGACGTGCTCCAGGCGATCCGCGGCGGGGTGTTCTCGCCGGACGACCCGGCGCGCTACGTGGGGCTGATCGATTCACTGGTGCCGTATGACCGCTTCCTGGTGTGCGCCGACTTCGATGCCTACTGGGAGGCCCAGCGCCGCGTCGAGGAGCTGTGGCACGACCCCCAGCAGTGGTGGCGCTCGGCCGTGCTCAATACCGCGCGCATGGGCTGGTTCTCGTCGGACCGCACCATTCGCGAATACGCCGGGGAGATCTGGAACGCGCTGGAGTAGGCGCCTGGCATCGGGCCCGGGGGCGTGAACCTTCGGGCCGATGTGTCGTCTGATCGGGCGAGCATGTCCTATTGCTCGCTAGCGCTTCACTCTCCCTGTAAACTGCGTGGGTTTTTTCTACCCCATCCTCCGGAGCCTTACATGTCCCGCGTTACCCTGAGTCGCTATCTGATTGAGCAGACCCGCAGCAACAGCACCCCTGCCGATCTGCGCTTCCTTATCGAAGTGGTGGCGCGTGCGTGCAAGGAAATCAGCCACAACGTGTCCAAGGGCGCCCTGGGCGGCGTGCTGGGCAGCATGGGCACTGAAAACGTGCAGGGCGAAGTCCAGAAGAAACTGGACGTGATTTCCAACGACATCCTGCTCGAAGCCAACGAGTGGGGCGGCCACCTGGCCGGCATGGCGTCCGAAGAGATGGACAATGCCTACCAGATCCCGGGCAAGTACCCCAAGGGTGCCTACCTGCTGGTATTCGACCCGCTGGACGGTTCGTCGAACATCGATGTCAACGTCTCGGTCGGCACCATCTTCTCGGTACTGCGCTGCCCCAACGAGTACCTGAGCCAGAACGAAAGCCTCAACGAACAGGCCTTCCTGCAGCCGGGCACCAAGCAGGTGGCCGCCGGTTACGCGATCTACGGCCCGCAGACCATGCTGATCCTGACCCTGGGCAACGGCGTCAAGGGTTTCACCCTGGACCGCGAGCTGGGCAGTTTCGTGCTGACCCACGAGAACATCCAGGTGCCGGAAACCACCGCCGAGTTCGCCATCAACATGTCCAACCAGCGCCACTGGGAAGCCCCGGTGACCCGCTATGTGGGCGAACTGCTGGCTGGCGAGACCGGCCCGCTGAAAAAGAACTACAACATGCGCTGGATCGCCTCGATGGTTGCCGACGTGCACCGCATCCTGACCCGTGGCGGCCTGTTCATGTACCCGCGCGATGCGCGCGAGCCATCCAAGCCGGGCAAGCTGCGCCTGATGTACGAAGCCAACCCGATGTCGTTCATCATCGAACAGGCCGGCGGTGCTTCCACCGACGGTCGCCAGCGCATCCTCGACATCCAGCCCGAGAGCCTGCACCAGCGTGTGGCGGTGTTCCTGGGTTCGAAGCAGGAAGTCGAGCGCGTCACCGGTTATCACCAGGAGTAAATCATGCTCGCACCTTGGCAGCCGTTGCTGGAGTGGTGGTTCGGCTGGGGCACCAGCCCCCAGGCCGTGGCTGACGAGAAGAGTACGCTGTGGTTCGGCAAGCACCACGACGACGAGGCGCGCGAGCGCTTCGGCGAGCTGGCCGCGCAGGCGCTGGCCGGCGAGCTGGACGAATGGCTGGCAAGCCCGCAGGGCTGGCTGGGCCTGGTGCTGCTGCTGGACCAGCTGCCCCGCATGATCCACCGCGACACGCAGCACGCCTTCGATGGCGACCGGCGTGCGCAGGTGCTGGTGATGCAGGGCCTGGACAAGGCCTGGGACTACCAGCTGCTGCCGATCCAGCGGGTGTTCATCCTGCTGGTGCTGGAGCATGCCGAGGTGCTGGACTGGCAGAACATCAGCATCGAGCGCTATCAGTTGCTGCTGGATGCGCAGCCGGACAGTGACCGGCGCCTGTTCGAAGGTTTCCTGGACTATGCCGAGCAGCACCAGCGGGTGATTGCGCGGTTTGGCCGCTTCCCGCACCGCAACCTGGTACTGGGGCGCCCGAGCACCGATGAAGAGATGGACTTTCTGCTGGAGCCGGGCTCGCGGTTCTGAGCTGAACCCAATCGCGGGTCAAGCCCGCTCCCACTAGGACTATCGCTGTCCTTGTGGGAGCGGGCTTGACCCGCGATTGTTTCACCCTAGATCCTGAAGCTGCCCACCAGTTGCTTCAACCTGTCCACCTGGCTCTGCAGGTCATTGCAGGCCCGCAGCGTCGCCTGCAAATTCTCCACCCCTTCCTGATTCAGCGTATTGATCTCGGTGATGTCGACATTGATCGATTCCACCACGGCCGTCTGCTCTTCGGTGGCGGTGGCCACCGACTGGTTCATCCCGTCGATTTCGCCAATGCGCACGGTCACGCTGCCCAGGCGCTCGCCGGCCTGGTTGGCAATGCCCACGCTGTGCTCGCTCTGGCGCTGACTCTCGGTCATGGTGCCCACCGCCACCTGTGCGCCGGCCTGCAACTGCTCGATGATCTTCTGCACCTGTTGCGCCGAGTCCTGGGTACGGTGGGCCAGGTTGCGCACCTCGTCGGCCACCACCGCAAACCCGCGACCGGCCTCGCCGGCACGTGCCGCCTCGATGGCCGCGTTCAGTGCCAGCAGGTTGGTCTGCTGGGAAATGCCGCTGATCACCTCGAGAATCTGACCGATGTTCACCGTGTTGGCGTTGAGCGTCTCGATATGGGTGCTGGCGTCGCTGATCTTGCTCGACAGCTGGTTCATCACCGCAATGGTCTGGTCGACCACCTGCTGGCCGTCCTCGGCCAGGTTGCGTGCTTCGCTGGAATGCTGTGAGGCAAGGGCGGCGTTGTGGGCGATCTCATGGGCGGCGGCGCCCAGCTGGTTGATCGCCGCCGCCACGCTGCTGGTGCGGCCCGACTGCTGGTCGGCATTGTGGATCGACGCGTTCGAGGCGCTGACCACGCGCAGGGCCACTTCATTGACCCGACCGGTGGCCGAGGACACTTCGCTGATCGAGTTGTGGATACGTTCCACGAAGCGGTTGAACGAGGAGCCCAGCGCGCCGAACTCGTCATGGGCATGAATGCGCAGGCGCCGGGTCAGGTCGCCTTCGCCTTCGGCGATATCGTGCATGGCGCGGCCCATCACATGCAGCGGCTCCATCAGGACGCGGATCAGCACGCCGAGCAAGGCGATGATGATCAACACGGCGATGGCCGTGGCCACGATGGCCGAGGTCCGAAACTCGCCGAGCATGGCAAAGGCGTAGTCCTGGTCGACCACCATCGCTACGTACCAGTCGGCCGAAGGCACGCCGTTGACGCGGGTGAAGCTGATGAACTGCCGGCGCCCGTCCTGCTCGACTTCCTTGAGGCCGCTACCCGGCTGCGGCGTGCCCTGCGGGTAGGCATCGGCCAGGCGCTTGAGGGTCAGCGAGCTGTCCGGGTGGATCAGGATCTTGCCCTCGGCATTGACGATGAACGCCAGGCCGTGGCCGTCGAAGTTCAGCGAGTTGATGATGCTGCTGATGGTGTCCAGGTCGGTGTCGGCACCGCTGACACCGATCAGGCGGCCAGCCTGCTGCACCGGGGTGGCAATGGTGATCACCAGCTTGCCCGAGGAGGCCGAGACGTAGGGTTCGGTAACGATGCTGCGCCCGGCCTCGCTGGCGCCCTTGTACCAGCCGCGTACCCGCGGGTCGTAGTCGGCGGCGCGGTTGCCCGTGGGCACCGATTGCATGCTGCCGTCCTGGCCGCCGAAGTAGGTCAGGTTGAAGTTGCTGGCATACACCGGCAACGCCATCAGCCGGTCCAGGCTCGGCTTGCCGGGGCCATCCACGGCCACCTGCTGGGCAAACGAATGCTGCAGCTGGATGCGGCTCTGCAGCCAGGTCTGGATGTTGCTGGTGGTAAGGCTGCCGAGCTCCTGCATCGTGGCCTCGGTGTTGCTGCGCAGCGACTGGCGCTGGCGGTAATCGTTGAACAGGATGAAACAGGTAAACGCCACCGCGACCACAAGGGCGGCGGCCAGCAGGATCTTGTGGCTGAACTTCAGGTTTTTGGTCATTGCGAGGTCTGTCTGCACAAGGCGGTCAACGGGGAGGGCGCGGCGAAACGTCGCAGCGCCCTCCTGTGTCGTCCGCGCCGGGCAAAAAATGAGGCGGATGTGCGACTAGTCGACAAATGGCAACGATAACCGTGCAGGTAAATGGGGTTGCCGGGAACCGGATAGGGGTTTTTGCTTCTAAGCTCGAGTCAGGCCCCGTGCTTGCACCCTCATGTTCAGGAGTGACCCCATGTCGTTGCGTTCCCTCGCCCTGTTGTCGTTGTGCGTGTTGCTGGCCGCATGCAGCAAGATCAACCAGGAAAACTATTCCAAGCTCCAGGCCGGCATGCCCAAGGCCGAGGTCGAGCGACTGCTGGGCAGCCCCACCGAGTGTTCCGGCGCGCTGGGCATGACCAGTTGTACCTGGGGCGACCAGAAAGCCTTCATCAGCGTGCAGTACGCCGCCGACAAGGTGCTGATGTACTCGGGGCAGGGTCTCAAATGAAACGCCTGCCCCTGCTGTTGAGCCTGTGCGCCGGCCTGCTGCTGACCGGTTGTGCGCATTCGCGCGACGACGGGCCGTTGCCGCCCAAGACCGTCGACAGCGTCGACCTCAAGCGTTACCAGGGCAAGTGGTTCGAGCTGGCGCGGCTGCCGATGTTCTTCCAGCGCAATTGCGCGCAGAGCGAAGCGCATTACAACCTCAAGCCGGACGGCACGGTGGGCGTGCTCAACCGCTGCATCACGCTCGAGGGCGAGTGGGAGGAGGCCAGTGGTACGGCGACGCCACAGGTGCAGGGCAAGACCGACAAGCTGTGGGTGGAGTTCGACAACTGGTTCTCGCGGTTGCTGCCGGGGGTGACGAAGGGCGATTACTGGGTGCTGTACGTGGACAAGGACTACCAGACGGCACTGGTGGGCAACCCGGACCGCAAGTACCTGTGGATACTGTCGCGCACGCCGACGATTCCGGCGCTGGAGCGCGAGAGCCTGCTGGCGCGGGCGCGTCAGCAGGGGTATGACACCACGCGGCTGATCTGGCGGGTTTCGGACAGGGACATCGCGCACAGTCAGTGAGGGCCTCTTCGCGGGCCAAGCCCGCTCCCACAGGATCAGCATAAACCCTGTGGGAGCGGGCTTGACCCGCGATAATCACGGCGTGGTTCTGGCTCAGCCCAGCACTTCGCGAAGCACCCCGGCAAACGCCTGCGCGCTCACCTCATCACCCGCATGCCGCCCCTGTTGCACCACCCACTTGCCATTGACCATCACATCGCGCACCTGCCGGTCGCCGCCGGCAAACAGCCAGCGATTGAGAACCCCGTCCCCGCTCGCCGTAGCGATGTACGGATCGGCCCCATCCAGCACGATCCAGTCGGCCCGCCTGCCCACCGCCAGCTCGCCAACCGGCTGCCCCAGCGCCTGCGCACCACCGGCCAGGGCCGCATCGAACAGGGTGCGCCCCACCATCGGCTGATCGGCCCCATGCAACCGGTTGCGCCGCTGGTCGCGCAGGCGCTGGCCATATTCGAGCCAGCGCAATTCCTCCACCACGCTCAGCGACACATGGCTGTCCGAGCCGATGCCCATGCGCCCGCCCTGGGCCAGGTAGTCGACGGCAGGGAAGATGCCGTCGCCCAGGTTGGCCTCGGTGGTCAGGCACAGGCCGGCCACCGCCTTGCTGCGCGCCATGGCGCTGACTTCGTCGGGCTCGGCGTGGGTGGCGTGCACCAGGCACCAGCGCTGGTCGACATCGACGTTTTCATACAGCCACTGCAATGGCCGGCGGCCACTCCAGGCCAGGCAGTCGTCGACTTCCTTCTGCTGTTCGGCAATGTGGATATGCACCGGGCAGGCCTTGTCGCCGGCAGCCATGACCTGGGCGATCTGCTGCGGGGTGACCGCGCGCAGGGAGTGAAAGCACAGCCCCAGGCGCTGCGCCGGTTGCTGGGCGAGCAGCGGCGCCAGTTGCGTGTGCAGGTGCAGGTACTGCTCGGTGCCGTTGATGAAGCGACGTTGCCCGTCATTGGGCGCCTGCCCGCCGAAACCCGAGTGGCTGTACAGCACCGGCAGCAAGGTCAGGCCGATGCCGGTGTCGGCGGCGGCCTGGCTGATGCGCAGCGACAGTTCGGCCGGGTCGGCATAGGCCTTGCCCTGGGCGTCATGGTGCACGTAATGGAATTCGGCCACCGAGGTGTAGCCGGCCTTGAGCATCTCGATGTACAGCTGGCGCGCAATGATGCCCAGTTGCTCGGGGCTGATCCGGCCCACCAGCCGGTACATCAGCTCGCGCCAGGTCCAGAAGCTGTCGTTGGGGTTGCCGGCCACTTCCGCCAGGCCGGCCATGGCGCGCTGGAAGGCGTGCGAGTGCAGGTTCGGCATGCCCGGCAGCAACGGCCCGGCCAGGCGCTCGGCGCCATCGGCCGAGGCGCCTGGCTGTACGCTATTCAACAGGCCGTCGGGGCCTGTCTCGATTCGCACGTTTTCTGCCCAGCCTGTAGGCAACAAAGCACGTTCGGCAAAGAACACGGACATCGGTACGCCACCCTTTTCTGGTTATTTGTATATACATATACAGACGTTTGCCTGCCCGGTAAACTGCGGCACTCTACCGGTCATACTCATCACCAAGGATTTTTGCCGTGTCGACACCTCCTGTCTCCGCGTTGGTTGCCCACATGGGCGAGGGCCCGGCGCCGCTGTATGCGCGGGTCAAGCAGATGATCGCCCAGCAGATCCAGAACGGCAGCTGGCCGCCGCATCACCGCGTACCGTCCGAGAGCGAACTGGTCACCGAGCTGGGCTTCAGCCGCATGACCATCAACCGCGCCTTGCGCGAGCTGACCGCCGAAGGCCTGCTGGTGCGCATGCAGGGCGTCGGCACCTTCGTCGCCGAGCCCAAGAGCCGCTCGGCGCTGTTCGAGGTCAACAACATCGCCGACGAGATCGCCGCGCGCGGCCACCAGCACAGCTGCAAGGTGATCACCCTGACCGAAGAGGCGGCAGGCTCGGAGCGGGCGCTGGCGCTGGACATGCGCGAAGGGCAGCGGGTGTTCCATTCGCTGATCGTGCACTACGAAAACGGCATCCCGGTGCAGATCGAGGACCGCTTCGTCAACGCCCAGGTCGCCCCGGACTACCTCAAGCAGGATTTCACCCGCCAGACCCCCTACGCCTACCTGTCCCAGGTGGCGCCGCTGACCGAAGGCGAGCACGTGGTCGAGGCGATCCTGGCCGAACCCGAGGAATGCCGCCTGCTGCAGATCGAGCCGGGCGAGCCGTGCCTGCTGATCCGCCGGCGCACCTGGTCGGGTCGCCAGCCGGTCACGGCGGCGCGCCTGATTCACCCCGGTTCCCGTCACCGCCTGGAAGGACGCTTCAGCAAATGAGTTCGTTGACCCTGTTACGTGCCGCCGACTACCCGCGCATGCCGTGGAAGAACGGCGGCGGCAGTACCGAAGAGATCACCCGCGATGGCGGGGCCGGCCTGGAGGGCTTTGGCTGGCGCCTGTCGATTGCCGACATCGCCGAGTCGGGCGGGTTCTCCAGCTTTGCCGGGTATCAGCGCGTGATCAGCGTGCTGCAGGGCGATGGCATGCGCCTGATGGTGGATGGCCAGGCCAGCCGCGAGCTGCTGGCGTTCGATGCCTTTGCCTTCAGCGGCGAAAGTGCAGTGAGCTGCAACCTGCTGGGCGGACCGATTCGCGACTTCAACCTGATCTACGCGCCGCAGCGGTTTGCCGCGCGGTTGCAGTGGCTGCCGGGTGAAAGCCGGGTGTACAGCTCGGCCCAGACGCTGCTGGTGTTCGCGGCGCACGAGCGGGTGCGGGTCAAGGTCGCAGGGCATGCCGAGCAGTGGCTGGGTCGCTATGACTGCCTGCGGCTGGACGGCAACCACGGGTTGCTGGAGTTCGAGGTCAGTGGGCAGATCTGCCTGATCGAGCTGACCGAACGTTAAGGGCTTCGCCAGCAAGGCTGTCTCCTGCAGGTTCCATTCTTTTTTTGCGTGTGGGAGCCGGCCTTGCCGGCGAAGCGGACGACACTGTTTTTTGGTTGCCTGTACTTGTACATACAAGTAAATATATGTTTGTATTGCATCCATGGCAGTGCCATCCCGAATTCGCCTTTCGCTCGAGGAGCCCTTACGTGACGAACAAGCACAATAAATTCCGTGACGTCGAAATTCGCGCCCCGCGCGGCACCCAGCTCACCGCCAAGAGCTGGCTGACCGAAGCGCCGCTGCGCATGCTGATGAACAACCTCGACCCGCAAGTTGCCGAGAACCCCAAGGAGCTGGTGGTGTACGGCGGCATCGGCCGCGCCGCGCGCAACTGGGAGTGCTACGACAAGATCGTCGAGAGCCTCACCCACCTGAATGACGACGAGACCCTGCTGGTGCAATCCGGCAAGCCGGTCGGCGTGTTCAAGACCCACAGCAACGCCCCGCGCGTACTGATCGCCAACTCCAACCTGGTGCCGCACTGGGCCAACTGGGAACATTTCAACGAACTCGATGCCAAGGGCCTGGCCATGTACGGCCAGATGACCGCCGGCAGCTGGATCTACATCGGCAGCCAGGGCATCGTGCAGGGCACCTACGAAACCTTCGTCGAAGCCGGCCGCCAGCACTACAACGGCAGCCTCAAGGGCAAGTGGGTGCTCACCGCGGGCCTGGGCGGCATGGGCGGCGCGCAGCCACTGGCCGCGACCCTGGCCGGCGCCTGCTCGCTGAACATCGAATGCCAGCAGAGCCGCATCGACTTCCGCCTGAGCAGCCGCTACGTGGATGAACAGGCCACCGACCTGGACGACGCCCTGGCGCGCATCGCCAGATACACGGGCGAAGGCAAGGCCATCTCCATCGCCCTGCTGGGCAATGCCGCCGAAATCCTGCCCGAGCTGGTCAAGCGCGGTGTGCGCCCCGACATGGTCACCGACCAGACCAGCGCCCACGACCCGCTCAATGGCTACCTGCCGGCCGGCTGGACCTGGGAGCAGTACCGCGACCGCGCGCAGACCGAACCGGCGGCGGTGGTCAAGGCTGCCAGGCAGTCGATGGCCGTGCACGTGCAGGCCATGCTCGACTTCCAGAAGCAGGGCATCCCGACCTTCGACTACGGCAACAACATTCGTCAGATGGCCAAGGAAGAGGGTGTGACCAACGCCTTCGACTTCCCCGGCTTCGTACCTGCCTATATCCGCCCGCTGTTCTGCCGCGGCGTGGGCCCGTTCCGCTGGGCCGCGCTGTCGGGCGACGCCCAGGACATCTACAAGACCGACGCCAAGGTCAAGGAACTGATCCCCGACGACGCGCACCTGCACAACTGGCTGGACATGGCCCGCGAGCGCATCAGCTTCCAGGGCCTGCCGGCACGTATCTGCTGGGTCGGCCTGGGCCTGCGCGCCAAGCTGGGCCTGGCGTTCAACGAAATGGTGCGCAGCGGCGAGCTGTCGGCACCGATCGTGATCGGCCGCGACCACCTGGACTCCGGCTCCGTCTCCAGCCCCAACCGTGAAACCGAAGCCATGCAGGACGGCTCCGACGCCGTGTCCGACTGGCCGCTGCTCAATGCCCTGCTCAACACCGCCAGCGGCGCGACCTGGGTCTCGCTGCACCACGGCGGCGGGGTGGGCATGGGCTTCTCGCAGCACTCGGGCATGGTCATCGTGTGCGACGGCACCGACGAAGCCGCCGAGCGTATTGCCCGCGTCCTGCACAACGACCCGGCCACCGGCGTGATGCGCCATGCCGATGCCGGTTATCAGATCGCCATCGACTGTGCGAAAGAGCAGGGCCTGAACCTGCCGATGATCACGCGCTGAGCGGCGCCCTGGTCGATACTGAATTCATGACGGGCGTGAACGCCTTTCGAGACGGAGCAATAACGTGACCCAACTGACCCTGAAGCCTGGCACCCTGACCTTGGCTCAGCTGCGTGCGATCTACCAGCAACCGCTGACCCTGCAACTGGACGCCAGCGCCGACCAGCAGATCGAAGACAGCGTGGCCTGCGTCGAGCAGATCCTTGCCGAGGACCGCACCGCCTACGGCATCAACACCGGTTTCGGCCTGCTGGCCTCGACCCGCATCGCCAGCCACGACCTGGAGAACCTGCAGCGCTCGCTGGTGCTGTCCCACGCCGCCGGCGTCGGCGCGCCGCTGGGCGACGCCCTGGTGCGCCTGATCATGGTGCTCAAGGTCAACAGCCTGAGCCGTGGTTTTTCCGGCATCCGGCGCAAGGTGATCGACGCGCTGATCGCCCTGATCAACGCCGAGGTCTACCCGCACATTCCGCTCAAGGGCTCGGTGGGCGCCTCCGGCGACCTCGCACCGCTGGCGCACATGTCGCTGGTGCTGCTGGGCGAAGGCAAGGCCCGCCACAAGGGCCAATGGCTACCGGCCACCGAAGCGCTGGCGGTAGCCGGCCTCGAGCCGCTGACCCTGGCTGCCAAGGAGGGCCTGGCCCTGCTCAACGGCACCCAGGCGTCCACCGCCTATGCGCTGCGCGGGCTGTTCGAAGGCGAAGACCTGTTCGCTGCCGCCGTTGCTTGCGGCAGCCTCACCGTCGAAGCGGTGCTGGGCTCGCGCTCGCCCTTCGATGACCGCATTCATCAGGCCCGCGGCCAGCGTGGCCAGATCGACTCGGCCGCCTGCTACCGCGACCTGCTGGGCGACGGCAGCGAAGTGTCGGCCTCGCACCAGAACTGCGGCAAGGTGCAGGACCCGTACTCGCTGCGTTGCCAGCCACAGGTGATGGGCGCCTGCCTGACCCAGTTGCGCCAGGCCGCCGAGGTACTGGTGGTGGAGGCCAACGCGGTGTCCGACAACCCGCTGGTATTCGCCAAGGAGGGTGACGTGATCTCCGGTGGCAACTTCCACGCCGAGCCGGTGGCCATGGCCGCCGACAACATGGCCCTGGCCATCGCCGAAATCGGTTCGCTGAGCGAGCGGCGCATCTCGCTGATGATGGACAAGCACATGTCGCAGTTGCCGCCGTTCCTGGTGGCCAATGGCGGGGTCAACTCCGGCTTCATGATCGCCCAGGTCACCGCCGCCGCGCTGGCCAGCGAGAACAAGGCGCTGGCGCACCCGCACAGCGTCGACAGCATTCCCACCTCGGCCAACCAGGAAGACCACGTGTCGATGGCCCCGGCCGCCGGCAAGCGCCTGTGGGAAATGGCCGAGAACACCCGCGGCGTGCTGGCCGTGGAATGGCTGGCCGCCTGCCAGGGCCTGGACCTGCGCACCGGCCTCAAGACCTCGCCCAAGCTGGAGCAGGCGCGCCAGGCCCTGCGCGGCCAGGTCGCGCACTACGACAAGGACCGTTTCTTCGCCCCCGACATCGAGGCGGCCATCGCCCTGCTGGCCGCGGGCACGCTGACCGGCCTGCTGCCGGCCAAGGTGCTGCCCAGCCTCTGACGCCACCGGCTGGCCGTGCAGGCCAGCCGTCTGCCGCGCGAACTCTGGCGGGTTCGCGCTGCTTTTCGCCTACAAAAAAAACAGGAACGCGAAATGCAATCTCAAGCACAAGGTCTCAAGCGCGGGCTTACGGCCCGGCACATTCGATTCATGGCACTGGGCTCGGCCATCGGCACCGGGCTGTTCTACGGTTCGGCCGCGGCCATCCAGATGGCCGGCCCGGCGGTGTTGCTGGCCTACCTGATCGGCGGCGCGGCGGTGTTCATGGTGATGCGTGCACTGGGTGAAATGGCCGTGCACAACCCGGTGTCCGGCTCGTTCGGCAAATACGCCAGCACCTACCTGGGGCCCATGGCCGGCTTCGTGCTGGGCTGGACCTACGCCTTTGAAATGATCATCGTGTGCCTGGCCGACGTCACGGCCTTCGGCATCTACATGGGCTTCTGGTTTCCCGAGGTGGCGCGCTGGGTGTGGGTGCTGGGCATCGTGTTCCTGATCGGCGGGCTCAACCTGTGCAACGTCAAGGTGTTCGGCGAGATGGAGTTCTGGCTGTCGCTGCTCAAGGTCGGCGCGATCGTGGCGATGATCCTGGCCGGTTTCGGCATCATGGCCTTCGGCCTGGCCAATGCCGAGGCGGGCAACACGGTGGGCATCGGCAACCTGTTCGATCACGGCGGCTTCATGCCCAACGGTGTCGGTGGCCTGATCGCCTCGTTCGCGGTGGTGATGTTCGCCTTCGGCGGCATCGAGATCATCGGTATCACTGCCGGTGAAGCCAAGGACCCGCAGCGCGTGATCCCCAAGGCGATCAACGCCGTGCCGCTGCGCATCCTGCTGTTCTATGTGCTCACCCTGTTCGTGCTGATGTGCCTGTACCCCTGGCCGCAGATCGGCAGCCAGGGCAGCCCGTTCGTGCAGATCTTCAGCAACCTGGGGATCGGTTCGGCGGCCACGGTGCTCAACATCGTGGTGATCTCGGCGGCGGTGTCGGCCATCAACAGCGATATCTTCGGTGCCGGGCGCATGATGTACGGCCTGGCCGAGCAGGGCCACGCGCCCAAGGGCTTCTCGAAGATCTCGCGCCACGGCGTGCCGTGGATGACCGTGCTGGTGATGGGCGCTGCGCTGCTCGGTGGCGTGGTGCTCAACTACCTGATTCCGGAAAACGTGTTCCTGCTGATCGCCTCCATTGCCACTTTTGCTACGGTATGGGTGTGGCTGATGATCCTGGTGACCCAGGTGGCCATGCGCCGCAGCATGAGCCGCGAAGAGGTCGCGCAACTGAAGTTCCCGGTACCGTTCTGGCCGTATGGGCCGGCCGCAGCCATCGCCTTCATGCTGTTCGTGTTCGGCGTGCTGGGCTACTTCCCCGACACCCAGGCGGCGTTGATCGTCGGCGTGGTGTGGGTGGTGTTCCTGGTGGCCGCCTACTGGCTGTGGTGCAAGCCGCGTGGCACGGCCACGCAGCCGGTGTCGACGCCTCAATAGTTACGGAGACTGTGCATGAAAACCCTCTGGCAGCACTGCCATGTGGCAAGCATGGCGCACGGCGCCTACTCGATCATCGAGGACGCGGCCATTGTCACCTGCGCCGGGCGCATCGAATGGATCGGCCCGCGCCAGGCGCTGGCAGACCCGGTGCCTGACAGCACGGTCGACCTGGGCGGTGCCTGGGTCACCCCCGGGCTGATCGACTGCCACACCCACGCGGTGTTCGGCGGCAACCGCAGCGGCGAGTTCGAACAGCGCCTGCAGGGCGTGAGCTACGCAGAGATCGCCGCCCAGGGGGGTGGCATCGCCAGCACCGTGCGCGCCACCCGCGCCGCCAGCGAAGACGAGCTGTATGCCAGCGCCCTGCGCCGGGTGCAGGCCCTGATGCGTGATGGTGTGACCACCCTGGAGATCAAGTCCGGCTACGGCCTGGACCTGGACAACGAGCGCAAGGTGCTCAAGGTGGCGCGCCGGCTCGGCGAAACGCTGCCGCTGACCGTGCGCAGTACCTGCCTGGCGGCGCATGCCTTGCCGCCCGAGTACGCCGAGCGCGCCGACGACTACATCACTCACATCTGCGAGCAGATGCTCCCGGCGCTGGCTGGCGAAGGGCTGGTGGACGCGGTGGATGCGTTCTGCGAATACCTGGCGTTTTCGCCGGCGCAGGTCGAGCGGGTGTTTCTCAAGGCCCGCGAGCTGGGCCTGCCGGTCAAGCTGCATGCCGAGCAGCTGTCGTCGCTGCACGGTTCGAGCCTGGCGGCGCGCTACCAGGCACTGTCGGCCGATCACCTGGAGTTCATGGACGAGGCCGATGCCATCGCCATGGCCCAGGCCGGTACGGTGGCGGTGCTGCTGCCGGGGGCGTTCTACTTCTTGCGCGAAACCCAGCTGCCGCCGATGGACGCGCTGCGCAGGCACGGCGTGAAGATCGCGATTGCCAGCGACCTCAACCCCGGCACCTCGCCGGCCTTGTCGCTGCGCCTGATGCTGAACATGGCCTGCACCCTGTTTCGCATGACCCCCGAAGAAGCCCTGGCCGGTGTCACCGTGCATGCCGCCACGGCGTTGGGGCTGGGCGACAGTCATGGCTCGCTGGAGGTCGGCAAGGTGGCCGACTTCGTGGCCTGGGACATCGAACGGCCGGCAGACCTGGCCTACTGGCTGGGCGGCGACCTGCACAAGCGGGTGGTGCGCCACGGCGTTGAACTGACCGATAAAGGGGAGGCTGCATGGACAAGGTCGTGAGTTTTCACCAGGGTACGCTGCCGCTGCTGGTCAGCATTCCCCATGCCGGGCTCAGGCTGACCCCGGCGGTCGAGGCCGGGCTGGTGGACGAGGCCAGGGGCCTGCCGGACACCGACTGGCACATTCCCCGCCTGTACGCCTTTGCCCGTGAGCTGGGCGCCAGCGTGGTGGTGGGCGAGTATTCGCGCTTCGTCATCGACCTGAACCGGCCCGAGGATGACCAGCCACTGTATGCCGGCGCCACCACCGGGCTGTTCCCGGCCACGCTGTTCGAAGGGCAGCCGCTGTTCAAGGCGGGGCTGGAGCCGAGTGCGGCCGAGCGGGCGGGCTACCTGGAGGCCATCTGGCGGCCGTATCACGACACCCTCACCGGCGAGCTGGCGCGCCTGCGCGAGCAGTTCGGCTACGCGTTGCTGTGGGATGCACACTCGATCCGCTCGGTGATCCCTCACCTGTTCGACGGCACGTTGCCGGACTTCAACATCGGCACCTTCAATGGCGCGAGCTGCGACGCGGCGCTGGCCGAGCGGGTCAGGGCGGTGGCGGCCGGCGCGCAGGGCTACAGCCATGTGCTCAACGGGCGCTTCAAGGGCGGGCACATCACCCGTCACTATGGCGCCCCGGCCAACAACGTGCATGCGGTGCAGATGGAACTGGCGCAGTGCAACTACATGGAGGAGGTGGCGCCGTTCACCTACCGCGACGATCTGGCGCAGCCGACCCAGCGGGTGCTGGAGCAGATGCTGGTGGCGAAGCTGGGGTGGGGGCGCGAGCGTTACCCGGCATAGGACCGCGGCGCTGCCTTCGCCGGCAAGGCCGGCTCCTGCAGACGGTTGCGAACCGTTAGGAGCCGGCCTTGCCGGCGAAGGGGCCCGAAAGCCGAACACAGGTACATGCTCAAAGCGCATTTCGGGTTTATGATGCCCAACGGCAGCCTATTTCCCCACACGGAGTGCGTAATGCAGACCTTGTACCCGCAGATCAAACCCTACGCCCGGCACGATCTGGCCGTGGAAGCACCGCATGTACTGTACGTCGATGAAAGCGGTTCCCCGGAAGGTCTGCCCGTGCTGTTCATTCATGGCGGCCCGGGCGCCGGCTGCGATGCGCAAAGCCGCTGCTATTTCGACCCCAACCTGTACCGCATCGTCACCTTCGACCAGCGCGGCTGCGGTCGCTCCACCCCGCACGCGAGCCTGGAAAACAACACCACCCAGGCCCTGATCGAAGACATCGAGCGTATCCGCGAGCACCTGAACATCGAAAAATGGGTGCTGTTCGGCGGTTCCTGGGGCTCGACCCTGGCCCTGGCCTACGCCCAGACTCACCCCGAGCGCGTGCAGGGGCTGATCCTGCGCGGCATCTTCCTGTGCCGCCCGCAGGAAATCGAATGGTTCTACCAGGCAGGTGCCAGCCGACTGTTCCCCGACTACTGGCAGGATTACATCGCGCCGATCCCTGCCGACGAGCGCGACGACCTGGTCAAGGCCTTCCACAAGCGCCTTACCGGCAACGACCAGATCGCCCAGATGCATGCGGCCAAGGCCTGGTCCACCTGGGAGGGCCGCACCGCGACGCTGCGTCCCAACCCGCTGGTGGTCGACCGCTTCTCCGAGCCGCAACGCGCCCTGTCGATTGCCCGCATCGAATGCCACTACTTCATGAACAACGCGTTCCTGGAGCCCGACCAGCTGATCCGCGACATGCCGCGTATCGCCCACCTGCCGGCGGTGATCGTGCACGGTCGCTATGACGTGATCTGCCCGCTGGACAACGCCTGGGCGCTGCACCAGGCCTGGCCCAACAGCGAGCTGAAAGTGATTCGCGACGCCGGCCACGCCGCCTCCGAGCCCGGCATCACCGATGCGCTGGTGCGCGCCGCCGACCAGATGGCCCGGCGCCTGCTCGACCTGCCGCTGGAAGAAGCGTGAAGGGCCTGCTGCAACGCGCGCGTGGCGCGCGGGTAGAGGTCGACGGCGAGATCGTCGGGTCCATCGACCAGGGCCTGCTGGTGCTGGTCGCCGTCGAGCCCGGCGACACCCCGGCCCACGCCGACAAGCTGCTGCACAAGCTGCTCAACTACCGGGTGTTCAGCGACCCCCAGGGCAAGATGAACCTGTCGCTCAAGGACATCGACGGCGGCCTGCTGCTGGTATCGCAGTTCACCCTGGCTGCCGACACCCAGAGCGGCCTGCGCCCGAGCTTTTCCACCGCCGCGCCACCGGCACTCGGTGCCGAACTGTTCGATTACCTGCTGGCCCAGGCGAGGCTCAAGCACCCCACGGTGGCGAGCGGGCGTTTCGGTGCGGACATGCAGGTTCACCTGGTCAATGATGGCCCTGTGACATTTATGCTACAAATATGAAGGTGAAAAGGCCGCTGCTTGCATGAAAACAGCGGCTTTTCAGCATAAATAGTTGCTTGGCCCTGATGCGTTGTAACGCGGCCTGCTGGATAATCGCGCGAAATGTGGGCCTGCGTTCGCAGGCCCGTTTTACTCTGACTTGAGCATCGTCCGGAACCGTTTGGGGAATCATTGTGCCCTTTCGGAGTCCGAACAGTGCTCGCCAACCCGGCATACGTCGCTGGCCGTTGGTTCTTTGATCTGTTTTCGGCGAGGGTTGCTCGTGATTGTAAGTCCCTGTAATGCACCAAGAACTTCCGCCAATCGGCTGCGCAAGGCCTTCGTGGCAGCCTCTGCACTGGTCTGCCTGCTCAGCGCGGGCCAGCTCTGGGCGTTCAACCTCGACGACGTGGCAGCCAAGGCCAAAGACCTGGCCGGGCAGAAGTACGAAGCACCCAAGAGCAACCTGCCGGCCGTGTTCCGTGACATGAAGTACGGCGACTACCAGAAGATCCGCTTCCTGCAGGACAAGGCCGAGTGGGCCCAGGACAAGACCCCGTTCAAGCTGTCGTTCTACCACCAGGGCATGCACTTCGACACGCCGGTGCGCATCAACGAAGTCACCGCCAACAAGGTGCAGGAGATCAAGTACGACCCGAGCCGCTTCGACTTCGGCGACGTGCAGTTCGACCCCAAGGCCACCGACAAGCTCGGCTACGCCGGCTTTCGCGTGCTGTACCCGATCAACAAGGCCGACAAGCAGGATGAAATCATGACCCTGCTTGGCGCCAGCTATTTCCGCGTGGTCGGCAAGGGCCATGTGTATGGCCTGTCGGCCCGTGGCCTGGCCATCGACACCGCGCTGCCGTCGGGCGAGGAGTTCCCGCGCTTCACCGAGTTCTGGGTCGAGAAGCCCAAGCCGACCGACAAGCACCTGGTGATCTACGCGCTGCTCGATTCGCCGCGCTCCACCGGCGCCTACAAGCTGACCCTGCGCCCGGGCACCGACACCATCGTCGACGTCAAGTCCAGGGTGTACCTGCGTGACCACGTCAGCCGCCTGGGCATCGCCCCGCTGACCAGCATGTTCCTGTTCGGCGGCAACCAGCCGTCCAAGGTGCCCAACTACCGCCCTGCGCTGCACGACTCCGAAGGCCTGTCGATCCATGCGGCCAACGGCGAATGGCTGTGGCGCCCGCTCAACAACCCCAAGCACCTGGCCGTGAGCAACTTCAGCGTCGAGAACCCGCGTGGGTTCGGCCTGCTGCAGCGCCAGCGCGAGTTCAGCCAGTTCGAAGACCTCGACGACAACTACCAGAAGCGCCCGAGCGCCTGGATCGAGCCGAGCGGCGACTGGGGCAAGGGCACCGTCGACCTGGTCGAGATCCCGACCGCCGACGAGACCAACGACAACATCGTGGCCTTCTGGAGCCCGGAAAAACTGCCTGAGCCCGGTGTGGCATCCGAGTTCAACTACCGCCTGCACTGGACCATCGACGAGTCCGAGTTCCACTCGCCGAACCTGGGCTGGGTCAAGCAGACCCTGCGCTCCACCGGTGACGTCAAGCAGTCCAACCTGATCCGCCAGCCCGATGGCAGCATCGCCTTCCTGGTCGACTTCGAGGGCCCGGTGCTGGCCGCCCTGCCGGAAGATGCCAACGTGCGCAGCCAGGTGACCACCGACGACAACGCCGAAGTGGTCGAGAACAACCTGCGCTACAACCCCGAGATCAAGGGCTGGCGCCTGACCCTGCGCCTGAAGGTCAAAGACCCGAGCAAGGCCACCGAAATGCGCGCCGCGCTGCTGCGCGACGTACCGGTCGAACAGCCCAAGCCGGCCAAGCCTGCCAAGCAGGACAAGGCCGCTGCCAAGCACGCCAAGCAGGAAAAACCTGCCCAGCCGCCAGCCGCCGATGCGGCGACCACCACCGGGGCACCGGCCACCACCGAACAGGTGTTGACCGAGACCTGGAGCTATCAGTTGCCTGCCGATGAGTAACTCTTCACAAAGGCCGGAATCGCTTGGCGAGTACCTGGCCCATCTACCCCTGAGCGACGAGCAGCGCGCCGAACTGGCCAGCTGCAGTTCGTTCAGCGAGCTGCACCGACGCCTGTCGGCGCAGCCGCCGGTGGGTGAAAACGGTTCGGTACAGGGATCGGTGGGCAGCCGCCTGACCCTGGACAGCGCCGCGGAACTGGAAGAGGCCGAGATGCTCGCCCTCGACGCCAGTGGCCGGGTGTGCCTGAAGGCCACCCCGCCGATCCACCGCACCCGGGTGATCCCCGAGCCATGGCGCACCAACATCCTGGTGCGCGCCTGGCGCCGGGTCACCGGACGTACCAACGCGCCGGCGCCTGAACAGCGCGAGCTGCCCAAGGCGCGCTGGCGCTGGGTGGGTTCGATGCGCCGCTACATCCTGCTGGCGTTGATGCTCGGCCAGACCGTGGTCGCCGGCTGGTACATGAAGGGCATCCTGCCGTACCAGGGCTGGTCGTTCGTCGACCTCGACGAAATCATGCACCAGTCGTTCATGCAGACCGTCACCCAGGTGTGGCCATATGCGCTGCAGACCAGCATCCTGATCCTGTTCGGCATTCTGTTCTGCTGGGTGTCGGCCGGTTTCTGGACCGCGCTGATGGGCTTTATGGAACTGCTCACCGGGCGTGACAAGTACCGGATTTCGGGCAGCAGCGCCGGCAACGAGCCGATCGAGGCCGGGGCGCGCACCGCACTGGTGATGCCGATCTGCAACGAAGACGTGGCCCGGGTGTTCGCCGGCCTGCGTGCGACCTTCGAGTCGGTGGCGGCCACGGGCAACCTGGACCGCTTCGACTTCTTCGTGCTCAGCGACACCAACGACACCGACATCGCCGTGGCCGAACAGCAGGCCTGGCTGGACGTATGCCGCGAGGCCAAGGGCTTCGGGCGCATCTTCTACCGTCGCCGTCGTCGCCGGGTCAAACGCAAGAGCGGCAACCTCGACGACTTCTGCCGTCGCTGGGGCGCGGACTACCGCTACATGGTGGTACTCGACGCCGACAGCGTGATGAGCGGCGAATGCCTCACCAGCCTGGTGCGGCTGATGGAAGCAAACCCCGACGCCGGGATCATCCAGACCGCGCCCAAGGCGTCGGGCATGGATACCCTGTATGCGCGCATGCAGCAGTTCGCCACCCGGGTGTACGGCCCGCTGTTCACCGCCGGCCTGCACTTCTGGCAGCTGGGCGAGTCGCACTACTGGGGCCACAACGCGATCATCCGCATGAAACCCTTCATCGAGCACTGCGCCCTGGCGCCGTTGCCGGGCAAGGGCGCCTTCGCCGGTGCGATCCTGTCCCACGACTTCGTCGAAGCCGCACTGATGCGCCGTGCCGGCTGGGGCGTGTGGATCGCCTATGACCTGCCGGGCAGCTATGAAGAGTTGCCGCCCAACCTGCTCGACGAGCTCAAGCGCGATCGGCGCTGGTGCCACGGCAACCTGATGAACTTCCGCCTGTTCCTGGTCAAGGGCATGCACCCGGTGCACCGTGCGGTGTTCCTCACCGGGGTTATGTCGTACCTGTCGGCGCCGCTGTGGTTCTTCTTCCTGGTGCTGTCGACCGCGCTGCTGGCGACCAACACCCTGATGGAGCCGCAGTACTTCCTCGAACCGCGTCAGCTCTACCCGCTGTGGCCGCAGTGGCACCCGGAAAAAGCCATCGCGCTGTTCTCCACCACCATCGTGCTGCTGTTCCTGCCCAAGCTGCTGAGCATCATCCTGATCTGGGCCAAGGGCGCCAAGGAGTTCGGCGGGCGCATCAAGGTCACCCTGTCGATGCTGCTGGAGATGCTGTTCTCCATGCTGCTGGCGCCGGTACGCATGATCTTCCACACCCGCTTCGTGCTGGCCGCGTTCCTGGGCTGGGCCGCGACCTGGAACTCGCCACAGCGTGACGACGACTCCACCCCGTGGAGCGAAGCGGTGCGCCGGCATGGCCCGCAAACCCTGCTGGGCGTGGCCTGGGCGCTGCTGGTGGCGTGGCTGAACCCGAGCTTCCTGTGGTGGCTGGTGCCGATAGTGGGCTCGCTGATGCTGTCGATCCCGGTGTCGGTGATTTCCAGCCGCACCAACCTGGGCCTGCGCGCCAAGGACGAGAAGCTGTTCCTGATCCCTGAGGAATACGCCACGCCGCAGGAACTGCTGGCCACCGACCAGTACACCCACGAAAACCGCTGGCATGCGCTGAAGGACGGTTTTGTGCGGGCCGTGGTCGACCCGCAACAGAACGCCCTGGCCTGTGCCCTGGCAACCGCGCGCCATGGCGTGGCGGAGGTGGTCGAGCGCAACCGTGCCGAGCGCATCGCCAAGGCCCTGGAAGTCGGCCCGGCCGCGCTGGATGGCGCCACGCGCCTGGCGCTGCTCAGCGACCCGGTCGCCCTGGCACGGCTGCACAGCCGCGTGTGGGCCGAAGACAACCGCGCCTGGCTGGATGTGTGGCGTGAGTCGATTGCCAACGACCCGCACTCGCCGCTGTTGCCGCTGCACCCGCAGCACGAGGGGCAGGCCGCACTCGCCGGGGCCTGATCTGCGGGCCCCTTCGCCAGCAACGCTGGCTCCTACAGGTCATCCGTGCCGTTGTAGGAGCCGGCTTTGCCGGCGATGTTTCACTCCTTTTTCTGATACCAACAACGCCCCCCATGCGTTAGCATCCCCCCCGATAATAAAACTCGAAGTTTTCCTGCTGGGGGATCTGGTGATGATGAAAAAGTATCTGTCGATGCTGATGATCGGCGTCGCGGCACTGATGACGGTGAACGCTGCACAGGCAGCCGGCGCCATCGATGACGCGGTCAAGCGCGGCACCTTGCGCGTAGGCATGGACCCTACCTACATGCCGTTCCAGATGACCAACAAGCGTGGCGAGATCATCGGCTTCGAAGTCGATATCCTCAAGGCCATGGCCAAGTCCATGGGCGTCAAGCTGGAAACCGTCTCCACCGCCTACGACGGCATCATCCCGGCCCTGATGACCGACAAGTTCGACATGATCGGCAGCGGCATGACCCTGACCCAGGAGCGCAACCTCAAGCTCAACTTCAGCGAACCCTTCATCGTGGTCGGTCAGACCCTGCTGATCCGCAAGGAGCTGGCCGGCGAGATCAAGACCTACAAGGACCTGAACAACGAGAAGTACCGCCTGACCTCCAAGCTCGGCACCACCGGTGAAATGGTCGCCAAGAAGCTGATCGGCAAGGCCAAGTACCACGGCTACGACAACGAGCAGGAAGCGGTGATGGACGTGGTCAACGGCAAGGCCGACGCCTTCGTCTACGACGCCCCGTACAACGTGGTGGCAGTGAACAAGGCCGGCGCCGGCAAGCTGCTGTTCCTCGACGAGCCGTTCACCTTCGAACCGCTGGCCTTCGGCCTGAAGAAGGGCGACTACGACAGCCTGAACTTCATCAACAACTTCCTGCACCAGATCAAGCACGACGGCACCTACGATCGAATCCACGACAAGTGGTTCAAGGACACCGCCTGGCTGAAGGACATGGAATAAGGCCGCGGCCCCACGCCCGGTTCGAAACCCGACGCGCAGGCTGGCCCTGCGCGTTCGCTTTTACGGAAGTACCCCCGTGATCAAACACAAGAAAGCCCAGTGGCCCTGGCATGGGCTGACGGCGCTGGTCCTGATCGGCCTGGCGCTGAGCCTGTATTACGCAACCTCGGTGATCTCCTACGAGTGGCGCTGGAACCGCGTGCCGCAGTACTTTGCCTATCAGGCCGAAGTTGCCCAGCGCGCCGCCGAAAACGGCGTGATCGAGGCGATCGAGCGCAAGGGCGACATGGCCCGCGTCACCTTGCGTGACGAGAGCGGCGCCGAACAGGTGCTGAACGTCGAGCAGGCCAGCCTGCAGATGGACCGTGGCGACGACGTGGCCGAGGGCGACCTGATCGGCGTGACCCACCAGTGGGCCGCCGGGCCGCTGGCCTGGGGCCTGTTCACCACCTTGTGGATCTCGGTGGCGGCGGGGGTGCTGGGGTTGGTGATCGGCCTGTTCGCCGGCCTGTGCCGGTTGTCCAGCAACCCGACCCTGCGCGACCTGTCGACGGTGTATGTGGAGCTGGTGCGCGGCACGCCGCTGCTGGTGCAGATCTTCATCTTCTACTTCTTCATCGGCACCGTGCTCAACCTGTCCCGCGAGTTTGCCGGGGTGGCGGCACTGGCGCTGTTCACCGGCGCCTATGTCGCCGAGATCGTGCGCGCCGGGGTGCAGTCGATTGCCCGCGGCCAGGGCGAGGCGGCCCGTTCGCTGGGCCTGAGCGCCGGCCAGTCGATGCGCCACGTGGTATTGCCGCAGGCGTTCAAGCGCGTGCTGCCGCCGCTGGCCGGGCAGTTCATCAGCCTGGTCAAGGACACCTCGCTGGTGTCGGTGATCGCCATCACCGAACTGACCAAGAGTGGCCGCGAGGCGATCACCACCTCGTTCTCCACGTTCGAGATCTGGTTCTGCGTCGCCGGGCTGTACCTGCTGATCAACCTGCCGCTGTCGCATTTCGCCAGCCGGCTCGAGCGGAGGCTTGCGCAAAGTGATTGAAGTCCGTGACCTGGTAAAAGTCTTCGACACCCGTGGGCAGGTGGTGCGTGCGGTGGATCACGTCAGTACCGACGTGGCCAAGGGCGAAGTGCTGGTGGTGCTGGGCCCGTCGGGCTCGGGCAAGTCGACCTTCCTGCGCTGCCTCAACGGCCTGGAAACCTTCGACGAGGGCACCGTGGCCATCGACGGCCTGCAACTGGCCGACCCGAAGACCGACGTGAATGCCTACCGGCGTGAAGTCGGCATGGTGTTCCAGCACTTCAACCTGTTCCCGCACATGACCGTGCTGGAGAACCTGTGCCTGGCGCAGAAGGTGGTGCGCAAGCGTGGCAAGGCCGAGCGTGAGGCCAAGGCGCGTGCGTTGCTGGAGAAGGTGGGCATTGCGCAGAAGGCCAACGAGTTTCCCTCGCGCCTGTCTGGTGGCCAGCAACAGCGCGTGGCGATTGCCCGTGCGCTGGCGATGGAGCCGAAGGTGATGCTGTTCGACGAGCCGACCTCGGCGCTGGACCCGGAGATGGTTGGCGAGGTGCTGGACGTGATGAAGACCCTGGCCCTGGAAGGCATGACCATGGTCTGTGTGACCCACGAAATGGGCTTTGCCCGGGAAGTGGCGGACCGCGTGCTGTTCTTCGACCATGGCAAGTTGCTGGAAGATTCGCCACCGGAGGCGTTCTTCACTGCGCCGAAGGACCCACGAGCCCAGGCGTTCCTGCGCCAGGTGCTGTAACCGCAGCGTGGCCTTCGCCACCAAGGCTGGCTCCTGCAGGGTTTCGCCGTACCTGCAGGAACCAGCCGTGCTGGCGTGCTGGCGAAGAGGCCGTTACAGGCTGAACCGCCCGACCAACGTCTGCAACTGCCCCCCCAGCCGCGCCAGCTCCACGCTCGACGCCGCAGTCTGCTGGCTCGCCGTGGTCGTCTGATCGGCAATATCCCTCACCGTCATCACATTGCGGTTGATCTCCTCGGCCACCGAGCTCTGCTCTTCACTGGCCGTGGCGATCTGCTGGTTCATGCCCTGGATGCTCGACACTGTCTCTGTGATCTGCCCCAGCGCCGCGCCCGCCCGCCGGCTCAGTTCGACGCTGTCGCGGCTCAGGTCGCGGCTGCTGTCGAGCAGGTGCACCACCTGCGCCGTACCACTGTGCAGGTTGCCGATCAGCTCCTCGATCTCCTCGGTGGACTGCTGGGTACGCTGGGCCAGGCCGCGCACTTCATCGGCCACCACCGCAAAACCACGCCCGGCCTCGCCCGCCCGCGCAGCCTCGATCGCGGCATTGAGCGCCAGCAGGTTGGTCTGCGACGAAACCGACTTGATCACATCCAGGATGCTGCCGATACGCTCGCTCTCCTGGGCCAGCTGCTGCATGGCCAGGATCGACTCCTCCACTTGCCTGGCCAACTGCTCGATCTGCCCGATGGCGTCGTTGACCACCTGGTTGCCTTCGCGCGCCTGGCTGTCTGCGGCAGTGGCTGCCGCCGAGGCGAACTCGGCGTTGCGCGCCACCTCCAGTACCGTGGCGGCCATCTCGTTCATCGCGGTGGCCACCTGGTCGGTCTCGTCCTTCTGGTTGCCGGTCATCAGCTGGGTGCGCTCGGCGACACTCGACAGCTCGCCCACCGCAGCGGTCAACTGGCCGGTGCCCTGGCCGATGCCACCGATCAGCTCGCGCAGGCTCAGGGCCATCTGCTGCATGCTGTTCTGCAACTGCCCCAGCTCATCCTGGCGTGATACCCGCAGGTCGCTGCGCAGGTCGCCCTTGGCGATGCATTGCGCCGCTTGCAGGGTGCGTCTGAGCGGTTCGGTGATCTGGCGCGTGATCAGCCACGCGGCCAGGCTGCCGAGTACCAGCGCCAGCAAGGCGATGACGCTGAGCATGCTGCGTGCCTCGAGGGCTTCTTCGTCGCGCAGCTGGATCTGGTGTCGGGTCAGTACGCGACTGGCATCGCGCAGCTGGTTGCCCATGGTCTCCAGCCCGCCCTGAAGCTGCTCTACCGCGATGGCGGCCTGGCGGTAGCGGTCCAGCAACTGCACATAGCTGGCGAGCGCGGCGGTAGTGGCCTGCAGGTCGCTGGGCGGCAGGTTGCGCCTCAGATCGGCCAGGCTGGCCTGGGCGGCGCCGAGCGCGCTGGCACCCACCTGCTCGAAGGCACTCAGCGGGCTGAAGGTATAGGCCGGGGCGCGGCTTTGCTGGCCGGCGGTCTCGATGTGTCGTGCAAGCGTTGCGAACAGGCGCTGCTCCGAGGCCTGCCGTTCGCTGCCCTGGCGCTCGCCCAGCAGGGTCTTCTGCTCCAGCGTGTCGATGCCATCGAGCAGGCGCTGCTCCTGTTCACGCAGGGCGGTTTCGTGCGTATGGCGCGTGCCGACGGCCTGCTGCAAGGTGTCGAAGTCGCGCACGAACTGGCCGACCACCTGCTGATTGGCCGTGATCACCTGGCGGTCGGCCGCATCGTCGAACTGCCCCAGCATGCTCTGCAGCAGGCGCTCCAGTTCGGTCAGGGTCGCGCTGATCCTGCGCCTGCTCTCGTCGTCCGCCAGCACCCGGTAGGTGATGCGCTCGGCACGCAGGTCCTTGCTCAGGTCGTTGATCGCGGCAATCTGGGTGAGGCGCTGCGAGCTGTCGATGGATTCGTTCAGTGCATGCCAGCCGCCCAGGGTGGTCGCCAGCGTCAGCAGCAGGACGCTGGCAAATCCCAGGGCCAGCTTGAGCCTGACGCTCAGGTTGCCAAGCATCCGGTACAAAGGTGCGAACATGACGGTTCTCCAGTGAAATGAGGGATGTAGCGCCTGGATAGGGTCGGGCGCAGCTACCTGTGCTCATCGGCCACTGGAGGCCAAGCTGGACCTGCAAATGCTGTAGGAAAATTCCCATCTTGCAGGCGGAAAATTCCACTTAGAGCTGGAAGCGCCCGACCAGCGCCTGCAATTGAACCCCCAGGCGTGCCAGCTCGATGCTGGAGGCCGCGGTCTCTTCGCTGGCGGCGCTGGTCTGGTCGGACACGTGGCGTACGTTGATCACGCTGCGGTTGATTTCCTCGGCCACTGCACTTTGCTGTTCGGCCGCGGCCGCAATCTGCTGGTTCATCGCCTGGATCGACGACACCGTGGTGCTGATGGTGGCCAGCGAGGTGCCGGCGCGTCGGGTCAGCTCGACGCTGCTCAGGGTCAGCTCGCGGCTGTTGTCCAGAATCCCGGCGACCTCGGAGGTGCCGCGGTGCAGGCCGGCGATCAGGCCTTCGATCTCTTCGGTGGATTGCTGGGTGCGTCGGGCCAGGCCGCGTACCTCGTCGGCGACCACGGCGAAGCCGCGCCCGGCCTCGCCGGCGCGGGCGGCCTCGATGGCCGCGTTGAGCGCCAGCAGGTTGGTCTGCTGGGCTACCGACTTGATCACGTCGAGCACGCTGCCGATCTTGTCGCTTTCGGCCTTGAGCTGGGCCATGGCTTCGCCGGAGTGGTCGACCGCCGCCGCCAGGCGCTCGATCTCGTCGATGGCCTCGCTGACCACCCGATCGCCTTCGCCGGCCTGCTGGTCGGCCAGGGTGGCGGCCTCGCTGGCCTGCTCGGCATTGCGCGCCACATCCTGCACGGTAGCGGCCATTTCATGCATGGCAGTGGCCACCTGGTCGGTTTCGACCTTCTGCGTGCTGACCCCGCTGCTGGTCTGCTCGGTCACGGCCGAGAGCTGCTCGGCGGCGCTGGCGATCTGGGTCACGCCCTCGCCGATGCCACCGACCAGCTCGCGCAGGCTCACGGTCATGCGCTGCATCGCACGCTGCAGCTCGCCCAGCTCGTCGCGTCGCTCGGCCACCAGGGTCTGGCTCAGGTCGCCGCCGGCCACCCGTTCGACCAGGCGCAGGGTCTGCTGCAGGGGCGTGGTGATCTGGCGGGTGATCACCCACGCGGCCGCGATGCCCAGCAGCAGCGCAATGGCGATCGCCAGGCCCAGGTTGTAGCGTGCCTGCAGGGCCTGCTGGTCGACCAGCTCGGTCTGCGACTGGGTCAGCTCGTCGCTCACCGCCAGCAGGCTGTCGCCCAGCTGTGCCAGGTGCTGCAGGGCCGAGTCGCTGGCGCTGCGCGCCGCGCTGAAGTCGAGCACGGCGGCGCGGTAGTCGGCCAGTGCCCCCGCGGCGGCACGCAAGGTGTCGCGATAGGTGCTCGGTAGCCTGTCGGGCAGTGCGTCAAGCTGGCTGGCCGCCTGGTCGATGGCGGCCAGTGCCGGTGCCTCGAATTCGGCGCGGCCGCTGTAGGTGTAGCCGCGCAGGTGAAAGCGGGCCTGCTGGATCTGCTGGTCCACCGTCACCAGGCTGGCGTAGGCGCTGAAGTCGGCACGCTCGCGCAGGGCCTGCCCGACTGGCGCCAGCAGCGCCACCGCGCGTTCGGCGCTGCTGCCCAGGGCGTCGCGTGCCTGCTGGCGCGCCTGCACCGTGGTCTGCAGCTCGGCGAAGGTGCGCCGGTACTGGTCGAGGGTGTTTTCCTGGCGTTGTACCCGGGCAAGGTTGGCGGGCACGTTGAGGCGCCGCTGCAGGTAGGCCAGGCGCTCGGCCACGTCGTCCAGCTCCTTGTCCATCTGCTGGCCGACGGCAGGCTCAAGGTTGCGCTCGTAGACCAGCCGCTGGTTGCGCACATCCTGGATCTCCTTGTTCACCGCCCCGATGTCGGTGAGCTTGTCACTGCGGTCGGCAAGGTCTTCCAGGGTGGTCCAGCCGATCAGGGCGATGCCTAGCGTCAGCAACAGAACCAGGGCAAAGCCCAGGGCCAGTTTCAGTTGAATGCTCAGGTTGCCCAGCATCCGATTCATCGTCACAAGCATGGTGGCTCTCCAGGTACGAGGTTCAGACGCACCCGTGGGTGCGCCAATGCGAACGCATCGGCTGGAGCGCCAAGGTCTGGACCTGCAAACGCTGTAGGACTTTTCGCTATTTGTTCGACGGCCACAGGGGGCCGGACACCGGCAGCGATCAACGCCGCTGCCGGCAGGGCGGGGGGTTACAGGCTGAAGCGGGCGACCAGGGTCTGCAGGTGGGTGCCCAGGCGCGCCAGCTCGACGCTGGAGGCGGCGGTCTCTTCGCTGGCGGCGCTGGTCTGGTCGGACACATCGCGCACCGTCATCACGCTGCGGTTGATCTCTTCGGCCACTGCGCTCTGCTGCTCGGCAGCGGCGGCGATCTGCTGGTTCATGGCCTGGATCGAGGACACGGTGCGGGTAATGGTTTCCAGCGAGGTGCCGGCGCGGCGGGTCAGCTCGACGCTGCTGCCGGTCAGGCTGCGGCTGTTGTCCATCACCGTGGCGACCTGCTGGGTGCCGTTCTGCAGGCCGGCGATCAGCTCCTCGATCTCTTCGGTCGATTGCTGTGTGCGCTGGGCCAGGCTGCGCACTTCATCGGCAACCACCGCGAAACCGCGCCCGGCCTCACCGGCACGAGCGGCCTCGATGGCGGCGTTGAGGGCCAGCAGGTTGGTCTGCTGGGCCACCGACTTGATCACGTCGAGCACGCTGCCGATCTTGGCGCTTTCGGCCTTGAGCTGACCCATGGCTTCGCTGGAGTGTTCCACCTCGGCGGCCAGGCGCTCGATCTGGTCGATGGCCTCGCCCACCACGCGGTCGCCTTCGCGGGCCTGCTGGTCGGCCATCTGCGCCGCCTCCGAGGCCTCTTCGGCGTTGCGCGCCACTTCCTGCACGGTGGCGGCCATCTCGTTCATGGCCGTGGCCACCTGGTCGGTCTCGACCTTTTGATTGTTGACCCCGGCGCTGGTCTGCTCGGTGACGGCCGAGAGCTGCTCGGCGGCGCTGGCGATCTGGGTGACACCATCGCCGATACCGCCGATCAGCTGGCGCAGGTTCACGGTCATGCGCTGCATGCTGTGCTGCAACTGGCCGAGTTCGTCGCTGCGCTCCACGCGCAGGTCGTGGCGCAGGTCGCCGCTGGCGATGCGGTCCACGGCGCCGAGGGTGTGGCGCAGGGGTACGACGATCTGGCGGGTGATGGCCCACGAGGCGAGGATGCCGAAGAACAGCGCCAGCGCCGTGGCCAGGGCCAGCATCGACTGGGCGTGCTGCGATTCGTCGTCGCGCAGTTGGGTGAGGCTGCGGCTCATCTGCTGGCTCAGGTCGATCAGCAGCGTGCCCTGTTCGGCCATGTGCTGCAGGGCCGCGTCATTGGCGGCCTGGGACAGGCTGAACTGCTCCACCGCGTTGCGGTAGGTGGCCAGCGCCTGGGTGGCGGCGGCCAGGGCATCGGCATGCTCGGCCGGCACCTTGGCCGGCAGGCTGCGGATGACGCTCAGGGCCTGGTCGATGGCCTGCAGGGCGGTCTGCTGTAGCTCGGCCTGCCCGCTGAAGATGTAGCCACGCACGTGGAAGCGGGCCTGCAGCATCAGCGCCTTGGCCTGCACGGCGCTGTTGAAGGTCTGGATATCGCCGCCTTGCAGCAGCCCGCGCTCTACCTGATCCAGCGATGCGGCGGTCTTTTCCGCGCTGCTGCTCATGGTCGCACGGCTGGCCTCGCGGGCCTGGGCCGCCTGCTTGAGGTCGGCGAAGGCGCGCTGGTACTGGGCAACCGCCTCGTTCTGGCGTTGCAGGCGGTCGCCGTTTTCGCTGGGCGGTATGTGCTGTTCCACGTTCTTGAGCTGGCGATCCAGCTCTACCAGGGCGTTCTCTACCGCGTCGGCGCTGGCAGCATCGCGTTTGTGCTCATAGGTCTGGCGGGCGATGCGCAGGTCCTGGGTGATCTGGTGAATCCGGGAAATCTCGCCCAGGGTGTCGCCGCGCTGGGTGACACCGTTGAGCCCCTGCCAACCGGTGAGTGCGATCAGCAGGGTCAGCAGCAACACGGTGCCGAAGCCGATGCCGAGTTTGAGCGTGACGCTAAAATTGCCCAGATGGTGGGCGAACCAACGGTACATGGGGTGACTCCATTGCGGTCAGGCGGGGGCGGATGCGTGGTCTGTGGCCAATGCATCGGCCTGGGGTCACAAAACTGAAGGTGTGTATGAAAGGCGTCGCCGGCAAGGCCGGCTCCTACGCACAGCAGCGGACGCGGTGCTAGAACAACCGCGCCAGCAGGGCGGTGACCGCCGTCTCCACGCGCAGGATGCGCTCGCCCAGCTGTACCGGGTTCAGCCCGGCCTTGCCCAGCAGCTCGACCTCATACGGGATCCAGCCACCTTCCGGGCCGATCGCCAGGGTCACCGGCTCGGTCAATGCGCGCGGGCAGGGCGGGTGGTTGCCTGGGTGGCCGACCAGGCCCAGGGTACCCTCGGCAATCGCTGGCAGGCGATCTTCGACGAAGGGCTTGAAGCGCTTCTCGATCACCACCTCGGGCAGCACGGTGTCGCGCGCCTGCTCCAGGCCCAGCACCAGTTGCTCGCGGATTGCCGCAGGCTCCAGGAAGGGGGTTTGCCAGAAGCTCTTCTCGACCCGGTAGCTGTTGACCAGGATGAGCTTGCCCACGCCCATGGTGGCCACGGTCTGGAACACCCGGCGCAGCATCTTCGGGCGCGGCAGGGCCAGCACCAGGGTCAGCGGCAGCTTGGCCGGCGGCGGCTGGGTGAACTCGACCGACAGTTCGGCTTCATGGCCCTCCAGGCGCAGCACCACGGCCTGCCCCATCAGCCCCCCCAGGCGTCCCACGCGCAGGGTGTCGCCCACCGCCACGCGGTGGATCTCCTGCATGTGGGTAAAGCGCCGGTCGCCCAGCACCACACGGTCGGCCGCGACGAAGTCGGCCTCCTCGAGCAGCAGCAGGTTCACGGCTGGGTGGCTGGCGGCTGGTCGTCAGGCTCGTCGGCCTGCACCGGGGCACTGCGCTTGCGGATCAGCCCGCCGAACAGCACGCCGACTTCGAACAGCAACCACATCGGCACGGCCAGCAGGGTCTGCGAGAAGATGTCCGGCGGGGTCAGCACCATGCCGACCACGAAGCAGCCGATGATGACGTAGGGGCGGATCTTCTTCAGGTACTTCACGTCGACCACGCCGATCCACACCAGCAGGATCACCGCCACCGGGATCTCGAAGGCCACGCCGAAGGCGAAGAACAGGGTCATGACGAAGTCGAGGTAGCTGGCGATGTCGGTCATCATCGACACGCCTTCGGGCGTGGCGCTGGCGAAGAAACCGAAGATCAGCGGGAACACCAGGAAGTACGCGAAGGCCATGCCGGCATAGAACAGGAAGATGCTCGACACCAGCAACGGCACTGCGATGCGTTTTTCATGGCGGTACAGGCCGGGGGCGATGAACCCCCAGATCTGGTGCAGGATCACCGGGATCGCCAGGAACAGCGAGACGATCATGGTCAGCTTGAATGGCGTGAGGAACGGCGAGGCCACGTCGGTGGCGATCATCGTGGCGTTGGCCGGCAGGTGGGCGCGCAACGGTGCCGAAACCAGGGTGTAGATCTGCTGGGCGAAGGCGAACAGGCCGGCGAAGATCACGAAGATGACCGCGACGCAGCGCAACAGGCGCGTGCGCAGCTCGGTAAGGTGCGAGACCAGCGGCATCGGCTGGTCGTTTTCCGGGATTTCGCTCATGGGGCTCGCGGCGGCTGTGTCGGTTCGGTGGGCGGTGCTGCTTCGACGGCAGGTGCAGGTGTCGGTGCAGTCACAGGTTCTGGTGCAGGCGCCGGCGCAGCCTCGGTGGCGGTGGCGGCTGGCTCCGCGCCGGGGGTGTGCGCCGGATCGGGCTGTACCGATTGCGGGTTGAGGATGCGCCGGGCTTCCTGCTCCATGGAGAGGATGTGCTCGTTGTGCAGCTGGCGCCGGATATCGTCGGCACCGATCTCGCGCTCCACCTCGTTCTTGATCGCGTTGAAGCTGCGTTTCAGTCGGCCGATCCACAGCCCGGCGGTACGCGCAGCGCCCGGCAGGCGCTCGGGGCCGAGCACCAGCAGGGCCACCAGGCCGACAAGCAACAACTCACTGAAGCTGATCCCGAACATGTGTTCACTCTTTCCTGGTCGGCTCTTCGACCTTGTGCGCCTGGCCATCGAAGGTCTGCGGCTGGTTCAGCGGTGCAGCGGCGGGCGGCGGGGTCGGCTGGGCAGGCTGTACGGTGGGCTGCTCCGGCTTGTCTTCCTCTTCGTTCATGGCCTTCTTGAAGCCCTTGATCGATTCGCCCAGGTCGCTGCCCAGGTTTTTCAGTTTTTTGGTACCGAACACCAGTACAACCACCACCAGCAGGACGATCCAGTGTTTCCAGTCAAAAATACCCATGGTGCAATCCTCGATTGAATTCGTTAGGCCGACGGCTGGCGGGCGGCCTTCTCGTCGTGCCCGGACAGGCCGAAGCGGCGGTCCAGTTCGTCCAGCACGGCCTGCGGGTGCTGGCCCAGGGCGGCGAGCATGACCATGCTATGGAACCACAGGTCGGCGGTCTCGTAGATGACATCGCTGCATTCGCCACTGACGGCGGCGTCCTTGGCGGCGATGATGGTCTCGACCGATTCCTCGCCGACCTTTTCCAGGATCTTGTTCAGGCCCTTGTGGTACAGGCTGGCCACGTACGAGGTGTCGGGGGCCGCGCCCTTGCGCGATTCGAGCACTTCGGCCAGGCGGATCAGGGTGTCGCTCATGTCAGTGTCCTGCGCTGTAGATGGCATGCGGGTCTTTGAGTACCGGGTCGACGGTCTTCCACGCGCCGTTCTCGTACACGCGGTAGAAGCAGCTTTCACGGCCGGTATGGCAGGCGATGTGGCCCAGTTGCTCGACCATCAGGATGATCACGTCGGCGTCGCAGTCCAGGCGCATTTCATGCAACTTCTGCACGTGGCCGGACTCTTCGCCCTTGCGCCACAGTTTGCCACGCGAACGCGACCAGTAGATGGCGCGCTGCTCGGCGGCAGTCAGGCTCAGGGCCTCGCGGTTCATCCAGGCCATCATCAGCACGCGCCCGGTCTTGTGGTCCTGGGCGATCGCCGGTACCAGGCCATCGCTGTTCCAGTTGATCTCGTCCAGCCAGTCTTTCATGTTCGACTCCAAAATAGGCCACGGTCCCGCACCGATGCCACCTGCTAGTGTGCCAGCCACGCAGCAGGCTGGCTATCGGCGCACGATCAGGTAAAGGCCCCCGGCCAGCATCAGCCAGGCCGGCCAGGCTGCCGGGGCGCTGAGGCTCACGGCACCTGCGGCGATGGTTGCGCCGCCCGCCAGCAGGCCGGCACCGAGCAGGCGCAGGGCCCAGCGATCGCGCTGCTGCCAGGGTGGCGGCGGGTCGTTCAGGTGCGGTTGCGACATGCGTTCTAGCAGGTCGCGGGTCATGCCGGCCAGGTGCGGCAGTTGCTCGACCTGGCTGTGCAGGTTCTGCAGCACGTTTTTCGGGCTGACCCGCTCGCGCATCCAGCGCTCCAGAAACGGCTGGGCGGTGCTCCACAGGTCCAGGTCAGGGTACAGCTGACGGCCCAGGCCCTCGATGTTGAGCAGGGTCTTCTGCAGCAGCACCAGTTGCGGCTGCACTTCCATGTTGAAGCGCCGCGCGGTCTGGAACAGGCGCATCAGCACCTGGCCGAAGGAAATATCCTTTAACGGTTTTTCGAAGATCGGCTCGCACACGGTGCGGATCGCCGCCTCGAATTCGTTGAGCTTGGTCTGCGCCGGTACCCAGCCCGAGTCGATGTGCAACTGGGCCACGCGGCGGTAGTCACGCTTGAAGAAGGCGAACAGGTTGCGTGCCAGGTAGTCCTGGTCCTCGGGGGTGAGGCTGCCCACGATGCCGCAGTCGATCGCGATGTACTGCGGGCTCCACGGCTTGACGGTGCTGACGAAGATGTTGCCCGGGTGCATGTCGGCGTGGAAGAAGCTGTCGCGAAACACCTGGGTGAAGAAGATCTCGACGCCGCGCTCGGCCAGCAGCTTCATGTCGGTGCGCTGGTCGGCCAGGGTGGCAAGGTCAGTGACCTGCACGCCATAGATGCGCTCCATCACCAGCACCTTGGGCCGGCACAGGTCCCAGTACACCTGGGGCACGTACATCATCTCCGAGCCTTCGAAGTTGCGTCGCAGCTGGCTGGCGTTGGCCGCCTCGCGCAGCAGGTCGAGCTCGTCGTAGATGGTCTTCTCGTAATCGTTGACCACCTCGACCGGGTGCAGCAGGCGGGCATCGGCCGACACCCGCTCGGCGCCGCGGGCGATCAGGAACAGCCAGGCCAGGTCCTGCGCGATGATCGGCTTGAGGCCTGGGCGCACCACCTTGACCACCACCTCCTCGCCGCTCTTGAGGCGCGCCGCGTGCACCTGGGCCACCGAGGCCGAGGCCAGCGGTTCGACGTCGAAGCGGCTGAAGATCTCGCCCACCTTGGCGCCGAGCTGCGATTCGATCAGCGCCACGGCCTTTTGCGGGTCGAAGGGCGGCACGCGGTCCTGCAACAGCATCAGCTCGTCGGCGATGTCGGCGGGCAGCAGGTCACGGCGGGTGGAGAGCAACTGGCCGAACTTGATGAAGATTGGGCCCAGGTCCTGCAGCGCCAGGCGCAGGCGCGCGCCACGGCTCAGGGGCGACGGCTTGCGCGGCAGCCAGCGCCAGGGCATGGCGAAGCGCAGGGTCATCAGCCACCAGGGCAGGGGCAGGTCGAACAGCAGGTCATCGAGACGGTAGCGGATCACGACGCGCTGGATGCGCAACAGACGGCGGACGGCAAGCAGCTTCATGCGTTATCGCTGGATTCAAGGGATCGGGCAAGGCGCGCAATGCGTGCCTCGAGGCGTTCTACATCGATTTTCAGGGCATCGAGCTCGGCGAAGCGCGCTTCGGCTTCGCGCTGGCCGACCAGGGTGCGGGCCTCTTCGGCCAGGTATTCGCCAAGGTTCTGGTTGAGGCTGGCCAGGCCCTGGCGGGTCCAGCGCGCGCGGCTGCGCAGGTGGCCGCCGATCAGCTGGGTGGCGACCGGGCCGAGCCAGCGCGAGAGTTCGTACTCCCAGTCCAGCTCCAGGTCCTGCAGCACGCCGACCAGGTCGAGCAGCACCGCGCTGTCGCCTTCGAGTTCCACCTGCGGGCTGTGCAGCACCGCCGGCTTGTCCTGGCTCAGGGCCAGTTGCAGCAGGCTGCTGGCCGGTGCACGCAGGGTGCAGTCGGCCTCGGTTTCCCAGTGGCTGGCGAGCATCAGGCCTTCATCGCCGGGCAGGATGTACAACTGCAGCGCCGGCTGGCGGCAGTCGATGGCAATGATCTTGCCCTCGAGCGCAGCCAGGCGCGGCAGCGCAGTGCTGTCCATGCGCAACACACGGTTGAGACCGTGTTCGACGCTGGCGAGCAGCCCGGCCAGCAACATCAGGGTTTGATACCGCGGTGCAGGGCCACGATACCGCTGGTCATGTTGTGGTAGGTGACGCGGTCGAAACCGGCGTCGACCATCATGGCCTTGAGGGTTTCCTGGTCGGGGTGCATGCGGATCGATTCGGCGAGGTAGCGGTAGCTGTCCGCGTCGTTGGTGATCAGCTTGCCGGCCAGCGGCATGAAGGCGAACGAGTAGGCATCGTAGACCTTGGACATCAGCTTGTTGGTCGGCTTGGAGAACTCCAGCACCAGCAGGCGGCCGCCCGGCTTGAGCACGCGCAGCATCGAGCGGATCGCGTCGTCCTTGTGGGTCACGTTGCGCAGGCCGAAGGCGATGGTCACGCAGTCGAAATGGTTGTCGGGGAAGGGCAGCTTCTCGGCGTCGGCCTGGACGAACTCGATGTTGCCGGCCACGCCCTTGTCGAGCAGGCGGTCACGACCGACCTTGAGCATCGAGGCGTTGATGTCGGCCAGTACCACCTGGCCGGTGGGGCCGACCAGCTGCGAGAACTTGCGCGCCAGGTCGCCGGTGCCGCCGGCGATGTCGAGCACGCGGTTGCCAGGGCGCACGCCCGACAGCTCGATGGTGAAGCGCTTCCACAGGCGGTGCATGCCGCCGGAGAGCACATCGTTCATCAGGTCGTACTTGGCGGCCACCGAGTGAAAGACTTCGGCGACTTTCTCGGCCTTCTGACTTTCGGGGACATCCTTGTAGCCGAAGTGGGTGGTGGGTTCGGCGTGTTCGCCTTTGCGCTGGTCGTTCATATCGCTTCACCGGAAAAAATTACTGGCCATTCTAGGGCGTGCGGCTGCATTTGTCTTGGCGGGGTGTGTCGCAGGCGGAGGCAGGGGCATAATGGGAGTATGCCCTTCTAGCCAGGATTGATTGAATGACCCAGATCAGCGTCGAACGCAAACACAGCCTGGGGCGCGCAGCGGCCCGGGAAAAGGCCGAAGCCCTGGTGGACAAGCTGACCCGCGAGTACGACCTCAAGGCACAGTGGAACGGTGACCGGGTCGAGGTCAGGCGCAGCGGTGCCAATGGCAGCATCGATATCGGCGACGACAGCATCCGGGTGGAGTTGAAGCTCGGGATGATGCTGTCGATGATGGGCGGCACGATCAAGGCCGAGATCGAGCGGGCCCTGGACAAGGCCCTGGCCTGAAACCGCTGTAGAGGGTCAAGTGGCCCCGCAGGTTCACTGCAGGCCCTGTGGGCGCGGGCTTGACCCGCGACAGGGGCCTTCGCTGCACAGCAAATCCTGCCCTTAGGGTGAGGATTCTAATTTTTCCCCCTACCTTTGTGCCCAAGCCCAACTTTCACGGGCGTAACTCCATTTCCGTTCAAGCGTGAGGTGCAGAGCATGGCCAAAGTGACCCTGAAGAAAATCGACGACGCCCCGGGCAAGGCCCTGGGCGAGGTGCGCGGCTACGCGCGCAAGATCTGGCTGGCAGGCCTGGGGGCCTACACCCGGGTCGGGCAGGAGGGCGCCGAGTACCTCAAGGAGCTGGTCAAGGCCGGCGAAACCGTGGAGAAAAAAGGCAAGAAACGCCTCGACCACGAACTCGATGCCGCCAACAGCGAGATCCAGTCCGCCAGGCAGGAACTGGGCAGCGTGAAGGGCAAGGTCGAAGTTCAGCTGGATAAAATCGAAAAGGCTTTCGACACACGGGTCGCCAGCGCCTTGAATCGCATCGGCATTCCGTCTAAACATGACGTGGAGGCACTTTCTGCCAAGCTCGAAGAGCTGACGCTGTTGCTCGATCGTGTCGCACGCAAACAATAAGGAGAGCGGGATGGCTGGCAAAAAGACAACTGAGAAAGAGAGCAGCTCCTGGGTCGGGGGGATCGAAAAGTATTCCCGCAAGATCTGGCTGGCTGGTTTGGGTATCTACTCCAAGATCGATCAGGACGGCAGCAAGCTTTTCGAAACCCTGGTCAAGGACGGTGAGAAAGCTGAAAAGCAGGCCAAGGGCAGCGTCAACTCGGCCAAGGCCAGTGCCAAGTCTGCGACCTCGCGCGTAGGCGACGTGAAAGACCGCGCACTGGGCAAGTGGAGCGAACTCGAAGAGGCTTTCGACAAGCGCCTGAACAGTGCCATCTCGCGCCTGGGCGTGCCCAGCCGCAATGAGGTCAAGGCACTGCACCAGCAGGTCGACACCCTGACCAAGCAGATCGAGAAACTGACCGGTGCCTCGGTCAAGTCGGTCTCGGCCAAGGCGCCGGCCAAGCCACTGGCCAAGGCAGCACCGAAAGCGGCGGCCAAGCCTGCGGCCAAAACTGCGGCGGCCAAACCGGCAGCGGCCAAGCCAGCAGCCAAGCCGGCCGCGGCGAAAACCGCAGCCGCCAAGCCTGCAGCGAAAGCGGCGGCCAAACCTGCCGCAAAACCTGCCGCCAAGCCGGCAGCAGTGAAAAAGCCAGCGGTGAAGAAAGCCCCGGCCAAGCCTGCTGCAGCCAAGCCCGCAGCGGCCAAACCGGCAGCGCCAAGTGCCAGTGCGGCACCGGCGCCAAGCCCGGCGGCCACTGCGGCGCCAGCCGCGTCGGCAGCACCAGCACCTTCGAGCCCGGCCAGCCAGGCCTGACTCGAGGTAGCTGTACAGAAAACGCCCGGCCTGTGTGCCGGGCGTTTTTATGTGGGGTGCCTGTGCTGGCCTCATCGCGGGTCAAGCCCGCTCCCACAGGGATCACTGCCTTCCTTGCAGGCGCGGGCTTGTTCCGCGATGGGACCCTCAGCCCTCCAGGTACCTCAGGGCCAACTGCTCCGCCGCCAGGCGTGACTCCACCTCCAGGTGCGGCGCCACCAGCATCATCACCTGGTACACCACGATCCCGACCTCGCCCTCGCGCGCCAGAATCCGCTGGTAGTCCAGCGAGAACAGCAAGGTCATGCTGATCTGCTCCACCAGTTGCCCCAGTGCGCGGGTATCGCTGGTCACCTGCCCATGCGCCTTGAGGCTCGCCAGCAATGCCGCCAGCGTGCGCTTGAGCGCATTGAGCAGGGTGCGCATGCCCCGCGCCAGCTTGGGCAGGCGCCCGGTAAGGTTGGACAGGTCCTGGAACAGAAAGCGGTACTGCGCCATGCGCTCCACGATCAGGTGCAGGAACAGCCAGTAGTCCTCGGCATCCAGGCGCACCTCCAGGGGCGGGTCGAGCAGGGGCGTCAGCTCCTCCTCGAAACGCTCGAACAGGCCCAGCACCAGCGGCTCCTTGCCGTGGAAGTGGTAGTACAGGTTGCCCGGGCTTATGCCCATCTCGTTGGCGATTTCCAGCGTCGAGACATTCGGCTCGCCCTGACGATTGAACAGGTGCAGGGCGCACTCCAGGATACGGTCGCGGGTCTTCATCCGTTCTTCTTGCTCAGCGCACCAGCACGTAGGTGCCGGGTGCGGGGTCCATGGGAGGGTAATTGGCGCTGCCCAGCGACAGGCGGGTTTCGCGCTGCGCACCGGAGCGCGCCTGTATCCAGTCGAGCCACTGCGGCCACCAGCTGCCCTCGACCTTCTGCGCATCGTGGTACCAGGCCCGCGGGTCGCTGCTCAGCCTGGGGTTCTCGACAAAATGCGCCTTGGGGTGGCCCGGTGGGTTGAGGATGCTCTGCACATGCCCGCTGTTGGCCAGCACGAAGCGCCGCTCGCCGCCCAGCAGCAGGGCCGAGCGGTACACCGCGTCCCACGGGGTGATGTGGTCGTTGCTGCCGGCCACGTGGAAGCTGTCCACCGTGACCTTGTTCAGGTCGATCGGCGTGCCGCATACCTCGAGGCCGTCGGCGTGCGTCAGCGGGTTGAATTTGAAGAAGTCCAGCAGATCGCCGTGCAGCGCGGCCGGCAGGCGGCTGTTGTCGTTGTTCCAGTACAGGATGTCGAATGCCGGGGGCGCCTTGCCCAGCAGGTAGTTGTTGACGAAGTAGTTCCAGATCAGGTCGTTGGGGCGCATCCAGGCGAACACCCGTGCCATCTCGCGGCCCTCCAGCACGCCCTGCTGGTAGGAGCGGCGCTTGGCCGCCTCCAGGGTCTGCTCGTCGGCGAACAGGCTGGCGGGGCTGTCGAACTGGCTGTCGAGCAGGCTGACCAGGTAGGTGGCGCTGTGCACCCGGCGCATCTGGCGCTTGGCCTGCAGGTGACCCTGCAGGGCCGCGATGGTCAACCCGCCGGCACAGGCGCCAAGCAGGTTGACGTCGCGGCTGCCGGTGATCGAGCGGCACACGTTCATGGCTTCCTCGACCGCCGCCACGTAGCTCGACAGGCCCCATTCGCGATGCCGGGCGTCGGGGTTGCGCCAGCTGATCATGAAGGTCTGCAGGCCGTTCTTGAGGGCGTACTGCACAAAGCTGTTGGTCGGGCTGAGGTCGAAGATGTAGAACTTGTTGATCTGCGGCGGCACCACCAGCAGGGGCCGGGCGTACTGTTTTTCGCTCATCGGGCGGTACTGGATCAGCTCCAGCAGCTCGTTGCGAAACACCACCGCGCCGGCGGTGCTGGCCAGGTTCCTGCCCACCTCGAAGGCGTCCGGGTTGACCTGGCGTGGCAGGCCGTCGTTGTGGCGCAGGTCGTCGAGCAGGTGGTTCAAGCCGCGCACCAGGCTCAGCCCGCCGGAGTTCAGCAGCTCCTTGACCGCCGCCGGGTTGAGCAGGGTGTTGCTGGGCGACATTGCATCGTTGAGCAGCGAGAACACGAAGTGTGCGCGGGCGCGGTCATCGTCGTCCAGCTGGCTCTCGTCGATCCACTGGCAGGTCTGCTGCTGCCAGGCCAGGTAGGCCTGCAGGCCGCGTCGGTACAGCGGGTTGAGCTGCCAGGCCGGGTCGTTGAAGCGGGTGTCGCGTGGCGAGGGCTGGTAGGGGGTATCGCCCAGCATCACGCGCCCCAGCTGGCCACCCAGCGCCAGCAGGTGGCGCGCCGTGTGCAGCGGGTGACGCAGGCCGTGGCGCCCCAGCTGGTGCACCGTCGACAGCAGGTCGCGACCGCGCAGGCCACTGATGGCGCTGCGCACGTTGAGATAGGCAGCGGGGGTCGGTACCCCGGGCTTCGCGGGCTTGTCTTTCATCCAGGCAACACTCCGTCGTCAGGCCATCAACCAATGTTTCAATGCAAGAGCGACACCAACCCGAACTGGCGCTGACATGCCCCGGCGCTCCTGCCGGGGGTGCAAGCGATAGAGGTGCTCAAGCGCTCGGGGCGGGCCGTGGATGCATGACGGCGCGTTGGCGCTCCTGCTGCAGGAATTTCATGATGATCGGGGCAACGGCTTCGGCCCGGGTGATCAGGAACAAGTGACCGTCGTCGATTATGTGTAGCTGGGCATTGGGAATTCGCCAGGCCAGCAGGCGCATATTGATCAGCGGGATCAGCGGGTCGTCGTCGCCGGCCAGCACCAGGGTCGGCTGCTGGATCTTGTGCAGCCAGTGGATGCTGGTCCAGCCCATGCCGGCGAACAGCTGCCAGTAATAGCCCAGCTTGCCCGAGGAACGCACCTTGGCCGCATGCGACGCGGCCAGGTTCGGGTCGCGGCGAAAGGCCCCGCCATAGATTTCCGGGGCGATGCGGATCACGTGGGACGGCTGTATGTAGCGCCTGGGGCTGGCCATCAGCCACAGCACCCGTGGCTTGCCCGGCACCATCACCGCACCGGCGGCGGTGGCCGCCAGCACCAGCTTCTTGCAGCGCTCGGGGTAATCGTGGGCGAACTGCTGGGCCAGCGCTCCGCCCCACGACACGCCGATGGCATTGACCTGCCCGTAGTCGAGGTAGTCGAGCATGCGCGCCGTCAGCTTGGCCAGCCCGGGAAAGCGGTAGGGCCGGCGCGGTGTCGACGAGCCGCCCACGCCGGGTACATCGAAGGCGATCACTTCAAGGTCCGGGTCCAGCGCATCGATGAACGGGAACACCAGCTCCAGGTTGGCGCCGATACCGTTGAAGATCAGCAGCGGCGTGAGGTGCGGCTTGCCGGGGCGAACGGCCGTGCGGATGGACTGGCCATCGAGCTCGACGGTTCTGAAGAGATACGGTTGCGGCATGCGCGAGCCCTGTCGTGAGTAGCAGCGCCGCCTTGCCTGCGGCGGCGCCGGGTGTTTTCAGCGTTCGTGGACGTAGGTGCCGGGCGACGCTTCGGCGCTCGGGTAGGCCTTGTTGCCCAGCTTGGCGGGTGCCGGCTTGAGTGCGCCGGAGCGCTCGGCCAGCCACGCCTGCCAGTACAGCCACCAGGAATCGGTGTGCTTGGTGGAGTTCTCCTGCCAGTCGTCGGCCTGGGCCGGCATCTCGCTGCTGGTCATGTAGCGCGACTTGGGGTTGCCCGGCGGGTTGAGGATGCTCTGGATATGCCCGCTGTTGGACAGCAGGAACTCGACCTTGCCGCCGAACAGCTGCGCCGACTTGTAGCAGGACTTCCATGGGGTGATGTGATCGTTGGTGCCGGCCACGCTGAAGATGTCGGTGGTGACCTGGCTCAGGTCGATCGGCGTGCCGCACACTTCCAGTGCACCGGGACGCACCAGCGGGTTGTTCTTGAACATTTCGATCAGGTCGCCGTGGAAGGCGGCGGGCAGGCGCGTGGTGTCGTTGTTCCAGAACAGGATGTCGAACACCGGCGGCTCGTTGCCGAGCAGGTAGTTGTTGACCCAGTAGTTCCAGATCAGGTCGTTGGGGCGCATCCAGGCGAACACCTTGGCCATGTCGCGGCCTTCGAGCACACCGGCCTGGTAGGAATGGCGCTTGGCCGACTCCAGGGTCTGCTCGTCGACGAACAGCGCCACCTGGGTGTCGAGGGTGGTGTCGAGCACGCTCACCAGCAGGGTCAGGGCATTGACCTTCTTCTCGCCCAGTGCCGCGTAGTGGCCCACCAGCGCGGTGCAGGTGATGCCGCCGGAGCAGGCACCGAGCATGTTCAGGTCCTTGCTGCCGGTGATTGCCAGCACCACGTCGACGGCCTCCTTGAGCGCATCGATGTAGGTCGACAGGCCCCACTCGCGCTGGGACTTGTTGGGGTTGCGCCAGCTCACGATGAAGGTCTGCACCGTGGAGCGCAGGCAGAAGCGCGCCAGGCTCTTTTCCGGGCTGAGGTCGAAGACGTAGAACTTGTTGATCTGCGGCGGTACCACCAGCAGCGGCTTTTCGTGCACCTGCTCGGTGATCGGGCGGTACTGGATCAGCTCCAGCACGTCGTTGCGAAACACCACGGCGCCCTCGGTGGTGGCCAGGTTCTTGCCCACCTCGAAGGCGTCCATGTTGACCTGGCTGGGCATGCCGCCGTTGTGCACCATGTCCTTGGCCAGGTGCGACAGGCCGTCGAGCAGGCTCTTGCCACCGGTTTCGAAGAACCGCTTGACCGCTGCCGGGTTGGCCGCGCTGTTGGTGGGGGCCATGGCCTCGGTCATCAGGTTGATGACGAAGTGCGCGCGGCTGATGTCCTGCTCCGACAGGTTGCTGTTGCCGATCCAGTCGTGCAGTTCCTTGCGCCAGGCCAGGTAGGTCTGAAGGTAGCGGCGGTACAGCGGGTTCTGGCTCCAGGCCGGGTCGCTGAAGCGGCGGTCGTCGCCCTCCGGCTGCAGGCCGGACTTGCCGAAGATCACGTCCTTGAGCTGCAGGCCGAAATGCGCGACGTGCTTGGCACTGTGCAGCGGTTGCTTGATGGCCTGACGCAGCACCATCCGGGCCGAAGACAGCAAATCCTTTCGGCGCAGGCCAATGATGGGGCTCAGGCCCAGGGTGTTTTCAGAGGCTTGGCGCTGCAGGTCATCGTTGTTCTTGTTACTCATCTACGACGCTCCGTTGTCCTGAGACGAGTACCGGCTGGGCTGTGGGCGTTGCACAGACGAATGCCCGGTACTACTGCTCGGGTGACCAGTGATAACGAACTGCGGTCCTGCGACCGGATGCGCGACGGTGATGAGCCCTGCGGGTTTATGCGTGTGAAGACAACCTGCTTTCGCTCGCGACCTCGGCATACCGGCCAGACCCTGCATCAACCCGCCCATGCAGGGTACTTGCCATATCCATTGGTTACCCGACTTTCATGGAATGCGCAAGCCGGCCAATCGCTGGCCGGCGCACGGGCATTCAAGCAAATAGAATTAGAAAATGCGCTCTAAAACGCCGGAGTGCCGGGCTAGAGCATCAGCTTGACGATCGACTCGGAAGGGTCGCGGGATTTGCCGGCCTTGGCCAGTTCGTCGAGGTACTCGGCCCACAGCTGGTCCTGGCGCAGGCACAGCTGTTCGAGGTATTCCCAGGTGAACAGGCCGCTGTCGTGGCCGTCGTCGAAGGTGAGCTTGAGCGCGTACTGCCCGGCGGGCTCTAGCTGGCTCAGGCCGACGCCGAGCTTGCCAAATTGTAAGATCGGATTGCCGTGGCCCTGGACCTCGGCGGAAGGGGAGTGCACGCGCAGAAATTCGGCGGGCAGGTGATACACCTCGTCGGGCCCGTAGGTCAGGCTCAGGGTCTTGGAGGCTTTGTGCAGATTGATGGCGGTAGGCAGACGGGGCATGGCTATAAGGCTCTTGGGCTTCAAGCTGCAAGCTACAAGCTGCAGGAGAAGGCGTCCAGCACCTCCGGCCTGCAGCTTGCCGCTTGCCGCTGAGCTACAGAATGTAGCGCGACAGATCTTCGTTCTGTGCCAATTCGCCCAGGTGGCTGTTGACGTACTCGGCGTCGATGCGGATCGGCGCTTCGCTGTGGGCGCTGGCCAGGTCGCCGGCGCTGAACGACACCTCTTCGAGCAGGCGCTCGAGCAGGGTGTGCAGGCGACGGGCACCGATGTTCTCGGTCTTCTCGTTGACCTGCCAGGCAATCTCGGCCAGGCGCTTGATGCCGTCGGCAGCGAACTCGATGTTCAGCCCCTCGGTCTTGAGCAGCTCGCGGTACTGCTCGGTGAGCGAGGCATGCGGTTCGCTGAGGATGCGCTCGAAGTCTTCCGGGCTCAGGGCCTTGAGTTCGACACGGATCGGCAGACGACCCTGCAGCTCGGGCACCAGGTCGCTCGGCTTGCTCAGGTGGAACGCACCGGAGGCGATGAACAGGATGTGGTCGGTCTTGACCATGCCCAGCTTGGTATTGACCGTGCAACCTTCGATCAGCGGCAGCAGGTCGCGCTGCACGCCTTCACGGGACACATCGGCGCCACCGACGTTGCCGCGCTTGGCTACCTTGTCGATCTCGTCGATGAACACGATACCGTGCTGCTCGACCGCCTCGAGGGCCTTGGCCTTGAGTTCTTCCTCGTTGACCAGGCGCCCGGCTTCCTCGTCGCGCACCAGCTTGAGCGCTTCCTTGACCTTGAGCTTGCGGCTCTTCTTCTTGCCCTTGCCCATGTTGGCGAACAGGTTCTGCAGCTGGTTGGTCATCTCTTCCATGCCCGGCGGCGCGGAAATGTCGACGCCGACCGCTTCGGCCACCTCGATCTCGATTTCCTTGTCGTCCAGCTGGCCTTCACGCAGGCGCTTGCGGAACAGCTGGCGGGTGTTGGAATCGCTGCTGTTGACCGGGTCTTCGTTGAAGCCGGTGCGGGCCGGTGGCAGCAGCGCATCGAGGATGCGCTCTTCGGCGGCGTCTTCGGCACGGTGGCGCACGCGCACGATCTCCTGCTCGCGCAGCAGCTTGATCGCGGCGTCGGCCAGGTCGCGGATGATCGACTCGACGTCACGGCCCACATAGCCCACTTCGGTGAACTTGGTGGCTTCGACCTTGATGAACGGCGCGTTGGCCAGCTTGGCCAGGCGACGGGCGATTTCGGTCTTGCCCACGCCGGTGGGGCCGATCATCAGGATGTTCTTGGGGGTGACTTCCACGCGCAGCTCTTCGGGCAGCTGCATGCGGCGCCAGCGGTTGCGCAGGGCGATGGCGACGGCGCGCTTGGCATCGTCCTGGCCGATGATGTGGCGGTTGAGTTCGTGGACGATTTCGCGGGGGGTCATGGACATAATGGTCGATGGTCCTGTGGGCAAGTGTTCAGCGTGGAAAAGCCCGACCGTCGGGGTCGGGCGCCAGAACAGCTGAATTACTCGGCCAGGTCCTGCTCCTCGATGGTCAGGTTGTGGTTGGTGAACACGCAGATGTCGCCGGCGATGTTCAGTGCGGTCTCGGCGATTTCGCGAGCCGACAGGTCGGTTTTCTGCAGCAGGGCGCGTGCGGCGGCCTGGGCGTAGGCGCCGCCGGAACCCATGGCGATCAGGCCGTCTTCGGGTTCGACGACGTCACCGTTGCCGGTGATGATCAAGGAGGCGTCCTTGTTGGCCACGGCCAGCATGGCTTCCAGACGGCTCAGCGAGCGGTCGGTACGCCATTCCTTGGCCAGCTCGACGGCGGCGCGAATGAGGTGGCCCTGGTGTTTTTCGAGCTGGGCTTCGAAGCGCTCGAACAGGGTGAAGGCGTCGGCGGTGGCACCGGCGAAGCCGGCGATGACCTGGCCGTGGTACAGGCGACGAACCTTCTTGGCGTTGCCTTTCATCACGGTATTGCCGAGGGAAACCTGGCCGTCGCCGCCCATGACGACTTTGCCGTGGCGACGAACTGAAACGATGGTGGTCAAGGGAGAGTCTCCACGCAGCGAGGCGAAAATGCCTGATGCAGACTCATATGGGGGTGGGGGGAAAGATTTCAACCTTTGCGGCCCCTTCGCCGGCAAGGCCGGCTCCTACCGGTAGGAGCCGGCCTTGCCGGCGAAGGGTTTGACTCAGGCTTCGTGGCTGATGTGCCCGTCAACCAGGGTGTAACGCACCGCACCCGGCAGGCAGTGCCCGATGAACGGGCAGTTTTCGCCCTTGGAGCGCCATTGTTCGCCAGCCACGGTCGAGGCCTGCGGGTCGAACAGCACCAGGTCTGCCGCCGCACCCACCTGCAACTGCCCGGCCGGCAGGCGCAGGGCCGCCGCAGGGCCTGCAGACAAACGCTGCAACAAGGTTGCCAGGTCGAGCAGGCCGTCCTCGACCAGTGTCATCGCCAGCGGCAGCAGCAACTCGACGCTGCTGATGCCCGGTTCGGTGGCACCGAACGGCGCCAGCTTGGCGTCGCGCTCATGCGGCTGGTGATGGCTGGAAATCGCCTGGATCACGCCCCGCTTGACCGCATCACGCAGGCCGTCGCGGTCGGCGCGGGTGCGCAGCGGCGGTTGCACGTGGTACAGGCTGGAGAAGTCGCGCAGCGCCTCGTCGGTGAGGATCAACTGGTACAGCGCCACATCCGCCGTCACCGGCAGGCCGCGGGCCTGGGCCTGTTCGATCAGCTTGGCGCCACGGGCGCTGGTCAGCTGGCTGAAGTGCGCACGCACGCCGGTCTGTTCCACCAGCAGCAGGTCGCGGGCCAGGGCCACGGTCTCGGCGGTTTCCGGAATGCCCGGCAGGCCGAGGAAACTGGCCATCGCGCCCTCGTGGGCGAGGCCGCCCTGGGCCAGGTCGCGGTCCTGGGAATGGAAGATCACCGTCAGGTCGAAGGTGGCCGCGTAGTCCAGCGCGCGGGCCAGGGTGCGGGTGTTGGTGAAGCTGTTCAGGCCGTTGCCGAAGGCCACGCAGCCGGCATCGCGCAGGGCGATCAGCTCGGCCAGTTGCTCGCCTTCCAGGCCCTTGCTCAAGGCGCCGATCGGGTACACCTTGCTGTGCCCGGCTTCACGGGCGCGGTCCAGGATCAGCTCGGTGACTGCCGAGGTGTCGAGCACCGGCCGGGTCTGCGGCGGGCAGCACAGGCTGGTCACGCCACCGGCGGCGGCGGCGCGGGTTTCGCTGGCGATGCTGCCCTTGCGGCTGTAGCCGGGCTCGCGCAGGGCAACGCTCAGGTCGACCAGGCCGGGCGCGGCCACCAGGCCGGTGGCGTCCAGGGTACGGGCGGGCTTGAAGCCGGCCGGGGCAGCGCCGATGGCGACGATCTTGCCGGCGTCGATGTGCAGGTCGCCGACCTGGTCCAGGCCGCTGGTTGGGTCGATGACACGGGCGCCGAGGATACTCAGGCTCACTGGGCGTTCTCCTGCTCGAATTGACGTTGCGCGGTCTGCCCGCTCATGGCCATGGACAACACCGCCATGCGCACGGCGATGCCGTAGGTGACCTGGTTGAGGATCACCGAGTGGGCGCCGTCGGCCACGGCCGACTCGATTTCCACGCCACGGTTGATCGGCCCGGGGTGCATCACGATGGCATCGGGCTTGGCCCCGGCCAGGCGTGCGGTGGTCAGGCCGAACAGACGGTAGAACTCGCCCTCGCTGGGCAGCAGGCCGCCGGTCATGCGCTCACGCTGCAGGCGCAGCATGATCACCACGTCGACGTCCTTCAGGCCTTGCTCCAGGTCGGTGTAGACCTTCACGCCGTACTGTTCGATGCCGATCGGCAGCAGGGTCTTGGGGCCGATCACGCGGATGTCCGGGCAACCCAGGGTTTTCAGCGCGAGCATGTTCGAACGCGCCACCCGCGAGTGCAGGATGTCGCCGACGATGGCCACCGAGAGGTTCTCGAAGCCGCCCTTGTGGCGACGAATGGTCAGCATGTCGAGCATGCCCTGGGTGGGGTGCGCGTGGCGCCCGTCGCCACCGTTGATGATCGCCACCTCCGGGCACACGTGCTCGGCGATGAAGTGCGCGGCGCCCGAGTCGGCGTGGCGCACCACGAACATGTCGGCGGCCATGGCTTCAAGGTTGCGCAGGGTGTCGAACAGGGTCTCGCCCTTGCTGGTGGAGGAGGTCGACACGTTCAGCGTGATCACGTCGGCCGACAGCCGCTGGGCGGCCAGTTCGAAGGTGGTGCGGGTACGCGTGGAGTTCTCGAAGAACACGTTGCACACGGTCTTGCCGCGCAGCAGCGGGACTTTCTTGACCGCACGCGCGCCGACTTCGAGAAACGAGTCGGCCGTGTCGAGAATTTCGGTCAGCAGTTCGCGGGGCAAACCGTCGAGCGAGAGGAAGTGGCGCAGCTGGCCCTGGTCATTGAGCTGCAGCGGGCGCTTGGCGTCGATTGGCGTCATCGCGGGGGACTCTTAAAGGGCGGAAGCGGAAGCGAGGTCCTGGCGCTCGAGTTCGAGCGGCGCGGGGCCGGACAATTTTACCCGTTCATGGGCTTGCAGCGACAGGGTGGCGCCCACCACGTTTGGCCGGATCGGCAGTTCGCCGGCATCCAGGTCCAGCAGACACACCAGGGTCACGCTGGCCGGGCGGCCATAGTCGAACAGTTCGTTGAGGGCGGCGCGGATGGTGCGCCCGCTCATCAGCACGTCGTCCACCAGTACCAGGTGCTGGCCTTCGATCTCGAACGGCAGCTCGGACGGGCGCACCTGCGGGTGCAGGCCGTTCTGGCTGAAGTCGTCGCGGTAGAACGACACGTCGAGGGTGCCCAGCGGCGAATCGCTGCCCAGCTCGGCCAGCAGCGCCTGGGCCACCCATACGCCGCCGGTGCGGATGCCGATGAAGCGCGGTTCGGCGATGGCGCGGCGTTGCAGGTGGGCGCGAAGGTCAACGGCCATCTGCCGGATCAGTTCGGCGGGGTTGGGTAGGCTCATGCTTGCTCCTCAAGAGGCCGGGGCAGAGAGCTGGCCCGGCGTGTAACCGATGGTCGGGTTCAGGCCTGTTCGGCGTGGGCGTCGAGCCAGCCTTGCAGCAGCAGGGCGGCGGCAATCGCGTCCACCGGGTTGTCGCGGTAGCTGCCACGCTGGCCGCCACGAGCCATGCGTTCGCCCTTGGCCTCGAAGGTGGTCAGGCGCTCGTCGTGGGTGTAGGCCGGCACGTTGAAGCGGCCGTTCAGGCGTCGGGCGAATTTCTCGGCGCGCGCGCTCATTTCGCTGGGCGTGCCGTCCATGTTCAGCGGCAGGCCGACGACTACCGCGTCGGGTTGCCATTCCTTGAACAGTTTTTCCACCTGGGCCCAGTCGGGTGCGCCGTTCTGCGCCTTCAGGGTGCACAGCTCGCGGGCCTGGCCGGTGATCACCTGGCCGACGGCGACGCCGATCTGCTTGGTGCCGTAGTCGAAGCCCAGCAGCAGTTTGAGCGCCGCCATCAGGCGTGCCCCGCCTGGCTGGTGAGCAGGCTGAGGTTGATGCCCAGGCTGGCTGCGGCGGCTTCGAGGCGTTGCTCGCAGGCCATGCCGAAGATGATCTCGGGGTCGAACGGGCAGTTGAGCCAGGCGTTGTCGGCCAGTTCCGCTTCCAGCTGCCCGGCTTCCCAGCCGGCGTAGCCCAGGGTGATCAGGCTCTGCGCCGGGCCAACGCCGTCGGCGATGGCGAACAGCACGTCCTGCGAGGTCGACAGGGCCAGCCCGTCGAGCTGGACGGTGGCCTGGAAGGTCTTGTCGTTGGTGTGCAGCACAAAACCGCGGTCGGTCTGTACCGGGCCGCCGATATGGATAGGCACGTGGATGCAGCGTGCCGGCGGCTCGGTGTCCGGGCGCAGCTGCTCGAGGATATCGGCCAGGTTCAGCTCCTGCGGGCGATTGACCACCAGCCCCATGGCACCGTTGGCATTGTGCTCGACGATGTAGGTCAGGGTGTGGGCAAAGTTCGGGTCGGCCATGTGCGGCATGGCAATCAGGAACTGATGCTTGAGGTAACTCGGGCTGAGGTTTTTCATGGGGGTTAGTGTGGCGGCGAGCGGCCACGCTGACAAGGTGCGTGTCGAGCCTGCGGGCCGATTATGCCTGTTTCTTGGCGGTGCTAATCGGCACGGGCTGCTGTGTGAGGCGCTAGTTAGGTGACCCTGCGGTTGCTGATGTCGCGGCACTGCGCTGCTTTTTGAAGCGGGTACATTTTTTTCGCGGCGACCTACAACTGGTAACTGTGTCAGGTGACAGGTGGTTTGGATCAACTCATAGTCTCACCGCAAACCGAGCATTTGGCTTATCTAAAGGAGAAGTGCAATGATCACTCGGATGTCTATCAACGAAGCAATCGGAAATTTCTTTACTAGTGAGGTAACGCTTACAGGACGCGGTGACCCCGAACGCGCTTATCTGGTCTGTGTCAGTGGGACCGGAGAATACTGCGGCGAGGGTAAGACGTACGAGAATGGGTGTTTCACAATTACCTTCAAGCCACCTGGCCCAAACCCTCACCATGGCTACCAATTTACGGTTAGGCATCTTGAAGACGATGGCACAGTAGGCAACAACCTGAACTGGTCTACTGCCGTCAACAACCCACTCGAAGGTTAATGATCTGACATGGCGAGTTGAAACTCTTCTCACTGTCTAGCAGTTGAGGCATGCCTCGCAGTTATTGTAAGTGCTGGTCCTGCTTCAATTTCGCGACAACATTTTTTGTTGGCCAGCTTCGGTAGTTTTGATTACGAACACTCGTACTTACAGGTGTTACTTGAGCCGCTTGACGATGTCAGGCGAGTACACCTTCGGCGATCAGTTGCTCGACAACCGATCCCCACGGGCGAAGCGCCACGTTCGAACAATTTCCAGCCGATCGATATCCGACAGGTCCCCGGTGAACGGCGCAAACGGCGCCGCCAGCCTCACGATGCGCTGCGCCGCCTGGTCCAGCAGCGGCTGCCCGGAAGATTCGAGCACCAGCACCTCGTACAGCGAACCGTCATGGTTGATCGACACCAACAGGCGCAAACTGCCGTAGATCTGCTGGCGGCGGGCCTCGTCCGGGTAGTTGAGGTTGCCGATGCGCTCGACCTTCTTGCGCCATTCATCCTTGTACCAGGCGCCCTTGTCGCGCATGGTCGAAGCCGCGCTCAGGCGGTGGATGCGCGGGCGCTTGGCATACAGCTGCTGTTCGTTGGCCAGCTCCGCCTCGAGGCTGGCGATCTGGCTGGACAGGTCGGCGCTGTCGAACGTCGGCGTGGCCGCCTTGGGTTGCATCTTGGGCTGCTGTTCCTTGGGGCGGGTCTCGACCTTCTGCGGCTTGGGCCTTGTGGTGGCCACCACTGCCTTGGGCGGGGCCGGCTGGGGCGCCACTTCGGGCTTCGCGGCCGGGGGCGGCGTCACCTTGTTGATCTTGCTGTCCTGGAACGGGGCAATCTCGGTGGTTTTGGGCACCGCCTTCTTGTCCAGCGTGCCGCTGCCCTGCTGGTTGTCCTGCGCCAGGTAATCGGCCTTCTTCGGCGGTGCCTCGCTCTTGAAGGTGGCCAGGGTGATTTCCATGGTGCGGCGGATTTCTTCAGGCTTGGCGAAGGTAAACCCCAGGCCCAGGATCAGCGCCAGGTGCAGCAGCGCCGCCAGGAACAGGGTAAAGCCCAGCCGGTCCGCCGCGCGGACACGGGGCGGGGCAAAATCGGCAGGAAGGTCGGCAGGAAGCGTCATCGATTATCCAGCAGCCGGGGCAGGGCCGGCGCAGCGGGGTGCCAGTCGAGAATGGACCGGCATGATACCCCACAACGCGGGCCCGCCACTTGTCGGCGGTCAGCGTGCCTTGAGCTTGCGATCAATGGCGTCCATCAGCTGCGCGCCGATCTGCGTGCCGTAGGCGTTGTCGATTTCGCGGATGCAGGTGGGGCTGGTCACGTTGATTTCGGTCAGGTGCTCGCCGATCACGTCCAGGCCGACGAACAGCAGGCCCTTCTCGCGCAGGGTCGGGCCCACCTGGGCGGCGATCCAGCGGTCGCGCTCGGTCAGCTCGCGGGCCTCGCCGCGACCGCCGGCGGCCAGGTTGCCGCGGGTTTCGCCGCTGGCCGGGATGCGCGCCAGGCAGTACGGCACCGGCTCGCCGTCGATCATCAGGATGCGCTTGTCGCCGTCCTTGATCGCCGGCAGGTAGGCCTGCGCCATGATCTGCTGGGTGCCCAGGGCGGTCAGGGTCTCGAGGATCACCGACAGGTTGGGGTCGCCCACGCGGTGGCGGAAGATCGAGGTGCCGCCCATGCCGTCCAGCGGCTTGAGGATCACGTCGCCGTGCTTGGCGGCGAATTCGCGGATGATGTCGGGGCGCCGGCTCACCAGGGTTGGCGGCGTGCACTGCGGGAACAGCGTGGCGAACAGCTTCTCGTTGCAGTCGCGCAGGCTCTGCGGACGGTTGACCACCAGCACCCCGGCGGCCTCGGCCTGCTCCAGCAGGTAGGTGCTGTAGACGAACTCCATGTCGAAGGGCGGGTCCTTGCGCATCAGGATCACGTCCAGCTCGCTCAGCGCGGCGTCGGTCTCGGCCTCCAGCTCGAACCAGTGCTCGGGGTCGGCGAACACCTTGAGCGGGCGCATGCGGGCACGGGCCACGCCTTCGCTCTGGTACAGGTCGTGCTGCTCCATGTAGAACAGCGACCAGCCACGGGCCTGGGCGGCCAGCAACATGGCCAGCGAGCTGTCCTTCTTGTAGGAGATCTGCGCGATGGGGTCCATGACAATCCCGAGGCGAACGCTCATGGGGTATTTCCTCTCGGCGGCGTGCTGCCGCAGTGGCTCGAATTGAAGTGCGTCAGGGTGGCGCCCGGCGGGCTGGCGGTCAAGGGGAAACGTCAGCCGGCAGGCATCGGCGCAGGGCGCGGCGAGGCTCGATGGAATGCACCCCCAGAGTGTGCTAAAAAGGCCTGGCACGTGGCCTGCAAGGCCCTTCCAGGCGATGGTAGAGCAATTATGGTACAGCCCGACACGGCGTTGAAGGTGATGGTGATCGATGACTCCAAGACGATTCGCAGCACTGCCGAAAAGCTGCTGGGCGAAGCCGGTTGCGAAGTCGTCACCGCGGTCGACGGTTTCGACGCCCTGGGCAAGATCGTCGACCACACCCCGGGGATCATCTTCGTCGATGTGCTGATGCCGCGCCTCGATGGCTACCAGACCTGCCTGCTGATCAAGCAGAACAGCGCGTTCAAGGACATCCCGGTGATCATGTTGTCGTCGCGCGACGGCCTGTTCGACAAGGCGCTCAGCCGCCAGGTGGGCTCTGATCAATTTCTGACCAAACCTTTCAGCAAGGAAGAACTGCTGGATGCGATCCGCGCCCATGTGCCGGGTTTCGCCGCAGAAGAACAACCCGCACCCTGACGCCGCCGCCCTCCTGGCCGCGGCGTCATGCCTTTATTGGGGAACAGCATGGCCCGAGTTCTGATCGTCGACGATTCGCCGACCGAAATGTACAAACTGACCGGAATGCTCGAAAAGCACGGGCACCAGGTGCTCAAGGCCGAGAACGGCGCCGATGGCGTGGCCCTGGCCCGCCAGGAAAAGCCCGATGCGGTGCTGATGGACATCGTGATGCCCGGCATGAACGGCTTCCAGGCGACCCGTCAGTTGAGCAAGGACGACGTCACCAAGGGCATCCCGGTGATCATCGTCACCACCAAGGACCAGGAAACCGACAAGGTCTGGGGCCAGCGCCAGGGCGCCAGCGACTACCTGACCAAGCCGGTGGACGAAGACACCCTGATCCAGGTTCTGAACAAAGTTCTCAAGGCTTGACCACGCGGCGCATGGGCGAATCGCTGACCGCCTTCGAGCTGTTGCTCGAAATCGACCGGCGCTGTCGCCTGCTGGCGGCCGACCTGCCATTGCAGGAAACCCGCCTGCAGACCTGGAGCGGCATCGGCTTTCGCATGGCCGAGCACTGGTTCGTGGCGCCCATGGGCGAGGTCGCCGAAGTGCTGCAGGAACCCCGGCTCAGCCGCATTCCCGGGGTCAAGCCGTGGGTGGCGGGGGTGGCCAACCTGCGCGGGCGGCTGTTGCCGGTGATGGACCTGTGCGGTTTTCTCGGCCTGGGCCTGTCGGTGGTGCGCAAGCAGCGGCGGGTGCTGGTGCTGGACCACGAGGAGCTGTTCGCCGGGCTGCTGGTGGACGAAGTGGTGGGCCTGCAGCACTTTGCCCTGCACGGCCTGGAGCTGTCGCCGCCGGCGCCGCTGCTGCCGGCTGCGGCCCCCTTCGTGCAGGGGCACTTTCAGCGCGAGCACTGCTGGGGCATTTTCAGCCCCTTCGCCCTGGCCCAGGCGCCAGGCTTTCTCGATGTGGCGTTGTAAAGGGATGCCAGACCTGTGACCAAGTTCAAGACCCGCCCCTCGGTACAAGGCTCGCGCAGCAGCGCGCAGATCGCCGCACTGTTCATCGTGCTGATCCTGTCGATCATTCTGCTGTTCGCCAACTTCGCCTACCTCAATACCCAGGCCAACTACGACAAGCAGTACATCGGCCATGCCGGCGAGCTGCGCGTGCTGTCCCAGCGCATCGCCAAGAACGCCACCGAGGCCGCCGCCGGCAAGGCCGTGGCGTTCAAGCTGCTCAACGATGCGCGCAACGATTTCGAACAGCGCTGGGGTTACCTGAAAAAAGGCGACCCGGCCACCGGCCTGCCGTCGGCCCCGGTGGCGGTACGCGGCGAGATGGATGCGGTGCAACGCGACTGGGAGAGCCTGCGCAAGAGCACCGACGCGATCCTGGCCAGCGAGCAGACCGTGCTGTCGCTGCACCAGGTGGCCGCGACCCTGGCCGAGACCGTGCCGCAGTTGCAGGTCGAGTACGAAAAGGTGGTGGAGATCCTGCTGCAAAGTGGCGCCCCCGCCAGCCAGGTGGCGGTGGCCCAGCGCCAGTCGCTGCTTGCCGAGCGCATCCTGGGCTCGGTCAACACCGTGCTGGCCGGCGACGACACCGCGGTGCAGGCCGCCGATGCCTTCGGCCGCGATGCCAGCCGCTTCGGCCAGGTGCTCGACGGCATGCTCGGCGGCGCGCCCTCGATCCAGGTCACCCGCGTCCAGGACCCGGATGCCCGTGCGCGCCTGGCCGAGATCGCCGAACTGTTCCAGTTTGTCGCAGGCTCCGTCGACGAGATTCTTGAAACCTCGCCCGAGCTGTTTCGCGTGCGCGAGGCGGCCGGCAGCATCTTCAGCCTGTCGCAGACATTGCTCGACGAAGCCTCGCACCTGGCCAACGGCTTCGAGAACCTGGCCTCCGGGCGCACCCTGGATACCGTCGGCGGCTACGTGCTGGGCCTGCTGGCGCTGGCCTCGATCATCCTGATCGGGCTGGTGATGGTGCGCGAAACCAATCGCCAGCTCAGCGAAACCGCCGAAACCAACGAACGCAACCAGCAGGCGATCATGCGCCTGCTCAACGAGATCCAGGAACTGGCCGACGGCAACCTGACCGTCACCGCCTCGGTCACCGAGGACTTCACCGGGGCCATCGCCGACTCCATCAACTATTCCATCGACCAGTTGCGCGACCTGGTGGCGACCATCAACCTCAGCGCCGAGGAAGTCGCCAGCGCGGTGCAGGAGACCCAGACCACCGCACACCTGCTGGCCAAGGCCTCCGAGCACCAGGCCCAGCAGATCACCGATGCGTCGATTGCGGTGGGCGACATGGCCGAGTCCATCGACAGGGTGTCGGGGCACGCCTACGAGTCGGCCAAGGTGGCCGAGCGCTCGGTGGCCATTGCCAACAAGGGCAACGAGGTGGTGCACAACACCATCAACGGCATGGACAACATCCGCGAGCAGATCCAGGACACTGCCAAGCGCATCAAGCGCCTGGGCGAGTCGTCCCAGGAAATCGGCGACATCGTCAGCCTGATCGACGACATTGCCGACCAGACCAACATCCTCGCCCTCAACGCGGCGATCCAGGCGTCGATGGCCGGCGAGGCCGGGCGCGGCTTTGCGGTGGTGGCCGACGAGGTGCAGCGCCTGGCCGAGCGCTCATCCTCGGCCACGCGCCAGATCGAGGCGCTGGTGCGCGCGATCCAGGCCGACACCAACGAGGCGGTCATCTCCATGGAGCAGACCACCGCCGAAGTGGTGCGCGGGGCGCGTCTGGCGCAGGATGCCGGGGTGGCGCTGGCCGAAATCGAGGGTGTATCGCAGACCCTGGCCGAACTGATCCACAGCATTTCCGATGCCGCGCAGTTGCAGACCTCGTCGGCCGGGCAGATCTCCCACACCATGGCGGTGATCCAGCAGATCACCTCGCAGACCTCGTCCGGCTCGACCGCCACCGCCGAGAGCATCGGCAACCTGGCGCGCATGGCCAGCGAGATGCGCCGTTCGGTGTCGGGCTTCACCTTGCCGCCAACCACGGAGCCGCGCTGACCGGCGCGTGGGACTTTATGGCTACTAAAGTGCGTATCGCCGAGCGCCACGACAAGGTGGCCCTGGCCTGGGTCAAGGGCCCCATCGACGACTGCCTGGCCCAGGCCCGCCAGGCGTTGGAGCAGTTTGCCGGCGACGCTGGCGACAGCCAGGTGCTGGAGCGTTTCGACGCGCCGCTGCGCCAGGTGCGCGGTTGCCTGCAGATGCTCGAGCTGGAAGGCGCGGCCTTGCTGACCCGTGAAATGCAGCAGCTGGCCCAGGCCCTGGGCGAAGGCCGCGTGGCCTCTCGCGGTGACGCGCTGGGCGCGTTGTTCAGGGCGCTGGAGCAGCTGCCGCAGTACCTGCAACGCCTGCGCGGCGCCCGGCACGAGCTGCCGTTGCTGGTGCTGCCACTGCTCAACCCGTTGCGTGCCGCGCGTGGCGCGCCGGCGCTGGCCCAGGCCAGCCTGCCGGGCGAGCAGACCGTCGCCGAGCCCGCTGCGGGGCTGGACCTGAGCCTCGGCGCGCTGCGTGACCCGCTCGAGGCGGTGCCGGGGCGCGATGCGATGCGTTCGGTGGTGCTGGCAGTGCGCGAAGACCTGGTGCGCATCAAGGAGCAACTGGACCTGTTCGTGCGCAGCGACCGCCAGCAGGTCGAGGCGCTGGCCCCGCTGCTGGCGCCGTTGCGCCAGATCGCCGATACCCTGGCGGTGCTCGGCTTCGGCCAGCCGCGCCGGGTGATCATCGACCAGGTGACGGTGCTTCAGGCCCTGGCCCAGGGCCAGCGGGTGCCCGAGGATGCGCTGCTGATGGATGTTGCCGGGGCGCTGCTGTATGTCGAGGCGACCCTGGGCGGCATGGTGGGCTCGATCGAGTCGGTCAGCCAGGCCAGCGTACCCGGCACCGACCTGGACGACATTCGCCGACTGGTGCTGGACGAGGCCCACGGCGTGCTGCTGCAGGCCAAGGACCTGATCGCCGATTGCCTGGAGGCCGGCTGGGATCGCCTGCGCCTGCAACCGCTACCGGGGCTGTTCACGCAGATCCGCGGGGCGCTGGCGATGCTCATGCTGCCCCGGGCGGCGGCGCTGGTGCGGCGCTGCCATGATTACGTCGAGACCCACCTGCTGTACGCCGAGCGGCTGCCGGACAACGCCGCGCTGGATCACCTGGCCGATGCCCTGTGCAGCCTGGAACTGTACCTGCAATGGCGCGCCATCGACCCCCAGGCCGACCTGGACGAATGGCTCGAGCGCACCCAGCTGGCCTTGGCCGCACTGGGGTTCCCGAGCCTGCCGCCGGCCCCGTCGGCACCCGCGCCTGCGCCCGAGATGCACGAGGCACCGCTGGACGACGAGCTGCGCGAGGTGTTCCTGGAGGAAGCCGAGGAGGTGCTGCAGCAATTGCAGCAGCACTGGGCGATATGGCGGGGCAACCCGGCGGCACGTGACGCGCTGGTGGAAATGCGCCGCGCCTTCCACACCCTCAAGGGCAGCGGCCGCATGGTGCGCGCCCAGGTGCTGGCCGAGCTTGCCTGGGCCGCCGAGCACCTGCTCAACCGCATGCTCGAAGGCCGCGTCGAAGCCAGCGGCGATGTGCTGGCCGGGCTCGAGCAGAGCATTGCGCTGCTGACGCCGTTGCTGGACGAATTCGCCCAGGCCCAGGCTCTGCCCCATGCCGAGGTCGAGCGCCTGGCCACGCGCCTGCATGCGCTGGCGATGAACGACCCGCTGGGCGTCACAGCCCCGGAGCCGGCCTTCGACCCGCGCCTGCTGGAGATCTTCCGCAACGAGGCGCAGACCCACCTGGCCAGTGTCGACGAGTTTCTGCAGGCCGCCGAGGTGCAGTTGCCGGTGCCGGTCAGCGACAGCCTGCAACGGGCGCTGCATACCCTCAAGGGCAGCGCCGCGATGGCCGGGGTGGTGCCGATCGCCGAGCTGGCCAGCGCACTGGACCTGCTTGCCCGCGAATTCAAGGCCCACCAGCTGGGCCTGGACCTTGACGAGCTGTACCTGCTGCAGATGGCCGAACCGCTGCTGCGCCGCGGTCTGGCACAGCTCGACACCACCCCGCTAGCACCCATCGGCGGTGCCCGGACCCTCATCGAACAGATCGACCAGGTGGTTGCTGCGCGCCTGCAGGCACTGCGCGATGCGCCGAGCCAGGGCCTGCGGGTCAAGCGCGACCCGCAACTGATCGCCAGCTTCCTGGCCCAGGGCATGGACATCCTGCTGGACGCCGAAACCCTGTTGCAACGCTGGCAGGAGCACCCCGGCGAGCGCCAGGAGCTGACTGCGCTGCTGGATGAACTGACCACCCTGGGGCAGAGCGCGCACCTGGCCGACCTGTGGCAGGTGGACGAACTGTGCGAGGCGCTGCTGGACCTGTACGGCGCGGTGGAGGAGAGCAGCCTGGCGGTCAGCGAGCGCTTCTTCGGCGAGGCGCAACGGGCCCATGAAGCCCTGATCGACATGCTCGACCAGATTGCCGCCGGCCAGGAAGTGGACCCGCAACCGCAACGCCTGCACGCATTGCGCGAGCTGCTCGAACAAGGCCTGGCGCCGGATGCCATGGGCCTGGTGCGCAGCCAGGGCGAGCAGCCCGGGCAGATCGCCGAACTGGGCGATGCCACCCGCGCGCTGCAACGCCAGGCGCACGACAGCGAGGTGGTCGAGCTGTTTCTGGAAGAGGCCCGCGACATCCTCGAAGGGGCCGACCAGGCCCTGGCGCGCTGGGCCGGCGACCCCGACAACGGCTCGGCGCTGTCGTCGCTGCAGCGCGACCTGCAGACCCTCAAGGGTGGCGCACAGCTGGCGCAGGTGGGGGCGGTCGAGGTGCTGGCCCAGGAGCTGGAGTTGCTCTACGAAGGCCTGGTCGATCGCCGTTACCAGCCCGGCAACCTGTTGCCGGGCCTGCTGCGTGAAAGCCATGCGTTGCTCGGGCGTCTGCTCGAGCAGGTGCAGCAGGGACAGGCAACGGAGCTGGTGGTGGAACAGCTGGCAGCCCTGCGCGAGTTCCGTCACACCGCACCGGCGCCCGAGCCCCAAGGCAAGCCGGCGGAGCCCCAGCGTCACGAGGGCGACAAGGAACTGCTGGAGATCTTTCTCGAGGAAGGCTTCGACATCGCCGAAAGTGCCGGTGCCGCGCTGCTGCGCTGGCAGGCCGACCCGCGCAACGGGGTGGAGGTGGAGAACCTGCTGCGCGACCTGCACACCCTCAAGGGCGGTGCGCGCATGGTCGAGATCGCGCCCATCGGCGACCTGGCCCATGAACTCGAATTCCTCTATGAACACCTGGCGGCCGGGCAGTTGCAACCCAGCCCGGCGCTGTTCAGCCTGCTGCAGAACTGCCATGACCGCCTGGCGCACATGCTCGATGCGGTGCGCCTGCACCAGCCGCTGCACGCTGCCACGGCGCTGATCGACTATATCCGCAATTTCAGCAGTGCTGCCCTGAGCGACACCGCCGCCGCAACGCCCGGCGCCGAGGTGGCCCCGGTGGAAGTGGCGGCGCCGAGCCCGGAGCGTGCCCCGGCCGACATGGTCAAGGTGACGGCCGAGCTGCTCGATGACCTGGGCAACCTGGCGGGCGAGAACTCGATCATTCGCGGGCGCATCGAACAGCAGGTGAACGATGCGCAGGTGGCCCTGGGCGAGATGGAAACCACGCTCGAGCGCATGCGCGACCAGCTGCGCCGGCTCGATACCGAGACCCAGGGGCGCATCCTCAGCCGCCAGCAGAGCGAAGGCGAGGCGCTGGGCTATGACGACTTCGACCCGTTGGAAATGGACCGTCATTCACAGTTGCAGCAGCTGTCGCGGGCCCTGTTCGAGTCGGCCTCCGATCTGCTGGACCTGAAGGAAACCCTGGCCGTGCGTGCCCATGACGCCTACAGCCTGCTGCAACAGCAGGCGCGGGTGAACAGCGAGTTGCAGGAAGGCCTGACGCGCACCCGCATGGTGCCGTTCGAGCGCCTGGTGCCGCGCCTGCAGCGGGTGGTGCGCCAAGTTGCCAGCGAGCTGGGCAAGCAGGTCGAGCTGGTGGTGGGCAATGCCGAGGGCGAGCTGGACCGCAGCGTGCTCGAACGCATGGTGGCGCCGCTGGAACACATGCTGCGCAATGCCGTCGACCACGGCATGGAAAACCGTGCGGCGCGCCTGGCGGCGGGCAAGCCGGAGCAGGGCACCATCGCCCTCAACCTGCTGCACGAAGGCGCCGATATCGTCATCGAAATGACCGACGATGGCGCCGGCGTGCCGCTGGAGGCGGTGCGGCAAAAGGCGATCAAGCGCGGCCTGCTGGACCCTGCCACCGAACTGAGCGATCACGAGGTGATGCAGTTCATCCTGCGGCCCGGGTTCTCCACTGCCGAGAAGATCACCCAGATTTCCGGGCGTGGCCTGGGCATGGACGTGGTGCACGAAGAGGTCAAGCAACTGGGCGGCTCGATGGTGATCAACTCGGTGCCGGGCAAGGGGGCGCGTTTTCTGATTCGCCTGCCGTTCACCGTGTCGGTCAATCGCGCACTGATGGTGAACTACGGCGAAGAACAGTACGCGGTGCCGCTGAACACCATCGAGGGCGTGGTCCGTGTACCGCCGGCCGAGCTCGAGGCCTGCTACCAGCTGGACCCGCCGTGCTACCGCTACGCCGGCCACCGTTATGAACTGCGCTACCTCGGCGAACTGCTGCAGGGCGAGGTGCAGCCGCGCCTGCTGGGGCAGAGTCTGCCGCTGCCGGTACTGCTGGTGCAGGCCCACGACCAGCAGTTCGCCGTGCAGGTGGACAGCCTGGCGGCCAGCCGTGAAATCGTGGTCAAGAGCCTTGGCCCGCAGTTTGCCGCAGTGCACGGTCTGGCCGGGGCGACCCTGCTGGGCGATGGCCGCGTGGTACTGATTCTCGACCTGCTGGCGCAACTGCGTGCGCTGCACCTGCAGTTGTCCAAGGTGGCCCAGGGCGCCGCACGCCTGCGCCTGGAGCACCCTGGCAATGCCGCCGCACGTCCGTTGCTGGTGCTGGTGGTGGACGATTCGGTCACGGTGCGCAAGGTGACCGGGCGCTTGCTGGAGCGCCATGGAATGAACGTGCTGACGGCCAAGGATGGGGTCGATGCCATGAGTGTGCTGGCCGAACACCGTCCCGACATCCTGCTGCTGGACATCGAGATGCCACGCATGGACGGCTTCGAGGTGGCCACCCAGGTGCGCCAGGACCCGCACCTGAAGGACCTGCCTATCATCATGATCACCTCGCGTACCGGCCAGAAGCACCGCGACCGGGCCATGGCCATTGGCGTCAACGACTACCTGGGCAAGCCCTACCAGGAGTCGGTGCTGCTGCAGAGCATTGCCCGCTGGAGTACCCCGCATGCTTGAACAGACCCCTCGCAACAATCGGCGCAACACCCTCACCGGGCTGTTGCTGCCGTTGAGCGACCGCAGCCTGGTGCTGCCCAACGTGGCGGTGGCCGAGCTGATCGGCTACCAGCCGTGCACGCCCTTGCCGCATCAGCCGGCCTGGTTGCTGGGCTGGATCGACTGGCGCAGCCAGCGCCTGCCGCTGCTGAGCTTCGAGGCGGCCTGCGGTGGCCAGACCCAGGTTGGCGAGCGCGCGCGCATCGTGGTGCTCAATGCCCTGGGCGATACGCCGCGGCGTTTCTTCGCCCTGCTGGTGCAGGGCATACCGCGCACGTGCAAGCTCGACAGCCAGCTCAACTACGTCGATGTGCCGCTGGCGCCGCTGGAGCTGGCGGCGGTGCAGGTGGGCGAGCAGGTGGCGCGGGTACCGGACCTGCCCGGGCTGGAACAGCTGTTGCAGACGGCCGGGGCCTAGTACCAACCACGTAATGCACTTGATGCCGGGCTTGTGTAGGGTAGAGGAGCGAATCATTCTACGGAGGGCATCAATGCATGTACCACGGTGAACGTTTCAATGCCTGGACCCACCTGGTGGGCGCGGTTCTGGCCTGCATCGGCGCGATCTGGCTGCTGGTGGTGGCCGGGATGCAGGGCGACCCCTGGAAGATCGTCAGCCTGGCCATCTACGGCTTCACGCTGATGCTGCTGTACAGCACTTCGACCCTTTATCACAGCGTGCGCGGGCGGGCGAAGGTGATCATGCGCAAGCTCGATCACCTGTCGATCTACCTGCTGATTGCCGGCAGCTATACCCCGTTCTGCCTGGTGAGCCTGCGCGGTCCGTGGGGCTGGAGCCTGTTCGGGGTGGTGTGGGGGCTGGCGGTTATCGGCATGCTGCAGGAGATCAAGCCGCGCTCCGAGGCGCGCGTGCTGTCCATCGTGATCTACGCACTGATGGGCTGGATCGTGCTGGTGGCGGTCAAACCGCTGCTGGCCAGCCTGGGTACGGCGGGGTTCGCCTGGCTGGCGGCGGGGGGCGCGCTGTACACCATCGGCATCATCTTCTTTGCCTATGACAGCCGCTTCCGCCATTGGCATGGCATCTGGCACCTGTTCGTGATTGCCGGCAGCCTGCTGCACTTTATCGCGATATTTTTCTACGTGCTTTAGGGCCCCTTCGCCGGCAAGGCCGGCTCCTGCAGTAGGAGCCGGCCTTGCCGGCGAACGCCGCGACGCGGTCTAGAAGTCGCCCCACAGCTGCTGCGCCACTGCCAGCGCCACCACTGGCGCCGTTTCGGTACGCAGCACCCGCGGGCCCAGGCGCGCGGCATGGAACCCTGCCGCCTTGGCCTGCTCCACTTCTACCTCCGACAAGCCGCCCTCCGGCCCGATCAGAAACGCCAGGCTCGCGGGCCTGGCATGGCTGGTCAAGGGTTCGGCCACCGGGTGCAGCACCAGTTTCAGCGCCTCGTCTCGCGCCTTGAGCCAGTCTGCCAGCAGCACCGGCGAATGGATCGTCGGCACTGTCGAGCGCCCGCATTGTTCGCAGGCACTGATCGCCACCTGGCGCCAGTGGGCCAGACGCTTGTCGGCACGTTCGTCCTTCAGACGCACCTCGCAGCGTTCGCTGACGATCGGGGTGATCACGCTGGCGCCCAGTTCGGTGGCCTTCTGGATCGCCCAGTCCATGCGCTCGCCACGGGACAGGCCCTGGCCCAGGTGCACGTGCAGGGGGGATTCGGCCTGGCCGGGGAGGGCCTGGGCGAGCGTGACGCGCACGCTCTTCTTGCCGACCTCGAGCAGTTCGCCCAGGTATTCCTGGCCGCTGCCGTCGAACAGTTGCACCGCATCGCCCGGCGCCATGCGCAGCACGCGGCCGATGTAGTGGGCCTGGGCCTCGGGCAGGTCGTGCTCGCCCAGGCTCAGGGGGGCGTCGATGAAGAAGCGGGACAGTCTCATGGTTCTGCTCTGAATAAGATGGAGGCAGTTCGGGCGCCATCGCGGGTCAAGCCTGCTCCTGTAGGGTTACAGGTGATCCCTGTGGGAGCTGGGACCCGCGATGCTGTTTAGCCCGGATCGCGGAAATCAGGATGGAAATCGGCCGGCACCGCCACGCTCACGCTGCTGCGCGTGGCGATATCGATGCCCTCGCTGGCCACCTCGGCCAGGAAGTCGATCTGTTCGGGGGTGATCACGTACGGCGGCAGGAAGTACACCACGCTGCCCAGCGGGCGCAGCAGCGCACCACGGGTCAGGGCATGCTCGAACACCTTCAGGCCGCGCCGCTCCTGCCACGGGTAGGCGGTCTTGCTGACCTTGTCCTGCACCATCTCGATGGCCAGGGCCATGCCGGTCTGGCGCACTTCGGCCACATGCGGGTGGTCGACCAGGTGCGCGGTGGCCGTGGCCATGCGTGTGGCCAGGGCCTTGTTGGCCTCGATCACGTTGTCCTGCTCGAAGATGTCCAGGGTCGCCAGCGCCGCGGCACAGGCCAGCGGGTTGCCGGTATAGCTGTGCGAGTGCAGGAACGCGCGCAGGGTCGGGTAATCGTCGTAGAACGCGCTGTACACCTCGTCGGTGGTCAGGCACGCGGCCAGCGGCAGGTAGCCGCCGGTGAGGGCCTTGGACAGGCACAGGAAGTCGGGGCGGATGCCGGCCTGCTCGCAGGCGAACATCGTGCCGGTGCGCCCGAAGCCTACGGCGATCTCGTCGTGGATCAGGTGCACGCCGTAGCGGTCGCACGCCTCGCGCAGCAGCCTGAGGTACACCGGGTGGTACATGCGCATGCCGCCGGCGCCCTGGATCAGCGGTTCGACGATCACGGCGGCGATGCTCTGGTGGTGCTCGGCCAGGGTCTGTTCCATGGCGGCGAACATCGTGCGCGAATGGTCTTCCCAGCTCACGCCCTCGGGGCGCAGGTAGCAGTCGGGGCTGGGCACCTTGAGGGTGTCGAGCAGCAGTGCCTTGTAGGTCTCGGTGAACAGCGGCACGTCGCCCACCGACATCGCCGCGATGGTCTCGCCGTGGTAGCTGTTGCTCAGGGTGACGAAGCGCTTCTTGTCCGGCTGGCCCTTGTTGAGCCAGTAATGGAAGCTCATCTTCAGCGCCACTTCGATGCACGAGGAGCCATTGTCGGCGTAGAAGCAGCGGTTCAGGCCCTCGGGGGTGAGCTTGACCAGGCGCTCGGACAGCTCGATCACCGGCTGGTGGCTGAAGCCTGCGAGGATCACGTGTTCGAGCTGGTCGACCTGGTCCTTGATGCGCTGGTTGATCTTCGGGTTGGCGTGGCCGAACACGTTGACCCACCAGGAACTCACCGCGTCGAGGTAGCGCTTGCCTTCGAAGTCTTCGAGCCATACGCCTTCGCCACGCTTGATCGGAATCAGCGGCAGGTGCTCGTGGTCTTTCATCTGGGTGCAGGGATGCCACAGGACCTTGAGGTCACGTTCCATCCACTGTTGATTCAGGCCCATGGGCTCTCTCCTGGCGACGCGGGTTCGGGTAACCGCGCAAGCCTATGCAAAGCGCCGGGGCAGGACAACCCATAAGGCGCAAACGGTGCGGGCATTAGTGGCAGGCCCGGGCGGCCTGACGTATCCTTCACCGACGTTTTTCCCGGGGGGTTCACCCCGCATTTTCCGCCTTTGATCCGGAGTTCGCCGAATGTCTGCTGGTTGGCTGCGCGCCTGCGCGCTGGTAATGATAGGGCTGTTCAGCGCGGGCGCCCTCGCGGCTGCCAAGCAGCCGACGGCCATCGTGGTCGGTGGCGGCCTGGCAGGTCTCACCGCCGCCTACGAACTGCAAAACAAGGGCTGGCAGGTGACCCTGCTGGAAGCCAAGCCGGGCATGGGCGGGCGTTCGGGCCTGGCCACCAGCGAGTGGATCGGCAACAGCAAGGCCCAGCCGACCCTCAACCGCTACCTCGACACCTTCAAGCTGGCCACCCTGCCGGCGCCGGAGTTCGTGCGCGTACCGAGCTACCTGATCGATGGCGAGTACTTCAGCGCCGCAGACCTGGCCACCAAGCAGCCGGCCACCGCCGAGGCACTCAAGCGCTACGAGAAGACCCTCGACGACCTGGCGCGCTCGATCAGCGACCCTGAAAACCCGGCGGCCAACAGCACCCTGTTCGCCCTCGACCAGCTCAACGTTTCCGGCTGGCTGGACAAGCTGCAACTGCCACCGACCGCGCGCCAGCTGGTCAACCAGCAGATCCGTACCCGCTATGACGAGCCTTCGCGCCTGTCATTGCTGTATTTCGCGCAGCAGACCCGCGTGTACCGCGATGTGAGCGATCGCGACCTGCGCGCCGCCCGTCTGCCCGGCGGCAGCCCGGTGCTGGCGCAGGCTTTCGTCAAGCAACTGAAGACCATCAAGACCAGCGCACCGGTCAGCGCGATCATCCAGGACAAGGACGGCGTCACGGTCAAGGTCGGCGCGGTGGGCTACAGCGCCGACTACGTGGTGCTGGCGGTACCGTTGCGCGCCCTGGCCAAGATCCAGATGACCCCGGGCCTGGACAACCAGCACCTGGCGGCGCTCAAGGGCACCAACTACGGCTGGCGCGACCAGCTGCTGCTCAAGTTCAAGACCCCGGTCTGGGAAAGCCGTGCGCGCATGTCGGGCGAAATCTACAGTAACACCGGCCTGGGCATGCTGTGGATCGAACCGGCGCTCAAGGGTGGCGCCAACGTGGTGATCAACCTGTCCGGTGACAACGCGCGCCTGCTGCAGGCGTTCGGCGACAAGCAGATGGTCGACCAGGTGCTGATTCGCCTGCATGCGTTCTACCCGCAGGCGCGTGGCGCGTTCACCGGCTATGAAGTGCGTCGCTACAGCACCGATGCCGGCACGGGCGGTGCGTACCTCGCCTACGGGCCGGGGCAGATCAGCAAGTTCTGGCGCCTGTGGGAGCGTCCGGTGCAGCGCGTGGCGTTTGCCGGCGAACACACCGATGCGCTGTACCCCGGCACCCTGGAAGGCGCTCTGCGCAGCGGCCAGCGCGCGGCGGGCCAGGTGGTGGACATGTCCAATGGCAAGTCGTTCGACCCGGCCAAGCTGGCGCCGGTGGCGGCCGGGGCCGCAGCGGCAGCGGTGGCGGCCGGGGCCGCAGCGGCAGCGGTGGCGGCCAAGGACAGCAAGCCTGGCTTCTTCTCGAGGTTGTTCGGTGGCGGTGACAAGCCGGTAGACAAAGCGCCGGCCAAGCCGGTTGATGCGGCGCCAGCTCCTGCCCCAGCCCCAGCCCCAGCCGCTGCACCTGCGCCGGCGCCAACGCCCGCTGCGGCTGCGCCGGTAGCCAGGCAGGCGCCGGCAAAGGCGGCGCCTGCTGCCAAGAAGGCCCCGGCGAAAGCCGCGCCAGCCAAGAAGCCTGCGGCCAAGGCCCAGCCGGTCAAAAAGCCTGCGGCCAAGCCGGTGGCGAAGAAGCCGGCCACAGCGACCCAGGCCAAGGCGCAGTGATGCGTTGAACCCTTCGCCGGCAAGGCCGGCTCCTACAGGTGCAGCACAAGCCCGTAGGAGCCGGCCTTGCCGGCGAAGGGGCCACCTCAATTCCTTCCTGCCGAGTTAATGTTTCCTTAACCTGTTCGTCTCACACTAAAGATCATGTTTCTCGATCGTTCAAAGCGAAATTTTCCGCTTTAATTCGATAGATAACCGGTTAGTCTTGGGCACAGTTCTTACAGGGAAACACGGCAATGCAACTGCGCAATTCTCCTTCTCGCTATGGCGTGGTCAGTATCGTCCTGCACTGGGGCGTGGCCCTGGCGGTCTTCGGCCTGTTCGGCCTGGGGCTGTGGATGGTCGGCCTGGACTACTACAGTGCGTGGCGCAAAACGGCACCCGACCTGCACAAGAGTATCGGCCTGACCCTGCTGGCGATCATGCTCGGTCGCGTGCTGTGGCGCTTCATCAGCCCGCCACCACCGGCCCCGGCCAACCACGGCCCGCTTACCCGCTTCGCCGCCAAGGCCGGCCACGGCCTGCTGTACGTGGGCCTGTTCGGGGTGATGATCACCGGCTACCTGATCTCCACCGCCGACGGCGTGGGCATCCCGGTGTTCGGCCTGTTCGAGGTGCCGGCACTGGTCAGCGACCTGCCCAACCAGGCGGATGTCGCCGGGGAAATCCATTTCTACCTGGCCTGGGGGTTGGTGATCTTCGCCGGCCTGCATGGCTTGGCCGCCCTCAAGCACCACTTTATCGACCGTGACGCGACCCTCACCCGCATGCTGGGCCGCAAAGCTTGATGTTCAACCTCAACTCCAAAGGAATAGAAGTAATGTTGAAAAAGACTTTTGCCGCTCTGGCGCTCGGTACCGCCCTGTTCACCGCTGGCCAGGCCATGGCTGCCGACTACAAGATCGACAAGGAAGGCCAGCACGCCTTCATCGACTGGAAAGTCAGCCACCTGGGCTACAGCTTCATCCACGGCACCTTCAAGGACTGGGACGGTACCTTCAGCTGGGATTCCGCCAAGCCGCAGGACAGCAAGATCTCGGTAGACGTGAAGACCGCCAGCCTGTGGTCCAACCACGCCGAGCGTGACAAGCACATCGCCAGCAAGGACTTCCTGGACGTTTCGAAATTCGCCGACGCCAAGTTCGTCTCCACCGCCGTCAAGCCCACTGGCGACAAGACTGCCGACGTGACCGGCGACCTGACCTTCCACGGCGTGACCAAGCCAGTGACCTTCAAGGCCACCTTCAACGGTGAAGGCAAGGACCCATGGGGCGGCGAGCGCGCCGGTTTCAACGCCACCACCACGCTGGATCTGAAAGACTTCGGCATCAAGCTGCCTGGCGACGTGGCACAGACCGCCCAGCTGGACATCTCGCTGGAAGGCGTCAAGCAGAAGTAATTGCCTGGCCTGTAAACAAGAACGCCGCCCCTAGGGGCGGCGTTTTTGTGTGCGCAGTGGCGGGATCAGCGGTTGCGCGTCAGCAGCGCAGGCTTCTCGCCACGTGGGCGGCTTGGCAGCTGCTCGAGCTGTTCGGCGGTCGGGAACCGGTCGATCTTGGATTCCTTGTGCACGATCTTGGGCTGCGACTGGCCGTCACGCGGGTTGCGCACTGCCGGTTCCTGCGACGACTGATCGTCACGGGCCGGGCGACGGTTGCGGTTGTTGCTGCCGTCGCGGCGCGCCTGGCCATCGCGACCACCGCCACCGCTGCGTGCACCACCGCGCTTCTCGCCATTGCTGCCGGCGCCACCGCTACGTGCACCACCACCGGTGTTGCTGCGTGGCTGGCCACCGCGGGGTGCGCCGGTGCCGGTACCGGCGGCTGCCGGTGCGCCCGGGCGACGGTTGCGGCCCTGGCCGCCCTTGTTCTGGTACGGGCTGACGTAGTCGGCACGGTTGCCGAAGTTGTCCACTTCGTCGTCCAGGAAGGCTTCAGGGTCACGGTCGGCCGGGATTTTCGGAACTACTGCTGCCTGACCCGAGGGTGCCTGGCGGGTTTTGCTGTTGTCACGGGGCTTGCGCTCTTGGCGCCCGCCGGCGGCCTTCTCAGTGGCTCTGTCGCCTGCGGGCTTATCCTTTTCCTGGCCTTTGTCCTTGCCCTTGTCCTTGCGCCCGCCGGCATTGCTGCCGTCGGCACGCTGGCCACGGCCACCGCGCGGGTTCATCTGCGGACGTTCACGGGCTTCGGGTTTTTCGGCTTCGACCGTCGAGGCATCGAAGCCCATCAGGTCGCCGTCCTGGATTTTCTGGCGGGTGACGCGCTCGATGCTCTTGAGCAGCTTCTCTTCGTCCGGCGCCACCAGCGAGATGGCCTCGCCGGAACGGCCCGCACGGCCGGTACGGCCGATACGGTGCACGTAGTCTTCCTCGACGTTGGGCAGCTCGAAGTTGACCACGTGGGGCAACTGGTCGATGTCCAGGCCGCGGGCGGCGATGTCGGTGGCGACCATGATGCGCACGGTGCCGGCCTTGAAGTCGGCCAGGGCCTTGGTGCGCGCGTTCTGGCTCTTGTTGCCGTGAATCGCCGCGGCAGTCAGGCCGTGCTTCTCGAGGTACTCGGCCAGACGGTTGGCGCCGTGCTTGGTACGTGTGAAGACCAGCACCTGCTCCCAGGCACCCTGGGTAATCAGGTGGGCCAGCAGGGCACGCTTGTGGCTGGCGGGCAGGCGGTACACACGCTGCTCGATACGCTCGACCGTGGTGTTGGGCGGCGTGACCTCGATGCGCTCGGGGTTGTGCAGCAGCTTGTCGGCCAGGTTGGTGATGTCTTTTGAGAAGGTCGCCGAGAACAGCAGGTTCTGGCGCTTGGCAGGCAAGCGTGCGAGGACCTTCTTCACGTCATGGATGAAGCCCATGTCGAGCATGCGGTCGGCTTCGTCGAGCACCAGGATCTCAACGTGGCTCAGGTCGACGCTGCCCTGGCCGGCGAGGTCCAGCAGACGGCCGGGGCAGGCCACCAGCACGTCGACGCCGCGGGACATGGCCTGCACCTGCGGGTTCATGCCGACACCGCCGAAGATGCAGGCGCTGACGAACTTGAGGTCGCGGGCGTAGATCTTGAAGCTGTCGTGGACCTGGGCGGCGAGTTCGCGGGTGGGGGTCAGCACCAGTACCCGCGGCTGGCGTGGGCCATGGCGCTGGGACTTGTCGGGGTGGCCACCTGGAAACAGGCGTTCGAGAATCGGCAGTGCAAAGCCACCGGTTTTACCAGTACCTGTCTGCGCCGCGACCATCAGGTCGCGACCTTGCAACACGGCGGGAATGGCCCGCTGTTGCACCGGCGTAGGCTGGGTATAGCCCGCTGCCTCGATAGCGCGGACTAGAGCCTCGGAGAGACCGAGGGAAGCAAAGGACATGAGTAATCCTGTTCTAGTGGGGGCTAAGCCCTATGGGAAGTTCGTGCCTGGCGCGACGGGCATCAGGTGATGCTATCGCGTCCGGTCCTGCTGGGCCTTCAATGCGCATCCGGGGGGCGGCGGGCGGGCTCTGGGCGCGCTGTCCTGCCGATCGGGATGCCTTTTGCAAGGCCGAGCGTCCGGGCGTAAGCCTGGCGGGGTTGGCGGAGTATAACAGAGCAATCAGTGCGTGCTGCGTTCCTGCTGCTCAACGGTTTGCGGAATATTCACCTCGGCGCCTGCGTAGCGTGCGTTCAGCTCGGCATAGGCCGGCTCCTGCTTGAAGCGGCGCAGCTCGGCGGCGAAGCGTTGCGCCAGCAGGTCCATGCCGGCATTGCGACGTACTGCCAGGAACTGGGGCTGGCGGTCGATCACCAGCCCCAGTTCGCTGACCTGTTGCTCCAGGCCCAGGCTCTTGATCACATGCCGGCCAACCCGGCGATCGGTGACCAGCAGGTCGATGCGCCCCAGTTGCAGCTTGCCCAGGTTGGCTTCCAGGGTAGGTGCCGGCTCGCGCTTGAAGTCGGGTGAATCGGCAAACGCCGGGCCGTAGGTATAGCCGGGCGCGGTGCCCACGGTCAGCCCCTTGAGGTCTTCCAGGTGCCTGATGGCGTGGGGCCGGGCGTTGGCCTGGAACAGCACGAACTCCACGTGCGACAGCGGTTCGCTGGGGTAGAACAGCTGGGCGTCGCGCTGCTCGGTCTTGAAGATGTCGAGCACGCCATCGGCCAGCCCCTGTTCGACCATCGCCAGGCAGCGCTTCCATGGCAGGAACTGCCATTGCACCTCGATGCCCAGGCGCTTGAACACCTCGGCGGTGACCTCGTAGTCGATGCCCTTGGCCTCTCCGTTTTCCTGGTACACATAGGGCGGCCAGGGGTCGGTGACGATGCGCAGCCTCTCGCCATGAGCCAGGGTACTCAGGCAGGCGAGGAACAGGGCGGCGAACAGTCGGTAAAGATCGGGCATGGCTGGAGAGTACGATGGCTGCTCGAGAATGGCCAGCCTGGCTCGGCCAGCAGCTCAGCCAGGTGCGCAGGCCTGGAGGCGGGCGTCGACAAAAAAGGGCCTTGGCGTGTGCCAGAGCCCTTGTCGTCGGTGCAGCAGTCAGCGTGGCAGCTTGAGGTTGTTCCACACTGCCAGGCTGGGTTCGGCCTGGTTCAGGGTATAGAAGTGCAGCCCCGGTGCGCCGCCTTGCAGCAGTTTTTCGCACATTTCGGTGATGACCTGTTCGCCAAAGGCCTGGATGCTTTGCACATCGTCGCCATAGGCTTCCAGCTGCTTGCGGACCCAGCGCGGGATCTCGGCGCCGCACGCATCGGAGAAGCGCGCCAGCTTGCTGTAGTTGGTGATCGGCATGATGCCGGGTACCACCGGGATGTCCACGCCCAGCTTCTGCACGCGCTCGACGAAGTGGAAGTAGCAGTCGGCGTTGAAGAAGTACTGGGTGATGGCGCTGTCGGCGCCGGCCTTGGCCTTGCGCACGAAATTGATCAGGTCGTCTTCGAAGTGACGGGCCTGGGGGTGCATTTCCGGGTAGGCGGCCACTTCGATGTGAAAGTGATCACCGCTTTCCTGGCGAATGAATTCGACCAGCTCGTTGGCGTAGCGCAGCTCGCCACTGGCCATGCCCATGCCCGACGGCAGGTCGCCGCGCAGGGCCACGATACGCTTGATGCCGGCGGCCTTGTACTGGGCCAGCAGGCTGCGCAGGTCGTCCTTGCTGTCGCCCACGCACGACAGGTGCGGCGCGGCCGGTACCTTCACTTCGCTTTCCAGCTGCAGCACGGTGTTGAGCGTGCGGTCGCGGGTCGAGCCACCGGCACCATAGGTGCAGGAGAAGAAGTCCGGGTTGTAGCTGGCCAGGGTGCGAGCCGTGGCGAGCAGTTTTTCATGTCCAGCGTCGGTCTTGGTCGGGAAGAACTCGAAGCTGTAACGGCGTTCCTGAGACATGGCGAAATCCTGGTAAACCGATCGTGCTGGCCAGCCGTGAGGCTGGCCACAGAAAAAAGCCGGTGACGCTGTGGCAGCGTCACCGGCTTTGGCCCATCAGTAGCGGTAGGCGTCTGGTTTGAACGGGCCTTCAACAGTCACGCCGATGTAGTCGGCCTGCTGTTTGGTCAGTTGGGTTACCACGCCGCCGAAACCGCGGACCATTTCCAGGGCCACTTCTTCGTCGAGTTTTTTCGGCAGTACTTCAACGGTCAGGCGCTCGGCTTTCTGGGCCGGCGACAGGTCGGCGTACTTCTGGCCGAACAGGAAGATCTGTGCCAGTACCTGGTTGGCGAACGAACCGTCCATGATGCGGCTCGGGTGGCCAGTGGCGTTGCCCAGGTTCACCAGGCGGCCTTCGGCCAGCAGGATCAGGTAGTCGTCGTTCTGCGCGTCGAAATCGCCAGGGCCGGTACGGTGGATCTTGTGAACCTGTGGCTTGACCTCTTCCCATGCCCAGTTCTTGCGCATGAAGGCGGTGTCGATTTCGTTGTCGAAGTGACCGATGTTGCATACCACGGCGCGCTTTTTCAGGGCCTTGAGCATGTTGGCATCGCACACGTTGACGTTACCGGTGGTGGTCACGATCAGGTCGATCTTGCCCAGCAGGGCCTTGTCGACGCTGGCTTCGGTGCCGTTGTTGATACCGTCGATGAACGGCGAAACCAGCTCGAAGCCGTCCATGCAGGCTTGCATGGCGCAGATCGGGTCGACTTCCGAGACCTTGACGATCATGCCTTCCTGACGCAGCGACTGGGCCGAACCCTTGCCCACGTCACCGTAGCCGATCACCAGCGCCTGCTTGCCCGACAGCAGGTGGTCGGTGCCGCGCTTGATGGCGTCGTTGAGGCTGTGACGGCAGCCGTACTTGTTGTCGTTCTTGCTCTTGGTGACCGAGTCGTTGACGTTGATCGCCGGGATCTTCAGCTCGCCCTTGGCCAGCATGTCGAGCAGACGGTGCACACCGGTGGTGGTCTCTTCGGTCACGCCGTGAACGCGGTCCAGTACCTGCGGGTACTTCTTGTGCAGCAGCTCGGTGAGGTCGCCGCCGTCGTCGAGGATCATGTTGGCATCCCATGGCGCGCCATCCTTGAGGATGGTCTGCTCCAGGCACCACTCGTATTCCTGCTCGGTCTCGCCCTTCCAGGCGAACACCGGGATGCCGGCGGCGGCAATGGAGGCAGCGGCCTGATCCTGGGTGGAGAAGATGTTGCACGACGACCAGCGCACTTCGGCACCCAGCGCGACCAGGGTCTCGATCAGCACGGCGGTCTGGATGGTCATGTGGATGCAGCCGAGGATTTTTGCACCCTTGAGCGGCTGTTCAGCGGCGTACTTGCGGCGCAGACCCATCAGGGCCGGCATTTCGGACTCGGCGATGATGGTTTCGCGGCGGCCCCAGGCAGCCAGGGACATGTCGGCGACTTTGTAGTCGGTAAAATCTGCAGGCGTGTTTACAGCGCTCATCAAGAGCCTCCATTCGTAGTGTGCGAATGGGCGCCGTTGTGCGTTTAGTGCCCGTGCGGGGAACCCCGTGCAGGCAACGCCCCATCCGAGCCTGACAGGAGAACCTGCTGCAGCGCCCCTCGGACAGGTGGCGGGAACGGCATCGAGTGGTGATGACCGTCTGTGAAGCGTTGGCGATTATAGCTGCGCCCGCGCATCGGCCCAAGGCTTTCTGTCAATTAATCGAGACGATAGTCGATGTTCAATGGAGGCCGCCGGCAGGCTCTGCCATCATTGTCGGCATCGATTGGCAAGACGGTCAGGAGTACGCATGAACTTTCACACCCGCAAATGGGTAAAACCCGAAGACCTCAACCCCAACGGCACCCTGTTCGGTGGCAGCCTGTTGCGCTGGATCGACGAAGAGGCGGCGATCTACGCGATCGTGCAACTGGGCAACCAGCGTGTGGTGACCAAGTACATCTCGGAGATCAACTTCGTCAGCGCCTCGCGCCAGGGCGACATCATCGAGCTGGGCATCACCGCCACGGAATTCGGCCGCACCTCCATCACCCTCAAATGCGAAGTGCGCAACAAGATCACCCGCAAGAGCATCCTCACCGTCGACAAGATGGTCTTCGTCAACCTGGGTGAGGACGGCTTGCCGGCACCCCATGGGCGTACCGAGATCAAGTTCATCAAGGATCAGTTCGATACCTCGGTGGAATGACGGCGGTAGCTGCACAGTTCAAGCTTCAAGCTTCAAGTCGGGGGCAGCGGGGCTGGCGGGGGCGGTTTGGCCAGGTGCCTTGAGCTGGCCCTCCCAGCGTGCGATCACCAGTGGCGCCAGTGCGTTACCCAGCACGTTGAGTGCAGTGACCGGCATGTCCATCAGCCGATACACCCCGGCGATGATCGCCACGCCCTCGACCGGCAGCCCTGCCGCGGTCAGCGTGGCGGTGAGGATGATGAACATGAAGCCCGGCACCCCCGCCGCACCCTTGGAGGTCAGCACCATGATCAGCACCAGCATCGCCTGGTCAGCCAGGCCCAGGTCGATGCCATAGGCCTGGGCGATGAACAGCGTGCCAAGCGCTGCGAACAGCGACGCGCCATCGAGGTTGAATGAATACCCCAACGGAATGACCATGCTGGTGATCGGGCGTGGCGCGCCGTAGCGCTCCATCTTCTCGATCAGTTGCGGCATCACCGTGGCCGAGGCGGCGCTGCTGTAGGCCAGCAGCAACTCGCTGCGTATCTCGCGCAACAGGTGGAAGAACCGCACCCCCGCCAGCCTGGCCACCGCCCCCAGCACGCACAGCGCAAACAGCAGCACCGCGACGTAGGTAATGCCGATCAGCTTGGCCAGTGGCAGCAGTGCGCTCAGGCCGAAGCTGGCAACGGTGACGCCGATCAGCCCGAAGATGCCGATGGGTGAGTAGTGCATCACCAGGTGGGTGACCTTGAACATGGTGTCCGATACGCCCTGCATCACGCTGATCAACGGTGCCTTCTGCTGCTGGGGCAGCATCGACAGGGCGCAGCCGAACAGGATGGCGAAGAACAGCACCGACAGCAGCTTGCCCTCGGCCATGGCCAGCACGATGTTGTCCGGCACGATGGCCACCAGGGTGCGCCCCAGGTTCTGCGTTTCGGTGCTGGATGCCAGCGTGGTGACCGGTGCCTGCAGCGTGCTGCTGAAGTCCGCGCCGGCGCCGGGCTGGAACACGTTGCCGACCACCAGCCCGAACAGGATCGCGATGCTGGTGATGGTGAAGAAGTACACGAACGTCTTCATCCCGACCCGGCCCAGGGCGCGCGTGCTGCCGGCGCCGGCGATGCCGACGGTCATGCAGGCGAACACCAGCGGTACCACGATCATCTTCATCAGCTTGATGAACAGGTCGCCGGCCGGCTGCAGCAGGTTGTCGATGAACCAGACCTTGTGCTCGGGGAACTGGTTGAGAAGGATGCCGACGATCACGCCGGCGACCAGGCCGATAATGATGCGCGTGACCAGGCTGGAAGGTGTGCGAATGCCCATGGGGTGCCCCTTGTTGTTGTGGTTGTGGGGAGTGCGAAGGGTGCGTTACTGCGCGAACAGGCCGGCGAAATCCTTGAAGCCCTTGACCTCGATCGGATTGCCGCTGGGGTCGAGGAAGAACATCGTGCGTTGTTCGCCCGGCTCGCCCACAAAGCGCACCACCGGTGGGATCTCGAATGCCAGGCCGCGCCGGGTGAGGCGCACGGCCAGGGTCATCCACTCGTCCAGTGGCAGTACCACGCCGATATGCGGCATCAGTACCTTGTGCTCGCCAACCTGCCCGGTACGGGTGGTGGCGAACGGCGTGCCCAGGTGCAACGAGAGCTGGTTGCCGAAGAAGTCGAAGTCGACCCAGGTCGCGGTGCTGCGCCCTTCGGTGCAGCCCAGAACATCTCGATAAAAAGTACGCGCCTGTTCCAGGTCGCAAACGTGGTATGCAGCGTGAAAGGGTCTGTTCATGGCGTATCCCCCGTGTGGTTGAGCGTTGAGGGTAAGTAGGCCGTGTGACGGGGTAAAACGGCTTTGCCTTGCTCTGAGCGAAAGAAAAACTTATGGATGTGCGCTTTCTGAAAAGCCTGGTGGCAGTGGTGGAAACCGGCTCGATTGCCGCGGCCGCGCGTCGCGAGAACCGCACGGCAGCGGCGATCAGCCAGCGCGTGCAGGCGCTGGAACGCACACTGGGCTGCACCTTGCTGCTGCGTACTGCGCATGCCATCCGCCCCTCGGACCAGTGCCTGCTGCTGTTGCCCAGAATCCAGGCGATCATCGAGCAGGCGCGTGAACTGCAGCACGACCTGAGCCAGGACGGATTGACGGGGGACGTCAGGGTGGGCGCGGTGTCGACGGCGTTGACCGGGGTATTGCCGGGGCTTATCGAGCGTCTGGCGCGATCGGCGCCGGGGCTCAAGCTGCAGATCACCCCGGGTGATTCGCGCAGCCTGTACGAGAAGGTGCTCGGCGGCGAACTGGATGCCGCGATTCTGGTGCGCCCGCCCTTCACGCTGCCCAAGGCACTGGCGCTGCAGGTGCTCAAGGTCGAGCCGCTGATTCTGATCGCGCCGGCTGCACAGGCCGCGCTGGCCCCCGATACATTGCTGCGCGAGCACCCGTTCATTCGCTATGACGCACAGTCGTGGGGCGGGCAGATCGCCCAGCGCTACCTGGATGAGCAACTGATCACGCCGCAGTTGCTGTGCGAGCTGGATGCGCTGGAAACCATCGTGATGCTGGTGGCCCAGGGCATGGGGGTATCGTTGGTGCCGCAATGGGCCGGCATGCCCCATGAGGGCATCTGTGCCTGGCCGCTGGGCGATGACCCGCGCCACGCGCGGGCACTGGTGGTGCTGCACGGCTCGACGCCGCGCCGGCCAGTGGCCATGCGGCATCTGCTGGGGCTGCTGGGCAGCCCCTCGCCGGTCAAGGCTGCTCGGTAACCCCGCGCACCACGCGACCGATGCTCAGGCCCTGCAGCAGGATCGACGACAGCACCACGATGTAGGTGATGCTCAGCAGCAGGTCACGTTCGGGGCCCGATGGCAGCGACAGCGCCAGGGCCACGGACACACCGCCGCGCAGGCCGCCCCAGGTGAGCACGCGGATGGTGCCGCGCGGCACCGTTCTCCAGCGGCGCAGCATGACGATCGCCGGCGCCACGGTCAGCAGACGCGACAGCAGGATCGCCACTGCCAGCACCCCGGCCGCAGCCAGGTGCATCCACGAGAACGGCAGCAGCAACAGCTCCAGGCCGATCAGCGCGAACAGCAGCGCGTTGAGCATGTCGTCGATCAGTTCCCAGAAGCCGTCCATGTAGCGCCGGGTCATGTCGTTCATAGCCAGGTTGCGACCCAGGTTGCCGATGATCAGGCCCGCTACCACCATCGCGATGGGCGCCGAGACGTGCAGTTCGTAGGCTGCGGCCGAGCCGCCGATCACCAGCGCCAGGGTCAGCATGACCTCCACCTGGTACTGCTCGATGCTCTTGATCATGCGGTAGGTGACGTAGCCGATCACCGCACCGAACAGCGTGCCGCCGATGGCCTCGCGGGCGAACAGGATCGCGGTGTCGCTCACGCTCGGGGTCTCGCCCAGTTGTGCGATGCCCAGCAGCACGGTGAACACCACGACCGCGGTGCCGTCGTTGAACAGCGACTCGCCGACGATGGTGGTCTTCAGCGGCTTGGACGCATTGGCGGTACGCAGGGCGCCGAGCACCGCAATCGGGTCGGTGGGCGAGATCAGTGCGCCGAACAGCAGGCAGTACAGCAGGTTCACGTGCCAGCCGAACAGGGCGAAGATCCAGTGTGCCAGGTAGCCGATCACCACGGTGGCGATCAGCACGCCGACGGTGGCCAGGAGGCCGATCGGCCAGCGGTAGTCGCGCAGGTCGGCCAGGTTAACGTGCAGCGCCCCGGCGAACAGCAGGAACGCCAGCATCCAGTGCATCAGCAGGTCGTTGAAGTCGATCTGGCTCATCAGGCCCTGCACCCGTTCTTCCAGGCCCGGGTAGCCGATGACGCTCAGGCCCTGGAGGATCAGGGAAAACAGCAGTGCAGTGACCATCACGCCAATGGTCGGCGGCAGGCCGATAAAGCGGTAGTTCACATAGGTGAGGAGGGTGGTGAGGCAAATAAACGCGGCAACTAGCTCAAGCATCCTAGGTCCTGTAATGGCTTCCAAGTCAGTGCCCGAATGGCTCGGGCAGGGCTTGGATGCGCCGGCGCGAGGTTCAGGACACACTTTTTCGATCAACGTTGACCGCAGGCTGGCTGTTTTGTTGCGCCTGGTTGAAACTGCGCAGCCGTGCACTACCCAGGAACTCAACCGTGCTCGCCACTTCGCTGGTGCTGATCGCCGCCCTGCTGCATGCCACCTGGAACACCCTGATCAAGTTCAGCGGCGAGCGTCTGCTGGTGATTGCCAGCATGGACGTGGTGGCGCTGCTGTTCGCCCTGGCGATGGTGGCGTTCGTGCAGGTACCGCCGCCCGAGATCTGGCCGTGGATGCTGGCCTCGGCGGCGTTCGAGCTGTTGTACCGCTACCTGCTGATCAAGGCCTACCGGGTCGGCGACCTGGGCCTGGTCTACCCCCTGATGCGCGGGTTGTCGCCGCTGGTGGTGCTGGCGCTGACCCTGACCTTTGCCGGCGAGACGCTGAGCACCCAGCAGATCTTCGGCATTCTGCTGATCCCGTGCGGCATGGCCTGCCTGCTGTGGCAGGGCGGTGGCGGCGAACGTCTGCCCTGGTCGATGCTGCCGGTGGTGGCGCTGATCGGCCTGTGCATCGGCTGCTACACCTGGCTCGACGGCAGCGCGATCCGGCTGTGGTCGCAGCCGCTGGACTACCTGGTGTGGCTGACGCTGATCAGCGCCTGGCCGTTCCCGTTGCTGGCGACGGTGGCCCGGCGCGCGCCGTTTGTGCAGTTCTGGCGCAGCCAGTGGAAGCTGGGCCTGGCCGTGGGGTTGTGCGTGCTGTCCAGCTACGCGCTGGTACTGTGGGCCATGCAACTGGGCTCGGTGGCCGAGGCTGCGGCGCTGCGCGAGGTGAGCGTGATCCTGGTGGTGCTGATGGGCATGCGCTACCTCAAAGAACCTTTCGGCGGGCCGAGGCTCTTAGCTTGTGCACTGGTACTGATCGGCATGCTGATCATGAAACTCTGACCCCAACAACAAGGACCCCTGCCATGACCGTCGCTTTCTGGTGTGTATTGATCGCGTTGCTGCTGCCGTTCGTGTGCACCAGCATCGCCAAGTTCGGCAGTGGTCGCTTCAGCCTGCGACAGAACCATGACCCGCGCGGTTTTCTGGACAAGCTCGAAGGCCTGCCGCGCCGCGCCCATGCGGCGCAGCTCAACAGTTTCGAGTCGATTCCGGCGTTCGTCGCGGCGGTGGTGATCGCCGACATCGTCGGCAATGCCGAGCAGGTCACCCAGGACGTGCTGGCGGTGCTCTACATCACCAGCCGCCTGCTCTACATCATCTGCTACCTGGCCGACTGGGCCGCGCTGCGCTCGGTGGTGTGGTTCGCGGGCATCGGCCTGATCGTCAGCTTCTTCGTGGTCTCGGCCTGAGCTACTTGCCTTCCACCTGCGGCACCACCGGCAGTGCCGCGCCCTTGGGCCACAGCAGCCAGATCTGACCCTGCTGCTTCATGTCCCCGGCCAGAGCGCCGGCCTCGCTGCCGGTACCCCAGAACAGATCGGCGCGCACTTCGCCGGTGATGGCCCCGCCGGTGTCCTGCGCGGCCACCGGGCGTACCACCGGCGCGCCGTCCGGGCGGGTGGTCGACAGCCACAGCAGGCTGCCCAGCGGGATCACCTTGCGGTCGATAGCCACGCTGTAGCCGGCGGTCAGCGGCACGTTCAGCGAACCGCGCGGGCCTTCGTTGCTGTCCGGGCGAGTACTGAAGAACACGTAGCTGGGGTTGCTGGCCAGCAGCTCGGGCACGCGGCTCGGGTTGGCCTGGGCCCAGGCGTGGATGCTGCCCATGGTCACGTCTTCCTTCTTGAGCTGGCCCTGCTCGACCAGCCAGCGGCCCACCGGGCGATACGGGTGGCCGTTCTGGTCGGCATAGCCCACGCGCAGCTGCTGCCCACTTTCGAGCTGGATGCGCCCGGAGCCCTGGATCTGCAGAAACTGCAGGTCCATCGGGTCGGTCAGCCAGGCCAGCACCGGCGCCTTGACGCCTTGCTGCTGGATCACCCCGGCGGTGTCGTAGGGCTTGAGCACGCGCCCGTCCAGGCGACCGCGCAGGCGCTTGCCCTTGAGTTCGGGGTAGATGCTGTCGAGCGCCACCACCACCAGGTCATCGGGGATGCCATACACCGGCACGTTGGCCGTGGCGGTACGGGTCATGCTGCCGGGGTACACCGGTTCGTAGTAGCCGGTGATCAGGCCGTTGGCGTTGTTTTCGGCCGAGCGCAGGCCGTACACCTCGAGCTGCGTCTGCAAAAAGCCACGCACCTGGGTGGCGTCGTCGGGCACCTGCACCGCAGCAGCGCAGGGGGTGGCCCAGACCGGATCGTTCTTGAGGCGCTCGCACGCGCTGCGCCAGGCATTGAAGCCGGCCAGCAGGTCGCTGTCGGAGACCTTGGGCAGGTCTTTCCAGGTGGCGGGGCTGTAGGTGGCGAGCGGGTGCGGTGCGGATTTATCCGGGGCGCTGCCGTTGCAGCCGACCAGCAGGGCCAGCAACGCGGCGGTCAGGCCAAGGCGGCTCAGGGCGGTTTTCATGCGGGGTAGTCCTCTACGGTGTGCCTGGCGTTCAGGGCGGCCAGGCAACCCTTGTTTTTGGTAGGGGTATTGGTGTTTGCCGGCAAGGCGGGGATACTGGCCGCCTTTTTCCGTGTGCCGAGCCAAGCATGATGTTCAAGCGAATGACTGTGATCCTGGTGGCCTGCCTGGCCCTGAGCGCCTGTGGCGGTGTCGACCCCAACTCGCCGTTGGGCCAGCGCAAGGCGATTTTCAAGCAGATGCTCAAGACCAGCGAAGACCTCGGCGGCATGCTGCGTGGCCGGCTGGCGTTCGACGGGCAGAAATTTGCCGATGGTGCGGTGAAGCTCGACGCGTTGTCGCACCAGCCGTGGCAGCATTTCCCGCAGGTGCGCGAGGAGGACAGCAGCGCCACGCCCGATGTGTGGCAAAAGCAGGCGCGCTTCCAGGAGCTGGCCCGGCAGATGGAGCAGGTGACCGGCGAGCTGGTCGCCCAGACCCGTACCCAGCCATTGGAGCCTGCGGCGGTCGCGGCCCCGATGGGCAAGGTGGAAGCGGCGTGCAAGGCCTGTCATACCGAGTTTCGCAATCATTGATGGGGTGAGCTGGCCGGCCTTTTCGCCGCAGGGCCGGCTCCTACAGGTGGCGCGCTGTACGTAGGAGCCGGCCTTGCCGGCGAAGGGTTCAACGCGGACTACTTCTCCAGCTCATCCAGTGCCTGTTGCAGTTCCTTCTTCGACTCGGCCAGTTTGTCCTTGCGCTTGTTGATCTTGTCGGCGTCGCCTTTCTTCATGGCCTTGTCCAGGTCCTTGGTGCGCTGCGTCACTTCATGACGGGCATCCAGCACCTTCTGTTCACGCTGTTTCTTCAGGCCGGCATCGGTGCAGTGCTCGGTCACTTCGCTCAGGGCCTTCTCGAGGCCGGCCTGCTGGGCGCTGTTGCCGTGGGCGCGGGCCTGTTCGATCTGTTCGCTGATCGCCTGCTTCTTGGCAGCGCAGCCGGTCAGGCCGGGTTGTTCCTCGGCAGCCATCAGCGAAGTGGCGAGCAGCGAGCAGGCGGCGAACAGGGCAAGCGGGGAAAGCAGTTTCATAGTGGCTCCGTGGTCGCGGGCTTGGCAGAAACCCATGATGCTGCCCTGATCCGACAAATTTAGAAACCCTCGATTGTATGTTCACGTAACCGCGCCGCCAGGGCCTGCACCTGCGGGTGAGCGAAAAAGGCCAGCAACTGGCCGGCACGGTGGGCACCCACGCCGGGCTCGGCCTGCCACTGCGCCGCATCGCGGGCAGCCAGCGCGGCCCAGGTGTCCCCCGCTGCCAACGCACGCGGGGCCGGCATACCCAGGGCCCGCGCCCAGGTGGCAAAGGGTCGCTGACGGGCCTGTTCGATGGCGGGGTACAACGGATGTTCGGCGGGCAGTTCCAGCACATCGGCCAGTGTGCGCAACTGGCCGGCGTCGACCAGGCGCTCCCAGCTGGCCGGCCCGGCACCTGGGAGTGCCAGGCCCTGCTTGCCGCCCAGCCACTGCAACCTGGCCAGGAACTGCTGACGACACCCGGCGCTCAGCTCCCAGCAGCTCAACGGATGAAACGCATCGGCTGCCGGTACCTCCATCTCACGCCGTTCGAGGGCGCGGTGCACCACGCCGTCCAGACGGGGAATGGTCAGGCCTGCCAGGCTGATCGCCACCTGATCGCCCGGGCGAATGTCCAGTTGCTGCCAGCGTCTTAGCGAGCCCACGCTGACCTGGCGCACCGTGCGGTCATCCAACTGCACCGGTGCCAGTTGCAGCACCGGGGTGATGCGACCGGTGCGCCCCACGTTGAACTGCACGCGTCGCACCTCTGCCAGCACCTGGGCGAAGGGGTATTTCCATGCCGCTATCCAGTACGGCGCCCGGGCCTGCCAGCGCTCGCCGGGCGGACGCCGGCCCTGGCGCAGCACCACGCCGTCGCTGGCGAATGGCAGTGGCGTGCGGTACCAGTGCTGGCGCCAGTGGGCGGCCTGGTCGAAGGTCTGCACCGGCTGGCTGAACGCCTCGCTGTAGGCAAAGCCCAGGGCGCTCAGGCGTGCCAGGCGCTCGCGCTGGTCCAGGGGGCCCTGCGGCCAAGCCCAGGCGAACAGCTCGACCACCGCGCCCTGCGCGGGGGTGAGCTGCTTGCGCGCCATCAGCCCGGCGACGTTGCCGCGGGCATTCCGGCTGCCCGCTGCGGCCTGCACATGCCCGTCCAGGCGCCAGAACAGCTCGCCTTGCAGTATCAGGTCCAGAGGTTCGGGCAACGTGTGGGGGAGGGCGCCCAGTGCCGGCAGGTGGCGGCTCCAGTCATGCCCGTAGGCGCCGTCGCCGCGGCTGATCAGGCGCACCAGCCGGCCCTTTGCATAGACCAGCGTGGCGGCCACGCCATCCACCTTGGGTTGTACCCAGAGGTCCTGCTTGCCGTGCATCCAGGCGCGCACGGCGGCTTCGTCGGGCAACTTGTTCAGGCCGGTGTGGGGGATGGGGTGGCGCAACGGGCCGGTGGCGGTTCCGAGCGGGTCTGCCGGGGGCGCACCGGTGCCGGGGAAGCACGCTTGCAAGTGTTGCAGGCGCGCCCGGCTCTGGTCGTACAGCTCGTCGCTGATCAACGCGACGCCCAGGCGATGGTAATGATCGTCCCAGTCGGCCAGGCGCTCGCCCAGCTGCTTGAGTTCGCTTTGCGCCACTGCCGGTGGCCAGTCGGGGCAGGACCGGGCGAGGGCGGTGGCTGGGGTACAGACGAGCGTGCTGGCGAACAGCAGGCCGGACAACAGCTTGAAGGGCATGGCGAGCGTCCTTGCTCGGCGGGTGGAACTTCAAGCCTAGGCAAGAAAAAGCCCCTGCCAGTCGCCTGGCAGGGGCTCTTGTTTACCGGGTGTTGCTTGTACCGGGTGTTGCTTACAGCCCGGCGGCCGCGCGCAGCGCGTCGACACGGTCGGTGCGTTCCCAGGTGAACGTGGTGAAGGTGTCGTCGCCCACGGTCTTGACCTGCGGGGTGCGGCCGAAGTGACCGTAGGCCGCGGTTTCCTGGTACATCGGGTGCAGCAGGTCGAGCATGGTGGTGATCGCATACGGACGCAGGTCGAAACACTCGCGCACGATCTGGATGATCTTCTCGTCGGCAACCTTGCCGGTGCCGAAGGTGTTCAGCGAGATCGAGGTCGGCTGGGCCACGCCGATGGCGTACGACACCTGGATTTCGCAGCGCTCGGCCAGGCCAGCGGCAACGATGTTCTTGGCCACGTAGCGACCGGCGTAGGCGGCCGAACGGTCAACCTTGGACGGGTCCTTGCCGGAGAAAGCGCCCCCCCCGTGACGGGCCATGCCGCCGTAGGTGTCGACGATGATCTTGCGGCCGGTCAGGCCGCAGTCGCCCACCGGGCCACCGATGATGAAGTTGCCGGTGGGGTTGATGTGGAACTGGGTGTCCTTGTGCAGCAGCTCGGCCGGCAGCACGTGCTTGACGATCAGCTCCATCACGCCTTCGCGCAGGTCGGCGTAGGACACGTCCGGGTTGTGCTGGGTGGACAGCACGATGGCGTCGATGCCCACCACCTTGCCGCCTTCGTAGCGGCAGGTGACCTGGGACTTGGCGTCCGGGCGCAGCCACGGCAACAGGCCGGACTTGCGCGCTTCGGCCTGACGCTGCACCAGCTGGTGCGAGAAGCTGATCGGGGCTGGCATCAGCTCCGGGGTTTCGTTGCTGGCGTAGCCGAACATCAGGCCCTGGTCGCCCGCGCCCTGGTCTTCAGGCTTGCTGCGGTCAACGCCCTGGGCGATGTCTACCGACTGCTTGCCGATGATGTTCATCACCGCGCAGGTGGCGCCGTCGAAACCGACGTCGGAGCTGTTGTAGCCGATGTCGACGATCACGTTGCGCACGATGTCTTCGAGGTCGACCCAGGCCGAAGTGGTCACTTCGCCGGCGATGATGGCCACACCGGTTTTCACCAGGGTCTCGCACGCCACGCGGGCGAACTTGTCTTCGGCGATGATGGCGTCGAGCACCGCATCCGAAATCTGGTCGGCGATTTTATCCGGATGCCCTTCAGACACGGACTCGGAGGTGAAAAGGGAGTATTCGCTCATCTCGACGGGTTCCTAAAATTTACCGATGGTGAGTGTCGCCAGGTGGTCGCTGAAAGTGGCGAACCTGAATCTGGAAACCATTACGTAAGCCCACATAGAGGCTGTCCTCGGGAACCAGCCCCGCGGCGCTGGCCCAACGGGCCAAATCATCCTGTTCAAAGCCCAGCCAGAGATCGCCGCACGCCTGGCGCGCCCAGCTCTGGTCGTGGCTGCACAGTTCTGTTACCAACAGGCTTCCGCCTGGTCTGACACGCTTGGCCAGGTGCCCGAGGGCCTGGGCAGGCTCGCTGAAATGGTGCAGCACCATGTTCAGCACCACGCAGTCGGCCTGTACATCCGTTGCATGCAGGGCATCGGCCAACAGCAGGGTTACGTTAGCCAGGCGCTCGCGCTGGCACACCTGGCGCGCCAGCTCGAGCATGGTCGGGCTGTTGTCCAGGGCGGTGACGTGGGTGAAGCGCCGCGCCAGTTCGGGCAGAAACTCGCCATCGCCGGGGCCGACCTCCAGGGCGCTGGCCAGCGGGTCGAAGCTGAGCTTGTCGAGCAGCGCCAGCAGGCTTTCGCGGTACTGCGCCAGGCCGGCGATCAGGTCCTGCTGGGCGCGGAACTTCTCTTCCACACGCAGGAAGAAGTCCTGGCTGGTGGCGGCCCGGCGCACCTGCACCTGGCCGATGCGCGCCTGCACCTCGGCCGGCAGTTCCAGCGCGTCGACCTCCTCCAGCAGCGCCCCGTGCAGCTTGCCGCCCAGGCGCTGGCTGTCGGGCAGTGCGCGGCGATAGAAGATCGCGTTGCCTTCGCGCCGGGTGGCCACCAGGTCGGCCTGAGCCAGTACCTTGAGATGGTGGCTCATGCCCGACTGGCCGATGGCGAAGATCTGCGCCAGCTCCAGCACCCCGAACGAATCGCTGGCCAGCGCGCGCAGCACGTTCAGCCGCAGCGGGTCGCCGCCGGCCTTGCACAGGGCAGCCAGCGCGTCGCTTTGCTCGGGGTCGATGGAGGGGGCGTGAAGGTTCATGGGCGGCAGTCTAGTCAGCGTGCAGCGGCCTCGCAAGTTCTATATCAAAAAGTTTTGATATTGCTCGATGGGCGGGCCCGGCCCGGCATGGCAGGCGACAATTTCTGCCGTTTTGTCGGCGCAACACGGGATTAGTCGCTCAATCGCACTAAAAACGTCCCTCATCGACCATCCGTGATTGCCCCCGGGCACGTGCCTGGGCGAAAATGGCCGCCTTTTTCCGTTCGTTAATATTCAAGCCCCCCAGGAGACAAGCGATGCCCAGCCGTCGTGAGCGTGCCAACGCCATTCGTGCCCTCAGCATGGATGCCGTGCAAAAAGCCAACAGCGGCCATCCCGGTGCCCCGATGGGCATGGCGGATATCGCCGAGGTTCTTTGGCGTGACTTCTTGAAGCACAACCCGAGCAACCCGCACTTCGCCGACCGTGACCGCTTCGTGCTGTCCAACGGCCACGGCTCGATGCTGATCTACTCGCTGCTGCACCTGACCGGCTACGACCTGTCGATCGACGACCTCAAGGCGTTCCGTCAACTGCACAGCCGCACCCCGGGCCACCCGGAATTCGGCTACACCCCAGGCGTCGAGACCACCACCGGCCCGCTGGGCCAGGGTCTGGCCAACGCCGTGGGCTTTGCCCTGGCCGAAAAAGTGCTGGGCGCCCAGTTCAACCGTCCAGGCCACGACGTCGTCGACCACCACACCTATGTGTTCCTGGGTGATGGCTGCATGATGGAAGGCATTTCCCACGAAGTCGCTGCACTGGCCGGTACCCTGGGCCTGGGCAAGCTGATCGCCTTCTACGACGACAACGGTATCTCCATCGACGGCGAAGTCGAAGGCTGGTTCACCGACGACACGCCGAAGCGTTTCGAAGCCTACCACTGGCAGGTGATCCGCAATGTCGACGGTCACGACCCAGAAGAGATCAAGACCGCCATCGAGACCGCGCGCAAGAGCGCGCAGCCGACCCTGATCTGCTGCAAGACCACCATCGGCTTCGGTTCGCCGAACAAGGGCGGCAAGGAAGACTGCCACGGCGCGCCACTGGGCGATGCCGAAATCGCCCTGACCCGCCAGGCCCTGAACTGGAACCACGGCCCGTTCGAAATCCCGGCCGACATCTATGCCGAGTGGGATGCCAAGCAGGCCGGCGCCGCCGCCGAAGCCGCCTGGGACCAGCGCTTTGCTGCCTACGCCGCAGCCTTCCCTGAACTGGCCAGCGAACTCAAGCGTCGCCTGAGCGGCGAACTGCCAGCCGACTTCGCCGAGAAGGCTGCCGCCTACATCGCCGAAGTGGACGCCAAGGGCGAAAGCATCGCCAGCCGCAAGGCCAGCCAGAACACCCTGAACGCCTTCGGCCCGCTGCTGCCGGAGTTCCTCGGTGGCTCGGCGGACCTCGCCGGCTCCAACCTGACCCTGTGGAAGGGTTGCAAGGGCGTCAGCGCCGAAGATGCCAGCGGCAACTACATGTACTACGGCGTGCGCGAGTTCGGCATGACCGCCATCATGAACGGCGTTGCCCTGCACGGCGGCCTGGTGCCTTACGGCGCGACCTTCCTGATGTTCATGGAATACGCCCGCAATGCCGTGCGCATGTCGGCCCTGATGAAGCAGCGCGTGATCCACGTCTACACCCACGACTCCATCGGCCTGGGCGAAGACGGCCCGACTCACCAGCCGATCGAGCAGCTGACCAGCCTGCGCACCACGCCGAACCTGGACACCTGGCGTCCGGCCGACGCGGTCGAATCGGCCGTGAGCTGGAAGCACGCCCTGGAGCGCAAGGACGGCCCTTCGGCGCTGATCTTCTCGCGTCAGAACCTGCAGCACCAAACCCGCGACGTCGGCCAGATCGCCGACATCAGCCGTGGTGGCTACGTGCTCAAGGACTGCGCAGGCGAGCCTGAGCTGATCCTGATCGCCACCGGTTCCGAAGTGGGCCTGGCGGTGCAGGCGTTCGACAAGCTGACCGAGCAGGGCCGCAAGGTGCGCGTGGTATCGATGCCATGCACCAGCGTGTTCGATGCCCAGGACGCCAGCTACAAGCAGTCGGTTCTGCCACTGCAGGTGGGCGCGCGGATTGCCATCGAAGCTGCCCACGCCGACTTCTGGTACAAGTACGTGGGCCTGGAAGGCCGCGTCATCGGCATGACCACCTACGGTGAATCGGCGCCGGCTTCGGCACTGTTCGAAGAGTTCGGCTTCACCCTGGAAAACATCCTGGGTACGGCTGAAGAGCTGCTGGAAGACTGATAAAACCAGTTGGAGCGGCGTTGAACCCATCGCGGGTCAAGCCCGCTCCCACAGGGATCACGAGTGTCCTTGTGGGAGCGGGCTTGACCCGCGATTGCCGCGACTCGGTTCCTGCAGGTTGCAGATAACATTCTGTTCCGTGAGCATCCCATGCCCCAACCGCGTCCCTACAAAGTTGCACTCAACGGCTACGGCCGCATCGGTCGTTGCGTCCTGCGCGCACTCTTTGAACGTGGGGCCAGCGCGGGCTTCGAGATCGTTGCACTGAACGACCTGGCCGATCAGGCCAGCCTCGAATACCTGACACGCTTCGACTCCACCCACGGGCGCTTTCCCGGTGAGGTCAGGGTCGACGGCGATTGTCTGCATATCAATGGCGACTGCGTCAAAGTACTGCGCAGCGCCACCCCCGAAGGCATCGACTGGGCCGCGCTCGACGTCGACCTGGTGCTCGAATGCTCCGGGGCCTACAACACCCGCGCCGACGGCCAGCGTTTCCTCGACGCCGGCGCACCACGGGTGCTGTTTTCCCAGCCGATGGCCAGCGAGGCGGATGTCGACGCCACCGTTGTCTACGGCATCAACCAGGATTGCCTTGAAGGCGGCGAACGGCTGGTATCCAACGCCTCCTGCACCACCAACTGCGGCGTGCCGCTGCTGCGTGTGCTCGACCAGGCCTTCGGCATCGAGTACGTGCAGATCACCACCATCCACTCGGCAATGAACGACCAGCCGGTGATCGATGCCTACCACCACGAAGACCTGCGCCGCACCCGTTCGGCGTTCCAGTCGGTGATTCCGGTGTCTACCGGGCTCGCGCGGGGTATCGAACGCCTGCTGCCGGAACTTGCCGGGCGAATCCAGGCCAAAGCGGTACGCGTGCCGACGGTGAACGTGTCGTGCCTGGACATCACCCTGCAGACCGCCCGCGATACCACCGCGGCCGAAGTCAACCAGGTGCTGCGTGAAGCGGCCCTGAGTGGCCCGCTCAAGGGGTTGCTGGCCTACACCGAACTGCCCCACGCCAGCTGTGATTTCAACCATGACCCACATTCGGCCATCGTCGATGCCAGCCAGACCCGCGTTTGCGGCCCCCGCCTGGTGAACCTGCTGGCCTGGTTCGACAACGAATGGGGGTTCGCCAACCGCATGCTCGACGTCGCCGAACATTTTCTGCGCGTCGTGGACTCAACCAGCACCACTCGCAAACAGCCCTGAAGGACTGCATTCATGACCGTTTTGAAGATGACCGACCTCGATCTGCAAGGTAAGCGCGTACTGATCCGCGAAGACCTCAACGTGCCTGTGAAGGACGGTGTGGTCAGCAGCGACGCGCGCATCCTGGCCTCGCTGCCGACCATCAAGCTGGCCCTGGAGAAGGGCGCGGCCGTGATGGTCTGCTCGCACCTGGGGCGCCCGACCGAAGGCGAGTTCTCGGCCGAGAACAGCCTCAAGCCGGTGGCCGACTACCTGAGCAAGGCGCTGGGCCGTGAGGTGCCGCTGGTGGCCGACTACCTGGGCGGCGTGGACGTGAAGGCCGGCGACATCGTGCTGTTCGAGAACGTGCGCTTCAACAAGGGCGAGAAAAAGAACGCCGACGAACTGGCCCAGCAATACGCCGCCCTGTGCGACGTGTTCGTGATGGACGCCTTCGGTACCGCCCACCGTGCCGAGGGCTCGACCCACGGCGTGGCCAAGTTCGCCAAGGTCGCCGCTGCCGGTCCGCTGCTGGCCGCCGAGCTGGATGCACTGGGCAAGGCCCTGAAGGCCCCTGCCAAGCCGATGGCCGCCATCGTCGCCGGTTCCAAGGTATCGACCAAGCTGGACGTGCTCAACAGCCTGAGCCAGGTGTGCGACCTGCTGATCGTCGGTGGCGGCATCGCCAACACCTTCCTGGCCGCTGCCGGCCACCCGGTGGGCAAGTCGCTGTACGAAGCCGACCTGATCGACACCGCCAAGGCCATCGCGGCCAAGGTCAACGTGCCGCTGCCGGTGGACGTGGTGGTGGCCAAGGAATTTGCCGAAAGCGCCACGGCTACCGTCAAGCTGGTGGGCGAGGTGGCCGAGGACGACATGATCCTGGACATCGGCCCGCAGACCGCCGAACAGTTCGCCGAGCTGCTGAAGTCGTCCAAGACCATCCTGTGGAACGGCCCGGTGGGCGTGTTCGAGTTCGACCAGTTCGGCAACGGCACCAGGACCCTGGCCAAGGCCATCGCCGACAGCGCCGCGTTCTCGATTGCCGGCGGTGGCGACACCCTGGCGGCCATCGACAAGTATGGCGTGGCCAGCCAGATCTCCTACATTTCTACCGGTGGCGGTGCATTCCTCGAGTTCGTCGAGGGCAAGGTGCTGCCGGCGGTGGACGTGCTGGAACAACGGGCCAAGGCCTGACTCGCTCAGCCTGGCAAAGGGAGTGTGGCCTGATGGTCAAGCGGTTGCCTGTGTTTATCCTGGCCGGTCTGCTCAGCGCCTGTGCTGGCAGCCCGGAGCCTGCGGCGGATGCCCCCGGCAAGCCGAAGGGCGGTTGCTACCAGTCGCAGTGGCAGGCAGAGACCGTGCCGGTGATCAACAAGAGGCTCGGCCCGGACGGGCTGGAGAAGTATGACGAGGAACACCAGCGCCAGGCCCCGGGTTGCCCTTGATCGGTTCGAGGCAACCTGTTGGCCGGTTCGTGGTCTTCTAGAGGATATTCGATGAAAAGCGTTGTAGCCCTGATGGCCCTGGTTCTGATGGCAGGTTGCGCAAGCCTCAAGCCAACCCCGGCCCCGACCGACAACTGGACCCGCTGGGTCTGTGACAGTCAGGCCGAGGTACTGTGGCGGTTTGCCGATGCCAGCCAGGAAGAGGTGGATGTACGCCTTGGTGGCGGCGATCAGGTCTACCGGCTCAAGCCGGAGCCCGGTGCGTCGGGTGCGCTGTACAGCGATGGCGTGCTGGCCCTGCACACCAAGGGCGATGAAGGCCTGGTGTACTGGGTAGCGACCAACGATTTGATAGGGCGGGGCTGCAAGGCACCGTGACTGGCCGGGCCGACCGCTGTCGGCCCACACTACTTGAATAGCAACCGCCGCTGCGGCAGGCTTGCACGAAAAACGACGTTTGTCGGGAGAGAGATACACAATGGCACTCATTAGCATGCGCCAGATGCTGGACCACGCCGCCGAGTTCGGCTACGGCGTTCCGGCTTTCAACGTCAACAACCTCGAGCAAATGCGCGCCATCATGGAAGCCGCCGACAAGACCGACTCCCCGGTGATTGTCCAGGCCTCGGCCGGTGCCCGCAAATACGCCGGTGCGCCGTTCCTGCGCCACCTGATCCTGGCGGCGATCGAAGAATTCCCGCACATCCCGGTGTGCATGCACCAGGACCACGGCACCAGCCCTGACGTGTGCCAGCGTTCGATCCAGCTGGGCTTCAGCTCGGTGATGATGGACGGCTCGCTGGGCGAAGACGGCAAGACCCCGACCGACTACGACTACAACGTGCGTGTCACCCAGCAGACCGTGGCCATGGCCCACGCCTGCGGCGTTTCGGTAGAGGGCGAGCTGGGCTGCCTGGGTTCGCTGGAAACCGGCATGGCCGGTGAAGAAGACGGCATCGGCGCCGAAGGCGTGCTGGATCACAGCCAGATGCTGACCGACCCTGAAGAAGCTGCCGATTTCGTCAAGCGTACCCAGGTCGATGCCCTGGCCATCGCCATCGGCACCAGCCACGGCGCCTACAAGTTCACCAAGCCGCCTACCGGCGACGTGCTGGCGATCGACCGCATCAAGGAGATCCACAAGCGCATCCCCAACACTCACCTGGTGATGCACGGTTCGTCTTCGGTGCCGCAGGAGTGGCTGGCGATCATCAACCAGTACGGTGGCGACATCAAGGAAACCTACGGCGTACCGGTTGAAGAAATCGTCGAAGGCATCAAGTACGGCGTGCGCAAGGTCAACATCGACACCGACCTGCGCCTGGCGTCCACCGGTGCCATGCGCCGCCTGATGGCCACCAACCCGAGCGAGTTCGACCCGCGCAAGTTCTTCGGTGAAACCGTCAAGGCCATGCGCGACGTGTGCATCGCCCGCTACGAAGCCTTCGGCACCGCCGGCAACGCCTCGAAGATCAAGCCGATCTCCCTCGAAGCGATGTTCCAGCGCTATGCCAAGGGCGAGCTGGCCGCCAAGGTCAACTAAGCCTGGTTGGTTGTACGAAAAACCCGCAGCGATGCGGGTTTTTTTGTGCCCGTGCGGCCTGCTTCACCGGCCGGAACCGGGGGTTTTCGGCTGCGGGGCCGCCACGGACACCGGATCTGGCCCAACGCGACAGACCGTTAGTCGGGCAACACTTTGTTTATACCGATGATGCCAATGTGCTGACTTCAGATTTGTTTCAGCCAGGTCTAGAGTAAAGCCTCAAGTTCCATCCGGAATCTGGCGTCGTTACACAAGAGAAGCAGCATGGATTGCGCGCACCCTCACACTCACGACAGCGGTTCGGTTTTACTGATCGTCGATGACTACCCGGAAAACCTGATCAGCCTGCAAGCCTTGCTTGCGCGTGAGGACTGGCATGTGCTGACCGCAAGCTCCGGTACCGAAGCCCTGAGCACGCTGCTCGAGCATGAGGTGGACCTGGTGCTGCTGGATGTGCAGATGCCCGGTATGGACGGCTTCGAAGTCGCGCGCCTGATGCGCGGCAGCCAGCGCACCTGCCTGACCCCGATCATCTTCCTGACCGCCAACGAACAGTCCCAGGCGGCCGTGCTCAAGGGCTATGCCAGTGGCGCGGTGGACTACCTGTTCAAGCCATTCGACCCGCACATTCTCAAGCCCAAGGTCCAGGCCCTGCTCGACCAGCAGCGCAACCGGCGTGCCTTGCAGCGCCTGAGCCGCGACCTGGAGGCCGAGCGCGCATTCAACGCCTCGGTGCTGGACAACGCCGCCGAAGGCATCCTGGTGGTGGCCGAGGACGGTCGCATCCGCTTTGCCAACCCGGCCATCTCGCGCCTGCTCCAGGCCCCGGTGGAGCAATTGCAGGGCGCAGACCTGCTGGGCTTCGTGCAGTCGCCCGTGCCAACCCGGTGGCGCGACTCGGCGTTCTACCAGGCCTACCAGGAGCGCGATATCTACCGCCTGCACGACGCCGTGCTGCTCACCGCCTCCGGGTTGCCGCTGCCGGTGGCGCTGTCGTGCGCGGCGCTGCCCGGCGAGCAGCGGGCGATGGTGGTGACGGTGCTGGACATGTCGGTGGTGCGCAACCTGCACCAGCAGCTGGAGTTCCAGGCTGTTACCGACCCGCTGACCGGGCTGCTCAACCGCCGCGGGTTCTGCCAGGCCGCCGAAGCTGCGCTGCTGCGCAGCGAGCATTCCGACAAGGCCCAGGCCTTGATGTACATGGACCTTGACGGTTTCAAACGGATCAACGACTCGCTCGGCCATGCGGCCGGCGACCGCGTGCTGCACTGGGTGGGCGAACAGCTCAAGGAATGCCTGGGCGCCTACGCGATCCTCGGGCGTATGGGCGGCGACGAGTTCACGGCCTTGCTCGATACCCTGGAATACCCGGAGCAGGCGGCGCGCTTTGCCGAAAAGCTGATCGAGCGCATGTCCATCTGCCAGCAGATCGATGGCCTGGAGGTGACGCTTGGCGTGAGCATCGGCATCGCCACCTACTCCGACTGCGGGCCGCACCTGGACGGCCTGCTGCGTGCGGCGGACGCGGCCATGTATGCCGCCAAGCAGGCCGGCCGCCAGCAATACCGCTACTACGACCAGGAGCTCAACGGTCGTGCTCGCTCGCGCCTGATGCTCGAAGACAGTGTGCGCGACGCGATCGAGCGGCACGACTTCAGCCTGGTGTATCAGCCGCAGGTGGCGTTTGCCGATGGTCGCCTGCGCGGGTTCGAGGCGTTGTTGCGCTGGCAGCACCCCAGTGTCGGCGATGTGCCGCCGGGGTTGTTCCTGCCGTTGCTGGAGGAGGCCAGGCTGGTCTCGCGGCTGGCCAGCTGGATCTACACCCAGGGTGCGGCGCAGCGGCGCGCCTGGGAGGCTCGGTTCGAGCCGGACCTGGTGCTGAGCATCAGCCTCAGCCGCGTGCAGTTCGCCATGCCCAACCTGGTCGAGGAACTGGGGCGGGTGATCGCCAGCCATGGCCTGCGCCCGGCCCAGCTTGAGGTGGAGGTGGCGGAAACCTCGCTGGCCGCCAACCTCGACATCGCGCTGCGTCAGTTGCGCAGGCTGCGCGAGCTGGGCGTGCGGGTGGCGCTGGACGATTTCGGCGCCGGAGAGTGCTCGCTGCGCCTGCTGCGCGACCTGCCCATCGACACGCTCAAGCTCGACCGGCACCTGGTGGCGCGCCTGCCCGGTTCGGCGGCGGACGCGGCGCTGGTCCGCAGTGTCATCGGCCTGTGCCGCGACTATGGCGTGTGTGTGGTGGCCGAGGGCGTCGAGACGCGGGAGCAGGCGCAGTGGCTGCTGGCAAACGGTTGCGCCTATGCCCAGGGCTTTCTGGTGGCACGGCCCCTGACGGCGCAGCGCGCCGGTGATTTCCCGGCTTTTTTCGACTGGCGCAACGAGGCGGCCGGGGAATTGAGTACACTGACGCCTTTGCCTGCAATGCCCCGTGCCCATGACCGTACTCAAGTACCTGCAAGCCTATCCGCCTGCCCTGCAAGACCAGGTGCGCCAGATGATTGCCCAGAACCGTCTGGGTGACTACCTGCGCCAGCGCTACCCCGAGCGCCATGCGGTACAGAGCGACAAGGCGCTGTATGCCTATGCCCAGGCCCTGAAGCAGGAGCACCTGCGCAATGCGCCGAACCTGGACAAGGTGCTGTTCGACAATCGCCTTGATCTCACCCACCGTGCGCTGGGCCTGCACACTGCGGTATCGCGCGTGCAGGGCGGCAAGCTCAAGGCCAAGAAGGAAATCCGCATCGCCTCGCTGTTCAAGGACGCGGCGCCGCAGTTTCTGAAGATGATCGTGGTGCACGAACTGGCGCACCTCAAGGAGAGCGACCACAACAAGGCGTTCTACCAACTCTGCGAATACATGCAGCCGGGCTACCATCAACTGGAGTTCGACCTGCGCATCTACCTGACCTGGCGCGACCTGTCCGGCGCCCAGTGAGCGAAAGGGAATTGCCAATGGAAGTGAGCAAGACCAAGACCAGTTTCTATCGTCGCCTGTACGTGGCGTGGCTGATCGACAGCCGTACCGCCAGCAGCGTGCCGGCGCTGATGGAGGCCACCGGCATGCCGCGGCGCACGGCGCAGGACACCATCGCGGCGCTGGCCGACCTGGACATCGTGTGCGAGTTCGAGCAGCAGGAAGGCGCGCGCAACCATGCCGGGCATTACCGGATACGTGACTGGGGCGCGATCGACAAGCAGTGGATCACCCAGCATCTGCGCAGTATCCGCCAGGTGCTGGGCTACCCCTGAAGCCCCTCCGCCGGCAAGCCCGGCCCTGCACCTACCCCTGTAGGAGCCGGCCTTGCCGGCGAAGCGTCTAGCCCCGGCGCATGCCGATGTGCGGGATGCCATCCTCCAGATACGCCTCCCCGGCCACCTCGAACCCGTGCCGCGCATAGTAGGCCTGCAGGTGCGCCTGTGCGGACAGGTACACCGGCACCCCTGGCCAGTGCTTCTCGGCCTGCGCCAGCCCCTGCACCATCAGTGCATGCCCCAGCCCCTCGCCCCGCGCCGACGGCGCAATCACCACCCGCCCGATCACCACGTCGCCGCCCTGTGACTCGGGGTCCAGCAGGCGCAGGTACGCCACCAGCTCGCCATCGCGCCAGGCCATCAGGTGGCAGGTGTCGCCCTCTAGGTCCTGGCCATCGATTTCCAGGTACGGGCATTTCTGCTCCACCACGAACACCTCGATGCGCAGCGTCAGCAGCGCGTACAGCTGTTGCTTGCCAAGGTCGGTGTGATGCTTGCAGATCCAGTCGATGCTCATCGCGTTTCTCTCCTGTGTAATGCCCCGATCATAACCACGCCGAGCACCTCAGGGCGAAGGTCGCGAATTGCCATGGATCAAGTCGGCGCGGAATCGGCAAAAATAGAGGCAATTAGCTATCACACGGCACTGCCCGATACCGGAATCTTTGTGTAATCTGGCCGTGCAGCCTAGCTTTGCGCCAACAGAAATCTCATGCCACTCAACAAGAACGCGGACCCGATCCGCTAAGGGATTTGAGCATGCGGCCACTGCTTCGAGCCTTGGGTTTGCTTGGATTGCTGCTCTGTGCCCAGTCGGCCCAGGCCGAAAAACTGCGGCTGGTGGCCGATGCCTGGCCCCCCTTCACCGACGCCCGCCTACCCAGGGGCGGGCTGGCCACCGCCCTTGTCACCACCGCCCTGGAGCGTGCCGGGTTTGCCAGCGAGTTCGAGCAGGCGCCGTGGGCACGCGCGCTGCTGGGCATCGGCGAGGGCCGCTACGATGTGCTGATCAACGCCTGGCAGAGCGATGCGCGTACCCGCATCGGGGCCTTCTCCCAAGGCTACCTGAGCAACCGCGTGCGGCTGCTCAAACGCAAGGGCGACGTGCTGCGTTTCGATACCCTGAGCGATCTCTACCCGCACGCCATCGCGGTGGTGCGCGACTATGCCTATGCGGCCGAATTCGACAATGACGGGCGTCTGCAGAAGGTGCCGGTGCGCGACTTTTCGGTGGCGGTGGGCATGCTGGCTGCCGGGCGGGTGCGCCTGACCCTGGAGGACGAATACGTGGCGCGCTACTACCTGCAGCGTGAAAGCGCGAACGTGCGCAACCGCGTGCAGTTCTTCGGCAAGCCGGTGAGCGAGAACAGCCTGCACATCCTGGTCAGCCTCAGGCATCCGCAGCATGCCCAGATCGTGGCCGGCTTCGACAAGGCCATCGCCGCCATGAAGGCCGATGGCAGCTATGCCCGGTTGCTCAAGGACTACGGCCTGTAGTCAGGCCGGGGTGTCCTTGATCAGGTGCGCGGCCAGGGTGCGCAGCGGGCCCAGCTGGCGGCAGATCAGTGCCAGCTGGGTCTGCACCAGGCGCTGGTTCTCGTCCATTTCCTCGGGCATCTGCTCAAGGCTCGCCGCCAGGGCTTCCTCGGCGTCGCTGTGGATCGCCACCGGGGTCTTGCTGGCAAGGCCAGTGGCGATTTCGTCGAGGCTGGCGGCCAGGCTGGCACCCGCGCCGTCGATCAACTGCTCGTGGGCCTCGGGTGCCAGTGCGCTGTCACGGTGTGCACCCAGCCCGGAGAGGTAACTGAGCAGGGTGTGCGAGAGCACCAGGAAGCGAAAGCCCACGTCGGCCTCTTTGCGAAAATGCCCCGGCTCCATGAGCATGTTGGCCAGCGTGGTCGACAGCGCCGCGTCGGCGTTGTGCGCGTTGCGCCGGGCCAGGCGGTAGGCCAGGTCGTCGCTCTTGCCCTGGGCGTACTGCTGCATGATCTGGCGCAGGTAGGTGCTGTTGCAGCTCAGGGTGTTGGCCAGCACCTTGTTCAACCGACGGCCCTGCCAGTCGGGCAGGAACAGGAACACCGCCAGGATCGCGATCAGGCTGCCCACCAGGGTGTCGAACAGGCGCGGCAGGAACAGACCGTAGCCGTCGCCGATCTGGTTGAAGCAGAACAGCACCATCAGCGTGATCGCCGCCGTGGCCAGGGTGTAGCGGGTGGTGCGGTTGACGAAGAACACCACCCCGGCGGCCACCGCGAACAGCGACTGGATGATCGCGCTGGGGAACAGGTCGAACAGCGCCCAGCCCACGGTCAGGCCGATGGCGGTGCCGATGATCCGCTGCACCAGCTTGCGCCGGGTGGCGCCATAGCTGGGCTGGCACACGAACAACGTGGTGAGGATGATCCAGTAGCCCTGGGTGGGGTGGATCAGGTGCACCATGCCGTAGCCGACCGACAGCGCCAGCGGCAGGCGCAGGGCGTGGCGAAAGATCAGCGAGGTCGGCGTGAGGTGCTGGCGCAGGCGGCTCCACACATCCTTGAGGCTGCGCGGCGAGCGGTCGAGCAGGCTCGAGTCGCTGTTGTCGGCCAGGTTGTCGGGGTTGCTGGCATCGCCGAGCAGGCGGTCGAGGGTTGCCAGGTTCGCCGCCAGCGCCCGCAGCGAGCGCAGCAGGCCACGCCAGGCCGGGTTGCTCTGGATGCGCAGGTGCTCGAGCGAGGCGTGCAGGTCTTCCAGTGCGGCGGCGAAGCTGGTGTCGTAGACGAACGGCTGGCGCAGCTGGATCGACTCGGACAACTGCACGCACGCCTTGCCCTGCTGGCGCAGCAGGCGTTGGCAGCGAAACAGCACGTCGCTGTGGAAGAACGCCTCGGTGAGAGCGTTGTAGGGGTAGTGCGAGGAACTGGCGCGCTCGTGGATGTCCTGGGCCAGAAAGTACAGCTTCAGGTAGCGGCTCACCTTGGAGCCGGGGCGGCCATTGCCCACGCGGTGCAGGATGATTTCCTTGGCGGCGTTGAGGGCGGCCACCACCTTGCCGTTCTGCTGGGCCAGTTCCAGGCGGCGGGCCTCCACGTCCAGCTGGCGGATGGGCTCGAACAGGGTGGCCTTGAGCTTGAGGTAGCGGCCCAGTTCGCGAAACAGCCGCGCCAGGCTCTGCTGCACCGGCTGGTTGGAGAACAGCGCCTGCCACAGCACCGACAGCAATCCGTACCAGGCGGCGCCTGCCACCAGCAGCAAGGGCTCGTGCCAGAAGTCGGTGACCTGGCCGCCGCGCTGGTCCACGCCGATCATGGTGTACACCGACAGGATCAGTGTGGCCGAGGCGATGGCGCCGTAGCGCTCGCCCAGCGCGCCGAGCATGGTCAGCGCGAACGCCGCCAGCGCCAGGGCGCAGCCGAAGAGGATCGGGTAGGGGAACAGCAGCTCCACCGACAGCGCAGCGACGGTGAAGCACACCAGGGTCACGGCCAGGGCGTTGAGCCGGCCCTGCCAGCTGTCGTCGGTCTCGGCCAGGGCGCTGGCGATGATGCCCAGGAACAGCGGGATCAGCAGCCCCATCTCGTCCTGGTACCAGCACAGCGCCATGCTGCCGGTCAGCGCGATCAATACCCGGATGCTGTAGCTGAACTTGTCCAGGGCCCACAAACGACGCAGCGAGTGACGCAAGGAAGACGATGACATGATAGGGCGGCAGGCCTGCTTGGCGATGATCGAAATTGAGCCGGTCACGGTGGCAGCGAACTGTCACCGTGGTCACGTACCAGCAAAATTTGTTCCGTGATGCGCGATTCTAACGCGAAGGTTAGACGAACTGCGCGGCCGCGTAGGCCGATGCCCAGGCCCACTGGAAATTGAACCCGCCCAGGTGCCCGCTGACGTCCAGCACTTCGCCCACGAAATACAGGCCGGGGCTTTTCAGCGACTCCAGGGTCTTGGACGACACTTCGCGGGTGTCGACCCCGCCCAGGGTGACTTCGGCGGTGCGATAGCCCTCGGTGCCGGCCGGCACCACCTGCCAGGCCGCCAGTTTGTCGGCGACCTCGGCCAGTTCGGCCGGGGTGTACTGCTTCATCGGCCGGGACACGAACCAGTGCTCGGCCAGCAGGTTGGCCATCTTCTTGGTGAAGACCTCGCCAAGCAGGGTCTTGAGTTCGCTGTTGGGGCGTTCGGCCTGTTGCTGTTGCAGCCAGGCGAGGGCGTCATGCTCGGGCAGCAGGTTGATCTCGACGCTGTCGCCGCTGTGCCAGAACGACGACACCTGCAGGATCGCCGGGCCGCTGAGGCCACGGTGGGTGAACAGCAGGTTCTCGCGAAAGCTGGTGCCGTTGCAGCTGGCCACGCAGTCCACCGAGGTGCCCGACAGCTCGGTGCACATGGCCTTGAGCTGCGGCTCGGTGATGGTGAAGGGCACCAGCCCGGCGCGGGTCGGCAGCAGGGTGTGGCCGAACTGGCGGGCCACCTGGTAGCCGAAACCGGTGGCACCCAAAGTCGGGATCGACAGGCCGCCGGTGGCGATCACCAGCGACTGGCATTGCAGCGTGCCCATGCTGGTTTCGAGCAGGTAGCCATGCTCGAGCTTTTCGATCTGCTCGATGCGCGTGTCCATGCGCAGCTCGGCGCCGGCGCTCTGGAGCTCGCTGAGCAGCATGTCGAGGATGTCGCTGGACTTGTTGTCGCAGAACAGCTGGCCGAGTTTTTTCTCGTGATAGGGCACGGCGTGCTTGCCGACCATCTCGATGAAGTCCCACTGGGTGTAGCGGGCCAGGGCCGACTTGCAGAAGTGCGGGTTGTGCGAGAGGAAGTTGGCCGGCTCGGTGTACAGGTTGGTGAAGTTGCAGCGCCCGCCACCGGACATCAGGATCTTCTTGCCGGGCTTGTTGGCATGGTCCAGCAGCAGCACCTGGCGGCCGCGGTTGGCGGCGTGGATGGCGCACATCAGGCCGGCGGCGCCAGCGCCGATGATGATCACTTCGGTGGAACGCACTGCAAAATCCTCAAATAGGTGTTGAAGCTATCGCGGGTCAAGCCCGCTCCCACAGGAGGTACGCAAGTCCTTGTGGGAGCGGGCTTGACCCGCGATGAGGCCCTGATAGGCGATAAACGACTCAGACGATGCGAACCCGCAGCGAGCGCCCCTTGATCTTGCCGCTGTTGAGCCGCTGCAGCGCCTGCTTGGCCACGCCGCGTTCCACCGCCACGAAGGCCTGGAAATCGAAGATCGCGATCTTGCCCACCTGGGTGCCCGGGATGCCGGCATCACCGGTCAGCGCACCCAGGATGTCGCCCGGCCGCAGCTTGTCCTTGCGCCCGGCACCGATGCACAGCGTGCTCATGGTCGGCACCAGCGGGCCGCCGGCCTGGGGTTTGAGGCTGTCGATCTGCTCCCAGCGCAGGGGCGCCTTCTGCAGCTGCTCGATGGCCTGGGCGCGGTGCGCTTCGGACGGGGCCACCAGGCTCGCCGCCAGGCCCTTCTCGCCGGCACGCCCGGTACGGCCCACGCGGTGCACGTGAATTTCCGAGTCCCGCGCCAGCTCCACGTTGATGACCATGTCCAGCGCGTCGATATCCAGCCCGCGCGCGGCCACGTCGGTGGCCACCAGCACCGAGGTGCTGCGGTTGGCGAACAGGGTCAGCACCTGGTCACGGTCGCGCTGCTCCAGGTCGCCATGCAGCGACTCGGCGGCGATGCCCTTGGCCTTGAGGTGATCGACCACTTCCTGGCACTGCTGCTTGGTGAAGCAGAACGCCACGCACGACTGCGGACGAAAGTGCGCCAGCAGGGTAGTCACCGCGTCCATGCGCTGCTCGGGCGAGATCTCGTAGAAGCGCTGCTCGATCTGCGTGTCGGCATGCAGCGACTCGGCCTTGACCTGCTGCGGGTTGCGCATGAATGCGGCCGACAGCTGCTTGATGCCGGCCGGGTAGGTGGCCGAGAACAGCAGGGTCTGGCGACGCTCCGGGGTTTGCCCGAGGATGTCGGCGATGGCGTCGTAGAAGCCCATGTCGAGCATGCGGTCGGCTTCGTCGAGCACCAGGGTGTTGAGCCCGTCGAGCACCAGGGTGCCCTTGCGCAGGTGCTGCTGCACGCGGCCCGGGGTGCCGACGATGATGTGCGCGCCGTGTTCCAGCGAGGCGATCTGCGGGCCCAGGGACACGCCGCCGCACAGGGTCAGGATCTTGATGTTGTCTTCGGAGCGGGCCAGACGGCGCAGCTCCTTGGCCACCTGGTCGGCCAGCTCGCGGGTGGGGCACAGCACCAGGGCCTGGCAGCCGAAGTAGCGCGGGTTGATCGGGTTGAGCAGGCCGATGCCGAACGCGGCAGTCTTGCCGCTGCCGGTCTTGGCCTGGGCGATCAGGTCCATGCCCTTGAGGATCACCGGCAGGCTCTGGGCCTGGATCGGGGTCATCTGGGCGTAGCCGAGGGCGTCCAGGTTGGCCAGCATGGCGGCGGACAGCGGCAAGGTGGCGAATTCGGTGGCAATGGTGGTCACGAGGCGGGCCTGCAAAACAAAATGTCGCGCAGTGTACCAGCCTCGTGGCCATTAGCCCTAAGCCTCGATCTCCGGTTCCGGACGACGGGCACGCCTTCCGTCCGCCCTGGACAGCTGCATGAAGATCGCCGCCGCCAGCATCGACATCAGGCCGATGGTCAGGAAGGTCAGCTGGAACGCGCCCAGCGTGGTCTCCACCCCATCGCCGCTGCCGGCGCCGGTAAAGCCGCCCAGCAGTGCGCCGGCGCAGGCCACACCCAGGCTCAGCGAGAGCTGCGCCACCACCGACAGCAGGCTGTTGCCGCTGCTGGCGCTGGCGTCGTCCAGGTCGATCAGGGTCACGGTGTTCATCGCCGTGAACTGCAGCGAGTTCACCGCCCCCAGCAGCCCCAGTTGCACCAGCAGCAGGGCATACGGGGTGTGTTCGTTGACCAGCCCCAGGCTGCACAGCAGCACGCCCAGCAGCAGGGTGTTGCCGGTGAGGATGGTGCGGTAGCCCAGGCGCTCGATCAGCGGCCGGGCGATGGACTTGGCGACCATCGCCGAGGCGGCCAGCGGGATCATGCTCATGCCGGCCTGGGACGGCGAATAGCCCAGCGCCACCTGCAGCAGCAACGGCACCAGAAACGGCAGTGCGCCGCTGCCCAGGCGGGCGAACAGGTTGCCGAGGATGCCCACCGAGAAGGTACGGGTGCGAAACAGCCGGGGCGAGAACAGCGGGTTGTCGATGCTGCCGGCGCGCAGCCAGTAGGCGGCCAGGCACGCCATGCCGGCGAACAGCAGCAGCATCACGCGCAGGTGCGGCAGGTGCAGCTCGCCCAGGCCCTCCATGGCGATGGTGATCAGTACCATCGCGGCGCCGAACAGCACAAAGCCCACGCCGTCGAAGCGTGTGCGCTCGGAGCCGCGCAGGTCGGGGATGAACTTCCACACCGCGTAGCAGCCCAGCGCGCCGACCGGCAGGTTGAGCAGGAAGATCCAGTGCCAGCTCAGGTACTCCACCAGCCAGCCGCCCATGGTCGGGCCCAGCAGCGGGCCGAGCAGGCCGGGGATGGTGATGAAGCTCATGATGCGCACCAGTTCGGTGCGCGGGTAGGCGCGCAGCACCACCAGGCGCCCCACCGGCAGCATCAGCGCGCCGCCCAGGCCCTGGATCACGCGGGCACCGACCAGCATGCCGAGGCTGTTGGACAGTGCACACAGCAGCGAGCCGATGCTGAACAGCAGGATCGCGCTGAAGAAGATGCGCTTGGTGCCGAAGCGGTCGGCGATCCAGCCCGAGGCCGGGATCAGCAGGGCCACGGTGAGCATGTAGGCGATGATCACCGACTGCATGCGCAGCGGGTTTTCCGCCAGGTCGCGGGCCATGGCCGGCAGCGCGGTGTTGAGGATGGTGCCGTCCAGCGACTGCATGAAGAAGGCGATGGCCACCACCCAGGGAATCCAGCGGGCGGTGACGGGGTCCAGCGGGGTGCGGTTGGGCATGCTCTATGTCCTTGAGGGCCCCTTCGCGGGCAAGTCGAAGCGTCGAACCGCAGCTCCCACAGGGGCGGCGGTGATCCCTGTGGGAGCGGGCTTGACCCGCGATGGCGGCATCACAATGTCAGCGTCAGGCGTTTGACCAGCGCCCCCGGCAAATGGCTCGAACTGGTCTGGCGCTGTCCGTAGGTGCTGGTCGACAGGATCAGCTCGCGCTCGGTCGTGAGCGCCTCCAGCTGCGAGCCGAGCAGGCTGCACACGCTGTCGTCGAAGCGCATGGTGCTGACCGGCGCCTGGATCTGACCGTCCTCGACCCAGAATGTCGCAAAGCGCGTCAGCCCGGTCATGCGCGCCGCCGGCAGGTCGGAGTAGTTCAGGTACCACAGGTTGCTGATGTACAGGCCCGTACCCAGCCTGGCGAGCACCTCATCCAGCGCCAGCTCGCCGGCGGCCAGGCTCAAGGCGCTCGGCCACTCGTGGGCCTCGGCGCCATTGGCGACCTGCTCGAACTCGGCGGCGCTGCGCGCATTGGTCAGCTGTTCGCGCGCCTGCCCTGCGTCCACCAGTTGCACGTCGCTGCGTGGGTAGCCTTCGCCGGAGAACGCCGAGCTCAGCGAGCCGCTGACCTGTTCGGTGATGTTCACCAGCGGGCTCAATGCCGCATCGCCGGCATACAGGCGTTGCAGCGGGCTGTCCTTGCTGGCGATGGCCTGCGCCGAAAAACCGCCCCAGCACAGCATGCCCATGATTTCGTCCATCGCTGCCGGTGCCAGGTAGGCGCGGTACTGGCCGGGGGCGAGGGTCTTGAGTGGACGACCCAGGTACTCCAGCTGCTCGCGGGCCTGGGCCAGGCGCCGGGCGAACGCGGCGTTGTCCCACACCTGCCCGGCGTAGTTGGCCTTCACCGCCTGGCCGTTGGCGTGGAACAGGCTGAAGTCGAAATTGAAGCTGTTGGCCTGATGCCAGCCAGAGGCGCCGAACGAACTGGCAAAGCCGCGACTGATCGGCCCGGCGGCATAGATGCCCACCAGGTCCAGCGCGCCGGCGCCGTGTTCGATCTGCTCGAGCACCCGTGCGGTATCCGGCAGCGGGCCGTCCTGTACCTGATGGCTGTGCCAGGCACTGTCGTTGAGCAACAGGTACGGGTCGGCAGGGATCAGCGGCAGGATCTGGCGCAGCTCGGCCAGTGCCTGGTGCAGGCGCTCGCGGTCCAGCGCCGGCTCGCCGCTGAGGGTCAGGTGCAGGTCGGCCTGGCGACCGTCGGCAATCAGCTTCAGACTCGCACCGGCCTGTTGCACGTCGCCGGCCTGGCGCACCCTGGCATGGTTGAATCGGATGAATTGCGACTGCTCGGCGCTGTAGCTCAGGGTGAACTGTTCGGGGGCGCGCACGTTGTCGCGCAGCCATGCGACCAGGTCCTGGAAGTTGTGCAAAGGGCTGGCGGCCATCAGGCGTCTCCTCCGAATACGTCGATCTGGCTGAACACGCAGGCCGGCGAGGCATGGCCCACGCGCACCACCTGGTTGGGTTCGCCCTTGCCGCAGTTGGGCGTGCCGAGCACCTGGAAGGTACTGGCGTCGCCCACGGCGCTGAGGTTGCGCCAGAAACCGGCGGAAATACCGCGGTAGTTGGGGTTCTTGACCACGCCCTTGAGTTCGCCGTGCTCGATCAACTGGCCCCATTCGCAGCCGAACTGGAACTTGTTGCGCGCATCGTCGATGGACCACGAGCGGTTGGTGCGCATCAGGATGCCGTGCTCGATGCCGCCGATCAGTTGCGCCAGGGACTTGTCGCCCGGCTCGATGTTGAGGTTGGCCATGCGGTCGATCGGTGCGCGGTTCCAGCCGCAGGCGCGGCTGTTGGCCACGCCGTCCAGGCCCGAGCGGAACTGTGACAGCGCACCGCCCAGCGGGCGCACCAGTGCACCCTCGCGAATCAGGAACTGCTTGTGGGCCGGGGTGCCGTCGTCATCGTGCGCGTAGCTGGCCAGCTCTTCGGGGATGGCCGGGTCGAAGGTCACGTTGAGCAGTGCCGAGCCGTACTGCAGGTGGCCGAAGTCCTGGGCCTTGATGAAGCTGGTGCCGGCGTAGTTGCGCTCGTCGCCCAGGATGCGGTCCATCTCCAGCGGGTGGCCGATGGACTCGTGGATCTGCAGCATCATCTGGTCGGGCATCAGCAGCAGGTCGCGTACCCCGCTCGGGGTGTTGGGCGCCAGCAGCAGTTGTAGGGCCTGGTCAGCCACCTGGGCCCCGGCACCGAGCAGGCCGCAGCGCTCGATCACATCCACGCCGCCCTGCTGGCCGAAGTTCTCGCGGCCCAGGCTGCGGCTCTGGCTGTCGCTGCCGTCGAAGGCGGTGACGCTCATGCCGGGGAACACGAAGCGTTGCGCCTGGCGCAGTTCGGCGCCGGCACTGTTGAGGTAGATCTGCTCGACCGTGCTCAGGCCCAGGCTGGCCTGCCAGTTCACCAGGCGCGAATCGCCCGGCATGCTGGCCGATTCGCGGGCCAGCAGTTCATAGCAGTCGGCCAGGGCCGGGAAGGTGCTGTTGAGGTTGGGCGAGCAGTAGTCGGCGCGGGCGCTGGACACCGGTTGCTCGCGCAGGTCGAGCAGGGCGTGGCGCGCGATCTGGCGGGCCAGCGCCTCGGCCTGGTCAAGGGCGCGTTGCAGGCCGGCCTGGGACAGGTCGGCGGTGGCCGCGTAGGCCTCCACGCCGTTGACGCGCACGGTGAGCATCGCGCCCTGGTCGCGGGTCAGGCTGGGTGGTTCGGCGATGTTCTTGCGCACCGACAGGTGCTGGTGGGCTTCCTGCACATAGCGCAGGGAGAAAAACTCGGCGCCGCTGTTCAGGCCAGCGAAACGCTGGCGCAGCGGCGCGGTGAAATCGAACATGCGCGAACCTCCGGGTGACGGTGGTTCCCCCTCAGAACCACTCCTCGTGCATGCCCGGGCAGGTGTCGTCGCGGGCCTCGAGCAATGCGAGGTCATTATGGCAGGCCGGTACTTCCCAGGTGAGGAAAAACCGTGCGGCCTGCAACTTGCCCCGATAGAACCCGGTATCGGCCGGGTTGCCGCGGGCCAGGCCCTGTTCGGCGCGAATCGCCTGCTCCAGCCAGCGCCAGCCGATCACGCAGTGACCGAAGGCCTTGAGGTACAGCGCCGAGTTGGCCAGGGCGCTGTTGACCTGGCCTGTGGACAACTCGCCAAGCAGGCCCAGGGTCACGTGCTGCAGGCGGCTGAGCAGTTGTTCCAGCGGTTCGCGCAACGGGTCCAGGCGGGTGTAGGCCTGGGCCTGGGCGCAGGTGCCGGCGATCAGGCGTACCAGTTGCTTGAGGCCGGCGCCACCGTGCTGGGCCAGCTTGCGCCCGAGCAGGTCGAGTGACTGGATGCCGTGGGTGCCTTCGTGGATCGGGTTCAGGCGGTTGTCGCGGTAGTACTGCTCTACCGGGTAATCGCGGGTGTAGCCGTGGCCACCGAGGATCTGGATCGCCAGCTCATTGGCCTTGAGGCAGAACTCGGACGGCCACGACTTGACGATCGGTGTCAGCAGGTCGAGCAGTTGCTGGGCCTGCTGGCGCTCGTCTTCGGTGGCGGCGGTATGGCTGTCGTCGAACAGCCGGGCGGCGTACAGGCCCAGGTCGAAAGCGCCTTCGACGTAGGCCTTCTGGGTCAGCAGCATGCGTTTCACATCGCTGTGCTGGATGATCGGCACGGCGGCGGTGGCGGGGTTCTTGTTGTCGGGCAGGCGGCCTTGCGGGCGCTGGCGGGCGTAGTCCAGCGAGTACAGGTAGCCGGCGTAGCCGAGCATCACCGCGCCCATGCCCACGCCGATGCGCGCCTCGTTCATCATCTGGAACATGCAGGCCAGGCCCTGGTGCGGCTGGCCGATCAGGTAGCCGACGCACTGGTCGTTGTCGCCGAAGTTGAGTGCGGTGGAGGTGGTGCCGCGCCAGCCCATCTTGTGGAACAGGCCGGCCAGCACCACATCGTTGCGCTGGCCCAGGCTGGCGTCCGGGTTGACCAGGAACTTGGGCACGATGAACAGCGAAATGCCCTTTACCCCGGGTGGTGCGTCGGGGAGTTTGGCCAGTACCAGGTGCACGATGTTCTCGGACAGCGTGTGATCGCCCCCGGAGATGAAGATCTTGTTGCCCTTGAGGCGGAAGCTGCCGTCGGCGGCGGGTTCGGCGCGGGTGCGGATATCGGCCAGCGAGCTGCCGGCGTGGGGTTCGGTGAGGGCCATGGTGCCGAAGAAGCGGCCCTCGATCATCGGTTGCAGGAACAGGCGCTTTTGCTCGTCGGTGCCGAAGTTCTCGATCAGGTTGGCGGCGCCCATGGTCAGGAACGGGTAGGCGGTGGTGCCGGCGTTGGCGGCCTGAAAGTGGGCGAAGCAGGCTTGCGAGAGCAGGGTGGGCAACTGCATGCCGCCGGCCTCGAAGTCGCGATTGGCGTTGAGAAATCCGGCGTCGAGGAAGGCGTCGACGGCAGGTTTGACCTCGGGGATCAGGATGGCCTGGCCGTTCTCGAAGCGTGGCTCGTGCTCGTCGCCCTTGCGGTTGTGCGGGGCGAAGTATTTTTCGGCCAGGGTGCGAGCGGTGTGCAGCGCGGCATCGAAGGTTTCGCGGCTGTGCTCGGCGAAGCGTGGGCGTTGGGTGAGGGCCTCGGCGTCAAGCACTTCGTAGAGTTCGAAGGCCAGGTTGCGGGCGCTGAGCAGGGTGTCGGACATGGCGGCCATACCTTGGTGGGGATGGGGCCGAGTCTAGGCATGCGGGCGGGAGGTGGACAGGTTAATAGGTGGGGGTGATGAGGGGTCAGAACCGTTGTCAGGTGTGTGTCCGCAAAAAAAATCGCGGGCCAGGCCGGCCCCCACAAGAATCTGCATCGATCCTGTGGGGGCGGGCTTGACCCGCGATTGGCAACGCGTCGGTGGTTAGCCGATGGTCATCAGGCTGGCATTGCCGCCCGCTGCGGCGGTGTTCACGCTCAACGCACGCTCGATCACCAGGCGCTCCAGCGCAATCGCGGTTTCACCCGACGACAAGCCCTGCACACCCACGATCGCACCGGCACGCTTGGCCACCTGCTCGCACACTGCGCGCAGCTGGTCCGAATGGCCGTGATGCAGCACCGCGTCGAACACCACCTCGTCCTTGGCCCAGTCGCTCACCAGCTTGATGCGCGCCTGCACATCCTTCGGCAAGCGCCCACGCAAGCCCTTGCCCGGCTCGCCGTCGACGAACACTGCCGAGCTGCCCACCGCCAGTACCGCTGCCAGTTGAGTCAGCAGATCAGCCTCCGACTCGGCCAGGCACAGCACGTGCTCGCGCGGCAGGATGGTGTAGCTGTTGCGCTCGCCGGTCGGGCCGTTGAGCAGGCGGGTGACGCCGCTCTGCGACTGCTGCGCGAACTGCTCGCACAGCTGCGCCAGTTCGGCCTGCTGGTTGCTGCCGGCCCACGCCTTGAGCGATTGCAGCGGCTTGAGCAACTGCTCGCGCAGACGCGCGTCCGGGGCAGTACCGGCGTCGCTGCGCTGGAACGACTGCTCGATGGCATCGGCCGGGCGCGTGGACAGCAAACGGTACAGGTACAGCGGGCCACCGGCCTTGGGGCCGGTCCCCGACAGGCCTTCACCGCCGAACGGCTGCACGCCGACCACGGCGCCGACGATGTTGCGGTTGACGTAGACGTTGCCGGCATGGACGTTGTCGATCACCTTGGCGATGGTCTCGTCGATGCGGGTGTGCACGCCCAGGGTCAGGCCGTAGCCGGATGCATTGATCTGCTCGATCAGCTGGTCGAGGTGCTTGCGGTTGTAGCGCACCACGTGCAGTACGGGGCCGAAGATCTCACGCTGCAGTTCATCGAAGCTTTCCAGCTCGATCAGGGTCGGCATCACGAAGGTGCCGCGCTTGATCTCTTCACCGTCGGCAATGGCCACCTGATACACGTTGCGACCCTTGTCGCGCATGCCCTGGATGTGTTTTTCGATGCCAGCCTTGGCCTCGGCGTCGATCACCGGGCCGATGTCCACGCTCAGGCGCTCCGGGTTGCCCAGGCGGCTTTCGGCCATGGCGCCCTTGAGCATCTCGATCACGCGGTCGGCCGAGTCTTCCTGCAGGCACAGCACGCGCAGGGCCGAGCAACGCTGGCCGGCGCTGTCGAAGGCCGAGGAGACCACGTCGATGACCACCTGCTCGGTCAGCGCCGAGGAGTCGACGATCATCGCGTTCTGGCCACCGGTTTCGGCGATCAGCGGGATCGGACGGCCCTGGCTGTCCAGGCGGCCGGCAATGTTGCGTTGCAGCAGGCGCGCCACTTCGGTGGAACCGGTGAACATCACGCCCTTGACCCGGTCATCGCCTACCAGGCGCGCACCGACGGTCTCGCCACGGCCCGGCAGCAGTTGCACCACGCCTTGCGGGATGCCGGCCTCGAGCAGCAGGCGCACGGCCTGGGCGGCCACCAGCGGGGTCTGCTCGGCAGGCTTGGCCAGTACCGGGTTGCCGGCAGCGAGCGCTGCAGCCACCTGGCCACTGAAGATCGCCAGCGGGAAGTTCCACGGGCTGATGCACACCACCGGGCCCAGCGGGCGGTGGGCGTCGTTGCTGAAGTCGTTGCGTGCCTGCACCGCGTAGTAGCGCAGGAAGTCGACCGCTTCGCGCACCTCGGCGATGGCGTTGGCGTAGGTCTTGCCGGCTTCGCGGGCCAGCAGGCCCATCAGCGGCTGGATCTCGCCTTCCATCAGGTCGGCGGCACGTTCCAGGATCGCGGCACGCTCGGCCGGCGGGGTGGCCTGCCAGATCGGTGCGGCGTTGAGTGCGCACTGGATGGCGTTGTCGGCGTCCTCGACGGTGGCTTCCTGCACGTGGCCGACCACGTCACGGTGGTCGGACGGGTTCAGCACCGGTGTGGCAGCTTCGTCGCTGGACGCGCAACCGAGCATCGGCTCGGCCTTCCAGTCGTTGTGCGCGGTGGCCAGCAGGGCGCACGACAGCGAGGCCAGACGGTGTTCGTTGGCCATGTCGATGCCGCTGGAGTTGGCGCGCTCGGCACCGTACAGGTCACGCGGCAACGGGATGCGCGGGTGCGGCAGGCCGAAGCCGCCTTCCTGGGTGGCCATGCGCTCGATGGTCGCGACCGGGTCGGCCACCAGTTCCTGGATCGAGATCGACTGGTCGGCGATGCGGTTGACGAACGAGGTGTTGGCGCCGTTTTCCAGCAGGCGACGCACCAGGTAGGCCAGCAGCGTTTCGTGGGTGCCGACCGGGGCGTACACGCGGCACGGACGGTTCAGCTTGCCGTCGGCCACCTTGCCCACCACCTGTTCGTACAGCGGCTCGCCCATGCCGTGCAGGCACTGGAACTCGTACTGGCCCGGGTAGTAGTTCTGCCCGGCGATATGGTAGATGGCCGACAGGGTGTGGGCGTTGTGCGTGGCGAACTGCGGGTAGATGGCTTCGGGCACCGACAGCAGCTTGCGGGCGCAGGCGATGTAGGAGACGTCGGTGTACACCTTGCGGGTGTACACCGGGTAGCCTTCCAGGCCTTCGACCTGGGCGCGCTTGATCTCGCTGTCCCAGTACGCGCCCTTTACCAGGCGGATCATCAGGCGGTGACGGCTGCGGCGTGCCAGGTCGATGACGTAGTCGATCACGTAAGGGCAGCGCTTCTGGTAGGCCTGGATCACGAAGCCGATGCCGTTCCAGCCGCTCAACTGCGGCTCGAAGCACAGGCGTTCGAGCAGGTCCAGCGACAGCTCCAGGCGGTCGGCCTCTTCGGCGTCGATGTTCAGGCCGATGTCGTACTGCTTGGCCAGCAGGGTCAGCGACAGCAGGCGCGGGTACAGCTCGTCCATCACGCGCTCGTACTGGGCGCGGCTGTAGCGCGGGTGCAGGGCCGAGAGCTTGATCGAGATGCCAGGGCCTTCATAGATGCCGCGGCCATGGGAGGCCTTGCCGATGGCGTGGATGGCCTGCTCGTAGGAGGCCAGGTATTTCTGCGCGTCGTGCTCGGTGAGCGCGGCTTCACCGAGCATGTCGTAGGAGTAGCGGAAACCCTTGGCTTCGAACTTGCTGGCATTGGCCAGGGCTTCGGCAATGGTCTCGCCGGTGACGAACTGCTCGCCCATCAGGCGCATGGCCATGTCGACGCCCTTGCGGATCATCGGCTCGCCGCTCTTGCCGATGATGCGGCTGAGCGAGGAGGTGAGGCCGGATTCGTTGTGCGTGGACACCAGCTTGCCGGTCAGCAGCAGGCCCCAGGTGGCGGCGTTGACGAACAGCGACGGGCTGTTGCCCAGGTGCGGCTGCCAGTTGCCGGTGCTGATCTTGTCGCGGATCAGCGCATCGCGGGTGCCCTTGTCGGGGATGCGCAGCAGGGCTTCGGCCAGGCACATCAGCGCCACGCCTTCCTGGGACGACAGCGAGAACTCCTGCAGCAGGCCCTGGACGATGCCGGCGCGGCCGCTGGCGCTCTTCTGGTTGCGCAGCTTTTCGGCAATGCCGGCGGCCAGCTTGTGGGTGGCCTCGGCCATGGGCGCGGGCAGGCGTGCCTGCTCCAGCAGCATCGGCACCACTTCCGGTTCCGGACGACGGTAGGCGGCGGTGATCGAGGCGCGCAGCACCGACTGCGGCAGGATGCTTTCGGCGAACTCGAGGAAGCACTGGTGCGAGTGGTCGGCCTGCACATCGCCGGCGTCGTCGCCCTGATTGCCGGGCTGACCGCTGAGTTCGGTCAGGGTGGCGCCACCCTCGAGCTTCTCCAGGTAGTTGAAGATCGCCTGCTTGATCAACCAGTGCGGGGTGCGGTCGATGGACTGCGCAGCCGTTTTCAGTCGCTCGCGGGTAGGGTCGTCGAGTTTGACCCCAAGGGTGGTCGTCGCCATTTCTTATCCTCATTATTGCCACTGGGCCGTGGCTAAGCTGGCGCCAAGATTAGCCGGGCGCCTTTGTGGGTGCAACCTAGTGCAACCCAAATAATCGCGTTGAGGAGTGCTACTCGTCCGGTGGCTAAAACCCCACAGCATAAATGGCTGTTCAAGGTGCATTTGCTTATGTAAACGGCGGTTTTTGCTCCCAAATGGAGCAAAAACACGTTGTTATGCGAAATATCCGACCAGGTGCAACTTGACTGAAGAAACTGGTTGCACCTTGTTCGCGTTGTTGCATAGGATTCGCCGCCTGGGTGCAACCGTTAGCGGCTGTCACTACATAAAAACAAACGCCAGGGCGCAACAATGAGTTTTAGCAATCCACTCACGATCACGTTCGTGATCTACATCGCGGCAATGGTGCTGATCGGCTTCATGGCCTATCGCTCCACCAACAACCTTTCCGACTACATCCTCGGTGGCCGCAGCCTCGGCAGCGTGGTGACCGCGCTCTCGGCCGGTGCCTCGGACATGAGCGGCTGGTTGCTGATGGGCCTGCCGGGCGCCATCTACATGTCGGGCCTTTCCGAAGCCTGGATCGCCATCGGCCTGACCGTCGGCGCCTACCTGAACTGGCTGTTCGTGGCCGGCCGCCTGCGCGTGCAGACCGAGCACAACGGCGACGCGCTGACCCTGCCGGACTATTTCGCCAGCCGTTTCGAAGACCGCAGCGGCCTGCTGCGCATCATTTCGGCAATCGTGATCCTGGTGTTCTTCACCATCTATTGCGCCTCCGGCATCGTGGCCGGTGCCCGCCTGTTCGAAAGCACCTTCGGCATGTCGTATGAGACGGCGCTGTGGGCCGGTGCTGCTGCCACCATCGCCTACACCTTCGTCGGTGGCTTCCTGGCGGTGAGCTGGACCGACACCGTGCAGGCCACGCTGATGATCTTCGCGCTGATCCTGACCCCGGTGATCGTGCTGATCGCCACCGGCGGCTTCGACACCACCTTCCTGGCCATCGAAGCCCAGGGCGCGGGCAACTTCGACATGTTCAAGGGCGCCACCTTCATCGGCATCATCTCGCTGATGGGCTGGGGCCTGGGCTACTTCGGCCAGCCGCACATCCTGGCGCGCTTCATGGCGGCAGACTCGGTGAAATCGATCGCCAATGCCCGTCGCATCTCCATGACCTGGATGATCCTGTGCCTGGCCGGTACCGTGGCCGTGGGCTTCTTCGGCATCGCCTACTTCTCGGCGCACCCTGAAGTGGCCGGCCCGGTCACCGAGAACCACGAGCGCGTGTTCATCGAACTGGCCAAGATCCTGTTCAACCCGTGGATTGCCGGTGTGCTGCTGTCGGCCATCCTGGCAGCAGTGATGAGTACCCTGAGCTGCCAACTGCTGGTGTGCTCCAGCGCCCTGACCGAAGACTTCTACAAGACCTTCCTGCGCAAGAACGCCTCGCAGGTCGAGCTGGTATGGGTCGGTCGCCTGATGGTGCTGGCGGTTGCGCTGATCGCCATCGCGCTGGCCGCCAACCCGGACAACCGCGTGCTGGGCCTGGTGGCCTACGCCTGGGCCGGCTTCGGTGCCGCCTTCGGCCCGGTGGTGCTGATTTCGGTACTGTGGAAGGGCATGACCCGCGACGGCGCACTGGCCGGTATCGTGGTGGGCGCGGTGACCGTGATCCTGTGGAAGCAGTTCGACACCATGGGCCTGTACGAAATCATCCCGGGCTTCCTGTTCGCATCGCTGGCGATCTACTTCGTGAGCAAGGCGGGCAGCCCGTCGGCTGCGATGGTCAAGCGTTTCGAAACCGCTGAAGCGGCGTTCCACGCCGACAAGTAACACGGCTGCATCATGCTGCCCGGCAACGGCCCGGCCTCTTCTGGAGGTCGGGCCGTTGTCATTCTGGCGGCTGTCACCTGACGGCGCGGGCCTGACAGGGTAAACTTCCGGGCCTTGCAGGAGTTGCCATGAACTATCGTCACGCCTTTCACGCCGGCAACCACGCCGACGTGTTCAAACACCTCGTACTGACCCGGCTGATTGCGCTGATGTCGCGCAAGGAGCAGCCGTTCGCCTACCTCGACACCCACGCCGGCCTTGGCCTGTATGACCTGCAGGGCGACCAGGCGACCCGCACCGGTGAGTGGCTGGAAGGCATCGGCCGGCTCTGGGGGCGCGACGACCTGCCCGAGGTGACGGCCGATTACCTGCGCATCCTGCGCAAGATGAACCCCGACGGCGAGCTGCGCTACTACCCGGGGTCGCCCGAGCTGGCACGGCGCCTGGCGCGCCAGCAGGACCGCGTGCTGCTCAACGAGAAGCACCCCGAAGACGGGCGCCTGCTCAAGGAAAACATGAAGAAGGACCCACGCGTGGCGGTGCACCTGGGCGAGGGCTGGCACGTGCCGAGGGCCTTGCTGCCGGTGCAGGAGAAGCGCGCGGTGATGCTGATCGACCCGCCCTTCGAGCAGGCCGACGAGCTCAAGCGCTGCACGGTGGCGATGAAGGAGACGATTGGCCGCATGCGCCAGACGGTCGCGGCCATCTGGTACCCGATCAAGGACCAGCGCCAGCTGGTGCGTTTCTATCAGGACCTGACCAGCACCGGTGCGCCGAAGCTGCTGCGGGTGGAGCTGTACGTGCACCCCCAGGACAGCCCGCAGGGCTTGAACGGCTCTGGCCTGGCGATCGCCAACCCGCCATGGGGCCTGGAAGAAGAGCTGCGCGCACTGCTGCCGTGGCTGGCCCAGGTGCTGGGGCAGACCCAGGGCAGCTGGCGCATGGACTGGCTGATTGCCGAGTAGGGTGTTGTGAATGTGTTGGCCTATCGCGGGTCAAGCCCGCTCCCACAGAGGCAATGATGTCCTTGTGGGAGCGGGCTTGACCTGCGATGGGTTCCACGCCAGCAGTGCGCCCTGCACTCCGTACCACGCTTTACGCTATAATCCCGCCCTTTCGCTGCCACCCGCCTATGAGGCCGGGGCGCACATCTACAGATTTGAAGAGGCTAGACCCTTGGCATTGACGATTCTTGGCCTGTCCGGCGCCCTTAGCCATGATCCTTCCGCGGCCCTGTACATCGACGGCAAGCTGATTGCCGCCGCTGAAGAAGAGCGCTTCGTGCGCGACAAACATGCAAAGAACCGCATGCCCTACGAATCGGCGAAGTTCTGCCTCGAACAGGCCGGCATCAAGCCGTCCGATGTCGATGTGGTAGCGATTCCGTTCGCCCCCATCAGCCTGTTCGGCAAGGCCCGCTGGCACTACGCCAAGCGTTACTGGTACGCCCCGGATCGCGCCCTCGACGCGCTGCTGATGGGCAACCGTCGCTACAAGCGCTACCGCAACAAGATCGTCTGGTGCCTGGAGCAACTGGGCTTCGATCCGAAAAAGATCAAGATCGAACCGGTCGAGCACCACCTGGCTCACGCCTCCAGCGCCTACCATTGCTCGGGTTTCAAGGAAAAGACCGCGATCCTGGGCATCGACGGCAAGGGCGAGTACGCCACCACGTTCTTCGGCTACGGCGAAAACGGCAAGATCCACAAGATCAAGGAATTCTTCGACCCGGACTCCCTCGGCGGCCTGTATGGCGCGATCACCGAGTTCCTGGGCTTCGAAATGCTCGACGGCGAGTTCAAGGTCATGGGCATGGCGCCGTACGGCGACGCCAGCAAGTATGACTTCTCGCGCCTGGCCAGCTTCGAAAACGGCGAGCTGGAGATCAACACCGACTACGCCAACGTCATCGGCCTGCGCCGCTATAAAGAGAAGGGCAAGGGTTTCTACTTCTCGCCCAAGCTGATCGAGTGGCTGGGGCCCAAGCGCGAAGGCGACATCGCCGACGAGCCGTACATCCACTACGCGGCCAGCATGCAGGCGCTGTTCGAGAAGCTCGCGCTGCAGATGATCGACTACTACCTGGGTGACGTGCTCAAGGAAACCGGCAAGCTGGCCTTTGCCGGCGGCTGCGCGCTGAACGTCAAGCTGAACCAGAAGATCATCGCCCGCCCCGACGTGAAGGAGCTGTTCGTGCAGCCCGCCTCGGGCGACGCCGGCACCGCAGTCGGTGCTGCCGCCTATGTGTCCCACGCCCGTGGCGTACCGGTCGAGAAGATGGAGCACGTCTACCTCGGCCCGGCGTACAGCAACGAGGACGTAATCGCCGCCTGCGCCCGTCACGAACACAAGCCGACCTGGCGCAAGCTGGACAACATGCCCGAGCAGATCGCCCGGATCATGGTCGACGGCAACCCGGTGGCCTGGTTCCAGGGTCGCATGGAGTTCGGCCCGCGGGCCTTGGGCGGACGTTCGATCATCGGCTGCCCGAGCGTGCCGGGCGTGGCCGACCGCATCAACCACCAGATCAAGTTCCGCGAGCGCTGGAGGCCTTTCTGCCCGTCGATGCTCGACACCGTGGCGCCGCAGATGATCAAGATCGATCACCCGGCCCCGTTCATGACCTTCACCTTCGAAGTGGCTGAAGAGTGGAAGACCCGCGTGCCGGAAGTGGTCCACGAAGATGGCACCTCGCGGGCCCAGGTGCTCAAGCGCGAGTACAACCCGCGCTACTACGACATGATGAAGGCGCTGGAGACCCTGACCGGCAACGGCGTGTCGCTCAATACCTCGCTCAACCGTCGTGGCGAACCGATGATCTGCTCGCCGACCGATGCCCTGAACATGTTCTTCGGCTCGGACCTGCAGTACCTGATCATGGAAGACATCCTGGTGGTCAAGGACGGCGCGAAAGCTTATGACAGCGTTGGCTGAACGGCACGTCCTGCAGTTTTGCCACGGCTATGACGGGCCGTTTCTCGATTGCGCCCGTCAGTACGCCAGCCTGTTCGCGGGCAAGGGCTATCGCGTCACCACGGTGTTTCTCACCGGCGCCGCCGATCCGCAGGTGGCGGCGGGCTGTGCGAGCGATGAAGTGCTGTTTCTCGAGTTCAGCTCCAAGGCCATTCGTGGCTTGAAGCTGGGCGCGATTCGCGAACTGCGCTGCATTGCCGCGTCGCGCCGATTCAGCTTCTGCATCGCCCACCGCTTCAAGCCGATCTACATCGCCCTGCTGGCCACCCGCCTGCCGGTGATCGGCGTGCACCACGCCTTTGGCGACTACCAGCGGCGTACCCGCCAGCTGTTCGCCAACCTGTTCAGCAAACGCCTGAGCCTGCTCGGGGTGTCGGACGCGGTGCGCGACGACATGCGCCAGTGCCTGCCCAAGTGGCCGGCCGAGCGTATCCAGACGCTGTACAACCGCATCGACATCGACGCCCTGCAGGCCAGCCTGGTGCCCGCCGCGCAGGCGCGCCAGGCCCTGGGCCTGGATGCGAAGGCATGGATCGTCGGCAACGTCGGCCGGCTGCACCCGGACAAGGACCAGGCCACCTTGCTGCGCGGGTTTGCCCAGGCGCTGCCGGCACTGCCGGCAGGCGCCCGCCTGGCAGTGCTGGGCACCGGCCGCCTGGAGCACGCGCTCAAGGCGCAGGCCGAGGCGCTGGGGATTTCCGCACAGGTGGACTTTCTCGGCCAGGTGCCGGATGCACGGCGCTATTTCAGTGCCTTCGACGTGTTTGCCCTGAGCTCGGACCACGAGCCTTTCGGCATGGTGCTGCTCGAAGCGATGGTGGCCGGCGTGCCATTGCTGGCCACCGCTTGCGGTGGCGCCAAGGAAGTGGTCGAAGGTGTCGGCATCCTGTTCCCGCTCGGGGATGCCGAGCGTCTGGCGCAAGGCCTGCAACACCTGGCCGAGCTGGACCAGGCGCAACGCCAGGCCTGTGCCGAGCGCATGCTCGAGCGCCTGCGCGAACGCTTCTCCGACACGGCCGTGCGCGAGACTTTCTGGCACCTTCCCCAGGTTGTCGAACTGACGGGGCAGGCCTGATGCTCAATTATGTACAAGGCTGGCGTGAGCGCGGCTGGCGCGTGATCGATGCGCCGGCCTACGCCGACGCCTGGCAGCGCTTTGGCGGCAGTGTGGCGACCCACCCGCTGGTGCTCGCGCAACTGGCCGAGATGGCCGATATTCCGGTGCGTTACCTGGGCTGGTACCAGGGTGACCAACTGAAGGCGGCCATCCCCACCTGGGACCGCTACCTGGCATTGTCCAAGGACGTGCTCAAGCGCCGGGGCAAGAAGGGCCTGTTCGACCTGGGCAATGCCGAGCTGATTCTGCCGGCCGCTGCCGATGCACAGGCGCCGCTGCGCCATGCCGGGCGCTACCTGTCCGAGCTCAACCAGGGCCGTTTCAGCGGCCTCAAGGCGCAGCCCGAAGCCCTGGCCATGGCACGCCAGCCCGAAGAACTGTCGAAGAAGTTTCGCTACAACCAGCGCCGCGAACTGCGCTTGCTGGAAGAGGCGGGCGGGCAGGTGCGGGCCATCACCGAGTTCACCAGTACCGAGATCGCGTCGATGTATTGCGACCTGTTCCAGCGCCGCTGGGGCTTTGCGGCCACCGGTGCCGAGCGCATGGCCGAGATGGTCGAACGCCTGCGCGCGTTGCTGATCGGCTCGGTGCTGTTTCTGGAAGACAAGCCGATCGCGATCCAGCTGGTGTACCGCGTCGAGGCTCCCGAGTGGGTCAGCGTCGAGTACGTCAACGGCGGCGTCGACCCCGAGACGCGTGCCTTCAGCCCGGGCAGCGTGCTGAGCTTTCTCAACACCCAGAGCGCCTGGGAAGCCGCGCGTGCGCTGAACAAGCCGCTGCGGTTCTCCTTCGGCCGCGCCGATCGCGAGTACAAGGACCGATGGTGCAACCCCGTGCCGGTGTTTCAGGTGTGAGCCGCAAGCAGCAGTTGCTCAGGCGCCATCGGCGCAACAAGCGCGTGGGCCTGCTGGTCGCTCTGGTGGTGCTGATCGCCCTGGGCGTGCTGGTGAAATGGTGGCTGGCGCTGGTGCTGTTGCCGCTGCTGTGGGTGGCTCACGAGGCATGGTTTGCCGATCACCTGTTCTATTCGCCAGGTGATGATTATCTGTACGAGTTCCCTGAACCCTGCGAGCGTGTGCCGGTGTCGCTGGACGGCCTGGTGCTGCGTGCGCCGGCATCATTGCGCCTGCCGGGCGATGAGACGCTGGTGCTGCAGGTGCGTGTCAAAAGCTCGCTGCTGGGGCGTTTTCGTGATCCTGGCGTCGAGGTGTTGGGCGAGGGGGTGGCGGACCTGCAGGGCTTGGAGCGCGGGGTCGACGGGCTGCGCTACCTCAATCTGACCGGGCAGGCGCCGGCGCTGCTGGCCGGCACTCTGCGCATCCGCGGGCGTTGCTGCCGGGTGGTCGAGGCTGCGTCGCTGATCGTGGTGCGCGCCAGCGACCTGCGCCAGCGCCGGGTGATGGTGATTGCGCCCCACGCCGACGATGCGGAACTGGCCGCCTACGGGCTGTACAGCCAGGCCGAAGAGGCGTGGGTCGTGACGCTTACGGCCGGCGAGATCGAGGCCGAGCATTACCAGCAGATGGGCCTGGAGCCTGCGCAGGCCGCACGCCTGAAGGGCCGCTTGCGCGCCTGGGACAGTATCGCCGTACCGCGCTGGGCCGGTGTGCCAGAAGCGCAGTGCGTGCAACTGGGCTATTTCTGCCTGCAACTGCCCGCCATGCAGGCCACACCGGATCAGCCCGTCGCCTCACGCGAAGCCGACCTGAGCGATACGCGGCTGTTCCGTCAGCTCAACGCCCTGTCGCTGCCGGGCGACCAGGACGGCGCGCCCACCTGGAACAACCTGCTGGCCGACCTGCGTGCACTGATCATGCAGGCGCGTCCACAGGTGCTGGTGATGCCGCACCCGACCCTGGACCCGCATCCGGACCACGTGTGTGCCCAGGCCGCCGTGCTCGAAGCGTTGCACGGCCTGCAATGGCAGCCCGAGAGCGTGTTGTGCTACGCCAACCACCTGCATGACAACGATCGCTGGCCGATGGGTGACAGCGGTGCCGGCATTGCCTTGCCGCCGCAGGTCGAGCCTGGCCAGGCCTGGGCGCCCTACAGCCTGAGCCTGACGCTGGACACCCAGCGCGACAAGGCCATGGCCCTGGGCATGATGCATGACCTGCAGCCGCGTGCACCCTTCAAGCGTCGCCTGCGTCGCCTGCTGCAACGTTGGCTGGCCGGTCGTCAGCCTTCGCCTTACGGTGAGAACGAGTTCTTCCGCAAGGCGGTACGTCGACACGAATTGTTCTGGCGCCGGGACCTCTGAACCCGGTGCATGACTGCATAGCTGTGGCCCGAGCGCCGCAAGGAAGACAATGAAAGTTCTATTTCTGGTGCAGAAGGAACAGCGGGCCATTCTTGACCGGCTGTACGAAGGGGTTGCGGCCCATTGCGAATGCGACCTGCGCTGGTTGAGCAGTGCCGAACAGCGCGACCTGCGCGGGTATTTTCGCCGCGAGGTGGACGTCACCCGGTACGACCGCATCATCTTCTTCCTGCGCTTCAAGCAGGAGATCCGTCAGGTCGGTTTCATCCGTACCGTGCCCAATCTGGTCATTCTGGAGCACGATGCCTACCAGAACTACATTCCGTGCAAGTACACCGGCAAGTTCAGCGCGCATTACCGCAAGCTGCCCTGGGCCCGGGTGATCAGCTCGGGTTACATGGTCAGCGAGCGTCTGCGCCAGGAAGGCTTCGACGCGGTGTTCGTGCCCAAGGGCTACGACCAGCAGTTGCTGGCCGACCAGGGGCGCGAGCGGGACATGGAACTTGCCTTCGTCGGCAGCACCAACAGTGTGGCCTACAGCGGCCGCAAGGCGTTGCTCGACGAGCTGGGGCAAGTCGAGAACCTGGTGGTGACCCGTACCAATTCGGGTGCCGAGTATTGCGACACGCTCAACCGCATTCGTTTCTTCGTCAGTGCCGACGTCGGCATGGGCGAATACATGATCAAGAACTTCGAGGCCATGGCCTGCGGTTGCGTGCTGCTGGCGTTCGACCAGGGCGAGGCGGAGAATCGTGCGCTGGGTTTGCAGGACATGCACAACGTCGTACTGTATGGCAGCATTGCCCAGCTGCAGGCCAAGTTGAAGGTCCTGCGTGCCGACGAGGCCCTGGTGCAGCGTATCGCCACCAACGGCCGTGATTTGTCGGTTTCACGTTTCAGTTTCGCCCAGGTCGGGCGCAGTATTGTCGAGCAGTTGCAGCCGGCACTCCGTCCTCACCCACCACTGAGCGCTTGGCAGCGTCTGCGTCTGAAACTGGGGGTCTGACTCCCTGGGCTGCCGCCCGAACGGACTGGAGAGGTTGCAACTGCATGGATGTATTTACCGGGGGTTGCTGTGCAATTTAGTGAAAAGAGTGATGTGACGCTGGTAGTGACCAGCTGCGGGCGGTTCAATCTGCTCAAGCTGACGCTGGACAGCTTCGATCAGTTCAACACGGCGCCTGTCCGTGAGGTTTTCATCACCGAAGACAGCGGTGACGAGGCCGTACACGACGCCATTCCGGAGCACTGGAAGCCTTACTGCACGGTGTTCGTGAACAAGCCCAAGCTTGGGCAGCTGGCGTCGATCGACCTGGCCTACGGTCATGTCAAAACCCCGTACATCTTTCATTGCGAGGATGACTGGCGGTTCTATCGCCCGGCCTTCGTCGAAGATTCGCGAGCGATTCTCGAGGCGCGGCCGAAACTGCTGCAGGTATGGCTGCGCAATTTCGTCTACGACCTCAACGTCAACAGCCCCTACATTCATCTGGGCGAGCGCGAGATCATCGCTGGGGTCCCTTGCTACCCACTGCTCTCGGACAAGCCCGAGTGGCAGTCTTTCTCGCTGAACCCAGGGCTGCGGCGCCTGAGTGACTATCATCTATGTGCACCCTTCGCTGCGCATGGCGGTGAAAAGTCGCTGTCAAAGCGGTATGCCGAACTTGAACTGACTGCTGTGACCCTTGAAGGCGATGCGGTACTGCACACCGGATTCGGCCATCACGTCACGATGCCCGAGGAGCGGCTGCGCAAGGCACGTCGCAAGCAGCGCGAGCGTGTTCGGTTGTCGTTGGCGGCAATAGCGGGGTTGGTGGTGGGAGTTGGCCTTGCTCTTCTGTTGTCGTGAGTCGTTTTCTGCCTTTCCAGTGATAGGTGAATCAAGGTGGGCTGGCCAGTGAACGTCATCAATATCATGTGGGCAGGTGGCTCGCCGTTCGTTTCCGTGCACAAGGTCCACCAGCAGATTCTTTCACTGGTGCCTCCTGACATATCTGTGAACAGCTGGTTGCTGCAGGGCCATGGGGCGGCGTGCGCCCCGGGCGCAACGCGGGAATGGAACCTGCCACAGCGCCTGATAAAGGGTCGTCATGTGTGGGGGCTGCTGCAGCCCTGGTTGCGCGCCCGCCTGCGCAAGGCGCTGCTGGAGGCCGATGCCGACGCCTTGCTGCTCGATGGGGTGGGTGTGTCGCGCCTGATCTTGCCTGTGCTCAAGGGCCTGCCTGAGGTAAAGGCGACCGTGGTGTTTCACGGCAAGACCCGTTTGCATCCCAGTGACGTGGCGCTGTTGCGCGGGTTCAAGCCGGCGCAGCTGTCACTGGTGGCGGTGTCGGCCACGCTGGCGGCGTCATTGCAGGCCGAGCTGGGCCTGAAGGTGACGGCCTTGCGTACCGCGTTGGAACCTACCCGTTTTTGCGCCGAGCAACTGACAGCGCAGCAAGCGCGCCAGGTCATGGGGTTGAGGGAGCCTGGTGTGCGGATCATGGGGGCTGTCGGTCGCCTGGTCATGGACAAGGGGTTCGACTACCTGATCGATGCATTTGCCGCCGCCAGCCGGGCGCAACCCGATCTGCGCCTGGTCATTCTCGGCGAAGGCCCCGAGCGCCCATTGCTGCAGCAAAAGATCCAGGCGCTGGGCCTGCAGGGCAAGGTATCGCTGACAGGGCATTGCGACATTCTGGAGTGCCTGTACCTGGCGTTCGACTGGTTGCTCGTGCCTTCCCGGGCCGAGGGCCTGGGCCTGGTACTGCAGGAGGCAGTCATTGCCGGCGTGCCGGTGCTGTGCAGTGACCTGCCGGTGTTCCATGAACAGTTGGGCGATAGCGGTCTTTACGCTCGGGTCGGTGACGTGCAGGAGTGGGCTGCTGCCATCGAGCGTTGCGCCAGCCTGCCGGCAACCGCCGTTGCCCAGGCGCAGTACCGCTCGTTGGCCCCGGAGCAAGCCTGGGAATGCTTCAGTCGAACCCTGCGGGAAATGTGGGCGGTCAAGCCTGACTCAGGGAGCCAGTAGGGCCTGTTCCAGCTCGGCGAGGGGGAAGCTCCCGTCGAGTTTTTCACGTGACAGGTAGCGGGCGAAGTGCTGTATGTTGCGCTTGATCATGCGCCGGCTCAGCGGCCCGCGTAGAAAACGCATGTCCGCCACATCGATCAGCCCCCACTGCTGGTCGGGCGTCACCACGATGTTGCCCAGGTGCAGCGAGCGAAAATATACCCCCGATCGATGCAGGGTCCGTACCAGGCGGACCATGTCCGGCAGTGCCTGCTGCCAGCTGAAGCCTTCCTTGCGGCTGAGCTGGCTCAGCGTCTGGCCTGGCAGGGGGTGGTACAGCACCGCCGTCATGCCGGGCTTTTCCAGGCGGTAATGCGCCAATACACGCAGAGTCGGAATGCCCAACTGCTCCAGCCTGGCGGCGTTGTCGATGAAGCGGCGGGAGTAGGGCCGCAGCAACGCCGACGACAGCAGGCGCTTGCGCCGGAAAAGTTTAAGGATATTGCCGTTCTCTAGCAGGTAGACTTTCGCACCGTAGCTGTCAGCTTCCAGTATCTGGGCACCGACGATCAGTTGGTTGAGGTCGGCCTGAGGGAGCCGGGAGCATTGCATGTAGATGGCCTTGTCGAAATAGCGAGCAGGAATGACAGGGCATAATGCCGAAAACTAAAAGAATGCACCATGTTGGTCGCTTGGATTGAATGGGGAAGGGATGATGTACGCGAGTCGCTGGGCGCAATTGTGGTTGGCTGTAGGGCTGCTCTGGTTTCTGGCAGGTATTGCTCTGGCGCCTAGTAACAAGATTTATCAGCAAGGTCTGATCGCGTTTCTTTGGCTACCGACCCTGGTACTGGGCTGGTCGGCCCGGGAGCAGGTCGGCCGATTGTGGGCACAGCAGCGCGCGCTGTGCATGAGCGTGCTTATGTTGCTGGGCTGGGGCCTGGTGTCGTTGAGCTGGGCCGTAGGTGAAGAGCCGATCCGGGAGGGCAAGCGGCTGTTCTACATCATCCTGTTCCTGTTGGCGTTTCCTTTGCTGGCCAGTGCAGGTACGCAGCGATTTTTACTTTTGATGCAATGGGGCGGTATCGGCCTGGGGCTGGCCGCTGCAATCTCGATCGTCCACTTCTACGGAGTCCTGGGGCGCCCATGGGTGGTTCGGCTGCAAGGCATCGGTGAAATTTCCCATCCTATTCTGGGTGCCTACGTGGTGGGCGCGGCCATTGTCTGGATGTTGCACTGGATGCCGCAACAGCGCTGGATGCAGCTTTTATGGACACTTTCGGTGGTATGTCTGGGGGCCTTCGTGATGCTTGGCCAAAGCCGCGGCGCTGCGCTGGCCCTTCTGCTTACCGTCGTGGCAATGCCGCTTTGGTGCCGTGACCGGCGCAGTCGAGTGCTTGCCGCTGGGGCGCTGATCATTTCGGTACTGGGCTTTCTGATGGTCTACCGGCTGATCGTATTGCGCGGCGTTTCCTATCGTCCCGAGATTTTCAACAGCGCGCTCCAGATGATCGCCGACCATCCCTGGCTGGGGTTGGGCCTCGGTACGCAGTTCAAGGTGGTGGCCAACGGTATCGCCTTCGATCACTCGCACAACATGTTCACCCACATCGGCATCGAGCTGGGTGTGCCTGGCCTGTTGCTGTGGGCTGCAGTGTGGCTGCTTGTGCTCAGGGAGGGGTGGCGTGCCCGCGACACGCTGTTGGGCAAGGGCCTCATTGGTCTGTGGCTGTTCTGCACCCTGGCCATGCAGTTCGACGCTGCGAGCCTGACTGGCACCCCCCGTGCCGAATGGTTCATCAGTTGGTTGCCAGTGGGGCTGGCCAGCGTGCTGGTGTGGGCGCGTGCCCAATCGGCAGGCTGTGATAAAATCGATCGTTCAACCTGAACAGTGAGCTCGAAGATGGCTGAAACACCGCGCACGGCGCAGCAGAGCTCCAGTCTGAAGATCTATTTCCGACTGTTGACCTACGTAAAGCCCTACATTGGCATTTTCCTGCTGAGTATCCTCGGCTTCGTGATATTCGCCTCGACCCAGCCCATGCTGGCGGGCATCCTCAAGTATTTCGTCGATGGGCTGAGCAATCCCGAAGCGGTGTTGTTCCCCAACGTGCCTTACCTGCGTGACCTCCAACTGTTGCAGGCCGTGCCGCTGCTGATCGTGCTGATCGCCGCCTGGCAGGGCCTGGGCTCGTTTCTGGGCAACTTCTTTCTGGCCAAGGTTTCCCTGGGCCTGGTGCACGACCTGCGGGTGGAGTTGTTCAACAAGCTGCTGGTATTGCCCAACCGCTATTTCGACAGCCACAACTCCGGACACCTGATTTCGCGTATCACCTTCAACGTGACCATGGTCACCGGCGCCGCCACCGATGCAATCAAGGTGGTGATCCGCGAAGGCCTGACCGTGGTGTTCCTGTTCGGCTATCTGCTGTGGATGAACTGGAAGCTGACCATCGTGATGCTGGCGATCCTGCCGCTGATCGCGCTGATGGTCAGCAGTTCGAGCAAGAAATTCCGCAAGCAGAGCAAGAAGATCCAGGTGGCCATGGGCGATGTGACGCATGTCGCGTCCGAGACCATCCAGGGCTATCGCGTGGTGCGCAGTTTCGGGGGCGAGAACTACGAGCAGCAGCGCTTCGCCGATGCCAGCCAGAGCAACACCGAGAAGCAGCTGCGCATGACCAAGACCAGCGCGGTGTATACACCGATGCTGCAACTGGTGATCTACTCGGCCATGGCCGTGCTGATGTTCCTGGTGCTGTACCTGCGCGGCGACTCCACCGCCGGCGACCTGGTGGCCTACATTACCGCGGCCGGCCTGCTGCCCAAGCCGATCCGCCAGCTGTCGGAAGTCAGCTCGACCATCCAGAAGGGTGTGTCGGGGGCCGAGAGCATCTTCGAGCAGCTGGATGTGGAGCCGGAAGTCGACCACGGCACCGTCGAGCGCGACCGGGTTACCGGGCGCCTGGATGTACGTCACCTGAGCTTCACCTACCCGGGTAGCGAGCGCCGCGTGCTCGATGACATCAGCTTCACCGCCGAGCCGGGTCAGATGGTGGCGCTGGTTGGGCGTTCGGGCAGCGGCAAGTCGACCCTGGCCAGCCTGATACCGCGTTTCTATCCGCATGCCGAGGGCGAGATCCTGCTCGATGGCGTGGAGGTGGAGCAGTACCGCCTGCGTAACCTGCGTCGGCACATTGCCCAGGTGACCCAGCATGTGACCCTGTTCAACGACACCGTGGCCAACAACATCGCCTACGGTGACCTGGCCGGTGCGCCGCGCGAGCAGATCGAGGCTGCGGCAGCCGATGCCTATGCCAAGGAGTTCATCGATCAGTTGCCCCAAGGGCTGGACACCGAGGTCGGCGAGAACGGCGTGCTGCTGTCCGGCGGCCAGCGCCAGCGTCTGGCGATCGCCAGGGCTCTGCTCAAGAATGCACCGCTGCTGATTCTCGACGAGGCCACCTCGGCCCTCGACACCGAGTCGGAGCGGCACATCCAGGCCGCCCTGGACCAGGTGATGAAAGGCCGTACCACCCTGGTGATCGCGCACCGCCTGTCGACCATCGAGAAGGCCGACCTGATCCTGGTGATGGATCAGGGGCGCATTGTCGAGCGTGGCACGCATGGCCAGTTGCTGGCCGAAAACGGCTATTACGCGCGCCTGCACGCCATGGGCCTGGATGAGCCGGCCAAGGCCGACATCACCTGAGTCACCCTGCCAGGGCGCGTTCTGCGCCCTGGTTGTCACAGCAGGTTACCGGCGCCGAACAGGCCGGTGCCAGGGCTGTGCTAATATCCCGCCCCTGTTCATTTTGTCTATATGGGTTGCCCATGAAGTTGTCCATGCCGCGTTTCGATCAAGCTCCGGTACTGGTGGTCGGGGATGTCATGCTCGACCGCTACTGGCATGGCGGTACCTCTCGCATTTCACCTGAAGCCCCGGTACCGGTGGTCAAGGTCGAGCAGATCGAGGACCGTCCGGGTGGTGCGGCCAACGTTGCGCTGAACATTGCCGCGCTGGGTGCGCCGGCCTCGCTGGTGGGCGTCACCGGCCAGGACGAGGCCGCCGACAGTCTGGCCAACAGCCTGCAGGCAGCGGGGGTTCGTTCGATCTTCCAGCGCATCGCCCATCAGCCGACCATCGTCAAGCTGCGGGTCATGAGCCGTCACCAGCAACTGCTGCGCATCGATTTCGAAGAACCCTTTGCCACCGACCCGCTGTCGCTGGGCGCCGAAGTCGACGCCCTGCTCGAAGGGGTGAAGGTGCTGGTGCTGTCCGACTACGGCAAAGGCGCATTGAAGAACCATCAGAGCCTGATTCAGGCCGCGCGTGCCAAGGGCATTCCGGTGCTGGCCGACCCCAAGGGCAAGGATTTCTCGATCTACCGCGGCGCCAGCGTCATCACGCCGAATCTGGGCGAGTTCGAGGCCATCGTCGGGCATTGCGCCGACGAGACCGAACTGGTCAACAAGGGCGGCGAGCTGATGCGCGAGCTGGAACTGGGCGCCTTGCTGGTGACCCGAGGCGAGCACGGCATGACCTTGCTGCGCCCGGGCCATCCGGCCATGCACCTGCCGGCACGGGCGCGTGAAGTGTTCGATGTGACCGGTGCCGGCGATACCGTGATCTCCACCCTGGCGGCGGCGATCGCCGCCGGTGAGGAGCTGCCCCATGCGGTCGGTCTGGCCAACCTGGCTGCCGGCATCGTGGTCGGCAAGCTGGGTACGGCGGCCATCAGCGCGCCGGAACTGCGTCGCGCCATCCAGCGCGAAGAAGGCTCCGAGCGCGGGGTGCTGAGCCTTGAGCAGTTGCTGCTGGCCATCGACGATGCGCGGGCGCACAACGAGAAGATCGTGTTCACCAATGGCTGCTTCGACATTCTGCATGCCGGGCACGTGACCTACCTGGAGCAGGCGCGTGCGCAGGGCGACCGGTTGATCGTGGCGGTCAATGACGATGCTTCGGTCAGTCGCCTGAAGGGTCCGGGTCGGCCGATCAACAGTGTCGACCGGCGCATGGCGGTGCTGGCGGGGCTGGGGGCAGTGGACTGGGTCATCAGCTTCTCCGAAGGCACCCCGGAAAACCTGCTTGCCGAGGTCAAGCCCGACGTGCTGGTCAAGGGTGGCGACTACGGCATCGATCAGGTGGTGGGCGCCGATATCGTCAAGGCCTATGGCGGTACGGTGAAGGTGCTGGGGCTGGTGGAAAACAGCTCGACCACGGCGATCGTGGAGAAAATCCGCAAGAACTGAGTGGTTTGACCCGCGATTAGGGCCTGCAAAAACGTCCTACTTCTGCAAAGCCAGCCCCAACAGCTGGCGGGCCTTGCCCGTCAGCCTTTTAAGTTTCGAGTCCGGCCTGGGCGCCACCAGCCCCTGCTGCCTCAGCCAGTCCTTCCAGCGAATCCGCTCTTCACGCACCAGCCAGCCATCCTGGCGGGCAAAGCTTTCGGCCAGGTAGATACCACGTGTACTCGCCGGCACCAATCGGTCCTTCTTCAGGGTGTACAGCTCGGCCTGCGGCTGACCGTCTTCCAGCGGCATCAGGTACAAGTCTGGCCGGCTGCGGTTGAGGCGTGCCACCAGTTGGTCGCCCTCAAGGCGCTCGTCCACATGGAACAGGCTCAATGATTTGGCTTCCCTGGGCACTTGAAGGCGCAGGTCATAAATCAGTTGCAGTGACGCCGTGGGCAGGTGGACATAGGCTCGCGGTCGCTCGATCAACGGCTGGTTGCCACAGCGCACCGGTCGCGCGGCCCCCGAGTGAGGGGTCAGCACGAAGGGCATTGCTTCACGGTAATGCAGCGCGTCGGCGTACGGCGCCGGCAACCAGGTGTCGTTGAAACGCCCCCCAAGCCAGCCTTCCGGGGTCTCCAGCAGGCATTCCTCGGCCACTTCCTGCACGGCCGTGTGCAGGGGCAGGTTCAGCTCCTGAGCGGGCACGTAACCGGAGATCAGCTTGAGCACCACATCACCGCGATCCTGGCGGCGCTGGCGCACCAGTACCCAGTAGTCGCGGTTCTGCCACTGCAGGGTGAGGCGCACCGAAACGCCCAGGTTGGCCAGCTCCACGGCGAAACGCTCGGGGTCGGCCACCTGGATCGCCTTGCGCCGCTGCAGGGTCTGGGCAAAGTTCAGCGGCATGCCGATGCTCTGGTAGCTCAGGCCCTCGGGGCCGGCTTCCACATGCAGGGGCAGGGTCTTGAAGTTGCTGGGGTTCTTGCGGATCAGCGTGCGCGGCATCTCGGCTCCTTCTTGCGTTGGGGTCGGCCGCGACGGCGGCTCAGCGCTGGCTCAGGATCTTGGCGACCACGCCCACGTTGTGGGCCAGGTGCACGGGATTGATGGTGCCGACAATAGCACTGCTCACCCCGGGGTGGGCAAACAGCAGCTCGAAGCTGGCCCGCACCGGGTCGACGCCCGGGGCCAGGCAGGCATGACCGCTGGCCAGGGCCTTTTTCACCAGGATGGCCTTGCCGTGTTCGGCAGCATAGTCCAGCACCGGGCGTTCGCCCTGCTCGTCGAGGTTGTAGGTAACCATCGCGCAATCGCCTGTTTGCAGGGCCTGCAGCCCCCCTTCGACGGTTTTGCCGGACAGCCCGAAGCCGCGAATCTTGCCTTCCTGCTTGAGTCGGGCCAGGGTTTCGTACACCGCTCCCTGCTGCAGAATGCGCAGATCGTTGCCGTCGGAATGCACCAGTACAAGATCGATACAATCTGTTTCAAGGCGTTGGAGGCTGCGTTCCACCGAGCGGCGCGTGTGGGCGGCGCTGAAGTCGAAGTGCGAGTGGCCGTCGTCGAACTCTTCGCCGACCTTGCTGACGATCACCCAGTCGTGGCGCTGGCCGCGCAGCAATGGGCCCAGCCGCTCTTCGCTGCGGCCATAGGCCGGTGCGGTGTCGATCAGGTTGATGCCCAGCTCACGGGCCTGGCGCAGCAGCAGGCGGGCCTCGTCGTCGTCGGGGATGGTGAAGCCGTTGGGGTATTTGACGCCCTGGTCGCGGCCCAGCTTGACCGTGCCCAGCCCCAGCGGGGAAACGCTCAGGCCGGTGCTGCCCAGCGGGCGGTGATAGGGGTGCAGGGTCGGCAGGCTCATGGCAGCAGTTGCTCCCATACCGGTTGTGCCAGGGGCGGTTTTGGCAGGGGCGGCAGGGCAGGCAGATTGCCTGGCTTGATATCGTCACGTTCCAGGCTGTTCAGCACGCGGTCAGCGAAGTCCGGTGCCAGGGCCAGCTTGGTCGGCCAGCCCACCAGCAGGCGCTGCTGGTCGGCGAGGAAGGCGTTGTCGGGGCGCACCAGGCCCGATTGCGCGGGTTCAGCGCGGTCGACACGCACGGTGGCCCACTGCACCTGGCTGAGGTCGACCCAGGGCAGCAGCCCCGCGACCTCCTTGCGGGCGGCAGCGATCTGCGCTTCGGGTTCGCGGGCAACGCCCTCGGCTTCGGCCAGGTCGCCGCCCAGGTACCACACCCACTGGCCGTCGGCGGCCGGGTGGGTGGTCACGGTGATGCGCGGCTTGGGCCCACCGCCCAGGCAGTGGGCGTACAGCGGCTTGAGGCTCGGGCCCTTGGCCATGACCATGTGCAGCGGTCGGCGCTGCATGGCCGGCTGGCTCAGGCCCAGGCTTTGCAGCAGCGCGGCATTGCCGGCACCGGCGCTGAGCACCACGCGCTGGGCGCGGATATCGCGGCCATCGACACGCAAGCCGACCAGTTCGTCACCTTCATGCAGCGGTTCGATATGTTCACCGGCCAGCAGGCTGTCGCCGGCCAGCTCTGCCAGGCGCGCGAGCAGGCTCGGCACGTCCACCACCAGTTCGGCCAGGCGGTACACCTTGCCCTTGAAGGCACGGTCCTGCAGGGCAGGGGGCAACTGGTCGCCCTTGACCTGGTCGACCCGGCCGCGTACCGCCTTGCTGGCGAAGAAGCTGGTGAGATTGCCGGCCAGGGTGCCGGGCGACCACAGGTAGTGCGCCTCGGACAGCAGGCGCACGCCGCTCAGGTCCAGTTCGCCGTTGCCGGCCAGGGCCTCGCGCCAGCGCCGCGGCATGTCGGCAATGGCCTCGGAGGCGCCGGTGAGCGCACCGTGCAGGGCGTACTTGGCACCGCCGTGGATGATCCCCTGGGACTTGAGGGTCTGCTCGCCACCGAGGCTGGCGCGTTCCACCAGCACCGTCGAGTAGCCCAGGCGGCGCAGGCGGGCATTGAGCCAGAGGCCTGCGACCCCTGCGCCGACGATCAGCACGTCGGTGGAAATAACGGATGACATGCACGCACCTCACAAGCAAAGACAGGAGCGCAGTATACAGCCTGTGAGGTTTCGTACCCTGTCGCTCATCAATGCCCGGTGGTTTTGGAGAACACCTGGATCACCACCACGCCGCCGACGATCATGGCCATGCCGAGCATGGCCGGCACATCCAGTTTCTGCCCGTAGATCACCAGCGCCGCGATGCTGATCAGCACGATGCCCAGGCCCGACCAGATGGCGTAGGCAATGCCTACCGGAATGCTGCGAACCACCAGGGTCAGCATCCAGAACGCCACGATGTAGCCGCACACCATCAGAAGCAGGGGCAGCGGCGTACTCAGGCCCTTGACCGCCTTCATCGAGGCGGTGGCAATGACTTCGGCGCAGATGGCGATGGCCAGGTAGGTATAGGCGTTCATGGTAGTCCTCTGTTCTGGTCGCGCATTCTAGAGGATGGCGCAATGGGGTAAAGTCATTACCTATCTATTCTGGAGATAGGCTGGCATGCACGGTCAATGGAACCTCGAACAGCTGCGCACCTTCGTGCGGGTCGCCGAACTGCGCTCGTTCTCGGCGGTGGCGCGTGAGCAGCGCAAGGCCCAGTCGGCGGTCAGCAACGCCATCGCGTTGTTCGAGGCCGACCTTGGGGTCACGCTGTTCGAGCGTAGCAGCGGGCGTCAGCCGCGCCTGACCGATGCCGGCCAGGCGTTGCTCGAGGAGGCACGCGAGCTGCTGCGCCAGTGCGAGCGCCTGGATGGCCGGGCGCAGGCGCTGATGCGCGGGCAGGAGGCGCAACTGCGCCTGGCGCAGGACGAGGCCATGCCCTTCCAGCCGGTGCTCGACAGCCTCGACGAGCTGGCCGTGCAGTACCCGCTGCTGGAAATCCAGGTGGCCAGCGGGGCCCAGGGCGATGTGGCGCGCAAGCTGCTGGAGCGCCGTGCCGACCTGGGCCTGATGTTTCACCACGAGCACATGCCTGCAGCGCTGGAGCGCCAGGCGCTGGGCAGCGTGGAGATGGTCACCGTGTGCGCGGTGCATCACCCGCTGGCGCAACTGGCCAGCGTCAATCGCCAGCAGCTGGCGCAGCACCGTCAGTTGCTGATCACGCCCCAGCAGAGCGGCTACCCTGGCGGCGAACCGATCAGCCCGCAGATCTGGCGCGCCGACAGCTTCTACGTGATGGCCGAGATGCTCATGCGCGGGCTGGGCTGGGCCTGGCTGCCGCGCCATGTGGTGCAGTACCCGGCCTACCAGCAGCAGATGGTGGAGCTTGCCAGCGAGTGGCGCCCGCCGGCGCTGGTGGTGGAGTTGGCGTGGCGCCGCGACGAGCCGCTGGGGCCGGCCGCGCGCTGGCTGGCCGAGCGCTTCGCAGTGCATTTGTGCGCCATTGGCTAGTACACTTCGGCGCCATGAACAGAACCCTATATACCCTGCTGTTTCACCTGGGCCTGCCGCTGGTCGCGCTGCGCCTGTACCTGCGCTCGCGCAAGGCGCCGGCCTATGCCCGGCGCATCGCCGAGCGCTTCGGCCTGAAGCTGCCGCCCCTGCAGCCGGGGGGCATCTGGGTGCATGCGGTGTCGGTGGGCGAGAGCATCGCCGCCGCGCCGATGGTGCGTGCCCTGCTGCAACGTTATCCACAGTTGCCGATCACCATCACCTGCATGACGCCCACCGGTTCCGAGCGCATCCAGGCGCTGTTCGCAAACGAGCCACGCATCCAGCACTGCTACCTGCCGTACGACCTGCCGTGGGCGGCGGCGCGGTTTCTGGAGCGTGCACGCCCGCAACTGGCGGTGATCATGGAGACCGAGCTGTGGCCCAACCATATCCATCAGTGCGCCCGACGTGGCATACCGGTGGCGCTGGCCAATGCGCGGTTGTCGGCGCGTTCGGCCAGGGGCTATGCGCGTTTTGCCGGGTTGACCCGGCCGATGCTGGCCGAGATGAGCCTGATCGCGGTGCAGACCGAAACCGAGGCCGAGCGTTTTCGCCAGCTCGGTGCGCGGCCCGAGTGCGTGCAGGTGACCGGCTCGATCAAGTTCGACCTGACCATCGATGCGCAGCTGCCGGTGCGCGCCAGGGCACTGCGTGAAGAGTGGCAGGCGCTGCAACGGCCGGTGTGGATTGCCGCAAGCACCCATGAGGGCGAGGACGAGGTGATCCTGGCAGCGCATCGGCAGTTGCTGGCGCACCATTCGGACGCGCTGCTGATGCTGGTACCGCGTCATCCGGAGCGCTTCAATGCGGTGCATGGGTTGTGCGCAGCGCAGTTTTCCACGGTGCGCCGCTCTGGCGGGGCGCCGGTGATGGCGGATTGCCAGGTACTGCTGGGCGATACCATGGGCGAGCTGCTGTTTCTGTATGCGCTGGCGGACATCGCGTTCGTCGGCGGCAGCCTGGTGCCCAACGGCGGGCACAATCTGCTGGAGCCGGCTGCACTGGCCAGGCCAGTGCTGAGTGGGCCGCATCTGTTCAACTTTCTCGAGATCGCGGCGATGCTGCGCGAGGCGGGGGCGTTGTGCGAAGTGGATGATGCCCAGGGGCTGGCGGCCGAGGTGCGGCGCCTGATCGAGCTGCCCAGCGATGCACTGAAGATGGGCGAGGCGGGGGTCGGGGTGATGCGGGCCAATCAGGGGGCGTTGAAGCGCCTGCTGGATGGGCTGGGGAATCTGCTCAAGGCGTGAGGCCTGTTCGCCGGCAAGGCCGGCTCCTACACGGGGTGCGCAACACCTGTAGGAGCCGGCCTTGCCGGCGAAGCTGTTTCAGGGCCTTTCGAAATTGGCTTGCGCCGCCTTGGCCAGGTCCGGCGGCAGGAAGTCCTTGTCCGGGTTGTAGTCGGGCTTGAGGTAGCGACCCAGGTCATTCAGGTCTTGCGGGCTCAAGGTCCCGGCGGCCTGCTTCAGGCGCAGGTTGTCGAGGATGTAGTCATACCGGGTGTTGTTGTAGTCGCGCACCGAGGTGTACAGCTGGCGCTGTGCATCCAGCACGTCGACGATGTTGCGCGTACCCACCTGGTAACCGATTTCGGTCGCTTCCAGCGCACTCTGGTTGGAAATGATCGACTGCTTGCGCGCCTGCACCTGCTCCACGTCGGTGTTCACCGCGCGGTGCAGGTTGCGGGTGTTTTCCACCACCTGGCGACGCAGGCTCTCGCGCTGCTGTTCGCTCTGGCTCAGGCGCTGGTACGCCTCGCGCACCTGCGAGCTGGTCAGCCCGCCACTGTAGATCGGGATGTTCAGCTGCAGGCCGATGCTGGTCTGCTCCACGTCGCCGCGGTAGTTCTGGCCCGTCAGGTTGGGGTTGCTGAAGCCCAGGCTGTCGTTGTCACCCTTCTGGTAGCGCGCCACCGCGTCCACCGTCGGCGCGTGCCCGGCCTTGCGCTGGCGCAGGGTTTCCTCGGCCGCGTTGACCGCGTAGTTGGTGGCCTGCAGGTTCAGGTTCTGCTTTGCGGCGGTTTCTACCCAGGCCTTGGCGTCATTGGGCGTGGGTACCTGCACCGGCAGGGTGTGCACGATGCCCTGCACCGAGTTGTAGTCGCGGTTGGTCAGGGTCACCAGTGCCTCGAAGGCGTCGTCCACCTGGCGCTGCGCGACGATGCGGTTGGCGCGTGCGGTGTCGTAGCTGGCCTGGGACTGCAGCACGTCGGTCTTGTCCGACAGGCCCACGTCGAAGCGCTCGTTGCTCTGGTCGAGCTGGCGCTTGAACGCGGCTTCTTCGGCCTTGGTCGAGGCCAGGGTGTCCTGGGCGCGCAGCACGGCGAAGTAGTTCTCGGCACTTTGCAGAATCAGGTTCTGTTCGGTGGCCGACAGCTCCAGCGCCGCCTGTTCGTTCACCGCTTCGGCTGCCTGCAACTGGAACCAGCGGTCGGCGCGGAAGATCGGCTGGGCCAGGGTGGCCTGCCAGGAGTTGCCGCTGCGGTTGGCGGTGATCGAGGGGTGGTCGATCTTCGTACGGCTGTTCATCATCTCGGCGCCGGCCGAGAGGTTGGGCAGCAGGCCGGCACGGGCCTGGGGCACCACTTCCTTGCGGGCGCCGTAGTCGGCGCGGGCAGCGGCCAGGTCGGCGTTGTTGTTCACCGCTTCCTGATACACGCTGACCAGATCGGTGCGTACCGACAGGGGCGGTTCTGCTGCCCAGGCCATTCCGTTGGTAGCACACGACACGGCGAGGGCCAGTGAAAGTTTGCGCAGCATAGGGCAGTCCTTGAACGGTTGAGTATTTCTGAACCGATGAGTGTAGTTGCGCAGGCATTTTGCAACAATCCGCTATTTGCGCCTTTTATCATGCTTGTGCTTGGACTGTTGGCGTTTCGCGTCGCACCGGTCTATGCTGGGCGCGTTCTTGTCGGGGTGCCTTGCGTTGAGGCTGAGATCGGATAATTCCGGATCCCGTTGAACCTGATCAGGTTAGCGCCTGCGTAGGGAACAAGATTGCTCGTCTCCCGCGAGCCCTCTTGTGTCGGCTGCGGGATTGTCATTTCAGCTTTTTGGCTGGTGTGGCATCTTCCGTTTTCGGCACAGCACCAGCCCTGGTGCGCCCGTGCCTTTCAGGTTCACTCCGACTGCCAACCCGTCTGGAGAGCCTGTGATGAGCCAAAAACAAAAATACCCCGCGCACCTGAGTGAATCGGCCAAGGTCGACGAGCAGTCCGTGCAGCCGTTCACCCGTTCGCGCAAGATCTACGTGCAGGGCTCGCGCCCCGATATCCAGGTGCCGATGCGCGAAATCAGCCTGGACGACACCCCCACCGATTTCGGCGGCGAAGCCAACGCGCCGGTGCTGGTGTACGACACCTCCGGCCCCTACACCGACCCCACCGTGCAGATCGACGTGCGCAAGGGCCTGGGCGATGTGCGCTCGGCCTGGATCGACGCGCGTGGCGACACCGAGCGCCTGGCCGGGCTGTCCTCCAGTTTCGGCCAGATGCGCCTGAACGACGTGGAACTGACCAAGCTGCGCTTTGCCCACGTGCGCAACCCGCGCCGGGCCAAGGCCGGCGTCAACGTCAGCCAGATGCACTACGCGCGCCAGGGCATCATCACCGCCGAGATGGAGTACGTGGCCATCCGCGAGAACATGAAGCTGCAGGAGGCCCGCGCCGCCGGCCTGCTCGACCAGCAGCACGCCGGGCACAGCTTCGGCGCAAGCATCCCCAAGGAGATCACCGCCGAATTCGTACGCGAGGAAGTCGCTCGCGGCCGCGCGATCATTCCGGCCAACATCAACCATGTGGAGCTGGAGCCGATGATCATCGGCCGCAATTTCCTGGTGAAGGTCAACGGCAACATCGGCAACAGCGCGCTGGGCTCCTCCATCGAGGAAGAAGTGGCCAAGCTGACCTGGGGCATCCGCTGGGGCTCGGACACGGTAATGGACCTGTCCACCGGCAAGCACATCCATGAAACCCGCGAGTGGATCATCCGCAACTCGCCGGTGCCGATCGGTACGGTGCCGATCTACCAGGCACTGGAGAAGGTCAACGGCGTGGCCGAGGATCTGACCTGGGAGCTGTTTCGCGACACGCTGATCGAACAGGCCGAGCAGGGCGTGGACTACTTCACCATCCATGCCGGCGTGCTGCTGCGCTACGTGCCGCTGACCGCCAAGCGCGTGACCGGCATCGTCAGCCGCGGCGGCTCGATCATGGCCAAGTGGTGCCTGGCGCATCACAAGGAAAACTTCCTCTACACCCATTTCGACGAAATCTGCGAAATCATGAAGGCCTACGACGTCAGCTTTTCGCTGGGCGACGGCCTGCGCCCGGGCTCGATCGCCGACGCCAACGACGCGGCGCAGTTCGGCGAGCTGGAGACCCTGGGCGAGCTGACCAAGATCGCCTGGAAGCATGACGTGCAGTGCATGATCGAAGGCCCCGGCCACGTGCCGATGCAGTTGATCAAGGAGAACATGGACAAGCAGCTCGAGTGCTGCGACGAGGCGCCGTTCTACACCCTGGGCCCGCTGACCACCGACATCGCGCCGGGGTACGACCACATCACCTCGGGCATCGGTGCGGCGATGATCGGCTGGTTCGGTTGCGCGATGCTCTGCTACGTGACGCCCAAGGAGCACCTGGGGCTGCCGAACAAGGACGACGTCAAGACCGGCATCATCACCTACAAGATCGCCGCGCACGCGGCGGACCTGGCCAAGGGGCACCCGGGCGCGCAGATCCGCGACAACGCTTTGAGCAAGGCGCGGTTCGAGTTCCGCTGGGAAGACCAGTTCAACCTGGGCCTGGACCCGGACACCGCACGCTCGTTCCACGACGAGACCCTGCCCAAGGATTCGGCCAAGGTCGCGCACTTCTGCTCGATGTGCGGGCCGAAGTTCTGCTCGATGAAGATCACCCAGGAAGTGCGTGAATACGCCGCCAACCAGCCGGTCGAGGTGGCGGTAGAAGAGGGCATGCGCGAGCAGGCCGAGCGGTTCCGCCAGGAAGGCAGCCAGTTGTACCAGAAGGTCTGAAAGCATCGCGGGTCAAGCTCGCTCCCACAGGTATGCCGCTGCCCTAGAGATCAGCGATACCCCGTGGGAGCGGGCTTGACCCGCGAAAGGGCCTTCCATCCAACCCACATTTCCTGCCGAGTCTTCATCGTGAGCACACCCAGCCACTACTCCCCCGATTCCCCCATTCCCGACAGCCAGCGCGTCTTCGGCGCGCGGGACCTGTTCTCCCTGTGGTTCTCCCTCGGCATCGGCCTGATGGTGCTGCAGACCGGCGCCTTGCTCGGCCCCGGCCTGGGCCTGCCCGGCGCGTTGCTGGCCATCACCCTCGGCACGCTGGTCGGCGTTCTGCTGCTGGCCGCCGCCGGCGTCATCGGCAGCGACACCGGCCTGTCGGCCATGGGCACCCTGCGCCTGAGCCTGGGCCGCCACGGCGTGGCGCTGCCGGCCATTCTCAACCTGCTGCAACTGGTTGGCTGGGGCGCGTTCGAAATCATCGTGATGCGCGACGCCGCCAGCCTGCTCGGTGCGCGGGCCTTCGGCGCCGACAGCCTGTGGGTCAGCCCGCTGCTGTGGGCACTGTGCTTCGGCGCCCTGGCCACCGCGCTGGCGGTGGCCGGCCCGCTGACCTTCGTGCGCCGCATTTTGCGCAAATGGGGCATCTGGCTGCTGCTGGGCGCCTGCCTGTGGCTGACCTGGAACCTGTTCGCCAAGGCCGACCTGGCTGCCCTGTGGGCCCGCGCCGGGGATGGCTCGATGTCGCTGGGGGTGGGCTTTGACATCGCCATCGCCATGCCGCTGTCGTGGCTGCCGCTGATTGCCGACTACTCGCGCTTCGGCAGGCATTCGGCGCAGGTGTTCGTGGGTACCGCACTGGGCTACTTCATCGGCAACCTGTGGATGATGAGCCTGGGCGTGGCCTACATCCTGGCCTTCGCCACCGATGGCGAAGCCAGCACCCTGCTGCTGGCGCTGGCCGGCGCAGGCTTTGGCATCCCGCTGTTGCTGGTGCTGCTCGACGAGTCGGAAAAGGCCTTTGCCGACATCCACTCGGCGGCGGTGTCCAGCAGCCTGCTGTCAGGCGTGAAGGTCGAGCACCTGGCACTGGTGATCGGCGTGGTGTGCACCCTGATCGCCTGCTTCGCGCCGCTGGGCCAGTACGAGAACTTCCTGCTGCTGATCGGCTCGGTGTTCGCGCCGCTGTTCGGTGTGGTGCTGAGCGACCACTACGTGCTGCGCCGGCGTCGCCTGCCGGGTGTGGTCGACGGCCTGCACTACGGGGCGCTGGTGGCGTGGGCCTGTGGCGTGGCGACCTACCATGTGCTGGCGCATTACGCCGCGGACGTTGGCGCCACCCTGCCAGCCTTGCTGCTGGCAGGGGCGCTGCATCTGTTGCTGGGCTTCAACCGCGGCCGGGAAACAGCTCGGGCCTGATCACGCCGTTCAGGCGCGGGTAGGGAATCTTGAGCTCGATGTGGCCCATGGAGTACGGGGCGATGGCATACACCTCGTACTTCACCACCACCGCGCCGTAGGTCAGGGCGACGTGCGGTGACTTCTGGAATGGCCAGTTCTTCACGAACTCGGCGTCCTTGTCCATGCCGGTGCTGATCAGCCAGCCCTTGTGGGCCTCTTCGACGGTCTTCCAGAAGGTCGCCTCCTGGCCCGGCACCAGCATGTCCTGCAGGGTCAGCACCTTGTCCTGCTGGCGCGAATAGTTGATGAAGCCGCGCCCCGGCATGCCGTGCGCGCCGCCGGTGTCCAGGTAGCTGGACAACTCGATGATCACCAAGCCGTCATGCTGCTCGCGTACCTTGGCCTGCAGGTAGCTGCTGTTGCGGCTCTGGGCCGATTGCAGGTAGCTGTCCTCGTAGGACTTGAGCGAGGCCGGCAACGGTGCGCCCTCGCCATCGCTGGTGAGCTTGAGCAGGCTGCGCTCGACGATCGCATCGAGCTTGGGGTTGGTGGGGAAGTGCACCGTGTCGATGTTCACCAGCGGGCAGTCGGCTGCGGTGCAGCCCGGCTTGATGTGCTCCCACCTGTCGCGCTTGACCTCGAGCGGCACGCGCATGTTGGGCTGGAACAGGCTCTGGCAGGCGCCCAGGGTCAAGGCCAGGGCGGTCACGCAGGCTAACTTCGCAAGTGACATGATGATCCTTGTAGTGCAACGGTAATCGGGCTTGGACCGTCGGCAATGCCGTCGGTTCGCCACTAAGCTGACAAGAAAGGCTGCGCCTATCCTCGCAGCCCGCACGATTGTTTTAAAGGGGTGAAACCGCGCAGTGTGCAGGTTAGGATGGCGCGACGTGGTAATGGGGTAACGAGGTATCCATGACAGACAAGCCAAAGGCCATGCCGACCGACGTACAGATCGTGCGGCGCGAAAACTGCTTCAAGGGCTTTTACCGGCTCGACCGGCTGCACCTGCGCCACGAGCTGTTTGCCGGCGGCATGGGCCGCGAGATCAGCCGTGAGCTGTTCGTGCGCCACGACGCAGTGTGCGTGCTGCCCTATGATCCGCAGCGTGACGAAGTGGTGCTGATCGAGCAGTTTCGCGTCGGCGCCATGGGCAAGGTCGACAACCCCTGGCTGGTGGAACTGGTCGCCGGTCTGATCGACAAGGACGAACAGCCCGAGGAGGTTGCGCACCGCGAGGCGCAGGAGGAAGCTGGGCTGACATTCAGTGCGCTGTGGCCGATGACCAAGTACTTTCCGTCGCCCGGCGGCAGCGATGAATTCGTGCACCTGTACCTGGGGCGTTGCCACAGCGACGGCGCGGGCGGCCTGCACGGGCTGGAAGAAGAGGGCGAAGACATTCGCGTGAAGGCCTGGGCGTTCGAGGATGCGTTGCAGGCCGTGCGCGATGGGCGCATTGCCAATGCCGCGAGCATCATTGCCCTGCAATGGCTGGCGTTGAACCGTGATGAAGTCAGGGGGCTGTGGTCGTGAATCTGTTGCGCGAGCGCTACCGGGTCGATCTGGTCGGCTTGCAGGCTGCCTGCGAGGCCAACTATGCGCGCCTGATGCGACTGTTGCCCGACATGCGCACCACCCAGAGCTCGCGCCGCATCGGCATGACCCAGGGTGACCAGATGCTCGGCGTGCTGGTGCTTGACGTGGTGCTGGCCTGCCCTTACACCACCACCCTGCGCGTGCGCCAGGAGCACAGCCTGCCGTGGCTGCCGGTGCCGCAACTGGAGGTGCAGGTGTACCACGACGCGCGCATGGCCGAGGTGGTCAGTGCCGAGCATGCGCGGCGCTTTCGCAGTGTCTACCCATACCCCAATGCGGCCATGCACCAGCCGGACGAAAAGGCCCAGCTCAACCTGTTCCTGGGCGAGTGGCTGAGCCATTGCCTGGCCTGCGGCCACGAACTGGAAGCGGTTCGCTGAAAATGTGACCGGTGTCGTGGGCGCGGGGTTTGCCGTTGCCTGCATTCCCACCATAATCGTGCAGAATCCGCCCAAGGAGACGGCCTTGCCGCACTCGATCATCCCTTCCCGTGACGCCTCGGTGCTGCTGGTGCAGCTCTCCGACAGTCATCTGTTCGCCGAAGCCGAAGGCACGCTGCTGGGCATGAACACCCGCGACAGCCTGCGCCGGGTGGTCGAGCGGGTACTCGACGAACAGCCGGTGGTCGACCTGGTGCTGGCCACCGGCGACCTGTCGCAGGATGGCAGCGTCGAATCCTATCTGCAGTTTCTGGCCCTCAGCGGCAGGATCCCGGCCCCGGCCCGCTGGCTGGCCGGCAATCACGACGAGCCGTTCCCCATGGCCCAGGTGGCACGCGGCAGTTCGCTGCTCGAGCCGGTGGTGGATGCCGGTGCCTGGCGGGTGATCATGCTCAACTCGGCCGTGTGCGGCTCGGTGCCGGGGCTGCTGGCAGACGATCAGCTGCAACTGCTCAGGCAGGCCCTGGAGGCCGCACCGCAGCGCCATTGCCTGATCTGCTTCCATCACCAGCCGGTTTCCATCGATTGCGCCTGGATGGCGCCCATCGGGCTGCGTAACGCCGATGCGCTGTTCGACCTGCTCAAGGGTTATCCACAGGTGCGCGCGCTGCTCTGGGGGCATATCCACCAGGAGTGGGACCAGCTGCGTGACGGTGTGCGTCTGCTCGCCTCGCCGTCCACCTGCATTCAGTTCGAGCCGGGCAGTGAAGACTTCAAGGTGGGCGACCAGGCCCCGGGGTATCGCTGGCTGCGCCTGCATGACGACGGCAGGCTCGAGACCGGGGTCTCGCGCGTGACCGACTTTGCCTTCACCGTCGATTACGGCAGCAGTGGGTACTGAGCGCTGCAAGCTGCAAGTGAACGCGAGTATCACCGCCCGGTTGTAACCCGATGTTTGAAAGTTGCCGCTCAAGGCTTCTCGAACAGGCTAAACTGCGCGTCTTTTGTGCTCGTTGCGACGGGCGTTGCATGGGCATCGGGGGCGATCATGTCGGGTTCGATTCTTTATATCCACGGGTTCAACAGTGCGCCCAGTTCGACCAAGGCCAGTCAGCTGAGCAGTGTGATGCAGCAGCTGGGGCTGGCCGGGCAGCTGCGCGTGCCCCTGCTGGACAACCATCCGCGCCAGGCCGTGGCGCAGCTTGAACGTGCCATCGCCGAGCTGGGTTCGCCATTGCTGGTCGGCAGCTCGCTCGGGGGCTACTATGCCACCCACCTGGCCCAGCGCCACGGGCTCAAGGCCTTGCTGATCAACCCGGCCGTCAATCCGCACCAGCTGTTCGACGGCTACCTGGGCCCGCAGCAGAATTTCTACACCGGGGAAACCTGGGAGCTGACACTGGACCACGTGCAGGCCCTGGCCGAGCTGGAAGTGCCCGCACCGAGCGACCCCGAGCGCTTTCAGGTATGGCTGCAGACGGGCGATGAAACCCTGGACTACCGCCGTGCCCAGGCCTTCTATCGGGCCTGTGCGCTACGCATCGAGGCCGGTGGCGACCACAGCTTCCAGGGCTTCGCGCAGCACCTGCCGGCCATGCTGAGCTTTGCCGGCATTGCACCGCAGGTGTACCAGGCGTTCGATTTTTCTGTACTTTGACTGATTATTTTCACCTACGACTGACGACGAGAACCCATGGCCAATCCCAGCGCTAGCGCCTATAACGCAGACGCCATCGAAGTCCTCTCCGGCCTTGACCCGGTGCGCAAGCGCCCGGGCATGTACACCGACACCAGCCGGCCCAATCACCTGGCCCAGGAAGTCATCGACAACAGCGTCGACGAAGCGCTGGCCGGCCACGCCCGCACCGTGCAGGTCATCCTGCATGCAGACCATTCGCTGGAAGTGTCCGACGACGGTCGCGGCATGCCCGTGGACATCCACCCCGAAGAGGGCGTGTCGGGCGTCGAGCTGATCCTCACCAAGCTGCACGCCGGCGGCAAGTTTTCCAACAAGAACTACCAGTTCTCCGGCGGCCTGCACGGGGTGGGCATCTCGGTGGTCAACGCCCTGTCCAACCAGGTACGGGTACGGGTCAAGCGCGACGGCAACGAGTACCAGATGACCTTCGCCGACGGCTTCAAGGCCACCGAGCTCGAAGTGATCGGTACCGTCGGCAAGCGCAACACCGGTACCAGCGTGTACTTCGCGCCCGATCCCAAGTATTTCGACTCGCCCAAGTTTTCCATCAGCCGCCTCAAGCATGTGCTCAAGGCCAAGGCCGTACTGTGCCCGGGGCTGCTGGTCAGCTTCGAGGACAAAGGCACCGGCGAGAAGGTCGAGTGGCATTACGAGGACGGCCTGCGCTCGTACCTCGAAGACTCGGTAAGCGAGTTCCTGCGCCTGCCCGACGCGCCGTTCTGCGGCAGCCTGGCGGGCAACAAGGAGGCCGTGGACTGGGCCTTGCTGTGGTTGCCCGAAGGCGGCGACAGCGTGCAGGAAAGCTACGTCAACCTGATTCCCACCGCCCAGGGCGGCACCCACGTCAACGGCCTGCGCCAGGGCCTGCTCGATGCCATGCGCGAGTTCTGCGAGTTCCGCAACCTGCTGCCGCGCGGGGTCAAGCTGGCCCCCGAGGACGTGTGGGAGCGCATCAGCTTCGTGCTCTCGATGAAGATGCAGGAGCCGCAGTTCTCCGGCCAGACCAAGGAGCGCCTGTCGTCTCGCGAGGCCGCCGCATTCGTTTCCGGCGTGGTCAAGGATGCCTTCAGCCTGTGGCTCAACGCCCACCCCGAAGTGGGCATGCAACTGGCGGAACTGGCGATCAACAACGCCGGGCGCCGGCTCAAGGCCAGCAAGAAGGTCGAGCGCAAGCGCGTGACCCAGGGCCCGGCACTGCCAGGCAAGCTGGCCGACTGCGCCGGGCAGGACCCGATGCGCGCCGAGCTGTTCCTGGTCGAGGGTGACTCGGCCGGTGGTTCGGCCAAGCAGGCGCGCGACAAGGAGTTCCAGGCCATCCTGCCGCTGCGCGGCAAGATCCTCAACACCTGGGAAGTCGACGGCGGCGAAGTGCTGGCCAGTCAGGAAGTGCACAACATCGCGGTGGCCATCGGCGTCGACCCCGGTGCCACCGACATGAGCCAGCTGCGCTACGGCAAGATCTGCATCCTGGCCGACGCCGACTCCGACGGCCTGCACATCGCCACCTTGCTCTGCGCCCTGTTCGTGCAGCACTTCCGCCCGCTGGTGGAGGCCGGCCACGTGTACGTGGCGATGCCGCCGCTGTACCGCATCGACCTGGGCAAGGAGATCTACTACGCCCTGGACGAGGCCGAACGCGACGGCATCCTCGACCGCCTGGTGGCCGAGAAGAAGCGCGGCAAGCCGCAGGTCACCCGATTCAAGGGCCTGGGCGAGATGAACCCGCCGCAGCTGCGTGAAACCACCATGGACCCGAACACCCGGCGCCTGGTGCAGTTGACCCTGGAAGACCTCGAAGGCACCCGCGAGATCATGGACATGCTGCTGGCCAAGAAACGTGCGGGCGACCGCAAGAGCTGGCTGGAGTCCAAAGGCAACCTGGCCGAGGTACTGGCTTGATCGCTCGGTGCCTGGCAGCGCTGTTGTCACTGCTGGGCGTGCCGGCGCTGGCCGAAACCTGGCCGGAGCTGGCGATGCAGAGCGAGCATCCGGTAGAGGGCATGCGTGGCGGCAACCTGTCGGGGCTGGCCCTGTGCAACGGCGAGCTCTGGACCGTCTCGGACCGCGACGACGACCTGCTGTACCGCCTGGACACCACCCAGACGGTGTGGCAGGCCGAAGGTATTCGCCTGGAGGTGCCGCCGGTGCCGGACAGCGGCCTGCCCTGGGGCCTGCGCTCGAGCAACTGGGCAATGTCCTACGTGCGCGGCGGCGAGCTGGATTTCGAAGGCATCAGTTGCGATGCCGCAGGCAATCACTACCTGGTCAGCGAAACCCATGTGGCGGTGCTCAAGGTACCGGTCGCAGGCGACCCCAACTGGCTGAAGATCGACCCGAGCATGGTCCGCCAGGCGCGCGCCAGCGGCATGCTGCTGCACTTCAATGCATTGTTCGAAGGCATCGCCGTGAACCCGGCCGGCGATCGCCTGTGGCTGGCCGCCGAGCGCGAGCGCCGCGGGCTGATTTCGATCAATCGCCAGCAGACCACCTGGCACTGCGGTGATGGCTGCGTGCTGCTCAGCGAGGCCGGCACCGAGATGCAGCCTGCGCAGATGCCCAACGCCCGCGAGCGGCCCCGGGATTTTGCCGACCTGGCGCTGTTCGAAGGCAAGCTGTTCACCCTGGAGCGCAACGCCTACCGTATCTGCCGGCGTGATGTCGACACTGGAAGCGTGGAGCGCTGCTGGTCGTTCGCTGCCGATGCCCTGGTCGAATCGCGGCAGTACTCGCAGCCGTTCGGTCTGGCCGAGGCCCTGGTGATCGATGCCAAGGGTGCCTGGATAGGCCTGGACAACAACGGCGGTCGACGCGCCGATGGTGAAAACCGCCCGATCGTGTGGCGCTTTGCAGCGCCCCAGGGCGGCTGGAGCGCCAAACCGTGAGCCAGGCACCGGGCAAGCGTGCCGGCCGGGTGATGCTGGTGCTGGCGTGGGCGGCCGGGCTGTTCCTGGCCACGCGCTTTTTCGGCGACTGGGAACAGCGCCAGGCCAACCCCAACAGCCAGATCAGCTCGCAGCACGGCGATGGCTATGTCGAGGTGCGGCTGCTGGGCAATGGCCAGGGGCATTTTGTGGCCGACGGTCTGATCAACGGCCAGGCCGTGCATTTTCTGCTGGATACTGGCGCCACCGACGTGGCGATCCCCGAGAGCCTGGCCCGGCAGTTCAGCCTGGAGCGTGGTGCGCCCGTGACCCTGAGTACCGCCAATGGCCGTACCGAGGGCTATCGCACCCGCCTCGACAGCCTGCAACTGGGCGATATTCTGCTGCGCGACGTACGCGCCCTGGTGGTGCCGGGGCTGGACGGCGAGCAGGTACTGCTGGGCATGAGTGCCCTGAAACGACTCGAATTTACCCAGCGCGGCGGCACCTTGCTGCTGCGCCAGACCTTGAAATGATGAGGCCCGCATGAGCGACTCCCTTGATCTCAGCCTCGATGGCGTAGAGCGCCGGTCACTGGCTGACTTCACCGAACAGGCCTACCTCAACTACTCCATGTACGTGATCATGGACCGTGCGCTGCCGCATATCGGCGACGGTTTGAAGCCGGTGCAGCGACGCATCGTCTACGCCATGAGCGAACTGGGCCTGGACGCCGATTCCAAGCACAAGAAATCGGCGCGTACCGTCGGTGACGTGCTCGGCAAGTTCCACCCGCATGGCGATTCGGCCTGCTATGAAGCCATGGTGCTGATGGCGCAGCCCTTCAGCTATCGCTACACCCTGGTCGACGGCCAGGGCAACTGGGGTGCGCCGGACGATCCCAAATCCTTCGCGGCCATGCGCTACACCGAAGCGCGCCTGTCGCGCTATTCCGAGGTGCTGCTCAGCGAGCTGGGCCAGGGCACTGCGGACTGGGGCCCGAACTTCGACGGTACCCTCGACGAGCCCCTGGTGTTGCCGGCACGTTTGCCGAACATCCTGCTCAATGGCACCACCGGTATCGCCGTGGGCATGGCCACCGACGTGCCGCCGCACAACCTGCGCGAAGTGGCCACCGCCTGCGTGCGCCTGCTCGACGAGCCCAAGGCCACGGTCGAACAGCTGTGCGAGCACATCCAGGGCCCGGACTACCCGACCGAAGCAGAGATCATCACCCCGCGCGCCGACCTGCTGAAAATCTACGAAACCGGCCGTGGCTCGGTGCGCATGCGCGCCGTGTACCACATCGAGGACGGCGACATCGTGGTCACCGCGCTGCCGCACCAGGTGTCGGGCGCCAAGGTGCTGGAACAGATCGCCGCGATGATGCAGGCCAAGCCGTCCAAGGCGCCGCAGGTGGCCGACCTGCGTGACGAATCGGACCACGAGAACCCGTGCCGCATCGTGATCATCCCGGTGCACAGCCGCGTCGACCACGAAGCGCTGATGCAGCACCTGTTCGCCAGTACTGACCTTGAGTCCAGCTACCGGGTCAACATCAACATCATCGGCCTGGACGGCAAGCCGCAGTTGAAGAACCTGCGCACGCTGCTGGTCGAGTGGCTGCAGTTCCGCGTGCAGACCGTGCGCCGTCGCCTGCAGTTTCGCCTGGACAAGGTGGAGCGTCGCCTGCACCTGTTGGACGGCTTGCTGATCGCCTACCTCAACCTGGATGAAGTGATCCACATCATCCGTACCGAGGAGCACCCACGGGCCAGGTTGATCGAGCGCTTTGCATTGAGCGAGATCCAGGCCGACTACATCCTCGACACGCGCCTGCGCCAGTTGGCCCGTCTGGAAGAGATGAAGCTGCGCAACGAGCAGGACGAACTGCTCAAGGAACAGGCCAGGCTGCTGGCGCTGCTGGGCAGCGAAGCCAAGCTCAAGAAACTGGTGCGCACCGAACTGCTGCAGGACGCCGAAACCTATGGCGACGACCGTCGCTCGCCGATCGTCGAGCGCGCCGAAGCCCGTGCGATGACCGAGCACGACCTGCTGCCCAACGAAAAGGTCACGGTGGTGCTGTCCGAGAAGGGCTGGGTACGTTCGGCCAAGGGCCACGACATCGATGCCACCGGGCTCTCGTACAAGGCCGGCGACGGCTTCAAGACCGCAGCCGCGGGGCGCTCGAACCAGTATGCGGTGTTCATCGACTCCACCGGCCGCAGCTACTCGGTGCCGGCGCATACCCTGCCGTCGGCACGGGGCCAGGGTGAACCGCTGACCGGTCGCCTGACCCCGCCGCCCGGTGCTTCGTTCGAGTGCGTGCTGATGCCCGAGGATGACGGCCTGTACGTGATTGCCTCCGATGCCGGCTACGGCTTCGTGGTCAAGGGCGAAGACCTGCAGGCCAAGAACAAGGCCGGCAAGGCCCTGTTGAGCCTGCCGAACAACGCCAAGGTGATCCTGCCGCGCCCGGTGGGCAACCGCGAGCAGGACTGGCTGGCGGCGGTGACCACCGAAGGGCGCCTGCTGGTGTTCAAGATCAGTGACCTGCCACAGCTGGGCAAGGGCAAGGGCAACAAGATCATCGGCATTCCGGGCGACCGCGTGGCCAGTCGTGAAGAATTTGTCACCGACCTGGCAGTGATTCCCGAGGGTTCGACCCTTGTATTGCAGGCCGGCAAGCGTACCCTGTCGCTCAAGGGCGATGACCTGGAGCACTACAAGGGCGAGCGTGGGCGGCGTGGCAACAAGCTGCCGCGCGGCTTCCAGCGGGTCGATGCGCTGCTGGTGGAAAACGTCGAATAAGCGACCTGGTGGCCGCAAACGGGTATTTTAGTGACCGTTTGCGGCTTAAACACTGGAGTCGCACGGAACTTTCGCGGATGATAGGCCCCTTGTGGTGCCAGCGTAGCTGTGTGCCCGACGTATTCATGAGTATCACTGCGGCAAGCCGTGTGGCGGCCGCCTGGATGGGATGATGACTTTTCTGCGCCTTCCATTTGTTCTACTGCTCAGTGGCGTGCTGGGCTTGGCCGGGTGCAGCATGCACCAGCCGGTAGCGCTGTATCAGCTCGACAGTGGCGAGCCGGGGCAACCTGGCCAGAGCAACGGCATGGCCGTGGTGCTGGGGCCGGTCTCGGTGGCCGACTACCTGCAACGCGAAACCCTGCTGCAACGCCAGCGTGACGGCAGCCTGACGGCAGCGACCGATGGTCGCTGGGCGGGCAGCCTGTCGGCCGACATCGACCAGTTGCTGGTGCGCCAGCTGGCCTGGCGCCTGGACAGCCAGCGTGTGGTGCTGGCACCGGCCAGCACCGGGTTCAACCCGGATGTGCAGGTGCTGCTGTCGATCACGCGCCTGGACTCGGGCGTCGGCCAGCCGGCGATCCTCGATGCCCAGTGGCGCTTGCTTGATCGTCGTGGCCAGGTGCGTGACAACCGCATCGTGCATTTCGAGCAGCCCCATGAAGGCAGCTCGGCGGCGCAGGTACAGGCGCAGGGGCAACTGCTGCAGCGTCTGGCCGAGCAGTTGAGCGTGGCGTTGAAGCCGTTGGCCAATCAGCCGCCGATCGTGCAGGAACAGCCGAAGAAGGCCACGCCGGTACAGCAGGTGCGCAAGGAACCGGAGAAACCGAAGATTCCGATGGCGACACCGATTCGTACCGAGATGGAAGTGTTCCGGTTTTAACCGGCCACAAAAAAGCCCGCAGCGATGCGGGCTTTTTTGTGGCCGGTTGAAACCGGCTCCTACGGGGCCTCAGGTCTTGATCTGGCGCTCGTGCATCCGTGCCAGCTGGCGCTCCAGCATCGACGGATACGGCTCCATCAGGCGCTCCACACAGCACGCCCCTTCAGGGCTGGCAATCGGGCGGATGCGGGCACGCTGGCGAATCAGCGCATCATCACTGACCTTGCGCTCCACCAGCAGCAGGTTGCGGCTGTGTTGCGACAACGCCAGGGCATCCTGGGCCTTGTCGGTCAGCAGCAGGTCGATCTGGCTCAGGCCGTGCAGGTCTTCACCCAGCGCCAGGCCCAGCTGCAATTGCAGGGTAATCCCGCTGTCGGCCACTTCCACCTGCAACGCATGCCCCAGGGCACGCAGCAGTTCGCCACAGCAGATGGCGTTGGTCAGGTAGTCCTCGCCGCTTTCCGAGCTGTGGAACAACAGCAGCGTGCTGCCATCGTTGAGCGTGTGCACTTCGCTTTCATACAGCGACGCGGCCTGGTCGAGGCAGTCGCGGTAGCGGTCCAGCAGTTCGGTCAGACGTGCCCGAGGCAGGCGGCGCAGTTGCTCCTGGGAGCCCAGTTGCACCGCCAGCACCGCACTGGCCTGCGGCTCGCGTGGCGCAGCGGGTACTACAGCCTGCGGCGCGGCATCGCTGTCGTCGCGCAGGTCGGCAAACGCCTCGTCGTCGTCTTCATCATGCGCTACAGGCCTGGGCAGCGCCGGCTTGGGCTCCAGCGCCGGCTCGCGCAGGTTGCGCACCTGGAAGGCCGGCTGCGCTTCATGTTCGTCGTAGTCGTCTTCTTCCTCGGGCTCTGCTTCAGGCTCCGGCGGTGGCGGGGCAAAGCGCGAATGCAGCTGGCGCGCCAGGTCGCCGATCTCGTCCTGGCGGTCGGTGGCCGGGGTGTAGGCATCCAGGTCGCGCAGCCACACCCGCAGTTGCAGCAGCGGCGTCGAAATGAAGCGCCCCAGGCGCAGGCTCAAGGCCAGGGCCAGGGCCAGCAGGATCGCCGCCAGAATGCCCATGCTCTGCAGGCTGATGGTCAGCGGCTGCTGGAACTGGCTCATGTCCAGGCTGATGCGCAGTTGCCCGGCCGTCACGTCCTGGAAGGTGATCTTGGTCTGATACAGGCCCTCGACCTCGCCCAGCAGGCCGTTTTTCGGGCGCTGGCCGGCTTCGGCGAGGATCCGGTTGTCGACGCTGTAGATGGCGGCATGGGCCACCAGCGGGTTCTTCACCAGGTTGCCGAGCAGCACGTTGAGGCTGAGGATGTCGTTGGACACCAGCAGTTCGGTGGCAGACGTGGCGGTCTGCGTGGTCAGGCTCTGACCCAGGGCGTCGGCCTGCTCGTGCATGGCCTGCTTGAACTGCAGGCCCATGACCCCGGCGTAGATGACCAGCGCCAGCGCTACCAGAAACACGTTGTGGCAGGCGATCCGCAAGGCCAACGGCACACGGCGCTGGCGCAGGGCACGGAAGATCAGTAGGAAGAAATTGTCGGTTTTAACTGGCGTGGGCCGGTTCACAGAGCGCGGCTCTTTATGTCGGAGAAGGTGCTGCGCAGTATAGCGACAGGGCATGGGCCGGCAAAGTATCGACTGCGCCCGATGGTCTGCGAAAGTGGGTAGAATGCGCGTTTTGTCACTGTGTCGGAGCCCGTTTTGCGCGAAATCGTTCTGATTAACATCACCGGCGAGGACCGTCCGGGTCTCACCGCGGCCATTACCGGCGTGCTCGCCCAGGGCGGGGTGAACATCCTCGACATCGGCCAGGCGGTCATCCACGACACGCTGTCGTTCGGCATCCTGGTGGAAATCCCCAGCACCGAGCAGGCCAGCGCCGTGCTCAAGGACATCCTCTTCACCGGGTACAAGCTGGACCAGCAGGTGCGCTTCACCCCGGTTTCCGAGCAGGACTACCAGCAGTGGGTCGACGGCCAGGGCAAGGCCCGCCACATCGTGACCCTGCTGACGCGCAAGGTCACTGCCGAGCAGTTGCAGCGGGTGAGCTCCATCACCGCCCAGTACGGGTTGAACATCGACCATATCGACCGTCTGTCGGGTCGTATCGCGTTGGACACCCCGGCCGACCAGGGCAAGGGCTGCATCGAGTTCTCCGTGCGTGGCGAGCCGGCCGACCCGCAGGCCCTGCGTGCCGAGTTCCTCAGCGTGGCGCAGGAGCTGAACGTCGACATCGCCTTCCAGCAGGACTCGCTGTTCCGCCGCAACCGTCGCCTGGCGGTGTTCGACATGGACTCCACCCTGATCGAGGCCGAGGTCATCGACGAGCTGGCCAAGGCGGCAGGCGTGGGCGAGCAGGTGTCGGAAATCACCGAGCGTGCCATGCGTGGCGAGCTGGATTTTCGTGCCAGCTTCAAGGAGCGCCTGGCGCTGCTCAAGGGCCTGGACGTCAACGTGCTGGACGAGATCGGTGCTTCGCTGCGCCTGACCGAGGGCGCCGAGGTGCTGTTCGCCGAGCTCAAGCGCCTGGGCTACAAGACCGCGATCCTGTCGGGTGGCTTCACCTACTTTGCCAAGCAGCTGCAGGCCAAGCTGGGCATCGACTATGTGTTTGCCAACGAGCTGGAAGTGGTGGACGGCAAGGTGACCGGCGTGGCCGTGGAGCCGATTGTCGACGCGCAGCGCAAGGCTGACCTGTTGACCGAGCTGGCACGCAAGGAAGGCTTGCAGATGGAGCAGACGATTGCCGTGGGCGACGGCGCGAACGACCTGCCGATGCTGGCGATTGCTGGCCTGGGCGTGGCGTTCCGGGCCAAGCCGCTGGTCAAGCAGTCGGCCAAGCAGGCGATCTCGACGCTGGGGCTGGATGGGGTGCTGTATCTGCTGGGCTTCAGGGATCGCGACGGCCGCGACTGAGAAAGCGGGGCCGCTGCGCGGGTCAAGCCCGCTCCCACAGGTTTGCCATCGCTCCAGAAGGCCGTGCAGCCCCTGTGGGAGCGGGCTTGACCCGCGATGAGGCCCGACAGCCAGGCACAAAAAAGCCCGCATCGCTGCGGGCTTTTTGTTGGGTCAGGCGTGCTGCGCCGGCAACCCCAGGCATTCGCCCATGTTCACCACCGACCCCGCACCCAGCGATTCGGCCCACTTCACCTGCTCTGGCCCGAACAGCACCACAGCCGTCGAACCCAGCTTGAAGCGGCCCAGCTCGGCGCCTTTTTCCAGGTGGATCGGTGCACGCGCTGCCTCGTCGTAGCGGAAGGTCTTCAGCTCGCGCTTGGGCGGCGTGACCAGCCCGGCCCATACCGTCTCGACCGACGCCACGATCATCGCGCCCACCAGCACCACGGCCATCGGCCCGCGCTCGGTATCGAACAGGCACACCACGCGCTCGTTGCGCGCAAACAGCTCCGGCACGTTTTCGGCGGTGGTCTGGTTGACCGAGAACAGCCGGCCCGGCACGTAGATCATCTCGCGCAGGGTACCGGCCAGCGGCATGTGCACGCGGTGGTAGTCCTTGGGCGACAGGTAGATGGTGGCGAATTCGCCGCCCATGAACGGCGCAGCATTGGCCGGGTCGCCGCCCAGCAGCTCAAGGGCGCTGAAGCTGTGGCCCTTGGCCTGGAAGATGCGGCCATGCTCGATCGGGCCCAGCTGGCTGACAGCGCCGTCGGCCGGGCACAGGATCGCCCCCGGGGTCTGGTCCAGCGGGCGGGCATCCGGCTTGAGCGCGCGGGTGAAGAATGCGTTGAAGTGCTCGTAGGCGGTCAGGTCTTCGACCTGGGCCTGGGACATGTCGACCTGGTAGCGCTTGGCGAACCAGGCGGTGAAGGCATTCTTGAACCATTTCACGCGGCATTCGGCCACGCAGCCGGCCAGGCGCGACAGCAGGTGGTGGGGCAGCAGGTACTGGCTGATGATGAACAAGCGGGATTTCATTGAATTTCCTTAAACTTCTACAGGCGTGTCGGGGTGGTTGCCCCATTCGCCCCATGAGCCGGCATAGGCCTTGACCCGTGGGTAGCCCAGGTGTTTGGCCACAAGATAGGTGAAGCCGGAGCGGTGGTGGGTCTGGCAGTGGGTGATCACTTCCTTGTCGCGGGTGATGCCCAGCTGCTCGAGGATCTGGGGCATGTCCTTGCGGATGCGCAGGTGATCGTTCTGGTCCATGCCGGCCGTCCACTCGAAGTTGACCGCGCCCGGGACGTGTCCGCCCTTGGCGGCCAGCACTTTCTCGCCCCGGTATTCCTGCGGGCTGCGCGCATCCCAGACCGCCAGGTCGGCAGCGCCCAGGCGGCTTTGCAGGTATTCGCGGGTGGCGGTGGGGGCTTCGTGCAGGGTCAGGCTGACGCTGCCGGCAGCGGGCGCGGGCACATCGGTCGAGAGCTCGCCGGTCCAGCCCAGCGCGCCACCGTCGAGGTAGTGGTAGCGGGTATGGCCGATCACATCCAGCAACCAGATGAAGCGCCCGGCCCAGCCGCCGCCTTCGTCGTCATACACCACATACACGGCGTCCGGGTTGTGCCCCAGCTCGCCGAACAGCTTTTCCAGGTCGCCTTGGCTCGGCAGCAGCCCGGGCGCCGGTGGCTGGCCCAGCTGGGTGCGCTTGGGGTCGACGAAGCGCGCACCGGGAATGTGCCCGCTGCCATAGCGTTTCGTGCTGGTCAGGTCGACCAGGATCAGCCCCGGCGCATCCAGGCGGGCTTGCAGGTCGGCGGGTTCAATCACCAGGGGCAAGCCGGAAAAGTCAGTCATCCAGAGTCTCCAGATCGGAACAGAGTGGGCGATTGTAGCGCATGGGTCAGGTGCTGCGGTTGCTGAAGGCGGTGAGGGCGCGCTCGATGCACTGGGCGGTCTTGCCGAACGCCTGCACGCTGATCTCCGAGAACGGGCCGCCGCCCTGGTCGGCCAGCACCACCATCACCACCTTGCCGTTGCTCGACAGCGAGCGCAGCAGCAGGTGCTGGCCACGGAACAGCACGCGCAGGGTGCCGGGCAGCAGGGCACCGAACTGGGCATAGTTGTCCGGGGTCAGGCGCAGTTGTGCCGACTGGGTCAGCAGGCGTTGCAGCAGCTTGCTCTGGGCGAGCGGCACCACCAGGCCGCCGGCCTCGGCGGGCAGCCCGGCGATCTGGTGCACGCGCAGGTGGGTCATGCCCTTGTCGGCCATCAGCATCATCACCCGCTGCATGCCGCAGGCCACCAGGGCATCGCGGGCGTAGGTGGTCAGGTGCATGGCGTTGGTGAATGCACTGGGCTCCACCAGCAGGTCGGCGCAGTACTTGCGCCAGGCCCCCAGCGATTCGGTCGAGGGCACGTCGGCAGGCCGCAGGCGGCGGTGTACGTAGTGCGAGCCGGTCGGCCAGATCAGCGATTCGGCGGGGTGGTAGAGGTCGTCGTCGGCGTGCAGGCGCGCACTGTTGGCGGCCTGCTGGTGCACCTGTTGCTGCACCTCGCTCAGCGGCACCTGCAGGTACAGGCTGGTCAGGCGTTGCCAGCGCTGGCTGTGCGGGCAGTCCCAGGCGTGCTGCGCCGCCAGGGCCAGGCCGTTGGCCAGCAGTACGGTGTTGGCCGGCTGGTTGAGCCAGCGGCGCAGGGCCGGGTCGGCGTCCAGCAGCTGTTGCTGGCGCAGCGGGTTGTCGTGCAGGCGGGCGATGTGCATGACCTTGACCAGCAGGCGGCGTTCTTCGCTGAGCACGTGGTAGCCCTGGGTGACCCAGTTGGGCAGGCGCCAGTAGTCGGCCAGGGCGCGGCACAGCGCCAGCAGGGGTACACCGAACAGTTCGCGCTCCACGCGCAGGGCCGGCTCGCCGCGGTGCACCACGCGCACTTCCCATTCCTCGATCAGCTTGGGGTGCGCCAGGGCCAGGGTCCACAACGGCGAGAGGAACAGCAGGCTGCCCCAGTGGATCTCCTGCCACAGCCGTGCCAGTTGGCTGGCGAACAGGCCGCTGGCCTGCTGGCTGGCATGCAGGCTGATCATCTGCAGGTGGCGCAGGGCCTTGGGGATCTGCGCCGGCGGCGCGGTGGGCAGGCGCAGCAGCAGTTCTTCGGCGCGCTTGAGGCCAAGCCGGTTGAGGGCGATTTCCAGGCTTTCGGCCGGCTCGGCCATGCTGGCGTGGGTATGCCGGTTGGCTTCGCGCATCACGCTGAGCACCAGCGCGGGGCTGTCCTGCATCAGATCGGCGATGTCACGCAGCGAGCGGCGGCTGTCGCCGATGGCGGCTTTTACCCGCTCGTGACTGTCCAGCGGCACCGGCAGTTGCACGCTGTCGAGCAGTTTGATCCAGGCGTCTAGGGTCTTTGGAATTTGAGTTGGCACGTGAGTTCACTAGGCATGCTGGGAGGTGGCCGAACTGGCTTTTCGCCTTGACTGGCTATAGTCTGGCGCAGAACTGCCGATAAGTAGAAGAAGAGTTTTACGAACTTCCGCCCCCGACCCTGACCACGACAGTAAGTGCTTCCAATCTATGGCTAAAATTATCGGCATCATTGTCGTATTCGCGAGCGTGCTTGGCGGATACGTTCTTTCTCACGGCAAGATCGCGGCCCTGATTCAGCCTTTCGAGGTGCTGATCATCGGCGGTGCCGCCTTTGGTGCGTTCCTGCAGGCCAACCCCGGCTACATGACCATGCACGTGATCAAGAAGTCGCTGAGCATGTTCGGCTCGCGCTTCTCGCACACCTTCTATATAGAAGTGCTGGGCCTGATCTACGAGATCCTCAACAAGAGCCGGCGCGAAGGCATGATGGCGATCGAGGGCGATATCGAAGACGCCGCGGCCAGCCCGATCTTCGCCAAGTACCCGGCGGTACTCAAGGATGAGCGCATGACCGCGTACATCTGCGATTACCTGCGCATCATGTCCACCGGCAACATGGCCCCGCACGAGCTCGAAGGCCTGTTCGACATGGAACTGCTGAGCATGAAGGAAGAGCTCGACCACCCGTCCCATGCCGTGACCGGCATCGCCGACGGCATGCCCGGCTTCGGTATCGTGGCGGCGGTACTGGGTATCGTGGTGACCATGGCCTCGCTGGGCGAGGGCGACCAGAAGTCCATCGGCTTGCACGTGGGTGCGGCGCTGGTGGGTACCTTCTTCGGTATTCTGGCGGCCTACGGCTTCTTCGGCCCGCTGGCCACCTCCCTGGCCCACGACGCCAAGGAAGAGGTCAACGTGTACGAGGCGATCAAGGCCGCACTGGTGGCGTCGGCCTCCGGCATGCCGCCATCGCTGGCGGTGGAGTTCGGTCGCAAGGTGCTGTTCCCCAAGCACCGTCCAAGCTTTGCCGAGCTGGAACAAGCAGTTCGCGGTCGCTGATCCATGGAAAACAATCAGCCGATCATCATCAAGCGCGTAAAGCGCTTCGGCGGCGGCCATCACGGCGGCGCCTGGAAAATCGCGTTCGCCGACTTCGCCACGGCGATGATGGCGTTCTTCCTTGTGCTGTGGCTGCTGTCCACCGCCACGCCCGAGCAGAAGATCGCGATTGCCGGCTACTTCAAGGACCCCATCGGGTTCTCCGAGAGTGGCACCCCGTACATCATCGACCTGGGCGGCTCGCCGGAGCTGGCCCCGGAAAAGACCATCAACCCTGAAGTGCAGTCCGAGCCGACGCCTGACACCAGCATCCAGCTGGACAAGGACGCGGTCGAGAGCATGGCCGAGCAGGTCGAGAAAGACCGCTTGAACCTGGTGCTGCAGGAGCTGCAGAACAAGGTCGAAGAGAACCCGCAACTGCAGAAGTTCAAGGACCAGATCCTGTTCGAGATCACCCAGGACGGCCTGCGCATCCAGATCATGGACGCCGAGAACCGGCCTATGTTCGACCTGGGCAGTGCGCGCCTGCAGCCGTACTTCGAGGACATCCTGCTGGCGATGGCCGACACCATCAAGGCGGTGCCGAACAAGATCAGCATCAGCGGCCACACCGATGCCAAACCCTACGCCGGCACCGGTGATTACGGCAACTGGGAGCTGTCGGCCAACCGTGCCAACGCGGCGCGTCGGGCGCTGGTGGCCGGTGGCTATCCGGATGCCCAGGTGGCGCGGGTGGTGGGGTATGCATCGTCGTCGCTGTTCGACCGCGAGAACCCGCTCAACCCGGTGAACCGTCGTATCGACATCATCGTGCTGACCAAGAAGGCCCAGCGCACCATCGAGGGCGAACAGACCTCGCCGACGCCGCCGGACGCAGCCCAGCCGGGTGCGGCACCTGCGCCGGGCGCTGCGGCACCGACGCCTGAGCCCGAGCCGATGCAGCCGCGTGAACTGCGCGAGAAGCTGAACATCTTCGAGGATGGCGTGTTGAAGATGGACGAGCCCAACAAGCCGCAGTGAGCCGGCAGCCGACAACGCCCGCATGGAGTGATCCGTGCGGGCGTTGTGCTGTGTGGGGTTCGGCATTTCAGTAGCCGCGACCGATGCTGGCCTTGAGCTCGGCCTGGAAGTGCTGGGCATTGCAGCGATTGTCGCCGGGTGCGGCCTGCGTGGGCAGGTTGAGGGCGCGGCCAAGGGTGTGTTCCAGGCGGTAAGCGCTGACGAACAGGTCCAGGTCGGCGGCTTGCGCCATGGCCGGCAGTTCGCCCAGGTAGGTGGGGCTGGCCGGCTCGCCCAGCTGGAACGTGGCGACCCGTCGGTCGGCCAGCGCTGCGGCGCCCAGGGCGAAGGGCACCCACCAGGCGCCGCAGGTGTTGCCCGACACCAGCACGATCAGGTGGGTGCAGCCGTGCAGGCTGCGGCTGATGAGGGTGGTGAGGGTGCAGGCATCGTCGGCCTGGGGGTCGATGGCCTCCAGGCAGGTGGCCAGGCCCTCGAGGCGCAGGTGCTCGCCGATGGCCATGGCGGCGGCCAGGTCGTTGCGGCAGTAGAGGAGTGAGACTGGCATCCGGAGGTCCCTGGTGGGCGCAAATCTGGTGCGGGATACCTTTGATGATTACGACGCGTGGTGCAAGGCGTGGGATTGAATCAGGATGTGGACTACATGCCTGGGTGAAAAGGCCTACAAATGTGTTGCGACAACTGACGCCTTCGCCGGCAAGGCCGGCTCCTACAGGTGTCCGCGTAAGGCGAATCTTCGGAATTTCCCTATTCCCTGTAGGCCCCTTCCCAATCATACTTTTGCCGCTTTCCCGCCATTGCGGTGGTCACGGTAGCGCTCTAGTCTTCGTCGAGTCGTTGGTGTTCAACGACCGGTTTTGACAGGCCGTTACTGATTTCGGACCACATGTGCATCGCTTTATGGCGGCTGTGCGTGGGGCACTTCGTGTGCGCCGAGTTCCGGTATCCTCGGTCTGTCAACCCGCGTACAGCTGCCACCTATTTGTTTGACAGCAAAGCGTGGTAGCTCCACTGATACTGGAGTTGGTCATGTTGAAAATCGTCCCCGATCCACCGCATTACGCCAATCTGCCCCTCGAAGACATCCTCTCGTGCACTGATCGCGAGCGCTGTGCGCTCGTTCGCCGGCAAGGCCGGCTCCTACAAAGGCTCGCAGTACCTGTAGGAGCCGGCCTTGCCGGCGAAGACGCCCGTAGAGCCAATTAAGAAAGTCGTCGGGAGATAACAGATGGAAAACAGCTCAGTCTTCAAGACACTAGGCGTCGGCACTTTCGGCGAAGGCGAGGGTGGCCCGAGCGCCGAGCGTCTGTTTCGCGTGCAAGCCGGGCACAACGCCGACTTCGCCCTGGAACAATCGGCCCTGCTGCTCAGTTGCGCCTACAAGCTCACCTTGCAAGCCGGTATCGAACCGGATGGCACGCTTGTCTGGGCGGCACATTACCTGAGCGGCATGTCCAAGGCCCTGGTCGAGGATGTGGCGCACGCGATGTTCATCGAACAAACGCCTGCGCCATGACCGTCAGTAGCTGTCCTGCGGCAGGCTGGCAATGATCGAGCGATAGCTGTTCATGCGCTGCTGCTGCACGCGCCCGTCTTCCAGCGCCTTGAGCAGCGCACAGCCCGGCTCGCGGTCGTGCTTGCAGTCGCGGAAGCGGCAGGTGCCGATCAGGTCGTTGAACTCGATGAAGCCGGCCTCCACGTTCGCCCGGCTCACGTGCCCCAGGCCGAACTCGCGAATGCCCGGCGAGTCGATCAGCTCACCGCCACCCGGGAAGTGGTACAGCCGCGCGGTGGTGGTGGTGTGCTGGCCCTGGCCCGACCACTCCGACAGCTCGCCCACGCGGGTGTCGACATCGGGCAGCAGGCTGTTGACCAGCGACGACTTGCCCACACCGGACTGGCCGACGAACACGCTGATGTGCCCATCGAGCATGGTCTGCAACTGCTGCATGCCGTCGCCATGGTGCGCCGACACTTCCAGCAGCGGGTAGCCCAGCTGACGGTACACCGCCAGCAGCGCATTCAGCGCCGGAGCGTTCTGCTCGTCGATCAGGTCGGCCTTGTTCAGCAGCAGCAGCGGGCGGATACCGGCATGCTCGGCGGCCACCAGGTAACGGTCGATCAGGTTGGCATGCGGCTCGGGGGCCGGGGCGAACACGATCACGATCAGGTCGACGTTGGCCGCCACCGGCTTGAGCTGGCCACGGCTGTCGGGGCGGCACAGCTCGGTGCTGCGCGGCATCTGCGCCACGATCACGCCGATACCCTGGTTGCCGGCGCGCCATACCACCTTGTCACCAGTGACCAGCGCCGGCAGGTTGGCGCGCAGGTGGCAACGGAACACCTGGCCGGCCACGTCGCCGTCCTGTGCTTCGACTTCTACCTGCACGCCGAAGTGTGCAATCACCAGGCCCAGTTGTTCAGGCCCCAGGTCGCCGCCTTCGAGGGTGTCCAGCGTGTGCTGTTCGCGTTTGGCAGCGCGGGCGGCGCGCTCACCCTGGATTTTTTCGATGCGCCAGTTCTGGCGGCGATTGAGCTGGCGTTTGGCCATGTAGGTCTCGTTTCGTCAAGCAAAGCATGTGAGGGTGCAACGGCGTCGAGTCTAGCACGCTCCACTAGGCTAAACTGCGCGCCTACCGAGGAGCAGAATCATGCAGAACCCACAGAACCTGATCTGGATCGATCTGGAAATGACCGGCCTGGATCCGGACAGCGACGTCATCATCGAGATGGCCACCATCGTCACCGACAGTGACCTGAACACCCTGGCCGAAGGTCCGGTGATCGCCATCCACCACAGTGACGAGGTGCTGGCGCGCATGGACGAGTGGAACACCCGTACCCACGGCAACTCCGGCCTGACCCAGCGCGTGCGCGAGAGCAAGGTGAGCATGGCCGAGGCCGAGGCCGAGACGATCCGCTTCCTGGAGCAGTGGGTGCCCAAGGGCAAGTCGCCGATCTGCGGCAACAGCATCTGCCAGGACCGTCGCTTCCTGTACCGCCACATGCGCGAGCTGGAGAATTTCTTCCACTACCGCAACCTGGATGTGTCCACCCTCAAGGAGCTGGCCGCACGCTGGGCTCCCGAGGTACGCGACAGCTTCAAGAAGGGTGGCACGCACCTGGCGCTGGACGATATTCGCGAATCCATCGCCGAGCTGCGCCACTACCGCGAGCACTTCATCAAGTTCTGACCCGCACTGCGCCAACAATCGTTGGCGCGCCCCCTTTTGGTGCCTGGGGCAACTGGGTAGACTGCGCGCCTCTTTGCACGGACCTGCGCCATCATGCTGTTGATGCTCTATTTGATCGCCATTACCGCCGAAGCCATGACCGGGGCGCTGTCGGCCGGGCGGCGCGGCATGGACTGGTTCGGCGTGGTGCTGATCGCCTGCGTCACGGCCCTGGGCGGAGGCTCGGTGCGCGACGTGCTGCTGGGCCACTACCCGCTGACCTGGGTGAAGCACCCGGAGTACTTGGTGCTGACCAGCGTGGCGGCCTTGATCACCATTTTTATCGCGCCGCTGATGCGCCACCTGCGTTCGCTGTTTCTGGTGCTCGATGCGCTGGGGCTGGTGGCGTTCACCCTGATTGGCTGCATGACGGCGCTGGAAATGGGCCAGGGCATGCTGGTGGCGTCGATCAGCGGGGTGATCACCGGCGTGTTTGGCGGCATCCTGCGGGATATCTTCTGCAACGACATTCCGCTGATCTTCCGGCGTGAGCTGTATGCCAGCGTGTCGTTTCTGGCGGCGTGGTTCTACCTGGGGTGCGTGTACTTCAAGGTGCCGGGGGAGCAGGCGATTCTGCTGACGCTGTTTGGCGGGTTGCTGCTCAGGCTGCTGGCGATACGGTTTCGCTGGGAAATGCCGAAGTTCCAGTACAACGACGAGCATTGAGGGCTTCTTCGCGGGTCAAGCCCGCTCCCACAGGATCACCACAGTTCTTGAAACCGGTGCTGTCCCTGTGGGAGCGGGCTTGACCCGCGATGGTCGCGCTGCAGACCTAAAGCCGTGCCTGATGCTGACGCAGCGCCCACTCCACATGCTCCCTCACCAGCTCCGACGGATACTCCCGCCGCGCCTGGAGCGCCTCCAGCACCGGTATGGTCGAGGGCGCATTGCCCAGCCCCACCGCCAGGTTGCGCAACCAACGCTCATACCCCGCCCGGCGCAGCGGCGAGCCTTCGGTGCTGGCCAGAAACGTCTCTTCATCCCACATGAACAGCTCCGCCAGCCCGGCATTGTCCAGCCCGTGGCGCGGCTTGAAATCCGCTTCGCCGGTGGGCCGGGCAAAGCGGTTCCACGGGCACACGATCTGGCAATCGTCACAGCCGAACACCCGGTTGCCGATCAGCGGCCGCAGCTCTTCGGGGATTGCACTCTTCAGTTCGATGGTCAGGTACGAAATGCAGCGCCGCGCATCCAGCACATACGGCCCCACGAAGGCCTGGGTGGGGCAGATGTCCAGGCATGCACTGCACCGCCCGCAATGCTCGGTGGCCTGCGCCTCGTCCACCGGTAGCGGCAGGTCGACGAACAGTTCGCTGAGGAAGAAGTAGCTGCCAGCCTTGCGGTTGAGCAACAAGGTGTTCTTGCCGATCCAGCCCAGCCCGGCCTGTTCGGCGATGGCCTTTTCCAGCACCGGCGCGCTGTCGACGAAGGCGCGGAAGCCGAACGGCCCGATGTCTTTCTGGATGCGCTCGGCCAGGTGCTGTACGCGCTTGCGGACCAGCTTGTGGTAGTCGCGCCCCAGCGCATAGCGCGAGATGTAGGCCTTTTCGGGCTGGGCGAGCATCTGCGCCATCTGCGTGTCGCCCGGCAGGTAGTCCATGCGCAGCGACACCACGCGCAAGGTGCCCGGCACCAGCTCGTCGGGGTGCGAGCGTTTGCTGCCATGGGCGCCCATGTACTCCATCTCGCCGTGATAGCCCTCGGCCAGCCAGCGTTCCAGGTGTTTTTCGTGTTCGCCCAGCTCCACACCGGCAATGCCGACGTGCGCAAAGCCCAGTTCACGGCCCCAATCCTTGATCGATTGGGCGAGGGCGGGTAGATCGAGGGGGGAAGCAGACATGCGAAATAGGGCAACGATGACTCAGGTGCGTATAATTCTGCCAGACATCGGAGCCGAACGACGCATGCCTCAGACCAAACACCCTGCAAATCAGCCATTGGTGCTTACCAGCGTCACCCTGGCGAGCCTCGCGCCGCGTTCGAATGCCGCGCACAAGGGCGACTTCGGCCATGTGCTGGTGGTCGGTGGCGACCGTGGCACGGGCGGTGCGGTGCTGCTCAGTGCCGAGGCGGCGCTGCGCTGCGGCGCCGGCCTGGTGTCACTGGCCACCCGCAGCGAGCAGCTGCCCGCCGCGCTGGCCCGCCTGCCCGAGGTGATGAGCCTGGGCGTGCATTCGGCCAACCAGTTGATGGCGCCGATTGAACGCGCCACCGTACTGGTGGTCGGACCCGGACTGGGGCAGGCCGCCTGGGGGCGCAGCCTGCTCTCGGCGGTGGTGCCGGCCAGGCACGCCCAGGTGTGGGATGCCGATGCGCTGAACCTGCTGGCGCAAGCACCCTTGCCGCTGGCGGCGGGCAGCATCATTACCCCGCATCCGGGGGAGGCGGCGCGCCTGCTGGGGGTTTCCACCGAAGCGGTGCAGGCCGATCGCTCCTGGGCGGCGCTCAAGCTGGCGCGCAAGTACGCGGCGGTGTGTGTGCTTAAAGGCGCCGGCACGCTGGTGGCCGACCCGGCCGGGCAATTGGCACTGTGCCAGCGCGGTCACCCGGCCATGGCCGGTGCCGGCCTGGGCGATGTGCTCAGCGGCGTGCTGGGTGCGCTGCTGGCCCAGGGCATGCCGGCCTGGGACGCCGCCTGCCTGGGGGTGTGGCTGCACGCCTGTGCCGGCGAGCGCCTGGGCGTACAAGGTCGCGGGCTGGCGGCCAGCGACCTGATACCGGTCATTCGTCAAGTTCTGGAGGAGCATTCAGCGTGTCAGGTGTAACCCTGTTTATGGCCGACGAAGCGGCCATGTGTGAGTTCGGTGCCCGTATCGCCCAGGTGACCAAGGGTCACGGCGTGATTTTCCTCGAGGGTGACCTGGGGGCCGGCAAGACCACCCTGTCACGGGGCATCATCCGTGGTCTGGGACACATCGGCGCGGTGAAAAGTCCTACCTTCACCGTGGTGGAGCCCTACGAGATTGGCGACATTCGTGCCTTCCATTTCGACCTGTATCGCCTGGTCGATCCGGAGGAGCTGGAGTTCATGGGCATTCGCGACTACTTCGAAGACGACGCACTGTGCCTGTTCGAGTGGCCCCAGAAGGGGGCGGGCATTTTGCCAAAGCCCGACCTGACCATTACCATAAGCCCCCAGGCGGACGGGCGTTCGCTGAACCTGTTGCCGCAGGGCTCTCGCGGTGAAGCCTGGTGTGCCGCTCTGGCCTTGGAAATCAATTAGAAAATGGGGATAGGTATGCGCTTTCGCGCACTGTTTGGCGTTGTAGGACTGCTGCTGGCGGCAGTAACCGTCGATGCCTTCGCGATCACGCAAGTCAAGAGTGTCCGTTTATGGCGTGCGCCGGACAACACACGCCTGGTGTTCGACCTGTCCGGCCCGGTGCAGCACAGTGTGTTCACCCTGACGGCCCCGGATCGCCTGGTGATCGACATCAATGGCGCAACCCTGGGTGCGCCTTTGAACGTGTCCACCTCCAATACCCCGATCACCAGCGTGCGCTCGGCGCAGCGCACCCCTACCGACCTTCGCGTGGTCATCGACCTGAAAAAGTCGGTGACGCCCAAGAGCTTCACCCTGGCGCCCAACGCCCAGTACGGCAACCGTCTGGTGGTCGACCTGTTCGATCAGGAATCCGACGCCACGCCACCCACCCCGACCCCGTCGGTGGCCACCACGCCGGCCGTGCCGGTGACTCCGACGCAGCCGGCGATCAAGCTGACCCCGGTGCCCAGCGGCAAGCGTGACATCGTGATCGCCATCGACGCCGGTCACGGCGGCGAAGACCCGGGTGCGTCCGGCTCGCGCGGCCAGCATGAGAAAGACATCGTGCTGGCCATCGCCAAGGAACTGCAGCGCCAGATCAACAGCGAGAAAGGCTTTCGCGCCGAGCTGACGCGTACCGGCGACTACTTCATCCCACTGCGCAAGCGTACCGAGATTGCGCGCAAGAAGGGCGCTGACCTGTTCATCTCGATCCACGCCGACGCCGCGCCGTCCAAGGCGGCCTTCGGTGCCTCGGTGTTCGCCCTGTCCGACCGTGGCGCCACGTCCGAGACGGCGCGCTGGCTGGCCGACAGCGAAAACCGCTCCGACCTGATCGGGGGTGCCGGCAACGTCAGCCTCGACGACAAGGACCGCATGCTTGCTGGCGTGCTGCTCGACCTGTCGATGACCGCCTCGCTCAGCTCCAGCCTCAACGTGGGGCAGAAGGTGCTGGGCAATATCGGCCGGGTCACGCCGCTGCACAAGCGCCGCGTGGAACAGGCCGGGTTCATGGTGCTCAAGTCGCCGGACATCCCGTCGATCCTGGTGGAAACCGGGTTCATCTCCAACGCCAACGAGGCCTCCAAGCTGGCCACTGCCAGCCATCAGCAGGCCCTGGCGCGCTCGATCCACAGTGGCGTGCGCCAGTTCTTCCAGCAGAACCCGCCGCCGGGCACCTACATCGCCTTCCTGCGTGACAGCGGCAAGATCGCCCAGGGCCCGCGCGAGCACACCGTGCGTCCGGGCGAGACCCTGGCCATGATCGCCGTGCGCTACCAGGTCAGCGTGGCCAGCCTGCGCAGCACCAACGGCCTGAAAACCGATGAGCTGAAGGTTGGCCAGAACCTCGACGTACCGGCCACCACGCTGGCTGGCCAGCCATGAGCAGCGGCGCTCGCATCGAGCTGCTCAGCCCGCGGCTTGCCAACCAGATCGCCGCAGGCGAGGTGGTCGAACGCCCGGCCTCGGTGATCAAGGAGCTGCTGGAAAACAGCCTCGACTCCGGCGCCCGGCGCATCGACGTCGAGGTGGAGCAGGGCGGGGTCAAGCTGCTGCGGGTGCGCGATGATGGCAGCGGTATCGCTGCCGACGACCTGCCGTTGTCCCTGGCGCGGCACGCCACCAGCAAGATCCGCGACCTGGAAGACCTCGAGCGGGTAATGAGCCTGGGCTTTCGCGGCGAGGCACTGGCGTCGATCAGCTCGGTCGCGCGCCTGACCCTGACCTCGCGCACCCGCGACGCCGACCAGGCCTGGCAGGTTGAAACCGAAGGCCGCGACATGTCCCCGCGGGTGCAGCCGGCAGCGCATCCGGTGGGTACCTCGGTCGAGGTCCGCGACCTATTCTTCAATACCCCGGCCCGGCGCAAGTTCCTCAAGACCGAAAAAACCGAATTCGACCATCTGCAGGAAGTCATCCGGCGCCTGGCGCTGGCGCGCTTCGACGTGGCCTTCCATTTGCGCCACAACGGCAAGAGCGTCCTCAGCCTGCATGAAGCCCATGACGACACGGCCCGCGCACGGCGCGTGGCCTCGATCTGCGGCCCGGGCTTTCTGGAGCAGGCGCTGCCGATCGAGGTGGAGCGCAACGGCCTGCATCTGTGGGGCTGGGTCGGCCTGCCGACCTTCTCGCGCAGCCAGGCCGACCTGCAATACTTCTTCGTCAACGGCCGTGCCGTGCGCGACAAGCTGGTCGCCCACGCGGTGCGCCAGGCCTACCGCGACGTGCTGTTCAATGGCCGGCACCCGACCTTCGTGCTGTTTCTGGAGGTCGACCCCACCGGCGTGGACGTGAACGTGCACCCCACCAAGCACGAGGTGCGCTTTCGTGACGGGCGCATGGTGCACGACTTCCTGTACGGCACCCTGCACCGGGCGCTGGCCGATGTGCGCCCGCAGGATCACCAGCCGGGTGCAGCCGCTGCCCTCGAGGTGGAGCGCCCCAGTGGCCTGCAGGCCGGCGAGTTCGGCCCTCAGGGCGAGATGCGCCTGGCCGCCAATCTGCTCGAACAGCCCCCGGCGCAGCCGATGCTGAACACGGCGGGCAGCGCCGCGGGCAGTGGCTCGGGCGCCGGCTACCAGTACCAGTACACCCCGCGTCCGGCCCAGGCATTGCCCGCGGCCGAGGCCCAGGGGGTGTATCGCGAATTCTTCGCCCCGCTGCCCGGCAGCGAGCCGGCCAACCTGCCTCAGGGCCAGGGCGATATTCCGCCGCTGGGCTATGCGCTGGCGCAGCTCAAGGGCATCTATATTCTTGCCGAGAACGCCCAGGGCCTGGTGCTGGTGGACATGCATGCGGCCCACGAGCGGATCATGTACGAGCGGCTCAAGGTGGCCATGGCCAGCGAGGGCCTGAGCGGCCAGCCGCTGCTGGTGCCCGAGTCTCTGGCCCTGAGCCAGCGCGAGGCCGATTGCGCCGAAGAACACGCGGCGTGGTTCCAGCGCCTGGGCTTCGAACTGCAGCGCCTGGGCCCGGAAAGCCTGGCGATCCGGCAGATCCCTGCGTTGCTCAAGCAGGCCGAGGCCAATCGCCTGGTGCAGGACGTGCTGGCCGACCTGATGGAATACGGCACCAGCGACCGTATCCAGGCACACCTGAACGAGCTGCTCGGCACCATGGCCTGTCATGGCGCGATTCGCGCCAACCGGCGCCTGGCCCTGCCGGAAATGAACGGCCTGCTGCGCGACATGGAAAACACCGAGCGCAGCGGTCAATGCAACCATGGCCGACCGACCTGGACCCAGATGGGCCTGGACGATCTGGACAAACTGTTCCTGCGCGGTCGCTGATATGGCAGTTCGCAATCCCCCGGCCATCTTCCTGATGGGCCCCACCGCCGCCGGCAAGACCGACCTTGCCATCGAGCTGACCAAGGTGCTGCCGTGCGAGCTGATCAGTGTCGATTCGGCGCTGGTCTACCGCGGCATGGACATCGGCACCGCCAAGCCGTCCAAGGCGTTGCTGGCCGAGCACCCGCACCGGCTGATCGACATCCTCGACCCGGCCCAGAGCTATTCGGCAGCCGATTTTCGCCGCGATGCGCTGCAGGCCATGGCCGAGATCACCGCGCGCGGCAATATCCCGCTGCTGGTGGGCGGCACCATGCTGTATTTCAAGGCGCTGCTCGAAGGCCTGGCCGATATGCCTGCGGCCGATGCGCAGGTGCGTGCCGAGCTTGAAGCCGAGGCTGCACAGCTGGGCTGGCAGGCCTTGCACGCCCAGCTGGCGGCGGTCGACCCCGAATCGGCGGCGCGCATTCACCCCAACGATCCGCAGCGGTTGGTACGGGCGCTGGAGGTGTACCGGGTCAGCGGCATGACGATGACGTCACATCGCGAGCGTCAATCGGCGCAAAGTAGCGTCGCAGGCGCTTCGGGCCAGGAACAATTGCCCTATACTGTCGCCAGCCTGGCAATCGCCCCGCAGGATCGAAAGGTGCTGCACGAGCGAATTGCGCTACGATTTGGGCAAATGCTGGAACAGGGCTTCGTCGACGAGGTCCGATCACTGCGTGCCAGAAGTGACTTGCATGCAGGGCTGCCGTCTATACGGGCAGTCGGTTATCGCCAGGTCTGGGATCACCTTGATGGCAAGTTGAGTGCAGCTGAAATGCAGGAGCGCGGCATCATTGCCACTCGCCAATTGGCGAAGCGGCAGTTTACCTGGTTGCGCAGTTGGGCCGATCTGCACTGGTTGGACAGCCTGGCTTGCGACAATCTGCCACGCACCTTGAAATACCTGGGATCGGTCTCCATATTGGGCTGAGTCCCTGCAATTGCCGTCTACTCTTGGGGGTGGGGCGGCCTGAGCCATCATATTTCTTTGATTTTTTACTATTGATCCTTACAGGAGTGCGGCATATGTCAAAAGGGCATTCGCTACAAGACCCTTACTTGAATACTTTGAGAAAAGAGAAGGTCGGCGTTTCGATCTATCTGGTCAACGGCATCAAGCTGCAGGGCACGATCGAGTCGTTCGACCAGTTCGTGATTCTGCTGAAGAACACCGTCAGCCAGATGGTCTACAAGCACGCGATCTCGACAGTGGTGCCGGTTCGTCCGATTCGTCTGCCAAGCGCAGCCGACGCCGAACAGGGCGACGCTGAGCCAGGTAACGCCTGATAGGAGTCTGCTTTGTTCTTTGAGCGCCACGGTGGTGGTGAACGGGCAATCCTCGTTCACTTGGAAGGTCAGAGCCCTGAGGCGCGCGAAGACCCGCAGGAGTTCCGCGAGCTGGCCCTGTCGGCCGGTGCCGATATTGTCGCGTTCGCCAATGTGGCGCGACACCAGCCTACCGCCAAGTTCCTGATTGGCAGCGGCAAGGTCGAGGAATTTCGCGACCTGGTCAAAGCCGAACAGGCCGATTTGGTCATTTTCAATCACACCCTCACGCCCAGTCAGGAACGTAACCTCGAACGTGTCTTCGAGTGTCGCGTGCTTGACCGCACGGGTCTGATTCTCGACATCTTCGCCCAGCGGGCCCGTACCCACGAAGGCAAGCTGCAGGTCGAACTGGCCCAGCTCGAGCACATGAGCACGCGCCTGGTGCGCGGTTGGACTCACCTCGAGCGGCAGAAGGGCGGTATTGGTCTGCGCGGGCCGGGTGAAACCCAGCTCGAAACCGACCGGCGCCTGCTGCGCATACGCCTGCGCCAGATCAAGGGCCGCCTGGAGAAGGTGCGCAGCCAGCGCGAGCAGGCACGGCGCGGGCGCAAGCGCGCGGATATCCCCTCGGTGTCGCTGGTGGGGTACACCAACGCCGGCAAGTCCACCCTGTTCAATGCGCTGACCCAGTCCGAGGTGTATGCGGCCGACCAGCTGTTCGCCACCCTCGACCCGACCCTGCGTCGGCTCGAGCTGGATGACGTCGGGCCGGTGGTGCTGGCCGACACCGTGGGCTTCATCCGTCACCTGCCGCACAAGCTGGTCGAGGCATTTCGGGCTACGCTCGAAGAGTCGAGCAACTCCGACCTGCTGCTGCACGTGATCGACGCCCATGAGCCGGAGCGCATGGAGCAGATCGAGCAGGTCATGGCGGTGCTCGGCGAGATCGGTGCCGAAGGCTTGCCGATCCTCGAGGTGTATAACAAACTCGACCTGCTCGAAGGGGTCGAGCCGCAGATCCAGCGCGATGCCGACGGCAAGCCGCAGCGGGTATGGGTATCGGCCCGTGACGGTCGTGGCCTGGAGCTGGTGGGGCAGGCGATTGCAGAACTGCTGGGGGATGACCTGTTCATCGGTACCCTGCGCCTGGAACAGCGTTTCGCGCGGTTGCGCGCGCTGTTCTTCGACCTGGGGGCGGTGCAGAGCGAAGACCATGACGAAGACGGCAACACCCTGCTGGCGGTACGCTTGTCCCGGGTCGAGTTCAATCGCCTGGTAAGCCGCGAGGGGATGAAACCGCTGGAGTTCATCGAGCAACACACTTTGCAATACAAGCCCGACCTCGCGGTCGGGCAGCCGTGACAGGCATTCTGTAGCATTGGACGGCGCGCCGTGGGCGCGTCTTTGCTTTATCAGATGGAGAGCGCTATGGCTTGGAATGAGCCGGGTGGCAACTCGAACAATCAGGATCCTTGGGGTGGGCGCCGTGGTGGCGGCGACAAGAAGGGACCACCGGATCTCGACGAGGCCTTCCGCAAGCTGCAGGATAGCCTGAACGGCATGTTCGGCAGTGGCAAGAAACGGGGCGGCGACAGCGGCTCCGGCAAGGGTGCCGGTTTCGGTCTGCTGGGTATCGGCCTGGCCGTACTGGCGGCCATATGGCTGTACAGCGCCGTGTACGTGGTGGACGAACAGGAGCAGGCCGTGGTGCTGCGCTTCGGCAAATACTACGAAACCGTAGGGCCGGGCCTGAACATCTACTTCCCGCCGATCGATCGCAAGTACATGGAGAACGTCACCCGCGAGCGTGCTTATACCAAGCAGGGCCAGATGCTGACCGAAGACGAGAACATCGTCGAAGTGCCGCTGACCGTGCAGTACAAGATCACCAACCTGCAGGATTTCGTGCTGAACGTCGATCAGCCTGAAGTCAGCCTGCAGCACGCGACCGACAGTGCCCTGCGCCACGTGGTGGGTTCCACCTCGATGGACAAGGTGCTGACCGAAGGTCGTGAGCAGATGGCCGTGGAAATCAAGGAGCGTCTGCAACGCTTCCTCGACACCTACCGCACCGGTATCACCGTGACCCAGGTCAACGTGCAGAGCGCGGCAGCCCCGCGTGAAGTGCAGGAAGCCTTCGACGACGTGATCCGTGCCCGTGAAGACGAGCAGCGTGCGCGCAACCAGGCCGAGTCCTACGCCAACGGCGTGGTGCCGGAAGCCCGTGGTCAGGCGCAGCGCATCATCGAGGATGCCAACGGCTACCGCGATGAAGTGGTCTCGCGTGCCAAGGGTGAGGCCGACCGCTTCACCAAGCTGGTGGCCGAGTACCGCAAGGCTCCAGAGGTGACCCGTCAGCGTCTGTACCTGGACACCATGCAGGAAGTGTATAGCAACACCAGCAAGGTCCTGGTATCCGGCAAGGACGGTCAGAGCAACCTGCTCTACCTGCCGCTGGACAAGATGATCGACAGCCGCCGCAGTGGCAGCACCCCGGTCACCAGCGTCACGCCGTCGGCCAATGACGCCGCCAACCGTGCCGCCGCAGACCTGCAACAGCAACAGCGCGAGACGCGCTCCAGGGAGAGCCGCTGATGAGCAATAAATCCCTGATCGCCGTGATCGTCGCCGTGGTGCTGGCGATCGTCGCCTGGAACAGCTTCTACATCGTGGCCCAGACCGAACGCGCCGTGCTGCTGCAATTCGGCCGTGTGGTACAGGCCGATGTGCAGCCTGGCCTGCATGTGAAGGTTCCCTACGTCAACCAGGTGCGCAAGTTCGACGCGCGGCTGATGACCCTTGACGCACCGACCCAGCGGTTCCTGACCCTGGAGAAGAAAGCGGTGATGGTCGATGCCTACGCCAAGTGGCGCGTGCAGGACGCCGAGCGTTTCTACACCGCGACTTCGGGCCTCAAGCAGATCGCCGACGAACGTCTGTCGCGCCGTCTGGAAAGCGGCCTGCGCGACCAGTTCGGCAAGCGCACCCTGCATGAGGTGGTATCCGGTGAACGTGACGCGCTGATGGCTGACATCACCGCTTCGCTGAACCGCATGGCCAGCAAGGAGCTGGGCATCGAAGTGGTCGACGTTCGCGTCAAGGCCATCGACCTGCCCAAGGAAGTGAACCGCAGCGTGTTCGAACGCATGAGCACCGAGCGTGAGCGTGAAGCTCGCGAGCACCGCGCCAAGGGTAACGAGCTGGCCGAAGGCATCCGTGCCGACGCCGATCGTCAACGCCGCGTGTTGCTGGCCGAAGCCTATCGCGAGTCGGAAGAAACCCGTGGTGATGGTGATGCCCAGGCAGCAGCCATCTACGCCAAGGCCTATGGCCAGGACCAGGAGTTCTACGCGTTCTATCGCAGCCTGAAGGCCTACCGCGAGAGCTTCGCCGACAAGAGCGACGTGCTGGTGCTGGACCCGAGCAGCGAGTTCTTCCGCTTCATGGGCAAGACCAAACCGTAAGCATGCACACCCCGCCCGGCGGCTAAAACGTCGGGCGGGGTGCCTCCCGCGAGAAAACGGGTGTATGATGCGGCAGCCGGGAAATTCCCGGCTTTTTTGCGTCTGCAAGATCGATTGGCCTTTATCGGGCCCGGGCTTGTGGCGCACTTCAGGTTTTACGAGGGTATCGGCACTGCGGTTTCGCTGGAATCAGCGCTGCCCGTCATTGTGTGCCGATAGCTGCTTCACTCAAGGCTCGCCCGCGGGCAGGCCGCCCGGACCATAGGGGAAATGGCGTAATGGCAACGGTAGACCGCTGGCTGCTGCCAGATGGCATCGAAGAAGTACTGCCACCTGAGGCGGCGCGCATCGAGATCGCGCGTCGTCAGGTGTTGGACCTGTTCCAGAGCTGGGGTTACGAGTTTGTCGTGACCCCGCATATCGAGTACCTGGAATCGCTGCTCACCGGTGCCGGCCAGGACCTGGATCTGCGCACCTTCAAGGTCATCGACCCGCAATCCGGGCGGCAGATGGGCTTTCGGGCCGACATCACGCCACAGGTGGCGCGCATCGACGCGCACACCCTGCGCCGTGAAGGGCCGAGCCGCCTGTGCTATGCCGGCAGCGTGCTGCACGCCTTGCCACGTGCCCTGTCGACCTCGCGCAGCCCGATTCAGCTGGGCGCCGAGCTGTACGGCGATGCCAGCCCGGTCAGCGACGTCGAGGTCATCAGCCTGATGCTGGCCATGCTGCAACTGGCCGACGTGCCGGATGTGCACATGGACCTCGGGCATGTCGGTATCTACCGCGGCCTGGCCCGTGCGGCCGGCCTGTCGGGCGCGGTCGAGCAGCAGTTGTTCGACGCCCTGCAGCGCAAGGCCATCGACGAAGTGATCGAGCTGACCGCCACGCTGCCGGCTGACCTGGCCGGCATGCTGCGTTCGCTGACCGAGCTGTGCGGTGGGCGCGAAGTGCTCGAGCAGGCACGTGTGCGCCTGGGCCGTGCCCCGGCCGCGGTGCTGGCGGCGCTGGATGACCTGATGGCGATCGCTGAGCGCCTCGCCACGCGTTACCCCGAGCTGCCGCTGTATTTCGACCTGGGCGAGTTGCGCGGCTACCACTACCACACCGGTGTGGTGTTTGCCGCCTTCGTGCCAGGCGTCGGCCAGTCGATCGCCCAGGGCGGTCGCTATGACGACATCGGAGCGGACTTTGGCCGGGCACGCCCGGCTACCGGTTTCTCCACGGATTTGAAGACCCTGGTCACACTGGGGCGAGCCGAGGTGGTGTTGCCGTCTGGCGGGATCTGGATGCCCGACAGCAGCGATGCAGCACTTTGGCAGTTGGTCTGCCAATTGCGCAGTGAGGGCCAGCGGGTGGTTCAGGCCTTGCCTGGGCAGCCGCTGACCGCCGCCGTCGAGGCGGATTGCGATCGGCAATTGATTCAGCAAAACGGGCTTTGGCAGGTTCTGCCGCTGGCCATTTGAGATTCCACGCCGGCACGAGCCGGCGCCAAGTTTGCGCGAATGAGGACAAGTGTTATGGGTAAGAATGTCGTAGTCCTGGGCACCCAGTGGGGTGATGAGGGCAAAGGCAAGATCGTCGATCTGCTGACCGAACATGCTGCCGCCGTAGTGCGCTACCAGGGTGGCCACAACGCCGGCCACACCCTGGTGATCGACGGTGAGAAGACCGTGCTGCACCTGATCCCCTCGGGCGTGCTGCGCGAAGGCGTGCAGTGCCTGATCGGCAACGGTGTGGTGGTTGCTCCCGACGCCCTGCTGCGCGAGATCACCAAGCTGGAAGAGAAGGGCGTGCCGGTGCGCGAGCGCCTGCGCATCAGCCCGTCCTGCCCGCTGATCCTGTCCTTCCACGTGGCCCTGGACCAGGCCCGCGAAAAGGCCCGTGGCGAGCTGAAGATCGGCACCACCGGTCGCGGCATCGGCCCGGCCTACGAAGACAAGGTTGCGCGTCGTGGCCTGCGTGTGGGCGACCTGCTCAACATGCCACGCTTCGAAGACAAGCTGCGCGAGCTGGTGGACTACCACAACTTCATGCTGGTGGGTTACTACAAAGAGCCGGCCATCGAGTTCGAAAAGACCCTGGCCGAGTGCAAGGAATACGCCGAACTGCTCAAGCCGCTGATGCTGGACGTGACTGCCGAGCTGCACGACCTGCGTCGCGCCGGCAAGGACATCATGTTCGAAGGTGCCCAGGGTTCGCTGCTGGACATCGACCACGGTACCTACCCCTACGTGACCAGCTCCAACACCACCGCCGGTGGCGTTGCGACCGGTTCGGGCGTTGGTCCGATGTTCCTGGACTACATCCTGGGCATCACCAAGGCCTACACCACCCGCGTGGGTTCGGGCCCGTTCCCGACCGAGCTGTTTGACGACGTTGGTGCGCACCTGGCCAAGCAGGGCCACGAATTTGGCGCAACCACCGGCCGTGCCCGTCGTTGCGGCTGGTTCGACGCCGTCATCCTGCGTCGCGCCATCGACGTGAACAGCATCTCGGGCATCTGCCTGACCAAGCTGGACGTGCTCGATGGCCTGGAAACCATCAACATCTGCGTCGGCTACAAGGACGCAGCGGGCAAGGACGTTGCCCCTACCGACGCCGACAGCTACGTGGGCCTGCAGCCTGTGTACGAAGAAGTGCCGGGCTGGAGCGAGTCGACCGTGGGCGCCAAGACCCTGGAAGAACTGCCGGCCAACGCCCGTGCCTACATCAAGCGTGTGGAAGAGCTGATCGGTGCGCCGATCGACATCGTCTCCACCGGCCCGGACCGCAACGAGACCATCGTGCTGCGCCATCCGTTTGCCTGATTCGCTGTAGGCAGTAAAGAACGCCGCTGTCCCTCCGGGTCAGCGGCGTTTTTTTTGGCCAGTTGGTGAAAGGGTCATAAAGGTCAGCCCTGGCTATGAATTTGACCGGTATGCCTGCTGCCCGGCACGGCCTTTGCTGTAAGAATCGTCCTATAAGGTGCCATCACTATAATGGCCCCGCGATACGGAGGGTTCTTGTGTGTCGGCCGTTCTCTCATTGTTACGAAGCCGCCTGTTGCGGCCTGTCTTTGTTGCGTTGGGTATCGCTCTTTTGGTGCAGGTGCTGGTTGCGGTCGCGCTGACGCGGAGCACGGTGACTGCGCTGGAGGCCGATCTGGGTAATCGCCTGGGTGCAGACAGCCAGAAACTGTCGGGTGAACTGGAACAAGCCGGGCGTGAGCTCAGCTCGGGCCTGGACAGCCTTTCGGCCAGTACCCGCCAGCGTTTGTCCGCCGGGCTATCCGCACGCCTTCAGGAGGAGCAGGCGCAACTGCGCGTCACCCTCGAAAAAAGCCTCAAGGAGTCGGCCAATCACATGGCCGAACTGCTGGCATCGGTTGCGCCACGGGCCATCTGGGATGACGACATACCGGCACTGTCGGAGTTTTCCCGGCGCGCCCAGCGCAATGCCAACGTGCTCTTCGTGGTCTACGACGATGCCCAGGGCCAGCACCTGACCCGCTACCTGAACCGGCAGAACCCGATCAACCAGGCCCTGATGGAAAAGGGCCAGGGCGAACGGGCGCTCGACAAGGTGCTGGATGCGGCGCGCAACGACCCGGCGGTGTACATGATCGAAGCCTCGATCAACCCCAACGGCACCGAGATCGGCAAGGTGGTGATGGGCGTCTCCACGGCGTCGGTCGACAACGAGCTCAAGGCGCTGGACGCGCGCTTCTCGGCGCTGATCGCCAGCGGCGACCAGTTGGTCGGCGACAGCCTGGTAGGCGCTGCGGCCGACAGCAACAAGGCCCTGAGCGCCCGCCTGCAGGCGGCCCAGGCCAGTGCCGCGGCGATGCAGGCCAACACCTCGCAGACCGTGCAGCAAGCGGCGGCGACCCTGCGCTGGAACATCGGCCTGGGGCTGGTGGCGGTGGGCTTCGGCGTATTGCTGGTGGTGGCCGTGGTACTCGGCCGGCGCGTGCTGAGCAAGCTGCGCCTGCTGATTGCCGCGCTCAACGACCTGGCGGCCGGCGACGGCGACCTGACCAAGCGCGTACCGATCGACAGCCGAGACGAGATCGGCGACATGGCTGCGGCGGTCAACCAGTTCGTCGACAAGCTGCAGCCCATCGTGCGCGAAGCGGGCGAGGTGGCGCAGCGCACCGGGGTCGAGATCGGCACCATGGCGCAGAACAACGCGGGCGCCGATGCGGCGGCCGCTTCGCAGCGCGATGAAGTGGCCGAGAGCCTGCGTGCCCTGTCGAGCATGGCCGATGAAGCCCAGGCCGAGAGCCAGGCCATGCAGGCAGCGTTGCAGCAGGTGGTGGACATTCGCCAGGCCACCGACGAGAACAGCCGTACCTCGGCCCAGGTGGCCAAGCTGATCGAAGCGTTGGCCGGGCAGGTGGGGGCGGGCTCCAAGGTGATCGAGCGGCTGGCCGAGCAGAGCCAGCAGATCGAGGTGGTGCTGGAGGTGATCCACGGGATTGCCGAGCAGACCAACCTGCTGGCGCTCAATGCCGCCATCGAGGCGGCGCGGGCTGGCGAGACCGGGCGCGGGTTTGCCGTGGTGGCCGACGAAGTGCGGGCGCTGGCGAGCAAGACCCAGAGCTCGACCGGCGATATCCAGGCGCACATCGGTGCCTTGCAGCAGGGCGCGCGGGAGGCGGTGGCAGCCATCAGCCAGGCCGGGCGTCAGGCCAGCGAAGGCTTGACCGTGCTCAAGGACAACGCGCGCCTGCAGCAGTCGGTGCAGGTGTCGGTGGAGCAGGTGCATGCGGCGATCGGCCTGGCCACCCGGGCGGCCGAGCAGCAGGCGCAGGGGGCGCAGGCGGTGCGTGGGCGGGTCGAGACGATTCATGCCCAGGCCGAGCGTGCAGCGCAGGTGGTGATGCAGACCACGGCCAGCAGCAAGGTGCTGGATGACCTGGCGGCGCAGTTGAAGGCCAGCCTGGGGCAGTTCAGGGCCTGAGATAGTGTCGTTTGTATCGCGGGTCAAGCCCGCTCCCACAAGGGCCTCATCGATCCTTGTGGGAGCGGGCTTGACCCGCGATGCCTTTCAGGCGCGGTTCAGGTACATCCGCGTCGTCAGCAGGTACACCGGCAACCCCGACACCACAATCAACAGCGCCGCATAGGGCGCCGCCGCCGCGAATTCGACGTTGGCGGTATGCGCCCACACTTCGGTCGCCAGCGTGGTCATGCCGGTGGGGCTGAGCAGCAGGGTGGCGGTCAGCTCCTTCATCGCATCCAGGAACACCAGCGCAAACGCTGCCGCCAGGGCCGGGAAGATGATCGGCAGGGTCACCTTGCAGAACGCCTTGAACGGCGTCGCGCCCAGGGTGCGCGCCGCCTCTTCCAGCTGTGGTGCGGCCTTGGTCAGCGCGGTACGCACCGGCGCCTGCGCCAGCGGCAAGAACAGCAGCGCATAGGCCAGCAACAGCAGGCCGGTGGTCTGGTACAGCGCCGGCACATAGTGCAGGGCGAAATACACCAGGGTCAGCGCAATCACCAGCCCCGGCAGCGCGTGCAGCAAGTAGGGCAGGCGCTCGGCCCAGATCGCCAGGCGGCCCTTGTAGCGCACCACCAGAAAGCTCACCGGTAACGCCAGCAGCAGGCTCACCCCCGCGCCACCCAGTGCCAGCGACAGCGACGAGAACAGCGCCCGGCTGATGTCGGCCACCGGGAAGGCCGCCGACGATCCCACGCTCAGCCAGTAGCCCAGCATGCCCAGCGGGATGCCGCTGCCCAGCACTGCCAGCAGCAGGCAGCTCAACTGCCCCAGTACGCTCCAGCCACCCAGGCGGATCGGCCTGGCGCGGCGTGCCACGCCCTGGCCGATGCGCACGTGCCGCGCCTTGCCGCGTACCCGCAGCTCGAACCACAGCAGCAACAGGCACATGAACAGCAGCACCGCCGAGAGCATCGCCGCATTGGCGTTGCTGAACTCCAGCTCGAACTGCTGGTAGATCGCGGTGGTGAAGGTCTGCAGGCCCAGGATCGACAGCGCGCCGAATTCCACCAGCATGTGCAAGGCAATCAGCAGGCTGCCGCCCAGGATCGACGGCCACAGCAGCGGCAGGGTGACCCGGCGGAACACACCCCAGCGATTGTAGCCCAGGGTGCGGGCCGATTCTTCAAGCGAGGTATCGAGGTTGCGCAGGGTCGCGGCCACCGGCAGGAACACCAGTGGATACTTGGACAGCGCCATCACCAGGATCGCCCCGCCCAGCCCCTCGAAGCGCGGGCTCAGCGAGACCCAGGTGAAGCCGCTGACGAACGCCGGCACGGCAAACGGCAGGCACAGGATCACGCCCCACAAGCGCCGCCCGCGCAGGTCGCTGCGCTCCAGCAGCCAGGCCAGGGCCAGGCCGACCACGGCGCAGGCCACGGTCACCCCGGCCATCAGCAGCAGGGTGTTCTTCATCAGGCCCCAGACGAAGGGCCGCCACAGCAGGTACAACGCCTCGCGCCAGCCGGCCTGCCAGGCCTTGAGGCCCACGTACAGCAACGGCAGCAGGCTCAGGCCCACCAGCAGCAGCACCGGCAGCACCACCCAGATCGAGGGGCGCTTGCGGCGCGGAACATAATGCGCCACAGACGGCGCAGGCAGCACGGCTTCCATCAGAGCAGGCCGACCTCGCGCTCAAGTTCCAGGGCTTCCTCGGCATTGCCCAGGTCGGCCGGGGTGATCTTCGGCGGGTGCAGGTCTTCGAACGGCTTCAGGCCCTGGTCCGAGACCATGCCCTTGTGCAGCGGATACTCGGCGGTGGTCTGGGTGATCACGCGCTGGCCTTCTTCGCTGGCCATCCAGGCGAGCAGGGCCTGGGCTTCCTTGGGGTGCTTGCTGGCCTTGACCGCCGCGGCGCTGGAGATGGTCACCAGGCCACCGACGTCGCCGTCGGCCAGGTAGTAGAGTTTGGAGTCCAGCTGGCCGCGCTCTTTCTTGAGGGCGTACCAGTAGTAGTTGTTCACCAGTACGGCAGCCACTTCGCCGTTTTCCACGGCCTTGAGGGCAACCATGTTGTTGGTGTAGGTCTTGCCGAAGGCCTTGAGGCCGGTCAGCCATTCTTCGGCCGCTTCACGCCCGTGCAGCTTGAGGATGGCCACGGCCTGTTCCTGGAACGCGCCGCTGGTGGGCACGAAGCCGACCTTGCCGTCCCACTCGGGGTCGGCGAAGTCCATCACCGATTGGGGCAGGTCTTTTTCGTCGATCACCTTGGGGTTGAAGGCCACCACGCGGGTGCGAGCGGTCACGCCCATCCAGGTGCCGTTGCTGGCCACGTATTCCTTGGGCAGCACTTGCAGGGTCGAATCGTCGATCTTGGCCAGCAGGCCTTTCTCGCCCAGGTTGTTCAGCGGCGGCGATTCTTCGGTATAGATGACGTCGGCCGGGGAGCGTGCGCCTTCTTCCTCGATCTGGCTGGCCAGCTGGTTGCTGCTGCCCTTGCGGATATTGATGTGAATGCCGGTCTTGGCCTCGTAGGCCTTGGCGATGGCTTCGCCGATTTCCTTGTGCTGGCCGTTGTACAGGGTCAGCGTCACAGGGTCGGCGGCCATGGCGGCGGGTGCTGCGAGCACCAGGCTGAACACGGAAACGGCCAGGCCGCGCAAAATCGGGTTGATGCGGATCGTCATGCGGGTGGTTCCTCGCTTGCGGGCTACAAATCTTGAAACAATGATAAACGATATAGTTTCTCAAGTACGCCCGTGAGGAAAAATTCATGAGCTGACTATCGGTTAACTCACTTGATTTGTTGGGCAGGGCGGGGTGGCAACGCAGCGTCCGAATGGGCGGCAGTGGGGTGAGCTCGAATCGCAGGCACAAAAAAACCCGCTTTCGCGGGTTTCTCTAGAATATGGTGCCCAGAAGAAGACTCGAACTTCCACGACCGTAAGGTCACCAGCACCTGAAGCTGGCGTGTCTACCAATTTCACCATCTGGGCAAAGTTGAAGCATTGAAACATGAAACGGTGTAGCGTGTGTTGCGTAAATTCCAGACAGGCAAGCTAATCTGAAACTTGAAAATTGGTGCCCAGAAGAAGACTCGAACTTCCACGACCGTAAGGTCACCAGCACCTGAAGCTGGCGTGTCTACCAATTTCACCATCTGGGCATATCGTCGAGGCTTCATGATGCTTCACATCGCGCCGCTTCTCAACTATAACGACGCTGTCCGTCGTTGTGGTGCGCACTATACGGATGCCCTCGAAGGCTGTAAAGCCCCGTTCAGAAAAAATCTCAAAAATTTCAAGTCGTTGTTCCTTGGGCTGTTTTGGCATCACTCAAGGGCCCTGACGGGGCTGTCAAAGCCTCGGATTTCCGGTTTCAATACGGCTATGCCAAACTAACCCTATATAGACAAGGTGAACCCCTACTAATGGCCGATTGGCAGACCCTCGATCCCGAGGCCGCTCGTGAAGCGGAAAAATACGAAAACCCCATTCCTAGCCGTGAGCTGATCCTCCAGCGCCTTGACGAGCGCGGCTCTCCCGCCGCCCGCGAGCAACTGGTGGAAGAGTTCGGCCTGCAGACCGAGGACCAGATCGAGGCCTTGCGTCGCCGCCTGCGCGCCATGGAGCGCGACGGCCAGCTGATCTACACCCGGCGCGGCACCTATGCCCCGGTAGACAAGCTGGACCTGATCCTGGGTCGCATCTCGGGCCACCGCGACGGTTTCGGTTTTCTCGTCCCCGACGATGGCAGCGACGACCTGTTCCTGAGCCCGGCGCAGATGCGCCTGGTGTTCGATGGCGACCGAGCGCTGGCGCGCGTGTCCGGGCTTGACCGGCGCGGCCGGCGTGAAGGCGTGGTGGTCGAAGTGATCTCCCGTGCCCACGAAAGCATCGTGGGGCGCTACTTCGAGGAAGGCGGGGTGGGCTTCGTGACCCCCGACAACCCCAAGGTCCAGCAGGAAGTGCTGGTGACCCCGGGCCGCAATGCCGGCGCCAAGGTCGGCCAGTTCGTCGAGGTGAAGATCACCCACTGGCCGACCCAGCGCTTCCAGCCGCAGGGCGATATCGTCGAAGTGATCGGCAACTACATGGCGCCGGGCATGGAAATCGACGTGGCGCTGCGCAGCTACGACATTCCCCATGTATGGCCCGAGGCGGTCATCAAGGAAGCGCGCAAGCTCAAGCCTGAAGTCGAAGAGAAGGACAAGGAACACCGCATCGACCTGCGTCACCTGCCGTTCGTCACCATCGACGGCGAAGACGCACGGGACTTCGACGATGCCGTGTACTGCGAAAGCCTGGGCAAGCTGCGCCTGTTCTCCGGTGGCTGGCGCCTGTTCGTGGCGATTGCCGACGTGTCCAGCTACGTGCGCCTGGGCTCTGCCCTGGACAACGAAGCCCAGGTGCGCGGCAACTCGGTGTACTTCCCCGAGCGGGTGATCCCGATGCTGCCCGAGGAACTTTCCAACGGCCTGTGCTCGCTGAACCCGAACGTCGACCGGCTGGCGATGGTCTGTGAAATGACCATCAACAAGTCCGGCCAGATGGTCGATTACCAGTTCTACGAAGCGGTCATCCACTCCCACGCGCGCCTGACCTACAACAAGGTCAGCAGCATGCTCGAACATGCCCGTACCCGTGAAGGCAAGGCGCTGCGTGAGCAGTACAGCCACGTGGTGCCGGACCTCAAGCAGCTGTATGCGCTGTACAAGGTGTTGCTGGCGGCCCGTCACACCCGTGGCGCGATCGACTTCGAAACCCAGGAAACCCGCATCATCTTCGGTGCCGAGCGCAAGATCGCGGAAATTCGCCCGACCGTGCGCAACGATGCGCACAAGTTGATCGAAGAATGCATGCTCGCGGCCAACGTGGCGACGGCCGAGTTCCTCAAGAAGCACGAGATCCCTGCGTTGTACCGCGTGCACGACGGTCCGCCGCCGGAGCGCCTGGAAAAACTGCGCGCCTTCCTCGGCGAGCTGGGGCTTTCGCTGCACAAGGGCAAGGATGGTCCGTCGCCCAAGGACTACCAGGCGCTGCTGTCGCAGATCGCCGGTCGCCCTGACTTCCACCTGATCCAGACCGTGATGCTGCGCTCGCTGAGCCAGGCGGTGTACAGCGCCGACAACAACGGCCACTTCGGCCTGAACTACGAGGCGTACACCCACTTCACCTCGCCGATCCGGCGTTACCCCGACCTGCTGACCCACCGTGCCATCCGCAGCGTGATCCGTTCGCGCCAGGAAACCCCGCACGTCAAGCGGGCCGGCGCGATGAGCATTCCCAAGGCGCGCATCTACCCGTACGACGAGGCGGCCCTGGAGCAGTTGGGCGAGCAGTGCTCGATGAGCGAGCGACGCGCCGACGAAGCCACCCGCGACGTGACCAACTGGCTCAAGTGCGAGTACATGAAGGATCGCGTGGGCGAAAGCTTCCCGGGTGTGATCACCGCGGTGACCGGTTTCGGCCTGTTCATCGAACTGACCGACATCTACGTCGAAGGCATGGTGCACGTCAGTGCCTTGCCGGGTGACTACTACCACTTCGACCCGGTACACCATCGCCTGGCGGGCGAGCGCACCGGTCGCAGCTTCCGCCTGGGCGACACGGTCGAAGTGCGCGTGATGCGCGTGGACCTCGAACAGCGCAAGATCGATTTCGAGATGGCCGAAAACACCCTGAATGCGCCGATCGGTCGCAAGCAGCGTGGTGCCGAGCCTGCCGCCAAGGGCAAGACGGGCGCTGCCCCGGCCAAGTCCAATGGTGCCGCCAAGCCCTACAGCGCGCCGGCCAAGGCCGCCAAGGTCGAAGCGGCGCCGGCCGAGCCGCCGCGTCGCAGCCGCAAGAACGAAACCTCCGAAGCCTATTTCCCGGCCGATGCCGCAGCCAAGAACGCCGAAGTGCGCAAGAGCCGGGAAATGAAGAAGGCGTTGCTGTCCGATGCCAAGAACGCCGTGGGCAAGCCTGCGGCCAAGGGTTCGAAGACGTCTTCGGAGAAACCGAGCAAGCATCGCAAGGGGCCGCCAAAAGCCGGTTCCGCTTCACGTAAACCCAAGGGCAAGTCATGAGTCAGCTGGAAAAGATCTACGGTGTGCATGCGGTGGAGGCCCTGTTGCGCCACCACCCCAAGCGGGTCAAGCAGATCTGGCTGGCCGACAGCCGCAGCGAACCGCGGGTGCAGGCCCTGCTGGAGCTGGCCGCACAGAACCGAGTGACGGTCGGCCAGGCTGAACGCCGCGAGATGGACGCCTGGGTCGAGGGCGTGCACCAGGGCGTGGTCGCCGAGGTCAGCCCGAGCCAGGTGTGGGGCGAGGCGATGCTCGAAGAGCTGCTGGACCGCACCGAAGGCGCGCCGCTGATTCTGGTGCTGGACGGTGTGACCGACCCGCACAACCTGGGCGCCTGCCTGCGCACCGCCGATGCGGCCGGTGCGCTGGCAGTGGTGGTGCCCAAGGACAAGTCGGCGACCCTGACCCCGGCGGTACGCAAGGTGGCGTGTGGCGCTGCCGAGGTGATCCCGCTGGTGGCCGTGACCAACCTGGCGCGTACCCTGGAGAAGCTCCAGCAGCGCGGCCTGTGGGTGGTGGGAACGGCGGGGGAGGCCGAACAGGAACTGTATCAGCAGGACCTGACCGGCCCGACCATCCTGATCATGGGCGCCGAGGGCAAGGGCATGCGCCGCCTGACCCGCGAGCACTGCGATTTTCTGGTGAAACTGCCGATGGCCGGCAGCGTCAGCAGCCTGAACGTGTCGGTGGCCACGGGCGTGTGCCTGTTCGAGGCGGTGCGTCAGCGTCAGGCCAAGCGCAAGGCCTGATACGGGCGTTGCCACTTTCGCGGGTCAAGCCCGCCCCCACAGGGCTTTCGGTGGCCTGTGTGGGGGCTGGCCTGGCCCGCGATGCTTTCAAGGCTGTTCAAATAATCACCAATTGCCTTGCGTGCGCCCCGGCGCTTCTCTACAATTGCGCCCCTTGCCCCGCTGGCAGGCGCGCATGCGCCCACCGCACAAGGCAAGACAAACAGTGTCATTCACTCCTTGTCTGACCACCCTGGTGGCAGACTACAACCCGTAAGGAGCATTCATGCGTCATTACGAAATCATCTTTCTGGTCCACCCTGACCAGAGCGAGCAAGTCGGCGGCATGGTTGAGCGTTACACCAAGCTGATCGAAGAAGACGGCGGCAAGATCCACCGTCTGGAAGACTGGGGCCGTCGTCAACTGGCCTATGCAATCAACAATGTTCACAAGGCTCACTACGTGATGCTGAACGTTGAGTGCACCGGCAAGGCCCTGGCCGAGCTGGAAGACAACTTCCGCTACAACGATGCCGTGATCCGTAACCTGGTCATCCGTCGCGACGAAGCCGTTACCGGCCAGTCCGAGATGCTCAAGGCTGAAGAAAACCGCAGTGAGCGCCGTGAGCGTCGCGACCGTCCTGAGCACGCTGACAACGCCGAAGGCGATGACAGCGACAACAGCGACAACAGCGATAACGCTGACGAGTAATCCACGGACCTTTTGAGGAGCCTATTACATGGCACGTTTCTTCCGTCGTCGTAAATTCTGCCGCTTCACTGCTGAAGAAGTGAAAGAGATCGATTACAAAGATCTCAACACCCTGAAAGCTTATGTATCCGAAACCGGCAAGATCGTTCCAAGCCGTATCACCGGTACCAAAGCTCGTTATCAGCGTCAGCTGGCTACCGCTATCAAGCGCGCCCGCTTCCTGGCCCTGCTGGCCTACACCGACAGCCACGGCCGCTGAGACCGGGTCGTCGACAGGTAGCAAGGGATAAAGTGCATGCGAGCGTTAGCTGATTTCATCATGCGCGGTCGCGTGCAGGCCACTCTGGTAGTGGTCGGTTGTGCGGCATTGCCGCTGTTGTTCTGGTTGAGTGCCGCCGCCGGGAGCCTGGTGTTCCTGCGGCGCGGTTTCAAGGACGCCTCCGGGATCCTCGCCTGGGCATTGCTGCCCGCGCTGGTCTGGTGGTTCTTCGGTGAACCGCGCACCTTGATGGTGTTGCTGGGAACCTTCGGTCTGGCTGCGTTGCTACGCGCCGGACAGTCCTGGAGCCGGGTGCTGTTGTTCAGCATCGCCTGGGGCCTGGTGTATGGCGTCATCCTGGGTTCGGTGTTCCGCGAACCGATCGAAGCGCTGGCGCAGGTGCTTGAAAAAGCCCTGCCGCAGATGCTCGACGGTCTCTACCAGCAGTTGACGGTAGAAGAGCGGGCCCACCTGGGGAGCGTGATCGCACCGGTGCTTACCGGCCTGATTGCGGCATTGCTGCAGGCAGTCAGTCTGCTGGCCCTGATGTTGGGTCGCTACTGGCAAGCCGCGTTGTACAACCCGGGAGGCTTTGGCAGCGAGTTTCGCGCCATACGGCTCCCGCTGGTACCGGCGCTGTTGCTGCTGGTGTGCATGCTGATAGCGCCGAATTTCGGCAGCGAACTGGCGATGTTGACACCGTTGTGCAGCGTACCGCTGGTGTTCGCCGGGCTGGCCCTGATTCACGGGCTGGTCGCGCAGAAGCGCCTGGCCAGGTTCTGGCTGGTGGGGATGTACGTGACGCTGGTGCTGTTCATGCAGCTGATTTATCCGTTGCTCGTGGTTCTGGCCATTGTCGACAGCCTGATTGATTTTCGCGGTCGTTCTGCATCGAAAGATGCCGGTGACGCGAACGGTGAAGGTTAAAAGTTAAGAGGTTTATACCTAATGGAACTGATCCTGCTGGAAAAAGTCGCCAACCTGGGCAACCTGGGCGACAAGGTAAATGTTAAGGCCGGTTACGGTCGTAACTTCCTGCTGCCATTCGGCAAGGCTACCGCTGCGACCGCTGCCAACCTGGCTGCGTTCGAAGAGCGTCGCGCCGAGCTGGAAAAACTGGCTGCTGACAAGAAAGCTTCGGCTGAAACCCGCGCTGCCCAACTGGCCGAGCTGGAAGTGACCATCACTGCCACCGCCGGTGACGAAGGCAAGCTGTTCGGTTCGATCGGCACCCACGACATCGCTGACGCCCTGACCGCCTCCGGCGTTGAAGTGGCCAAGTCTGAAGTGCGTCTGCCGAACGGCACCATCCGCAACGTTGGCGAATTCGACGTAGCCGTGCACCTGCACAGCGACGTAGAAGCCACCGTTCGCGTGGTTGTCGTCGCAGCCTAAGCTGGACCAATCGACTGGCACCCTGGGTGCCAGCCGGTTAACATCGGGCACGATCCTGCATTGCAGGTCGTGCCCTTTGTCTTTTTCAACACCCTGATTCCCAAGTGGCCATGAACGAGATAACCGCCCCCGAGCAATATGATCTGCAAACCGCTGCCCTGAAGGTGCCGCCGCATTCCATCGAGGCCGAACAGGCCGTACTCGGTGGCCTGATGCTGGACAACAACGCCTGGGAGCGCGTGCTCGATCAAGTCTCCGACGGCGACTTCTACCGGCATGACCATCGCCTGATCTTCCGCGCCATCTACAAGCTCGCCGACCTCAACACCCCGTTCGACGTGGTGACGCTGCACGAGCAGCTCGACAAGGAAGGCCTGAGCTCCCAGGTCGGTGGCCTGGGTTACCTGGGCGAGCTGGCCAAGAACACCCCGTCGGTGGCCAACATCAAGGCCTATGCGCAGATCATTCGCGAGCGCGCCACACTGCGCCAGCTGATCAGTATCAGCAGCGAGATCGCCGACAGCGCGTTCAACCCCCAGGGCCGCAACGCCGCCGAGATCCTCGACGAGGCCGAACGGCAGATCTTCCAGATCGCCGAAGCACGGCCCAAGACCGGTGGCCCGGTAGGGGTCAACGAACTGCTGACCAAGGCCATCGACCGCATCGACACGCTGTTCAACTCCGACAGCGCCATCACCGGTATCTCCACCGGCTACACCGACCTGGACGAGAAGACCAGCGGCCTGCAACCGGCCGACCTGATCATCGTGGCCGGCCGTCCGTCGATGGGTAAGACCACCTTCGCCATGAACCTGGTGGAGAACGCCGTGTTGCGCAGCGACAAGGCGGTGCTGGTGTACTCCCTGGAGATGCCAGGCGAATCGCTGATCATGCGTATGCTCTCCTCGCTGGGGCGCATCGACCAGACCAAGGTGCGTTCCGGCCAGCTGGACGACGACGACTGGCCGCGCCTGACTTCGGCGGTCAACCTGCTCAATGACCGCAAGCTGTTCATCGACGACACCGCCGGCATCAGCCCGTCGGAAATGCGCGCACGTACCCGGCGCCTGGTGCGTGAGCATGGCGAGATCGCCATGATCATGATCGACTACCTGCAACTGATGCAGATCCCGGGCTCCAGCGGTGACAACCGTACCAACGAGATTTCCGAGATCTCGCGCTCGCTCAAGGCCCTGGCCAAGGAATTCAACTGCCCGGTCATCGCCCTGTCGCAGCTCAACCGCTCCCTCGAGCAGCGCCCCAACAAGCGCCCGGTGAACTCCGACTTGCGTGAATCGGGTGCGATCGAGCAGGACGCCGACGTGATCATGTTCGTGTACCGCGACGAGGTGTACCACCCCGAGACCGAGCACAAGGGCATCGCCGAGATCATCATCGGCAAGCAGCGTAACGGCCCCATCGGCTTCGTGCGCCTGGCGTTCATCGGCAAGTACACGCGCTTCGAGAACCTGGCACCGGGCAGCTACAACTTCGACGACGACGAATAAGGTACCGATGGCCAATTCCGACTTCTGACGTCGGAATTGGTCAAAATTTGTGCTATATTCCGCGCCCGCGATTTCCCTGATACCAAGAACCGGTCACTGACATGCAAGCAGCCAAACCACTTTTCGACTATCCCAAGTACTGGGCCGAATGCTTCGGGCCAGCGCCATTCCTGCCGATGAGCAGGGAGGAGATGGATCAGCTCGGCTGGGATTCCTGCGACATCATCATCGTGACCGGTGACGCCTACGTCGACCACCCGTCGTTCGGCATGGCCATCATCGGCCGGCTGCTCGAAGCCCAGGGCTTCCGGGTGGGCATCATTGCCCAGCCGAACTGGCAGAGCAAAGACGACTTCATGAAGCTGGGCGAGCCGAACCTGTTCTTCGGTGTCGCGGCCGGCAACATGGACTCGATGATCAACCGCTACACCGCCGACAAGAAGATCCGCTCGGACGACGCCTACACCCCGGGTGGCCTGGCCGGCAAGCGCCCCGACCGTGCCAGCCTGGTCTACAGCCAGCGCTGCAAGGAAGCCTACAAGCACGTGCCGATCGTGCTGGGTGGCATCGAGGCCTCGTTGCGCCGCATCGCGCACTACGACTACTGGCAGGACAAGGTGCGGCACTCGATCCTGATCGACGCCTGCGCCGACATCCTGCTGTACGGCAACGCCGAACGCGCGATCGTCGAAGTCGCCCAGCGCCTGTCCTACGGCCACAAGATCGAAGACATCACCGACATCCGCGGCACCGCCTTCGTGCGCCGCGACACCCCGCAGGGCTGGTACGAAGTGGACTCCACGCGTATCGACCGGCCGGGCAAGGTCGACAAGATCATCAACCCGTACGTGAACACCCAGGACACCCAGGCCTGCGCCATCGAGCAGGAGAAGGGCCCGGTCGAAGACCCGCAGGAAGCCAAGGTGGTGCAGATTCTGGCCAGCCCGCGCATGACCCGCGACAAGACCGTGATCCGCCTGCCGTCCTACGAGAAGGTGCGCAGCGATGCGGTGCTGTACGCCCACGCCAACCGCGTGCTGCACCTGGAAACCAACCCGGGCAACGCCCGTGCGCTGGTGCAGAAGCACGGCGAGGTGGACGTGTGGTTCAACCCGCCGCCCATCCCGATGACCACCGAAGAGATGGACTACGTGTTCGGCATGCCCTATGCGCGCGTCCCGCACCCGGCGTATGGCAAGGAGAAGATCCCGGCCTACGACATGATCCGCTTCTCGGTGAACATCATGCGTGGCTGCTTCGGTGGCTGCACCTTCTGCTCGATCACCGAGCACGAAGGCCGCATCATCCAGAACCGTTCCCACGACTCGATCATTCGCGAGATCGAAGAAATCCGCGACAAGGTGCCGGGCTTTACCGGGGTCATCTCCGACCTGGGCGGGCCGACCGCCAACATGTACCGCATTGCCTGCAAGAGCCCGGAAATCGAATCTGCGTGCCGCAAGCCGTCGTGCGTGTTCCCCGGCATCTGCCCCAACCTGAACACCGACCACTCGGCGCTGATCCAGCTGTACCGCAGTGCGCGTGACCTGCCGGGGGTGAAGAAGATCCTGATCGCCTCGGGCCTGCGCTACGACCTGGCAGTCGAGTCGCCGGAGTACGTCAAGGAGCTGGTCACCCACCACGTGGGCGGCTACCTCAAGATTGCCCCGGAGCATACCGAGGAAGGCCCGCTGAACCAGATGATGAAGCCTGGTATCGGCAGCTACGATCGCTTCAAGCGCATGTTCGAGAAGTACTCCAAGGAGGCGGGCAAGGAGCAGTACCTGATCCCGTACTTCATCGCGGCGCACCCGGGCACTACCGACGAAGACATGATGAACCTGGCCCTGTGGCTCAAGGGCAATGGCTTTCGCGCCGACCAGGTGCAGGCGTTCTACCCGTCGCCGATGGCCTCGGCCACTGCCATGTACCACTCGGGCAAGAACCCGCTGCGCAAGGTCACTTACAAGAGCGACGCGGTGACCATCGTCAAGAGCGAGGAGCAGCGCCGCCTGCACAAGGCGTTCCTGCGGTATCACGACCCCAAGGGCTGGCCGATGCTGCGCGAAGCCCTGCAGCGCATGGGGCGTGCCGACCTGATCGGGCCGGCCAAACACCAGTTGATCCCGCTGCACCAGCCGGCGACCGACAGCTATCAGAGTGCGCGGCGCAAGAACTCGACGCCGGCGGGCAGCCACAAGGTGGCCAAGGAAACCAAGATCCTGACCCAGCACACCGGCTTGCCGCCGCGTGCCAGCGACGGTGCCAAGCCGTGGGACAAGCGCGAGCAGGCCAAGGCGGCCGCCTTTGCGCGTAACCAGGAAGCGGCCAAGGCACGCAAGGACGCCGCCAAGGGTGGCAAGGGCAAGGGCAAGAAGACCCGCGAGCCGGTGTTGCCACGCTGATACGCGTCGCGGCCATCGCGGGTCAAGCCCGCTCCCACAGGTACAGTGCAGATCCATAGGCCACTGACTATCCTGTGGGAGCGGGCTTGACCCGCGATGAGGCCCGCAAGGCCACATCCATCCTTCTCCCCATCCCCGCCACACGCTACCCTGCATCACCTGCCGTCACCGAGCACGCCCATGGCTGACCCGCTGGCCTCACCAAGCCCTGCCTCCTACCACGAGATGTTCGCGGCGGATGGCAGCGTGCGCCCGCATTGGCAGCGCCTGCACCAGCACCTGCAACGCAGCGGCCCCACCCAGCTGGCCCAGCGCCAGGCCCAACTGGCGCGTCATCTGCAGGAAAACGGCGTCACCTACAACATCTACGCCGACCCCGACGGCACCGATCGCCCGTGGGAGCTGGACCTGCTGCCGCAGCTGATCCCCGCGCAGGAGTGGCAGGCGCTGGCGGCGGGCATCGCCCAGCGCGCGCACCTGCTCAACGCGGTACTGGCCGACATCTATGGCCCGCAGCGCCTGATCGGCGAAGGCCTGCTGCCGTCCGAGCTGGTGTTCGGCCACAACAATTTTCTCTGGCCGTGCCAGGGCATCACGCCGCCCGGCTCGACCTTCCTGCATGTGTACGCTGCCGACCTTGCCCGCGGCCCCGATGGGCGCTGGTGGGTCACCGCCGACCGCACCCAGGCGCCCTCCGGGGCCGGCTTCGCGCTGGAGAACCGCACGCTGGTCACGCGCACCCTGCCGGACCTGTACCGCGACCTGCACGTGCAGCACCTGGCCGGGTTCTTTCGCAACCTGCAACAGAGCCTGCTGCGCCTGGCACCCAGCGGCCAGGAACCGCCACTGGTGGTATTGCTGACCCCGGGGCGCTTCAACGAAAGCTATTTCGAGCACCTGTTCCTCGCCCGCCAGCTGGGTTACCCACTGGTCGAAGGCAGCGACCTGACCGTGCGCGATGCCACGGTTTACCTCAAGACCCTGGGCGGGCTGCGCCGGGTACACGCGATCATGCGCCGCCTGGACGACGATTTCTGCGACCCGCTGGAACTGCGTACCGACTCGGCCCTCGGCGTGCCCGGCCTGCTCGACGCAGTACGCCAGGGCCGCGTGCTGGTGGCCAATGCGCTGGGCAGCGGGGTGCTCGAATCTCCCGGCCTGCTCGGCTTTCTGCCGGCCATCAACCAGCACCTGTTCGGCGAGGCCCTGAGCCTGCCGTCGATCGCCACCTGGTGGTGCGGCGAGCCGCCTGCGCTGGAGCAGGCCCTGGCCAGGCTGCCGGAGCTGCTGATCAAGCCGGCGTTCCCCTCGCAGAGTTTCGCTGCGCTGTTCGGGCGCGACCTGGACGAGGCGGCGCGCGATGCCTTGGCCGGGCGCATCCGTGCACGCCCGTATGCCTACGTGGCACAGGAACTGGCGCAGTTGTCCCAGGCGCCGGTATGGCAGGGCACGCTGCAGGCGCGGCCGATCGGCATGCGGGTGTATGCGGTGGCCACCGCCGATGGCTACCGGGTGCTGCCCGGCGGCTTGACCCGGGTGGCCGCCCTGGCCGATGCCGAGGTGGTGTCGATGCAGCGCGGCGGGGCCAGCAAGGACACCTGGGTACTCGGCGAGGCGGCCCCGGTCGGCGAACAGTGGCAGGCCAGCCGCACCCTTGGCGTGGCCGATCTGATCCGCCAGGACCCGTACCTGCCGTCGCGGGTCGTGGAAAACCTGTTCTGGTTCGGCCGCTATTGCGAGCGCTGCGACACCAGCGCGCGCCTGCTGCGCATCCTGCTCAGCCGCTACCTGGATGGCGAACATCCGTCCACCTGGCAGGCGGCGGTGGCCCTGGCCGAAGAGCTTGAGCTGCTGCCCCCCGAGGGCACCCTGGCCGAGCGCCTGCGCGCCGCCTTGCTCGATGCCGACTGGGCGTTCAGCCTGCGCGCCAACCTGCAGCGCCTGCAGTGGACCGCCGCCCAGGTGCGCGGCAAGCTCTCGCGGGAGAACTGGCAGGCGCTGGTGGAGTTGCAGCACGAAGCCCAGGCGCTGGGTGGGCAGACGGCGGACTTCGGCGAGCTGCTGGATTTTCTCAACCGCCTGGTGATGTCGCTGGCGGCGCTGTCCGGCTTTGCCCTGGACGACATGACCCGCGATGAAGGCTGGCGCTTTCTGATGATCGGGCGGCGCATCGAGCGCCTGCAGGGCTTGAGCCTGAGCCTGGCCAGTTTTCTGCGCGGCCCCGGCGCCTTCGACCAGGCGGGTTTGGAATGGCTGCTTGAACTGGGCAACAGCAGCATCACCTACCGCTCGCGCTACCTGGCGGTGGCGCAGTTGATCCCGGTGCTGGACCTGCTCCTGCTCGACCAGCAGAACCCCCATGCGGTGCTGTTCCAGCTCAAGCTGCTGGTGCGTGCCCTGGAGCGATCCAGCGATGAGTTCGGCAGCCCGCCAGACCCGACCCTGGCCCTGCTGGCCGAGCGCCTGTATCACTTCGACCTGGGCAGCCTGGAGCACGCGCTGTTCGGCAAGGCCAGCGTACGCGCGGTGCTCGATGGCCTGGCCGAGTTGCTGGGCGAGATCGCCAAGGCCAGCCTGCAGGCCTCCGAGCGACTGGCGCTGCGCCACTTCGTGCATGTCGATGACATCAGCCAGCAGACGGTGTCGGCCTGATGAGCGCGCGCTACCAGGTACTGCACGACACCCATTACCGCTATGACAGCCCGGTGTCCCTGGCCCAGCAACTGGTGCATCTGTGGCCACGGGCCTGTGCCTGGCAGCAGTGCGAAGACCGGCAATTGCAGGTCGACCCACTGCCGACCCGGCGGCGCGACGAGCTCGACGGCTTCGGCAACCCGCTGACCCGGCTGGCGCTGGAGCGCCAGCATGATCAACTGCGCGTGGTGACGCGGGTGCAGGTGAACGTGCTGTCGCGCGCCGCGCCGGTGCTGGCTGCCTCGCCGCCGTGGGAACAGGTGTGCCAGGCGCTGGCGTATTCGGGGCAGGCGCTGACTGCGGCCACGCTGGAGGCGTGCCGCTTTCGTTTCGAATCGCCGTATGTGCGGCTGAAGCAGCGTTTCGTCGTGTTTGCCGAGCCGTGTTTCGCCCCGGGCCAGCCGTTGCTGCTGTGCGTGCAGGCCCTGATGCAGCAGATTTTCAGCCAGTTCACCTTCGATGCCGGTGCCACCCAGGTGGCCACCCCGCTGGTTGAGGTGCTGCAGCGTCGCCGCGGCGTGTGCCAGGACTTCGCCCACCTGATGCTCGCGTGCCTGCGCTCGCGCGGGCTGGCGGCGCGCTATGTCAGCGGCTACCTGCTGACGCGCCCGCCGCCCGGGCAGGCCCGGCTGATCGGGGCCGATGCCTCGCATGCGTGGGTGTCGGTGTACTGCCCGGTCAACGGCTGGGTGGATTTCGACCCCACCAACAACCTGCTGCCGGCGCTGGAGCACATCACCCTGGCCTGGGGCCGGGATTTTTCCGATGTGTCACCGCTGCGTGGGGTGATTCTGGGCGGGGGCAGCCATGACCCGCAGGTGCAGGTGACGGTGTTGCCGCTGGATGAAGGCCCGGCGTGACGGCCCATTACTCCGGCCGCGCGAATTCGACGTTGCTGCCAGTGGCACCGCAGGCATAGGCAGCCAGCAGGCTGCGCATCAGACTACCAAGGGACATGTCCTGTACTCCTAATTGAGAGGTTGTCTCATCGTCCCTGAATGGCGCATGATGGTCCCGCGGATTTTGTGTATACAATCCATAGCGAAAATTTACTACCAGCGCGCCTAACCTGCCCCTTGACTCATATCAGGCCGGTGGGGGACGCTCTGGGGCAGTATAGAAACGGATAAAAAACCCCTGCCAAGGAGATTCACGATGTTTGCCAAAGCTGTTGCGGTATCCCTGCTGACCCTCGCCAGTGCCCAGGTCTTCGCTGCCGATTGCAAGGTCACGGTCGATTCCACCGACCAGATGTCCTTCAACACCAAGGCCATTGAGATCGACAAGAGCTGCAAGACTTTCACCGTCGAATTGACCCACTCGGGCAACCTGCCGAAGAACGTCATGGGCCACAACCTGGTGATCAGCAAAGAAGCTGACATGCAGCCAATCGCCACCGACGGCCTGAGCGCCGGTATCGACAAGGATTACCTGAAGGAAGGTGATGACCGCGTGATCGCCCACACCAAGGTGATCGGTGCTGGTGAGAAGGACTCGGTGACCTTCGATGTTTCCAAGCTCAAGGCTGACGAGAAGTACGGCTTCTTCTGCTCGTTCCCTGGCCACATCTCGATGATGAAAGGCACTGTTACCCTGAAGTAACGCGGCGTTGCCAATCGCGGGTCAAGCCCGCTCCCACAGGTACAACACTGGTCTTGAAGGCAGTGATGTACCTGTGGGAGCGGGCTTGACCCGCGATGCTTTTACGGGGCGAATGGCATCTCGCGCTTGTGATGCGTCTTCTCGTACGTGCGCCTGATGATCTCGAACGCTTCCTCGCTCACTGCCTCGCCGTGCAGAAACGCATCGATCTGCGCATAGGTCACCCCATGCGATGCCTCGTCCGGCTTGCCCGGCGCCAGGTCTTCCAGGTCGGCGGTCGGCACCTTCTCCACCAGTGATTCCGGCGCGCCAAAGCTGCGTGCAATGTCGCGCACCTGATGTTTCACCAGCCCGCTCAACGGCGCCAGGTCGCAGGCCCCGTCACCGAACTTGGTAAAGAACCCCATCACCGCCTCGGCCGCGTGATCCGTGCCGATCACCAGCCCGCCACGTGCCCCGGCAATGGTGTACTGCGCCACCATGCGCATGCGCGCCTTGGTGTTGCCCACCACGAAATCCACCAGCGCCGGCTTGCCGTCCCTGAGCGCCTCGACCTCGGCCGCCAGCGCCTGCACCGCCGGCGCGATGTTCACCGTATGGCATTCGTCGGGCTGGATGAAATCGATGCACGCCTGGGCGTCATGCTCGTCATGCTGCACCTGGTACGGCAGGCGTACGGCGATGAAGCGGTAATGCACATCGCCCGTCTGTTCGCGCAGCTCGTTGATCGCGCGCTGGGCGAGCAGGGCGCCGGTCAGCGAGTCGACACCACCGCTGATGCCCAGCACCAGGGTCTTGAGCCCGGCGTTCTTCAGGCATTGCTGGATGAAGGCCACGCGCCGGGCCTTCTCGGCCTCGAGCGCGGCCGCGTCGGCGAACGGCGGCTGAACCTTGAGCTGCTGCGCAATCTCTCGCTGGACGGCTTGCATGGGTTACTCCTTGGGCACTTTGAATACGTGGCGCAGGTAGGCGACGAAGTTGGCGTCGCGGCATTGGGTCTTGGCCGCTTCATCGGAAATCTTCGCCACGGGCTGGCCGTTGCAGTCGGTCATTTTAAGTACGATGCTCATCGGCGCCACCCCGGGAATGTCACAGGTGAGGTTGGTGCCGATGCCGAAGCTGACATTGATGCGCCCGCGCAAGGCGCGGAATATCTCCAGGGTCTTGGTCAGGTTCAGCCCGTCCGAGAACACCAGCGTCTTGGTCATCGGGTCGATCCCCAGCTTGCGGTAATGCGCGATGGCCTTCTCTGCCCATTGCACCGGATCGCCGGAGTCATGGCGCAGGCCGTCGAAGAGCTTGGCGAAGTACAGGTCGAAGTCGCCGAGGAATGCATCCATGGTGATGCAGTCGGTCAGTGCTATTCCCAACAGCCCGCGGTACTCGCGCACCCAGCAGTCCAGGGCGGCGATCTGGCTGTCGATCAGCCGCGGGCCGAGCTGCTGGTGGGCCATGATCCACTCGTGGGCCATGGTGCCCAGCGGTTTGATATCCAGTTTGCGTGCCAGATGCACGTTGCTGGTGCCCACGAAGCGCGCCGGGAACTCCGCCGTCAGCACCTTCACCACCTGTTCCTGGACCTTGTAGGAGAAGCGTCGGCGGGTGCCGAAGTCGGCCACCTGCAGTTCGGCCAGCTCCTCGCTGCTGGCATTGGCGCGCAGCCAGTCGAACTTGCGGTACAGCTGGTCGCGTGCATCCACCAGCTTGATCTGTGGATAACGGTGCTGGTTGCGCACCTCGCTGATGATCGCCAGCAGCGGCACCTCGAACAGGATCACGTGCAGCCACGGACCGTGCAGGCGCAGTACCAGTTCGTCGTGCTCGATGGCCAGGTGCAGGTAGCGCAGGTTGAAGCGAAACAGCCCCAGAAAGCGCAGGAAGTCCGGCTTCATGAAGCTGATCTGCTCCAGGAAGCCCAACTGCTCGGCACTGATGCTCAGCTCGCTGAGGCGCTCGATCTGTGCGCGGATCTGCGCCAGATAGGGGCGCAGGTCTTCGCCGTTGCGGCAGCGGAACTCCCACTCCACATCTACGTTGGGGTAGTTGTGCAGCACCGCCTGCATCATCGTCAGCTTGTAGAAATCGGTATCGAGCAGGCTCTGCACGATGCGGTTGGCGAAGGCACTTTCGCTCATAAAGGACTCCAGGTCGGGCGTGCGCCCATCCGGGGCCGCCAATGCAGCCCATTGTGCCAGTCTTTTTGCCGCTGAGGCCGGCGCCGACGGGGTAATTCGGTAGCAGGCTATGGGTAGCGGCGGTTTTCGCATTGGCCAGCTAGCCTCTTATGGTGCCCGCTGTAGCAGATGCGCACCAAGGATGTGCAGTTCGGTTACGTATCTTGTTACAGGCTGGTTGCACGTAAACACAGGTCGGGGTTGCAATGATGGCACTCAAGGGTTGCGCTTCAAGCGGTTCGTGGGTGGCGCCAGGTGCAGGGCAGGAGGTTGCACGGCCCGTGGAAAAGGCGCGAAAGCAGCGCCTGCCGAACCTGATCGCGAGTTTTTACAGAATAAAAATCCAATGGCACGGCCCTTGCTCATCGCAATTGCTGAACGTTGTAGTGCCAACCAAAAAAACTCAGGAGCACCACCTCATGTCGCAGACGTTTTACAAGAAAGGCTTTCTGGCCCTCGCCGTTGCCACGGCGATGGGCGTGTCTTCGTATGTACAGGCCGACGTCAAGATCGGTGTAGCGGGCCCGATGACCGGTGCCAACGCGGCGTTTGGCGAGCAATACATGAAAGGTGCGCAGGCGGCCACCGACAAGATCAATGCCGCGGGCGGCATCAACGGCGAGAAGATCGTGCTGGTCAAGGGCGACGATGCTTGCGAGCCCAAGCAGGCGGTGGCCGTGGCCAACCGCCTGGTCGACCAGGACAAGGTCATCGGCGTGGTCGGGCACTTCTGCTCGTCCAACACCATCCCGGCGTCGGAGGTGTACGACGAGGCCGGGGTCATCGCCATCACCCCCGGCTCGACCAACCCGCAGGTCACCGAACGTGGCCTGAGCGCCATGTTCCGCATGTGCGGGCGCGACGATCAGCAGGGCATCGTGGCCGGCGACTACATCGTCGATGTGCTCAAGGGCAAGAAGGTTGCCGTGCTGCACGACAAGGACACCTATGGCCAGGGCCTGGCCGACGCCACCAAGGCGCAGTTGACCAAGCGCGGCGTCACCCCGGTGCTGTACGAGGGCCTGACCCGTGGCGAGAAGGACTTCAGCGCCGTGGTCACCAAGATCCGCTCCACCGGTGCCGACGTGGTCTACTTCGGCGGCCTGCACCCCGAAGCCGGCCCGCTGGTACGCCAGTTGCGCGAGCAGGGGCTCAAGGACGTCAAGTTCATGTCCGACGACGGCATCGTCACCGACGAACTGGTGTCGACCGCCGGCGGCAAGCAGTACGTCGATGGCGTGTACATGACCTTTGGCGCCGACCCGCGCCTGCTGCCCGACAGCAAGGCGGTGGTGGACGAGTTCCGCAAGGCCGGTACCGAGCCCGAAGGCTACACCCTGTACGCCTACGCCTCGATCCAGGCCCTGGCCGCCGCGTTCAACGGTTCCAAGTCGAACAAGGGTGAAGACGCTGCCAAGTGGCTCAAGGCCAACCCGGTGCAGACCGTGATGGGCGAGAAGAAGTGGGACGCCAAGGGTGACCTGACCGTGTCCGACTACGTGGTCTACCAGTGGGACAAGGACGGCAAGTATCACCAACTGGAAAAACAAAAATAACAACGGCCGGCACCCCGGGCACTCGCTGCCCGGGGCGCGCCCCGGTTTTTGCCGTACCTGTCTTTTCTCGTAGATCTGCACAACCCGGCGCCGCTTGTACCGCCTCAACGGCGGTGCAACGTGGTCGGCGCTTGTGCAATCTCAAATACGTGAGATTGCGTTATGGATGGTATTTTCCTGCAGCAACTGATCAATGGTCTGACCCTGGGGTCGGTCTATGGTCTGATCGCCATCGGCTACACAATGGTCTATGGCATCATCGGCATGATCAACTTCGCGCACGGCGAGGTGTACATGATTTCCGCCTACCTGGCGGCTATCAGCCTGGCATTGCTGGCGTATTTCGGTATCGAGTCCTTTCCCCTGCTGATGCTCGGGACGCTGATCTTCACGGTGGTGGTCACCGGCGTGTATGGCTGGACCATCGAACGCATCGCCTACAAACCCCTGCGCAACTCCACCCGGCTGGCACCGCTGATCAGTGCCATCGGCATTTCGCTGATCCTGCAGAACTACGCGCAGATCAGCCAGGGCGCCCGCCAACAGGGCGTGCCGACCCTGCTCGAAGGCGCCTGGCGCCTTGAAGTGGGCACCGGCTTCGTGCAACTGACCTACACCAAGATCTTCATCCTGGTGGCAGCCTTCGTCGGCATGGCCGCGCTCACCTACATCATCAAGTTCACCAAGCTGGGGCGCATGTGCCGGGCCACCCAGCAGGACCGCAAGATGGCCTCGATCCTGGGCATCAACACCGACCGGGTGATCTCCTACGTGTTCGTCATCGGCGCGGTGATGGCCGCGCTGGCCGGCGTGCTGATCACCATGAACTACGGCACCTTCGACTTCTATGCCGGCTTCATCATCGGCATCAAGGCCTTCACCGCGGCGGTGCTGGGCGGTATCGGCTCGCTGCCGGGCGCGATGCTCGGGGGCATCATCCTGGGGATTTCCGAGTCGCTGTTCTCCGGGCTGATCAACTCCGACTACAAGGACGTGTTCAGCTTCTCGCTGCTGGTACTGATCCTGATCTTCCGTCCCCAAGGCCTGCTGGGTCGCCCACTCGTGGCCAAGGTGTAAGTATGTCTGCTGCCAAAAACGCTTCCATCGATATCAAGCGCAGCCTGGTCGATATGGTTCTCGCCGGGCTGATTTCCCTGATCGTGTTCGGCCCCATCGTCGGCGTGGTGCTCGACGGCTACAGCTTCAACATGCAGCCCGCGCGTGTCGCCTGGCTGGTGGCGGGGGTGATGCTGGGACGCTTCGTGCTCAGCCTGTTCCTGCAGACCAGCAAGGGCCAGGCCATCCTGCAGGGCTTCGAGAGCAGTGGCTCGGGTGTGCATGTACTGGCGCCGGACTACAAGTCGCGCCTGCGCTGGATCATCCCGGCACTGATCGTGATTGCCATCGTGTTCCCGTTCTTCGCCAACAAGTACCTGCTTACCGTGGTCATCCTCGGGCTGATCTACGTGCTGCTGGGCCTGGGGCTGAACATCGTGGTGGGCCTGGCCGGGCTGCTCGACCTGGGCTACGTGGCGTTCTACGCCATCGGTGCCTATGGCCTGGCGCTGGGCTACCAGTACCTGGGGCTGGGCTTCTGGACGGTGCTGCCGCTGGCGGCGATCGCCGCGGCACTGGCCGGCTGCATACTGGGCTTTCCGGTGCTGAGGATGCACGGGGACTACCTGGCCATCGTGACCCTGGGCTTTGGCGAGATCATCCGCCTGGTGCTCAACAACTGGCTGTCGTTCACCGGCGGGCCCAACGGCATGCCGGTACCGTCGCCGACCTTCATGGGCCTGGAATTCGGGCGCCGAGCCAAGGACGGCGGGGTACCGTTCCACGAGTTCTTCGGCATCGACTACAACCCCAACGTGAAATTCCTGTTCATCTACATCGTGCTGTTCCTGGTGGTGCTGGCGGTGCTGTACATCAAGCACCGGCTCACCCGCATGCCGGTGGGGCGCGCCTGGGAAGCGCTGCGCGAGGACGAGATCGCCTGCCGCTCGATGGGCCTGAACCACGTGCTGGTCAAGCTCTCGGCGTTCACCCTGGGTGCGTCCACCGCAGGCCTGGCCGGGGTGTTCTTCGCCAGCTACCAGGGCTTCGTCAACCCGTCCTCGTTCACCTTCTTCGAGTCGGCGCTGATCCTGGCCATCGTGGTGCTCGGCGGCATGGGCTCGACGGTCGGGGTGGTGATCGCCGCCTTCGTGCTCACCGTGGCGCCGGAGCTGCTGCGCAGCTTCTCCGAGTACCGCGTGCTGCTGTTCGGCGTGCTGATGGTGTTGATGATGATCTGGCGACCGCGTGGGCTGATCCGCATCAGCCGCACCGGTGTGGTCCCGCGTAAAGGAGTGGCGCCATGAGCGACGAAGTGATTCTTTCGGTCAACAACCTGATGATGCAGTTCGGCGGCATCAAGGCGCTCAGCGACGTGAGCCTGAAGGTCCGGCGCAACGCCATCTTCGCGCTTATCGGCCCCAACGGCGCGGGCAAGACCACCGTGTTCAACTGCCTTACCGGGTTCTACAAGGCCAGCGGCGGCAAGATCGAGCTGAACCTGCGCGGCACCCGCACCAATGTCATCCAGCTGCTGGGCGAACGCTTCCAGGCGGCCGACTTCGTGTCGCCCAGAAGCTTTGCCAGCCGCCTGTACTACAAGATGTTCGGCGGCACCCACCTGGTCAACCGGGCGGGGCTGGCGCGTACTTTCCAGAACATTCGCCTGTTCAAGGAAATGTCGGTGGTGGAGAACCTGCTGGTGGCCCAGCACATGTGGGTGAACCGCAACCTGCTGGCCGGGGTGCTCAACACCAAGGCCTACCGTCAGGCCGAGAGCGACGCCCTGGACCATGCCTTCTACTGGCTGGAGGTGGTCGACCTGGTGGACTGCGCCAACCGCCTGGCCGGCGAGCTCTCGTATGGCCAGCAGCGCCGCCTGGAAATTGCCCGGGCCATGTGCACGCGCCCGCAGATCATCTGCCTGGACGAACCCGCCGCCGGCCTCAACCCGCAGGAAACCGAAGCGCTCAGCCGCATGATCCGCGTGCTGCGCGACGAGCATGACCTGACGGTGGTACTGATCGAACATGACATGGGCATGGTAATGAGCATTTCCGACCATATCGTGGTGCTGGACCACGGCAACGTGATCGCCGAGGGCGCGCCGCAGGAGATCCGCAACAACCCGACGGTGATCGCGGCCTACCTGGGCGCCGATGAAGAGGAGCTGGCATGAGCGTACCGATCCTCGAACTGAAGGACCTGGACGTGTTCTACGGCCCGATCCAGGCGCTGAAAAAGGTCTCGATGCACATCGACGAAGGCGAGACGGTAAGCCTGATCGGCTCCAACGGCGCGGGCAAGTCCACGCTGCTGATGTCGATCTTCGGCCAGCCGCGCGCGGCGTCGGGGCAGATCCTCTACCGGGGCACCGATATCACCCACAAGTCGTCCCACTACATCGCCTCCAACGGCATCGCGCAGTCGCCGGAGGGGCGCCGGGTGTTCCCGGACATGTCGGTGGAAGAGAACCTGATGATGGGCACCATCCCGATTGGCGACAAGTTCGCCGGCGAGGACATGCAGCGCATGTTCGAGCTTTTTCCGCGGCTCAAGGAACGGCGCAACCAGCGGGCGATGACCATGTCCGGTGGCGAGCAGCAGATGCTGGCGATTGCCCGGGCGCTGATGAGCCGGCCCAAGTTGCTGTTGCTGGATGAACCGTCGCTGGGGCTGGCGCCGATCGTGGTCAAGCAGATCTTCTCGACCTTGCGCGAGCTGGCCAAGACCGGCATGACCATCTTCCTGGTGGAACAGAACGCCAACCATGCGCTCAAGCTGTCGGACCGCGCCTACGTGATGGTCAACGGGCAGATCCGCATGACCGGCACCGGCCAGGAACTGCTGGTCAACGAGGAGGTGCGCAACGCGTATCTGGGTGGGCACTGACACTGCCCAACCACACAGACCCCGGCTTGCCGGGGTTTTTTTGTGCGTATTGCGGCCCAATCGCGGGTCGAGCCCGCTCCCACAGGGGCAGCGGTGAACCTCGTGGGAGTGGGCTTGAATCGCGATCGGGCCGCAGATCGGCCTTGCGGCAGATTGTGGAAAAGTTATTTGAAGGTGTGCAGGTAACGCGACACAACGTCGCTCCAGGCACTTGTTTTCAAAGGCATTGAAGTTGTCCCCGATTCGTGTGGAACCGACTGTGGGTAACTTGGTAGTACATGGCTGAAGACCATGTAATACAAGGCTTACAGAGGTGTGGTTGTTTTTTGAGCAGCGGTTTTTCTGACGCTGCAGCGGGGATTTGTCAAGGCTTTTATGGCGAGGTCGATTGCCCCTCATTTCACCTGTGCAGCCTGTGGATAACTCTGTGGGCAAGCACTGGAAAGACTGGCGCAGGCAGCGAGATCAAAGGCCTCGGGCCATCACTGCAGTTATCCTTTTGCATCTCTGGCTGTCGCGTTGTTCAAGGGGCGGCCGCCAGGTCAAGCGAAATACTTCCCACGCCAGGCCGCAGCCCGCTCAAACCGTGGGCCGCAGCCTGTGCAGTTGCCCCCAGTCTGTGTGGAAGGGCCTGTGGATAACGTGCGTACAGCTCGCGCCGGGCCTTGCGGGGCAAGGCTTTCAGGGTTTTGATCGTTTTTTGTACAGTTGATTTTCGGCTTGCTGCGCAGCGCGGTGGCGGGGCATGCTGCACGCCCTGTCGATCAGTTGCCCGTGGGCACGTTTTCCCGAGGAGATTTTTCATGACTTCCACCGTATTCATCACGGGCGCCACCTCCGGTTTTGGCGAAGCCTGCGCACGTCGCTTCGCCGAGGCGGGCTGGTCGCTGGTGCTGACCGGTCGGCGCCAGGAGCGCCTGGAGGCGCTGTGTGCGGAGCTGTCCAAGCAGACCGAAGTGCATGGCCTGGTACTCGATGTGCGTGACCGCAAGGCCATGGAAGCGGCCATCGAAGGCTTGCCGCCGACCTTTGCCAAGCTGCGCGGGCTGATCAACAACGCCGGCCTGGCCCTGGGTGCCGACCCGGCGCCCAAGTGCGACCTGGACGACTGGGAGACCATGGTCGACACCAACATCAAGGGCCTGATGTACAGCACCCGCCTGCTGCTGCCGCGCCTGATCGCCCACGGGCGTGGCGCGACAATCCTCAACGTCGGGTCGGTGGCGGGCAACTATCCGTACCCGGGCAGCCATGTGTATGGCGGTACCAAGGCGTTCGTCGGGCAGTTCTCGCTGAGCCTGCGCTGCGACCTGCAGGGCACGGGCGTGCGGGTCAGCAACATCGAGCCGGGGCTGTGCGAGAGCGAGTTCTCGCTGGTGCGCTTCGGGGGTGACAAGGCGCGCTACGACGCCACCTATGCCGGTGCCGAGCCGATCCAGCCGCAGGACATTGCCGAGACCATCTTCTGGATTCTCAACCAGCCGGCGCACATCAACATCAACAGCCTAGAGCTGATGCCGGTGAGCCAGGCGTGGGCGGGGTTCTCGATCGATCGTTCGAAGGCCTGAGTGCACTTTCGCCGGCAAGGCCGGCTCCTGCAACTCATGTAGGAGCCAGCGTTGCTGGCGAAGGCATCAGAGGGCGCGCTGCAACCCTTCCAGGCAGGTCGCCAGGTGGTACGGCGTGGTCGACGGCATATCGTGCCGGCTCACCGCGCCACTGGCGTCGCGGCATTCATGCCAGCCGCCGTCATGCAGAAAGTTCTGCTGCAATGCCTGCAGTTGCGCAAGCACCTTGCCCGCGCTGTCGGGCCGCAGCGCCAACGCACGCAGGTATTCGGCCTGGGCCCAGATGCGCTGGGTGGCGTCACGCACGCTGCCGTCGACATTGAGCATCGCCAGCACCGCACCGTTCTTTACCCCCTGTTGCTCGGCATAGCCGAATGCGCGGCTCAACGAGCCATGCAGCGCGCCGCCGCGCAGCAGCGGTGAGGATTCGAGCAGATAGAACCACTCGAACTGGTGCCCCGGTTCGAACCAGTTATCCACAGCCCCGCGCGGTTTTTCCAGCATCACCCCATGTGCCGGGTCGATGAAGTGCGCCTGCATGGCCTCGGTGAGGTTCACCAGCGCGTCCTGTACCACCGCGTCGTGACGCACCGACAGGGTGGCGAGAAAGGCTTCGGCCAGGTGCATCAGCGGGTTCTGCAACGGCCCGCTGCCCAGCGTCGACCAGTCTTCGGCCAGGCTCGCCTCGTACAGGCCGTGCTCGGTGGCAAAGCGCTCCAGCACCACTTCAAGGGCTGCATTCAAGGTCGACTCGGCCATTGCTTCGTTCACCTTGCCCCAGTAATGCGCGCAGGCGAACACGATGAAGGCGTGGGTGTAGAGGTCCTTGGTGCGGTCCAGCGGGTTGCCCTGGGCGTCGATGCTGTAGAACCAGCCGCCGTGCTCGGCGTCGTGAAAGTGGCGTTGCAGGGTGCGCAGCAGGGCGGCGGCACGTTCCGCGGCGCCAGGCTGCTCGATGCGGCTGCTGAACAGGTACAGCTGGCGCGCGCAGGCCATGGCACGGTAGCGCTGTACCGGCAGGGGCCGGTGCTGCGGGTCGAGGGCTTCGAATGGCAGGGCCATGTCCGCGTTCCAGCCTGGGCCTTGCCACAGCGGCACGATGCGCTGGGCGAAGTGCTGCTGGACGCTGTCGAGCAGGGCAGGGAGTTCAGGCTGGGCGGTACGAAGGTCGGGCATGGAGAGGCGTCGTCGCGGTGGGCGTTTGTGGCGCATGGTAGCAGGAATTGCGGTTCGGCTTGAGCACCCCTTCGCTGGCAAGCCAAGGGCTCAGCGCAGATCGCCGAGCCCTTGCCAGTACTTGGCCCCGACAAAGATGAAGCGCAACTGCTGGGTGATCTTCGCCTGCGCGCTCAACTGCCCCGGTACCGGCTCGGCCGGCGAGTCGATCAGCTCGGGCAGGGTGGCGAACACGGTCTTGACCACCAGGTCGGCCATCACCCCCAGGGCCGCGTCGTCCAGATGCCGCCAGCGCGGCATGCGTTTGAGGTCCGCCGCCAGGTCCGAGCTGATCCCTTCGCGCAGCTTGGCGATGGCCTGGCGCACCGGCTGCGAGCCACCGTACTGCTCGCGGGCCAGGAACAGGAACTGCGCCCGGTTGGCCGCCACCACATCGAGAAAGATGCGCACCGAAGCATCGGTGATGCCGCCCAGTTCGAATTCGTTGTGGCGCACCAGGCGGATGGTCTGGCGGAAGGTTTCGTCCACCTCGTTGACCAGTGCCAGCCCCAGCTGGTCCAGGTCGCAGAAGTGGCGGTAGAAGCCGGTGGGCACGATGCCGGCGGTCTTGGCTACCTCGCGCAGGCTGATGCTGCCGAAGCCTCGGCCGCTCTCCATCAGGTGGCGGGCGGCATCCAGCAGGGCCTGTCGGGTCTGTAGCTTTTGTTCGGCGCGCGGCAGCATGGCGAGTATCGGTTCACAGTCATACAGCCCTGCACTCTAGGGCCTGGGCCGCAAAAAACAAAGCCCGGTCGATGGACCGGGCTGTGGGCGCGGGCACTGGCGCATGGGCTCAGCTCGCGCGGCTGTTGCGTTCGATCAGACGGTCCGAGCCGCCTTCGGCGATGCGAGTGCTGCGTTCGACAAGGCGGTCGGAACCACCTTCGGCAACGCGGTTGCTGCGCTCGATCAGGCGGTCAGAACCGCCTTCGGCCAGGGTCTTGAGGGGCTGTGCAATGACGCTGGCGCTGTCGCGGGCTTCGGCCGAGAGGTTCTGTTCGGTGGCGGGTACGGCGAAGGCGTTGGCAGCCAGCAGGCTGAGGGCAAAACTGAGCAGCAATGGGCGTTTCATGATCTGGCGCTCCTTGGGAGGGCTGGTAAGTGGGTACGGCGCCAATGCTACGCTTGGGGGTCAGATAAAGAAGTTCATAAAGATAATGGTAACAATCGACGGCATTGATAGTCGGAAGTGTTAAGTGCCCTCAACGGGCATGGCTGTTCGCCATGCTGTCATCAGGAGATTCGTGCAATGACGCGCCCTGCCAAAATTCTCACCTGGACCTTCGCCACTGTGCTGTTGTTGCTGGCGGTCCTGATCATCGTCATCGCCACCTTCGACTGGAACCGCATCAAGCCCACCCTCAACGAAAAGGTCTCCGAGGCCTTGCACCGACCCTTTGCGATCAATGGCGACCTGGCCGTGCGCTGGCAGCGCGATCGCGACGAGGGCGGCTGGCGCGCCTGGGTGCCATGGCCGCGCTTCATCGCCCAGGACCTGACCCTGGGCAACCCCGAGTGGCTCAAGGCGCCGCAGATGGTCGGCCTGCAGCGCGTGGAGTTTCGCCTCTCGCCGCTGCCGCTGCTGGCCCAGCGCATCGTGATCCCGCGTATCGACCTGACCCTGCCGGTGGCCAGCCTCAAGCGCCTGGCCGATGGCCGCGCCAACTGGACCTTCGATTTCGGGCCCAAGGACGAGAACGCCGAGCCGTCCAAATGGGTGCTGGATATCGGCGCCATCGGCTTCGACAAAGGCGAGGTGGCCTTCGACGACCAGACCCTCAAGACCGTGGTGAAGGTGCAGGTCGACCCGCTGGGCAAGCCCATTCCGTTCACCGACATCGTCGGCAAGGCCAGCGCCGACAAGGCGGCGAGCCAGGGTTCGGCGCCCCAGGACTACGCCTTCGGCTTCAAGGTCGACGGCCGCTACAAGGGCCAGCCGTTGAATGGCAGCGGCAAGATCGGCGGGCTGCTGGCACTGCAGGACGCCACGCAGCCGTTTCCGCTGCAGGCTGACGTGCGCATCGCCGACACGCGCGTCGCGGTGGCCGGCACCCTGACCGACCCGCGCAACCTTGGCGCGCTCGACCTGCGCCTGCGCCTGTCGGGCGCAAGCCTGGGCAATCTGTACCCACTGACCGGCGTGACCCTGCCCGACTCGCCGGCCTATTCCACCGACGGCCACCTGATCGCCAAGCTGCACGAGCCGGGCGGGGCGGTGTTCCGCTACGAGGGCTTCAACGGCAAGATCGGCGACAGCGATATCCATGGCGACATGGCTTTCGTCGCCAGCCAGCCGCGGCCAAAGCTCACCGGCAAGCTGGTGTCCAACCAACTGCTGTTCAAGGATCTTGGCCCGCTGATCGGCGCCGACTCCAACGCCGAACAGAAGGCCCGTGGTGGCGCGAGCAAGCAGCCGGCCGGCAAGGTGCTGCCGGTGGAGGAGTTTCGCACCGAGCGCTGGCGCACCATGGACGCCGACGTGAGCTTCAGCGGCAAGCGCATCGTGCACAGCGAAGAACTGCCCTTCAAGGACCTGGCCGCGCACTTCGTGCTCGATGACGGCGTGCTGCGCCTGGAGCCGCTGAGTTTCGGCGTGGCCGGCGGCAAGCTGGATGCACAGATCCGCCTGGATGGCCGCGCGGTGCCGATGCAGGGGCGTGCGCGCCTGAGTGCGCGCAACTTCAAGCTCAAGCAGCTGTTCCCCACCTTCGAACCGATGAAGACCAGCTTCGGTGCGCTCAATGGCGATGCCGACATCAGTGGCCGCGGCAACTCGGTGGCGGCCTTGCTCGGCACCTCCAATGGCGACCTGCGGCTGCTGATCAACGATGGCGCGATCAGCCGTGGCCTGATGGAGATCGCCGGGCTCAACGTGGGCAACTACGTGGTGGGCAAGCTGTTTGGCGACAACGAGGTGAAGATCAACTGCGCGGCGGCGGACTTCGGCATCAAGGACGGCCTGGCCAGTACGCGCCTGTTCGTGTTCGACACCGAGAACGCGATCATCTACATCGATGGCACGGCCAACTTCGCCACCGAGCAACTGGACCTGAAGATCAACCCCGAGTCCAAGGGCCTGCGCCTGTTCTCGCTGCGCTCGCCGTTGTACGTGCGCGGGCCGTTTGCCAAGCCGAGTGCGGGCGTGCAGGCGATTCCGCTGGCGTTGCGCGGGGCGGGGATGGTGGCGTTGGGGGTGGCGGTAGCGCCGGCGGCGGCGTTGCTGGCGCTGGTGGCGCCCAGCGGCGGGGACGAGAACCAGTGCACGCCGTTGCTGGAGCAGATGCGTTCGGGCAAGGCGCCCAAGACCGTCAAGGCTGGCTAAACGCATCGCGGGTCAAGCCCGCTCCCACAAGGATCACCACGGACCCTGTGGGAGCGGGCTTGACCCGCGATGAAGTCGCTGCGGTTTACAGCCCTTTGAGCAGATCCGCCATATCGTCCGCGTGCTCTTCTTCCTGGGCCAGGATGTCTTCGAAGATGCGCCGGGTGGTCGGGTCGCTGTCACCGATGTACTGGATGATCTCGCGGTAGCTGTCGATGGCGATGCGCTCGGCGACCAGGTCTTCGAGCACCATTTCCTTGAGGGTCTTGCCTGCCACGTACTGCGCGTGGGAGTTCTTGCTCAGGTTGTCGGGGTTGAAGTCCGGTTCGCCGCCCAGTTGCACGATGCGCTCGGCCAGCTTGTCGGCGTGTTCCATCTCCTGGTTGGCGTGCTCCAGGAACTCTTCGGCGGCCACGTTGGCCTTGATCCCCTCGGCCATGAAGTAGTGGCGTTTGTAGCGCAGTACGCACACCCACTCGGTGGCCAGCGACTCGTTCAGCAGGCGCAGGATCTTTTCGCGGTCGGCGGTGTAGCCTTCGGTCACCGCACCGTCTTCCACGTGCTGGCGGGCGCGGTGGCGCAGGGTTTGTACATCGGTCAGTTCAACGTTGCTCATCATGTTCTCCAAGCTGAAAACGGGGTTTCACGCTCTGACGGCGCGTCGGGTGCACAGTGTGTGATTGATTGGCGCGCTAAAAGTTTTACGCGCCGGGAAGGGCCTGTTCGTCCTTCTGGCGTTGCTCGCACGTCTTGAAGCCCTTGGCATCCACATGCCCGGTGGCATCGAAACGCACGTAGTAAGCCTGTTGCTTGCCTTCATGGTTTAGCACGTAGTTGTTGCATGTGCCGCCGTGGGGCAGGTCGATGACGGAGGAAGGGCTGCCGCCGATGGCGATCACCTGCTGCATGGTCATGCCGTTGCCCACCTGCTTGACCAGCGGCTGTTCGCGGTAGGTCACGTAGTCCACAGGGTTTTCAGGGCGGTTGCTGCCGCAGCCTACCAGGGTGGCGCTTGCCAGCAGGGCTGCCAGGGCGTGCTTGTACATGGTCTCGCTCCCTTGTGAAGGCCGTCATGGCCTGATAAGGGTTGGAACCGCAGCGCACGCCGGGAGTTCGATTGCAGTTGCCATTGTTGTGCCTGTAGGGTGGTGCGCACTGCCACGGATCGGGAGGGGCCGCCATGTCGCAAGCGCTTGCAACGCGTTATCCACTGGTACTGGTGCCGGGCATGCTCGGCTTCGTGCGCCTGGTGCTGTACCCGTACTGGTTCGGCATTGTCGCGGCCCTGCGCCGGGGCGGGGCCACGGTGTTCCCGGTGCAGGTCTCGCCGATCCACGGCAACGAGGTGCGCGGTGAACAGCTGTTGCGCATCATCGACGACCTGCGCCGCCGCACCGGCGCCGACAAGGTTCACCTGCTGGGCCACAGCCAGGGTGCGCTGACCGCCCGTTATGCGGCGGCCAGGCGCCCGGAATGGGTGGCCTCGGTCACCTCCATCGCGGGCCCCAACCACGGCTCCGAACTGGCCGACTACCTGGACAAACACTACCCCGGCGATTCCGCCCGCGGGCGCCTTCTCAAACTGGTGCTGCACGGGCTGGCACGGCTGATGGGCTGGCTGGAAACCGGCTGGCGCGGGGCAGGCCTGCCCATCGACGTGCACGCCTCGCACCAGTCGCTGACATTCGAGGGCGTGGCCCTGTTCAACCAGCGTTATCCACAGGGCCTGCCGCTGACCTGGGGTGGCCAGGGGCCGGCCGAGGTCGACGGGGTGCGCTACTACTCGTGGTCGGGCACCTTGCAGCCGGGCATCACCGACAGCGGGCGCAACCGCTTCGATGGCAGCAACCGCTTCTGCCGCCTGTTCGCGCGCACCTTCGTGCGTGAACCGGGCCAGTGCGACGGCATGGTCGGGCGGTTCAGCTCGCACCTGGGCCAGGTGATCGGCGACGACTACCCGCTGGATCACCTGGATATCGTCAACCAGTCACTCGGCGCGGTGGGCAAGGGCGCCGACCCGGTACGGCTGTTTACCGAGCACGCGGCGCGTCTGAAGGCGGCGGGGCTTTGAGGCGGCGCAGCGGGGTGGTCCAGCGTTCGGCCAGAATCACCCCGGCCAGGGTCAGCACGCCGCCCACCAGGTGATACGGCGCCAGGCGCTCGTCGAGCACCAGTGCCGCGATCACCGCGGTCAGCGCCGGCAGCAGGTTGAAGAACAGCGTGGTGCGGCTGGGCCCCAGGCGCACCACCGCCTGCATCCACACCAGTGGCGCCACGATCGAGGCCAGCACGCAGGCATAGAGCACCAGGCCGATGTTGTCCACGCTCAGCCCGGCCTTGGGCGAGAACAGGTACAGCGGCAACAGCACCACGATCGCCACCAGCACCTGCAGGTACAGCAGTTGCAGCGGCGGCAGGCGCAGCTGCCACTTTTTCAGCAGGGTGCTGTACACCGCATAGGCCAGGGTGGCGATCAGCATCATCGCGTCTCCCAGGTTCAGGCCGTGGGCCAGCAGCGCGGCCGGGTCGCCGCCGGACACCACCACCAGCACCCCGGCGAACGACACCAGTGCACCCAGCAGCGCGCCGGCGCTCAGGCGCTGGCCCAGGGTGGCGATGGCCAGGGCCAGCGACATCAGCGGCATCAGCGACAGGATGATGCCCATGTTGGTGGCGCTGGTGATGGCGGCGGCAAAGTACGCCAGGCTCTGGTACACCGCCATGCCCAGCACCCCGAGGATGATGATCTTGCCCAGGTGCGGACGGATCGCCGCGCGGTTGCGCAGCACTGCCCGCAGCAGGAACGGGCTGAGCAGCAGGCCGGCGAGCACCCAGCGGTAGAAGCCGATCTCGGCAGGGAAGATGGCGCCGACGGCCAGCTTGTTGACCACGGTGTTGCCGGCCCAGATCAGAATGGCCAGCAGGGGGAACGCATAATTCATGCAACAGGGACTCTTTGAAGATGACGGCGGTCATTATCCGCCTGTCTGTCTGGATGTTTATACTGCGATCCAGACAACCCGCCCATTGATCCAGACAGCATTCGACCGACAGCATGGCACGCAAATACCTCGACATCCCGCAGCTGGACGCGCTACCGGCACCGGTGTACTTCCGCTATGACGAGTTCGGCGCCGATACCCACAGCGCCGCGCACCGTCACGCCTGGGGCCAGCTCAACTACACCGCCCACGGGGTGATGCAGCTGGAGATCGACGGTCGGCGCTTTTTCTCGCCGCCCAACTACGCGGTATGGGTGCCGCCGGACACCGAGCATGGTTGCTACAACCCCCAGGCCGTGGTGTACCGCTCGGTGTACATCACCCGCGAGCTGAGCCAGAGCCTGCCTGCGCAGCCGTGCAGCCTGGTGATCAGCGACATCCTCAAGGCCATCCTCGGCGATTTTGCCCGGCGCGACGTCAAGGTACCGCGCACCGATGCCGACCAGCGCCTGGCCCAGGTGCTGGTGGACCAGTTGCACTGCGCGCCGGTGCACACCGGCTACCTGCCGTATGCCCAGGGCCCGGGCCTGCGCAGCGTGCTGCAGGCCCTGCAACGCAACCCTGGGGACAACCGTCCGCTGGGCGACTGGGCCGCCAGCGTGCATGTGAGCGAGCGCACCCTGGCCCGCCAGTTCATCCGCGAGCTGGGTATCAGCTTTGGCGAATGGCGCCAGCGCCTGCGGTTTCTGCGGGCCATCGAGGCCCTGGAGGGCGAGCAGAGCATCCAGCAGATCGCCTTCGACCTGGGCTACGGCAGCCCATCGGCTTTTATCGCGATGTTCCAGCGCCAGGCCCAGTGCACCCCGGAGCAGTACCGACGCCAGGCGCGCCGCGGCTGACAGGGGTTTGTAAAAATTCTTGTCTACACTGGTGTCGAGGCTGCGCGGATGGCGTGGCGACCAGGAGAATGCCCCATGAAAATGTTGCGTGTGCCGTTGCTGCTGCTTGGCGTCCTGATGTGTTCGCAGGGGTTCGCCGCCACCGCGCAGCAGGAGAAGATGAAGACCTGCAATGCCGACGCTACCTCCCAGGCGCTCAAGGGTGACGCGCGCAAGGCGTTCATGAGCACCTGCCTGAAAAAGGCCGAGCCCGCGACCCAGCAGGAGAAGATGAAGACCTGCAATGCCGACGCCACCACCCAGGCGCTCAAGGGCGACGAGCGCAAGGCGTTCATGAGTACCTGCCTGAAGAAGAAATGAGCCCCTGCTGAGGCTCAGTCGCGTGCCGGCAGGCCCACATACACCAGCCGGTCCACGCCCTCGCCAAAGAAGAACGAGAACGGCCGCCCCAGTGCGTCCATGCGCTGGTTGCACTCGGTGTGCAGTTCCCGGGCACGCGCATGGGTCATCTCGGCCATCGGCGCCGATACCAGTGGCGGGCCGATCACGAAGTGCAGGTGAATGTTGTCGGGGTTCAGGTAGTCGAGCCAGTTGCGGGTGCTGAACGCCACCTGCAGGGTGCCGTTATCGACCAGTCGACGCAGCGCCGCGTCTTCGAACTGCAGGTGCACTGGCACCTGGGCGGCCTGGAAGTCGCGGTTGCGCACGTGCAGCAGGCCCTGACGGCCCGAGCCGAGCTCGCCTGGCCCGGTGGCGAGCATGTAGAACGGCAGTGTCGGAGTCATGCCGGCCTCCAGGGTGCAGAGCATCTGGTCATCGGCCTGCGGCAGCACCTTGAGGTAGGGGTTGCTGTGCGGCGGGGTACCGATGCCCTGGCCAAGGGCAATGTGCAGGTTCTGCGGGGTCAACACGGTGGTGTCGAAGTGACGCGGCGGCGCGCCGGTGCCCTGGCGCTGGCCGGTCAGCCCCTGGGCCTGGTCGGCGTCGAACCGCAGCTTCATGTTCAGGGTCACCGCATTGCGTGCCGGGATGATGGCTTCGAACACCTCGCGAATCTCGTCCAGCTGCTGTGGGCTCAGTGAGTCGTCCGTCAGGCGCAGGTGCACCACCTTGTCGTTGTACTCGTCCATCTCCATCACCAGGCTGTCGGTGGGGATGTGGTGCGCGGCCAGCAGCGCGAAGATCGATTCGCGGTAGCTGTAATGCACGTCCCGGCTGTAGTACAGGTCGCCCACCGGCGCCTGGAAGTGCAGCAACAGAAAGTCCTTGTCACAGCCTGCGAGCAACAGCGCGAGCGCGCACAGCAGTACCTTACGCATGGGGTTCCTTGGCCGTGTCGGCGTGTTCCTGCAGCGGCAGCAGGCGAGGCTGCCACAGGCGCAGGGTTTCGATGAGGGTGGGCCGACCATTGACGCTAAGAATGATGGCCACGCCCCGGCTGAACATCACCTCCACCTCGTTGTGCGGGTCGGTCTTTTCCTCGATGTCCTCCAGCGGCATGTGCACCGCGATGCCCTGGATGCGGTGGTGTGTTTCGCCGAAGTGCTGCAGCGAGTAGCCCCAGGTGTCCAGCGGGCCTTGCAGGCGGTACACCGCAGCGCGCTTGCCGGTGACGTGGGCCAGTTTCTTCCAGGGCAGGTCGGTGGTGCCGACCAGCTTGCGCAGCATGTAGGCCGGGCCGCCGAGAAACGCCAGGGCCTCGCGCTCGCCGTCGTTCAGCTGGCGTATCGGGGTGGCGCGGCGCAGGTACCTGACGCGGTTGAGCCAGGTCATGAAGAACGTCCAGAAGATCGGCGTGATGCGCCAGACAATCAGCACGCAGAGAATCGGCACCAGTATTTCGAGGATATCTTTTTCGCGCATGCACGCTCCTGCGATTGCGCATGGGCGCGCGGTCATTCCGTGAGGGCGGGCATCATAGAAAGATTGCCCTGGCAACGCCAGCGCGCCGCGCCCCGCGTGCCCCTATGCCTGCTCGTAGAAGGCTGGCAGACTGCCGTCTTTGTGGTCTTTCTGCCTCCGAGGTTGTATGACATTTACCCAGCGCCAGATCGTCCTGGCGAGTTGGCTCATCGTGTTCACCGGGTTGCTGCTGGCGCTGCCGCTCAAGCTGCTGCCCAGCCTGCTGGCCGGCCTGCTGGTGTTCGAGCTGGTCAACATGCTCACGCCCAAGCTGCAGCACCTGATTGCCGGGCAGCGTGCGCGCTGGGTGGCGGTGGCGTTGCTGGGCACGCTGATCGTGAGCGTGCTGAGCCTGCTGTTTGCCGGGGCCATCAGCTTTCTGCTGCACGAGGCGGAGAATCCCGGCGCGTCGCTGGACAAGTTCATGCTGCTGGTGGACCAGGCGCGCGGGCAGTTGCCGCCGTTCATCGATGCCTACCTGCCGGCCAGTGCGGCGGAGTTCAAGGTGGCCATCGGCGAATGGTTGCGCACCCACCTGGCCGACCTGCAACTGGTGGGCAAGGGCGCGGCGCACATGTTCGTGACCTTGCTGATCGGCATGATCCTGGGCGCCATCGTGGCCTTGCAGCGCATCCCCGACCTGACCCAGCGCAAACCGCTGGCCGCGGCCTTGTTCGAGCGCCTGTCGCTGCTGGTGCAGGCGTTTCGCAACATCGTGTTCGCGCAGATCAAGATCTCGCTGCTCAACACCGCCTTTACCGGGGTATTCCTGGCGGTGGTGCTGCCGCTGTTCGGGGTGCACCTGCCGCTGACCAAGACGCTGATCGTGCTGACCTTCCTGCTGGGGCTGCTGCCGGTGATCGGCAACCTGATGTCCAACACGCTGATCACCATCGTCGGCCTGTCGCTGTCGATCTGGGTGGCGGTGGCGGCGCTGGGCTACCTGATCGTGATCCACAAGGTCGAGTACTTTCTCAATGCGCGCATCGTGGGCGGGCAGATTCGCGCCAAGTCGTGGGAGCTGCTGCTGGCGATGCTGGTGTTCGAGGCGGCGTTCGGCTTGCCGGGCGTGGTCGCGGGGCCGATCTACTATGCGTACCTGAAGAGCGAGTTGCGCCGGGCCGAGCTGGTGTAAGGCCGACGGGCCTCTTCGCCAGCCTTGCTGGCGAAGAGGCCAACTCATTTCTGTGGATAAGTGACCGCTTCCACCCGATCCAGCCCCGCACCCATGAAGAAGGTGTACGGCCGCCCGAGCTTCATCTGCTCGGCGTAGCACTGGCTGTTCAGCGCCTTGACCCGATAGTCGATCTGGTAGGCACGCATCAGCTCGTGCTCGCCCAGGTCCGCCAGCTTGAACGCGATGCTCAGGCTCTTGCGGTTCTGCTCGTCAGCCGGCAGCAGCGCGAGTTCACCCTTGTCGACCTGCTGCTGCAGGCTGGCCTGCTTGAAGCGGTAGCGGGCACTCACCTTCCACAGGCTGAAGGCATTCGCTTCGCCTGTTTCGGCAAACTCCAGCACCACCCGCTGCGGGTCATCGCCCTTGGCCGCGTAGACGTCGGTCATGCCCGGGTAATACTGGCGCGGGCTGATGTACAGCAGGCAACTGACCTCGGCCTGCACCTGTTCGTTGACATCCATCGTGGTGCCCGGCCATTGCTCCGGCATCGCGGCCACCGTGCTCACTTCGTCGCCCGGTTCGGCGGGCAGGGTGAACGAGGCGGGCATCGCCTCCAGGGCCTGCAGCTGGCTTGGGGTCAGGCGCTGGCGCTCGGCGGCGGTGGGTTGCAGGGTGACTTCGATAGCGAAGGTGACAGCGTTGCGCGCCTGCACGATGTCCTCGAACAGCCCGCGCAAGGCGGCCTGCTGCTGTTCATCCAGCGGTTGCAGCAGCACCACATGCACCAGGCGCTTGTCCTCGGCATCCACGTCGAAACGCAGGCGCTTGGGGTCGACCTGGCGCTGTTCGAGGGCCTCGCCGATCATCTGCAGGTTGATCGGGTCCAGCCCCCAGCGGGCGGTGCCGACGTCGGTCTGAAAGCGCACGCTCATGAGTGTTTCATCGCCGCAGCCGCCCAGCAGCAGCGCGCTCGACAGTGCCAGGGTTCTGGCCAGGTTCATTGGGTTTCTTCCTTGTAGGTCACCGATTCGAGCCGGTCCAGGCCGTCCCCGACCCGAAAGCTCAGGGGGCGTGGCAAGTGGTTGGCAGCGCTTTCGCACGAATGGATCAGCTGCGAAGCATTGGGTTGCAACGGAAAACTGCGGTACAGCCGCTGTTGCCCCAGGTCCGAAAAGCCCAGCATCACCACCAGTGGGTCCACCGACAGGTAGTTCGGCTCGACGAGCCACAGTTCGCCTTTGTCGATCCTGCCTTGCAGGCCGGCGTCGGTCAGCCGGTAATGCGCCGGGTAGTGCGCTTCGCCCAGCTCGACGCTGACCTGATTGGCCGTGTCCAGCGTCATCTGCCACAGGCCGGTGATGCCTTCCGGCAACGGCTTTACCGGCAGCGCCTGCAGTTGGCAGGTGACCTTGGAGTTGATGCGTTCGGTCACGTCCCGCGGCACGTTGTCGTCGTCCCTGGGCATCAGCGCCATGGTCAGCACCGTTGGGCTGAGCTCCAGCGGGATCAACAGCGGTTGCGGCAGCGCGTCGATCCGCTGGCGCTCTGCCGCGCTCAGGGCCTGGCGTTGCTCGGGGGTGATGTCCAGGGTGAGTTCGATCTGCAGCGTGTTCGCCGCGCGTGCCTGCAGGATCTCGTCGAACGGTTCGCGCAACGCCTTGCGCTGCGCCTCGCTCAGCGGCTGCAGTTCCCTCACGTACACCAGGTGTTGGTCTTCGAGGTCGACCCGCCAGCGCAGGCTTTTCGGGTCGATCTGGCGTTGCACCAGGGCCTCGTCGATCATCTGCTGCTTGCGCGCGTCCAGGCCGGTGCCCGACGAGCCGGCCGAGTCCTCGAAGCGCAGGGTCATCAGGTCGTCGTTGCAACCGGCCAGCAGCAGGGCGCTGATCAGCGCCAGGGGTTTGAAACTCATCTGTTCACGTCCTTGTGGGGCGGCGGGCTAGCCGTAACGCTTGCGGGCTTCGATCGCCAGGCCGCTACCGATGCTGCCGAAGATGTTGCCCTCGACGTGGCGCGCGTTGGGCAGCATGGCCGCCACGCTCTGGCGCAGGGCGGGGATGCCGCTGGAGCCGCCGGTGAAGAATACCGTGTCGACCTGCGCCACACCGACGCCGGCCTTGTTCAGCAGCTCGCCGACGCTGCCACGCACACGTTCGAGCAGGCTGTCGATGGACGCCTCGAACAGCGCACGGGTCAACTCCACACTCAGCTCGGGCTGCACGCGCTTGAGGTCGACCAGGCGGCTGTCGCTGTGGGTCAGCTCGATCTTGGTGGCTTCCACTTCCATCGCCAGCCAGTGCCCGGCGCGCTGTTCGATCAGCTTGAACAGGCGGTCGATGCCGTCGGTGTCCTCGATGTCGTAGCGCATGCTGCCCAGCGCCAGCTGGGATTTCTGCGAGTACACCGAGTTGATGGTGTGCCAGGTGGCCAGGTTCATGTGGTGGCTGGTGGGCATGAAGGCACCGCTTTTCATGCGGCTGCCATAGCCGAACAGCGGCATCACGCCCTGCAGGCTCAGCTGCTTGTCGAAGTCGGTACCGCCGATGTGCACGCCACCGGTGGCCAGAATGTCGGCGTGGCGGTCATCGAGCATGTGGCGCTCGGGGGCCAGGCGTACCAGCGAGAAGTCCGAGGTACCACCGCCGATGTCGACGATCAGCACCAGCTCTTCGCCCTGGATGCTCGACTCGTAGTCGAAGGCTGCGGCGATGGGTTCGTACTGGAACGACACGTCCTTGAAGCCGATCTTCTTCGCCACCTCGGCCAGGGTGTCTTCGGCCTCCTGGTCGGCGGCCTGGTCGTCGTCGACGAAATGCACCGGGCGGCCCAGCACCACCTCGTCGAAGTCGCGCCCGGCATTGGCCTCGGCACGCTTCTTCAGCTCGCCGATGAACATGCCCAGCAGGTCCTTGAACGGCAGCGCGGTGCCCAGCACGCTGGTGTCGTGCTTGATCAGCTTGGAGCCCAGCAGGCTCTTGAGCGAGCGCATCAGGCGGCCTTCGTAGCCCTCCAGGTACTCGTGCAGGGCCAGCCGGCCATAGACCGGGCGCCGCTCCTCAATATTGAAGAACACCACCGAGGGCAAGGTGATCTTGCCGTCTTCCAGGGCAATCAGCGAATCCACGCCGGGACGGTGCCAGCCGACGGTGGAATTGGAGGTGCCGAAGTCGATACCGCAGGCGCGGGCCGGGGATGCGTGACTCATGGGTGTGCTTCCGGGGGAAAAACGGCCGCGCAGTTTATGCCAGCCATCGGCAGAATCAAGACCGAATATCTGCTCGACAGCAATCCTTTGTCCGACTTGAAAGGCTATGCTTGACCCCAATCTTCACAGCAGTGATGCATTCGATAACCGATGGTGAATCGTAAAGATGGACTTCAAAGACTATTACAAGATCCTTGGCGTAGAGCCCACGGCGGATGAAAAGGCGATCAAGACCGCCTACCGCAAGCTTGCGCGCAAGTATCACCCGGACGTCAGCAAAGAGCGCGACGCCGAAAACCACTTCAAGGAAGTGAACGAGGCCTATGAGGCCCTGAGCAGCCCTGAAAAGCGCGCCGAATACGACGAGCTGCGCAAGTACGGCCAGCACGGCCGGCCCTTCCAGGGCCCGCCGGGCTGGGAAAGCCGTGGCGGTGGCGGTGGCGGTGCCGACTTTGGCGGCGGCGACTTCTCGGACTTCTTCAGTTCCATTTTCGGCTCGGCCGGACGTGGCAACGGCAACCCCTTTGGCCGTGGCCAGCAACGCAGTGCCGGTCGGCGAGGGCAGGACGTGGAAATGGAACTGGCGATTTTCCTCGAGGAAACCCTGGCCAACGAGTCGAAGAAGATCAGCTTCCAGGTGCCGCAGTACAACGCGGCCGGGCAGCGCACGGGCGACACCACCAAGACCCTCAACGTCAAGATCCCTGCCGGGGTGACCGACGGCGAGCGCATCCGCCTCAAGGGCCAGGGTGCACCGGGCGTGGGCGGCGGCGCCAATGGCGACCTGTACCTGATCATTCGCCTGGCACCCCACCCGCTGTTCGATGTCGAAGGTCATGACCTGATCATCACCGTGCCGCTGGCACCGTGGGAGGCTGCGCTGGGCACCAAGGTCGAGATGCCGACCCTGACCGGCAAGGTCAACCTGACCATCCGCCCCGACAGCCAGAGCGGCCAGCGCCTGCGCATCAAGGGCATGGGCCTGAGCAACAAGCAGGGCCAGCGTGGCGACCTGTATGCGCAGCTGAAAGTGGTGATGCCGACGCAATCGAGCGCCGAAGCCCGCGAACTGTGGACCAAACTGTCGGAGAAGGCCGGGTTCAACCCGCGAACTCAATGGAGTAAGTGACCATGAGCAGTACCCTGATCGTTCAACTGGACATGCGAACCCTTTGTCAGGAGGCCGATGTACCGGCAGCCTACGTGATCGAGATCGTCGAGCACGGCATCGTTGAACCTTCGGGGCGAACGCCGGAGGAATGGGTGTTCGACGACCGTGCCCCGGTGCTGGCCAAGCGCGCGGCCAAGCTGCACCAGGAGCTGGAACTGGAGTGGGAAGGGGTGGCGCTGGCGCTGGAGCTGCTGGAGGAAGTGAAGCAGTTGCGCAGTGAGAATTCGATGTTGAAGCAGCGCCTGGGAAGGTTTGTGCAAGGCTGACCGGCCCAATCGCGGGTCAAGCCCGCTCCCACCGATACGCCGTTGGCCTCCAAGCCAGCGCTGTACCTGTGGGAGCGGGCTTGACCCGCGATGAGGCCCTCAGCCCTGTGGGGGCTGCGCCCCCGGTGCCAGCATCAGTTGCATGAAGGTCAGGTCCAGCCACTTGCCGAACTTCACCCCCACCTGCGGCATCTGTCCGTTCAGGGTGAAGCCCAGCCGCTCGTGCAGGCGGATCGACGCCGTATTGCCGCTCTCGATCGCCGCCACCATCACATGCTTGCCACAGCCCCTGGCACGCTCGATCAGCGCCTGCATCAGCAACGGCCCCAGGCCCTGGCCGCGCTGGTCGCTGCGGATGTACACCGAATGCTCCACGGTGTGGCGAAACCCCTCGAACGGGCGCCAGTCGCCGAACGAGGCATAGCCCAGCACGTCCCCTGCCTCATTCACCGCCACCAGAATCGGATAACCCTGCGCCTGGCGCGCCGCGAACCACGCCTGGCGATTGCCCAGGTCGACCGTCTGCTCGTTCCAGATCGCCAGGGTGTTGAGCACCGCATCGTTGTAGATATCACGGATGGCCGGCAGGTCGGCGTGCACGGCGTCGCGGATGTGATTCATGACAGGCTCTCGAAACGGGACAGGCGCACAGATTAAATCGTAACCAGGCCGCGTACACCTTCGGCCTCCATGTTTTCCCCGCGGCCCTGCTGCACGATCTCGCCGCGGGACATCACCAGGTACTGGTCGGCCAGTTCGGCGGCAAAGTCGTAGAACTGCTCCACCAGCAGAATCGCCATGTCGCCACGCGCGGCCAGTTGGCGGATCACCGCACCGATCTCCTTGATCACCGATGGCTGGATGCCTTCGGTGGGCTCGTCGAGAATCAGCAGGCGCGGGCGGCTGGCCAGGGCGCGGCCGATGGCCAGTTGCTGTTGCTGGCCACCGGACAGGTCGCCGCCGCGGCGGTGTTTCATCTGCAGCAGTACCGGGAACAGTTCGTAGATGAAGGCCGGCACCTCCCGCGCCTGGCTGGCGCCGAAGCGTGACAGGCCCATCAGCAGGTTCTCCTCCACCGTCAGGCGCGGGAAAATCTCGCGGCCCTGGGGCACGTAGGCGATTCCGGCGTGCACGCGCTGGTGCGGCTTGAGCGTGGTGATGGCCTGGCCCTCCCAGTGCACGCTGCCTTCGCGGGCGGGCAGCAGGCCCATCAGGCAGCGCAGCAGGGTGGTCTTGCCCACGCCGTTGCGGCCCAGCAGGCAGGTGACCTCACCGACCTTGGCCTGGAACGACAGGCCGCGCAGGATGTGGCTGCCGCCGTAGTACTGGTGCAGGGTGTCGATTTTCAGCATGTGCCTTGTCCTTTTTTGTCTTTACCGGCCTCTTCGCCGGCAAGGCCGGCGCCTACAAGAGCCGCGGTGTCTCTGTAGGAGCCGGCGTTGCCGGCGAAGCTTTTCAGCGCCCCAGATAAACCTCGATCACCCGATCATCGGCCTGCACCTGTTCCAGCGAACCCTCTGCCAGCACGCTGCCCTGGTGCAGCACCGTCACATGGTCGGCAATGCTGCCGACAAACCCCATGTCGTGCTCCACCACCATCAGCGAATGCCGGCCGGCCAGGCTTTTGAACAGCTCGGCGGTGAATTCGGTCTCGGCGTCGGTCATGCCTGCCACCGGTTCGTCCAGCAGCAGCAACTGCGGGTCCTGCATCAGCAGCATGCCGATCTCCAGAAACTGCTTCTGCCCATGGGACAGCAACCCCGCCGGGCGCTGCGCCGACCCGGTCAGGCGAATGGTCTGCAGCACCTGGTCGATACGGTCGCGCTGTTCGCCGCCGAGTCTCGCGCACAGGCTGGCCCACACCGACTTGTCGGCCTTCTGCGCCAGTTCCAGGTTTTCGTACACGCTCAAGGCCTCGAACACCGTCGGCTTCTGGAACTTGCGCCCGATGCCGGCCTGGGCGATCTGCACCTCGCTCATGCGCGTCAGGTCCAGGGTTTCGCCGAACCAGGCCTTGCCGGTGGTGGGGCGGGTCTTGCCGGTGATCACGTCCATCAGCGTGGTCTTGCCCGCCCCGTTGGGCCCGATGATGCAGCGCAACTCGCCCACGCCGATGTACAGGTTCAGCGCATTCAGCGCCTTGAAGCCGTCGAAGCTCACGCTGATGTCCTCCAGCGTCAGCACCGTGCCGTGGCGCACGTCCAGCCCCGGCTGGCGTGCCTGGCCCAGGCCGATGGCATCGCGACCGCTGCCGGCGTCGATGATCGGTTCGAGCATGAACTCGGGGTGTACGGCAGGCAGCGGTACGCTTCTCATTGTTCACCCCTTTTCTTCAGCAGGCCGACCACGCCTCTGGGCAGGTAAAGCGTTACCAGAATGAACAGCGCACCGAGAAAGAACAGCCAGAACTCGGGGAACGCCACGGTGAACCAGCTCTTCATGCCATTGACCACGCCGGCGCCCAGCAGCGGCCCGATCAGCGTGCCGCGCCCGCCCAGGGCTACCCACACGGCGGCCTCGATGGAATTGGTGGGCGACATCTCGCTGGGGTTGATGATGCCCACCTGCGGCACGTACAGCGCACCCGCCAGGCCGCACAGCACGGCGCTCAGCACCCACACGAACAGCTTGAAGCCGCGCGGGTCGTAGCCGCAGAACATCAGGCGGTTCTCGGCGTCGCGCAGCGCCGTGAGCACGCGCCCGAACTTGCTGCGCGCCAGGCGCCAGCCCAGGTACAGGCTGCCCGCCAGCAAGGCCACGGTGAGCAGGAACAGCACCGCGCGGGTGCCCTGGGCGGTGATCTCGAAACCCAGGATGCTGCGAAAGTTGGTGAAGCCGTTGTTGCCGCCAAAGCCGGTCTCGTTGCGAAAGAACAGCAGCATGCCGGCAAAGGTCAGGGCCTGGGTCATGATCGAGAAGTACACGCCCTTGATCCGCGAACGGAACGCGAAGTAGCCGAACACCAGCGCCAAAAGCCCCGGCGCCAGCACCACCAGGCACAGTGCCCAGGCAAAGTGCTGGGTGCCGGCCCAGTACCACGGCAGCTCGCTCCACGACAGAAAGGTCATGAACGCCGGCAGGCCGTCGCCGGCCGCTTCGCGCATCAGGTACATGCCCATGGCGTAGCCGCCCAGGGCGAAGAACAGGCCATGGCCCAGCGACAGCAACCCGGCGTAGCCCCACACCAGGTCCAGCGCCAGGGCAACGATGGCGTAGCACAGGATCTTGCCCACCAGGGTCAGGGTGTAGGCCGACACCTGCAGGCTGTGGCCGGCTGGCAGCAACGACAGCAGTGGCAGGGCGATCAGCACCAGCAGCACCAGGGCGCCGACGGCCAGGGTCAGGCGCGGGCCGGCTTTTTGCGTAGCAGTGACAAGCAGTGGCTGGTTCATCAGTCGATTACCCGTCCCTTGAGGGCGAACAGGCCTTGCGGACGCTTCTGGATGAACAGAATGATCAGCGCAAGGATGAGGATCTTGCCGAGCACCGCACCGATCTGCGGTTCCAGCAACTTGTTGGCTATGCCCAGGCCGAACGCGGCCCACAGGCTGCCGGCCAGTTGCCCGACGCCACCGAGCACCACCACCAGGAACGAGTCGATGATGTAGCTCTGGCCCAGGTCCGGGCCGACGTTGCCGATCTGGCTCAGGGCCACGCCGCCCAGGCCGGCGATACCCGAACCCAGGCCGAAGGCGAGCATGTCCACGCGCCCGGTGGGCACGCCGCAGCAGGCGGCCATGTTGCGGTTCTGGGTGACGGCGCGCACGTTCAGGCCCAGGCGGGTGCGGTTGAGCAGCAGCCAGGTGAGCAGCACCACGCACAGGGCGAAACCGATGATCACCAGGCGGCTGTAGGGCAGCACCAGGTTGGGCAGTACCTGCAGGCCGCCGGAGAGCCAGGCCGGGTTGGCCACCTCGACGTTCTGCGCGCCGAACAGCAGGCGGATGGCCTGGATCAGGATCAGGCTGATGCCCCAGGTGGCCAGCAGGGTTTCCAGCGGGCGCCCGTACAGGTGGCGGATCACCGTGCGTTCGAGCAGCATGCCGACCCCGGCACTCACACCGAAGGCCACCGGCAGTGCCAGCAGCGGGTAGAAGTCCAGCGCGCCGGGGGCGTAGCGCTGCACCAGCACTTGCACCACGTAGGTGCTGTAGGCGCCGAGCATCAGCATTTCGCCGTGGGCCATGTTGATCACCCCCAGCAGGCCGAAGGTGATCGCCAGGCCCAGGGCTGCCAGTAGCAGGATCGAACCCAGCGACAGCCCGCTGAAGGCCTGGCCGAGCAGCTCGCCGATCAGCAGCTTGCGCTTGACCTGGGCCAGGCTGGTTTCGGCGGCGGTGCGCACCGTGGGGTCGGTTTCCACACTGGGATCGAGCAGGCTTTCGAGGCGGGTGCGGGCCATCGGGTCGCCGGTTTCGCCCAGCAGGCGCACGGCGGCCAGGCGTACGGCGGGGTCTGTCGCGACCAGTTGCAGGTTGGCCAGGGCCAGGCCCAGGGCTGCGTGCACGGCGGCGTCGGGCTCGCTGGCAAAGCGCCGGTCGAGGAAGGCGACCTGAGCGGGCTGCGCGCTTTTCTGCAGTTGCTGGGCGGCGGCCAGGCGGACCCTGGCGTCATCGCTGAGCAGTCGATGGCTGGCCAGGGCGTTGTCCACCAGGCCGCGCAGGCGGTTGTTCAGGCGCAGCTTGCGGCTGTCGTCCGGGCCCAGGCGGCCTTGCTGCAGCGAACTCAGCAGTTCGAGGCGCGCGGGGTCGGGTTGCGCCGCCCAGCCCTGCAGCAGGCTGGCCTGTTCGTTGGGCTTGGCGGCGATGAAGTAGTCGGCGTCGCCAGCGGCCCGGGCTGCCAGAGGCAGCAGCAGGAGCAGGGCGAGCAACAGCGAGTGGAGTGCCTTGGGCATGGCGGCTTCCTCGAAAGGTTAGGTGACTGTCAGGGCCTCTTCGCGGGTCAAGCCCGCTCCTACAGAGTTCGGTGATCCCTGTGGGAGCGGGCTTGACCCGCGATGGGCCGCACGGCGGCCCCCTGCCTCAGTTGCCTTTCACGGCATAATCCGGCCGCTTGTCGTTGCCCGGAATGAACGGGCTCCACGGCTGCGCGCGCAGCGGCTGCTCGGTCTGCCACACCACGCTGAACTGCCCGTCATCCTGGATCTCGCCGATCATCACCGGCTTGTGCAGGTGGTGGTTGGTCTTGTCCATGGTCAGGGTGAAGCCCGATGGCGCCTTGAACGTCTGCCCCGCCAGCGCCTCGCGCACCTTGTCCACATCGGTGCTCTTGGCCTTTTCCACCGCCTGGGCCCACATATGGATGCCCACATAGGTGGCCTCCATCGGGTCGTTGGTCACCGCCTTGTCGGCGCCCGGCAGGTTCTTCGCCTTGGCATAGGCCTTCCAATCGGCCACGAACTGCGTGTTGACCGGGTTGTCCACCGACTCGAAGTAGTTCCACGCCGCCAGGTGCCCCACCAGCGGCTTGGTGTCGATGCCGCGAAGCTCCTCTTCACCCACCGAGAACGCCACCACCGGCACGTCGGTGGCCTTCAGGCCCTGGTTGGCCAGTTCCTTGTAGAACGGCACGTTGGAGTCGCCGTTGACGGTGGAGATCACCGCCGTCTTGCCCCCGGCCGAGAACTTCTTGATGTTGGCCACGATGGTCTGGTAATCGCTGTGGCCGAACGGGGTGTACACCTCCTCGATGTCCTTGTCGGCCACGCCCTTGCTGTGCAGGAACGCACGCAGAATCTTGTTGGTGGTGCGTGGGTACACGTAGTCGGTGCCCAGCAGGAAGAAGCGCTTGGCCGCGCCTCCGTCCTCGCTCATCAGGTATTCCACCGCCGGTATCGCCTGCTGGTTGGGCGCTGCCCCGGTGTAGAACACGTTGGGCGACATCTCTTCACCTTCGTACTGCACCGGGTAGAACAGCAGCCCGTTGAGTTCCTCGAACACCGGCAGCACCGACTTGCGCGACACCGAGGTCCAGCAGCCGAACACCACCGCGACCTTGTCCTGGGTCAGCAACTGGCGGCTCTTCTCGGCGAACAGCGGCCAGTTGGAGGCCGGGTCGACCACCACCGGCTCCAGCAGCTTGCCGTTGACCCCGCCCTTGGCGTTGATCTGCTCGATGGTCATCAGGGCCATGTCCTTGAGCGAGGTCTCGGAGATCGCCATGGTGCCCGACAGCGAATGCAGGATGCCGACCTTGATGGTCTCGGCGGCCTGGACCGTCCAGCTCAGGCCCATCGCGGCAATCGACGCGCTGAGGGTGAATGCCTTGATCAGACTGCGACGCTTCATAGTGCTCTCTCCATGGGATCGAATGGTTCTGCTCGGCAGACGGCGACTTTGTGCAGAGAGCTTTAGCAAGGGCTGTGCCGATGTCGTACACAGGCTTGCCAGCGGCGTGTTCACGAGGTGCAGGGCAGGGTGGGTGCACCGGGATGGCGCTTGCCGTGGTGCAGTACGCGCAAGACTGCACAGCAATAGTTCACGGCGATGCCTTATGCTTGCGCCCTCACTTCAACTCGGCTCAAGGATTTTCGCCATGGAAGCGTCATCGCTGTACTTTCGCTGCAACATCACCCCGGCCCAGTACCAGGCCGCGGTGACCTCACCTGCGGCGGGCGCTGGCGAGTTCGATGACTGGCAGCAATGGCTGGACGCCGCCGAGGTGCACGGGGTACGTGATCTTGACCAGAAGGCGCCTGAAAATGCGGTGGCGCTGGGCGATTTGCTTCAGGGCTGGGTCGACTGCATGTACGGCAGCCTGATGCAGTACGACGAGGCGTCGCAGGTCTGGCAGTTCGCGTTGGTGGAGTTCACCAACAATTACGGCGAGATGATCCAGCTGCTGGCCCCTCTGCGTCAGATGGCGAAGTACGCCAAGCCGGAGTCGGACAGCTTCCTGCTGGTCTATTCGTATATCTGGGGTGATGGCGACAATGCGTTCCTCACCCTGGGCCAGCAGCGCAGCCAGTTTGCCAGCGGCCCTTCGCCCGAACAGCGGGCCGAGGCCGATGGCGTGCTGGAAGGGCTTGCCCAAGCCCTCCAGCAGCAGGAGTACGACTACGACTGACGCGGCGTGGTAGCGGGCACCGGCACACGCGCCTGGCGCTTGCGGCGCACGGTCTGGTAGGTCACGGCCAGCAGCACGAACCACAGCGGCGTCACCAGCAGGGCCTGGCGGGTATCGCTCTCCAGGCACAGCAACACCAGGATGAAGGCGAAGAACGTCAGGCATACCCAGCACATGAAGCGCCCGCCCGGCATCTTGTACTTCGAGGCCTGGTGCAGCGGCGCACGCTCCTTGCGGTAGGTGAGGTACGACAGCAGGATCAGCGTCCACACGAACATGAACAGGATCGCCGACACCGTGGTCACCAGGGTGAAGGCTTCGATCAGGTCGGGGATCACGTACATCAGGGCCGCGCCCAGCAACAGGCAGGTGCACGAGAAGTACAGGCCGTTGGCCGGCACCTTGCGGCTGGACAGGGTCTCGAAGCTTTTTGGCGCATCGCCCTGCTGGGCCAGGCCGAACAGCATGCGGCTGGTGGAAAACACCCCGCTGTTGGCCGAGGAGGCCGCCGAGGTCAGCACCACGAAGTTGATGATGCTCGCCGCCGCCGGCAGCCCGGCCAGCACGAACAGCTCGACGAACGGGCTCTTGCCCGGCACCACGTCGCGCCACGGGGTGACGGCCATGATCGCGATCAGCGCCAGCACGTAGAACATGATGATGCGGATCGGGATCGAGTTGATCGCCCGCGGCAGGGTGCGCTCGGGGTTCTTCGCCTCGGCGGCGGTGGTGCCCACCAGTTCGATGCCGACGAAGGCGAACACGGCAATCTGGAAGCCCGCGAAAAAACCCATCAGGCCATGGGGGAACATGCCCGCGTCATTCCACAGGTTGCTCAGCTGTGCACTGGTGCCGGTGGGTGACTGGAAGCCGACGAACACCATGTACAGGCCGGTGCACACCAGCGCCATGATCGCGATGATCTTGATCAGGGCGAACCAGAACTCGATTTCGCCGAACAGCTTCACCGTGATCAGGTTCAGCGACAGCAGCACGCCGACGCAGGCCAGGGCCGGCGCCCATTGCGGCAGGTCAGGGAACCAGAACTGCGAGTAGGCGGCGATTGCGATCACGTCGGCAATGCCGGTGATGATCCAGCAGAACCAGTAGGTCCAGCCGGTGAAGTAGCCGGCCCAGGGGCCGAGCAGGTCGGCGGAGAAATCGATGAACGACTTGTAGTTGAGGTTCGACAGCAGCAGTTCGCCCATGGCACGCATGACGAAGAACAGCATGAAACCGATGATCATGTAGACGAAGATGATCGACGGGCCAGCCAGGCTGATGGTCTTGCCCGAGCCCATGAACAGGCCGGTGCCGATGGCCCCGCCAATCGCGATGAGCTGGATATGGCGGTTGGTGAGGTTGCGTTGCAGGTCGTGGGCCGGGGTGTCCGGCGGTTGCTGGTTGGTCATGGGTGGCATTCCATTGAGGAGTCAGTCTTCTTGTGCGTGAAGCGCTCGCTAGGCTATCACGGGCTTTTGCCCTGGCGAGGTGGCAATACGTCTCAAGTTGGTACGTTCGCACCGCTTTGTTGATCGCGGTCAAGGCAGGATTTCCGGGCCAGGCAAGGGCTCAGCGCCAGGCAGCAGTTCAGCGCCGGCGCATCATGCCGATGAAGAACAGCCCGCCGATGGCCGCCGTGGCGATGCCGATGGGCAGGTCTTCAGGGGCGATCAGGGTGCGTGCGGCCACATCCACCCAGATCAGGAACAGGCTGCCCAGCAGCAGCGACACCGGCAGCAGCCGGCGGTGCTCGGCGCCCACCAGGCGCCGCGCAATGTGCGGCACCATCAGGCCGACAAAGCCGATGGAACCGCTGATCGCCACCAGCACGCCGGTCAGCAGCGAGCAGATCAGAAACGCCAGCAGGCGCACCGAGCGTGCGTTCAGGCCCAGGGTCACGGCGGTCTGCTCGCCGGCCATCAGCGCATTGAGCGCGCGTGCCATGCCCAGCAGCAGGCCCAGCCCCAGCAGCACGCTGGCTGCCGGCACCGCCAGCAGCTCCCAGCGCGCCAGGCCCAGGCCGCCGAGCATCCAGAACATCACCGCCGAGCTTGCACGATGATCGCCCATGAACAGCAGCAGGTTGGCCAGCGCCATCATCACGAAGGCCACGGCCACCCCGCACAGCAACAGGCGGTCGCTGTCCAGGCGGCCATGCCGGCTGGCAATCGCCAGCACCAGCAGCATGCTGCACAGCGCGCCGACAAAGGCTGCCAGCGGCAGGGTCAGCACGCCGATCAGTTCACCCACATGCAGCACCACCAGCACCGCACCCAGCGTGGCGCCGGAGGTCACGCCGAGCAGGTGCGGGTCGGCCAGCGGGTTGCGCGTGACCGCCTGCAGCACCGCGCCGATCATCGCCAGGCCGCCGCCCACCAGCGCGCCCAGGAGCATGCGCGGCACCCGGATCAGCCACACGATATGTTCCTGGCCGGCGGTCCAGGCGGGCACCTCGGGGGCAATACCGAACACCTTGAACAGCAGCACCCGGGCGACCACCTCGACCGGCACCGGGGCCGAACCGAACCCCAGCGAGAGCACGCACGACACCAGCAGCAGGCCGCTCAGCGCCAGCAGCATCAGGCGATAGCGAGTGTTCATGCGCCGTGCAGGCCCTTGGCGATGGCCTCGATCGCCTCGACGTTTTCCAGGCTCGGCGTGGCGGCCACATAGGGGATGACCACGAAGCGCCGGTTACGCACCGCGTCGACCGATTGCAGGGCCGGGTGCTGTTCCAGAAACTGCTGCTTCTGCGCGGCGGTGATCTCGCCATAGTCGACGATCACGATCACCTCGGGGTTGCGTTCGACCACGCTTTCCCAGTTCACGCGGGTCCAGCTGGCCTCGATGTCATCGAGGATGTTGCGCCCGCCGGCGGCGTTGATCAGCGCCTCGGGCATGCCCAGGCGCCCGGAGGTCATGGCGCGGTCTTCGCCGCTGTCATACAGGAACACCCGCGGGCGCTGCGCCGGCAGGTGCTGCTGCACGCTGGCCACGCGCTGCTGCATCTGCTCGATCAGCTGGCTGGCGCGGGCCTGCACGTCGAAGATCCGGCCCAGGTTGCGCAGGTCGGTGTAGGTGTCGTCCAGGCTCGCCGGCGGGCGCTTCATCACGAACGCGCACGACTCGGTCAGCTCGTATACCGCGATGCCCAGCGGTGCCAGGCTCTGCGGGGTGAGGTCGCCGCCCACGCGCATGCCGTAGTCCCAGCCGGCGAAGAAGAAGTCGACGTTGGCGTTGAGCAGGGTTTCCACCGAAGGGTACTTGCTGGCCAGCTCCGGCAGGCCGTCGAGTTCCTTGCGCAGCGCCGGGGTCACTGCCTTCCAGCCGCTGACGCCGCTGTAGCCGACCATCTTCGTGCGCAGGCCCAGGGCGAGCATCATCTGGGTCATGTTGATGTCGTGGCTCAGGGCGCGTTCGGGGGCCTTGGCGAAGGTCACCTCGCGGTTGCAGCTGTGCACCGTGAGCGGGTAGTGCGTGACCTCGGCCAGGGCCGGGCCGGCGACCAGCAGCAGCGCGGCAAGCAGGGCGGATCGAATCATTGGGGGGCTATCCAGGTGATGCGTGGATGGTCGGCCAGCGGGTGGCGGTCGATCAGCGCCTGAACGCCGAACACCTCGCGCAGCAGCTCGGCGGTGAGGACCTGGTGCGGCGTGCCGCTGGCCACGATGCGGCCGTGGTCGAGCACGTACAGGCGGTCGCAGAAGGCCGCGGCCAGGTTCAGGTCGTGGATGCTGGCCAGGGTGGCGATGCGCAGCTGGCGCACCTGGTGCAGCAGGGCCAGTTGGTAACGCGGGTCGAGGTGGTTGGTCGGCTCGTCGAGGATCAGTACGCGCGGTTGCTGCACCAGGGCGCGGGCCAGGATCACGCGCTGCTTTTCACCGCCCGAGAGGGTGGCGAAAGCGTGGTCGTCGAAGCCGTGCAGGCCGACATCGAGCAGCGCCTGCTGCACACGCTGGCGGTCTTGGCGGCTGTCGCCGTCGAACAGGCCCTGGTGCGGAATGCGCCCCATGGCGACCACTTCGGCCACGCTCAGGCCAAACGCGTCGGGAAACTCCTGCAGCACCACCGCGATGCGCTGGGCACACCAGCGCGGCGATTGTTGCCAGAGGTTGTGGTCGTCGAGGGTGATGTGCCCGCGTTCGGGGGCGTTGAAGCGGTAGGCGCACCGCAGCAGGCTGGTCTTGCCGCTGCCGTTGGGGCCAATGAGGCCGACGAATTCGCCGGGGCGCACCTGCAGGTCGACGCCACGCAGCTGGAACTGGTGGTGGCAGTGGCCGTGGCCTTTGGGGGACCAGTGCAGGTTGTGGATATTCAGGGTGGTCATGTGTCGTCTATTCGGGCCTCTTCGCCGGCAAGGCCGGCTCCTGCAGGACCGGTGTGGTGTGTAGGAGCCGGCCTTGCCGGCGAATGGGGCGACGCGGTCAGAAGGTGTAGTCGGCCGTCACGAAGAACGAGCGCGGCTCACCCAGGATCCATTGCTGGCCGTCATTGTACTGACTTTGCGCGTACCGACGGTCGAACAGGTTGTTCAACTGCAGGCCCAGCGTGGTATCGCTGAGCACCTGCCACGCCACCGAGGCATCCACCACCGTGTAGCTCGGCAGCCGGGTAGTGTTGCCCATGTCGGCATAGCGCCCGTCCACATAGCGCACCCCGGCGCCGGCGCGCAGGCTGTCGGTCAGGCCCTTGCTCAGCCACAGGTTGGCGGTGCGCCCCGGTACGTCGGTGGGGCGGTTGCCGGCCCGCGATACCATCACGCCGTTCACCTCCTGCTCGAATTCGTCATAGCGTGCACGCACGAACGCGGCGTTGGCCTGTACCTGCCAGTCGTGCGGCAGCTGCAGGTCCAGGCTGGCCTCGATGCCGTCGGACGACTGCTTGCCCACCTGCAGTTGCCGGCCGGTGCCGATCTGCGACGGGTCGTCGGTGAGCAGGTCCTTCTTGACGATGTGGTATGCCGCCAGGGTCCATTCGCCACGCTGCTGCCAGAACTGCTGCTTGACCCCGACCTCGGTCTGGCGCGCCTTGGCCAGGCCGTACTGCTGCTGGTCGGGGCTCAGCGAGATCAAGCCGCCAACGCCATCGGTGCTGGTGGCGTGCTGGGCATACAGTGACGTTTCGGGGGTGAGGGCGAACACCAGCCCGGCCTTCCAGTTGTTGCCGTCCAGGCTGGTGTCGCTGCGTGTGTTGCCGGTCACTTCGCTGCGCAGGTCGTTGCGGTCCAGGTGCACCACGTCGCGGCGCACGCCCGTCACCAGCGACAGGCGCTCGGTGAGCTGCAGGCGGTTTTCGGCGAACAGCGCGAACTGGTGGGTCAGGCTGTCGAACTGGGGACGGTAGGCCGAATCGCTGGCAAAGCCGCTGCGCTGCGGGTGGCGCAGGTCGATCGGCTCGCCGCCGACGATGCTGTCGTTGAACGGCGCGTTGCTGTTGAGCTGGAAGCGGATGCGGTTGTAGTCGGCGCCCACCAGGGTCTGGCTGTCGAGGCCGAACAGGCTGTGCCTGAAGGTGAAGGTCTGGCGATCACCCACCTGCTCCTGCTGGTGCTTGATGCCGAAGTTCCCACTACGCAGCAGTTGCTGGCTGGCCGCATCCCAGGTGTAGTTCTCGGCGTTCTGCCAGCGGCGGTTGGCCTTGAGGTAGTACAGCTCGTTGGTGGAGCTGACGCTGTCGCTGATCTGCCACTCGGTGGTCAGGCGCGTCCACTGGTCGTTGTAGTGCTGCTTGTCGTTGCTGATGTTGTAGTTCTTGTCGCGCAGGCTCTCGCGCAGGTGGCCGTTGATCAGCGGCGTGCCGAAGTAGTTCATCGGCTTCTGGTCGCCATAGTCGTGCGCCAGGGTGAAGGCCAGGTCGTCATTGGCCTGCCAGCGCAGCGCCGCGCTGATGGCGGTGCTGCTGGAGTCGCCGTGGTCGATCCAGCCGTTGCTGCGCAGCTGGTTGATGTTCAGGCGGTAGCTCAGGCTGTCGGTGAGCGAGCCGCCGCTGTCGAGGGCGGTCTGCTGGCTGTCGTGACTGCCGTAGCCCAGGCGCAGGTGGTTGACGATCTCGCCCTCGAAGGGCTTTTTCGGCACCACGTTGACCACCGCACCGGTGGCGCCTTCGCCATACAGCACCGAGGCCGGGCCGCGCAGAACGTCGATGCGTTCCACCGACCAGGTGTCCACCGGGAAGGTCACGGTGCCCATGCCGGTGTACATGCGGTTGCCGTCGAACAGCTGCATCACCGAGCTCTGCCCGGTGAAGCCGCGGGCCTGCAGCGAGGTGCCGCCATCGCCCGGGGTGCCGGTGCGGCTGATGCCGGTACTGCGCGACACGCCGTCCTGTACGCTGCGATCGCCACGTGCACGTACCTGCTCGCCGCTCAGGCTCTCGACGCTGCCCGGGGTTTGCAGGGCGTTCAGGTTCAGGCGCGAACCGGCGCTGGTCGGGGTATCGAGGCTGACCCGCTGTTCGGCGTCGGCCGTGGCGGTGATGGTGCCGGCAGGCAGGGTCAGGGTGTTGGCCAGGGCGCAATCGCACGCGGCCAGCAGGCTCAGGGAGCCGATCAGGTACTTGTTCATCGGAAGGGAAATCGCTTGTCCATAAGGCCCGGGCGCGTCGGTGCGCCGGGTTCGAGGCGGGTTTCTTTCGGGGCGTATAATGTAACATTTTGCCGATTGGCGGTAGCGCAGCGTGCTCATGTGCTGCATGAGCAAGGCTCAGGTTGGCGCCGCCGGTCTGACAGAGGGCGCGGCCAGTGGCCGCGCCCGGGTGGTGCATCAGAAGCTCAGGTCGACCTTGGTCCAGAGGGTACGCCCTGGCTCGTTGATCGCCTGCGGATCACTGGCCGGGTAGCCGAAGCCGGCATTGCCCGCCAGGTTCAGGTGCTCGGCGTAGGCCTTGTCGAACAGGTTGTCGACGCCGGCACTGAGCTTGATGTTCTTGCTCACGCGGTAGGCGCCGTTGAGCGAGAACACGCCGAAGCCTGCGCTTTTCTCGTAGTCCTTGCCCACCACGTTGCCGGAACCCTCGGCGATGCGGTTCTGCGCCGAGACCAGGCGCCACAGCGCACCGGCGCTCCAGGCGTCGCGGCTGTAGGTCAGGCCCAGGCGGCTTTCCAGCGGCGGCATCTGCGGCAGCGCCTTGCCATCGCTGCTGTTCTTGCCCCAGGCGTAGGCCAGGGTGGCGTCGGCTTTCCAGTTGGGCGCGAACTGATAGGCCGCGCCCAGCTCGCCGCCCATGATACGGGCATCGATGTTCTGCGCCTGGGAACTGAGCATGCCCATCATGCCGGGACGGTAGTCGAACAGGATGTAGTCGCGCACCTGGCCGACATAGCCCGAGGCCCAGGCTTCGAGCTGCTCGGTCTTGTACTGGATGCCCACGTCGAGCTGGGTGGTCTTCTCCGGCTTGATCGAGTCGAACGCATTGAGCGAGCCGGCCGGGCCCGACTTGGGCGAGAACAGCTCCCAGTAGTCGGGGAAGCGCTGGGCATGGCCCAGGCCCACATAGGTGGTGGCCGGGAGGTCGAGCAGGTCGTGCTCGTAGCGCACGAACCCGCTGGGCAGGGTGTCGGCGCGGGTGTTGCCGCGGGTGGCGCTGGCTTCACGAAAATCCTTGGCCGAGGCGCGGTCCAGGCGCGCGCCGCTGACCAGGCGGTCCTGGCTGGAGGTTTCCCAGGTCAGCTCGCCGAACACGCCGTAGTTGTGAAAGTCCGCGTCCTTGGTCCAGGGCTCGGCCTTGTGCGCATCCACGCCCATGCCGCCGCGCTGGCGATGTTCGTTGGTCTGCGCATCGACACCGCTGACCAGGGTCACGTCCTCCCAGCGCCAGGTGGCCTTGAGCCGCCCGCCGAGGGTGCGGCGGTCGACGTTGCTGACCATCGGCCCGGCCATCATGCCGCTGGTGGGCGAGGTGCGCAGGCTGTAGTTGTCCATCACGTGGTCGGCGTAGTTGTAGTAGACCTGGGCTTCGAGCTTGTCGAGCACCCCGCCCAGGTTGGATTTCTCAAAGCGCAGGCCCAGGCTTTCGCGCTTGAACTGCGAACCGTCCATGCCGCGCCCGGCATAGCGCGCCTCGCCATCGCCCTTGCCGGCAGTGAGTTCGAGCAGGGTGTCGGCATCCGGGGTCCAGCCCAGGGCCACGTCACCGTTCCACTTGTCCCAGCGCGAGGGCACGGTGTCGCCGTTGCCGTCCTTGTAGTCGTCGGAGCGCGACTGGTTGCCGACAAAGCGTGCATAGCCCTGTGCGTTGCCTGCCGCAGCATCCAGCACCTTGTCGAAGCGCCCGTTGGAGCCGGCCAGCAGGCTTGCGTTGACGCGGCTGCCGAGCTCGCCGAACTGTTCGGGCTCGCGGTCGAAGAGGATGGTGCCGGCCGAGGCGCCGGGGCCCCACTGCACGCTCTGCGGGCCCTTGATCACGGTGAGGCGGTCGTAGGTTTCCGGCGAGATGTACGAGGTGGGTGCGTCCATGCGGTTGGGGCAGGCGCCGAGCATCACGCCGCCGTTGGTAAGGATGTTCAGGCGCGAGCCGAACATGCCGCGCAGCACCGGGTCGCCGTTGGTGCCACCGGCGCGGATGGCCGAGAAGCCCGGGATGGTCTTGAGGTAGTCGGCGCCGTCGCTGGCCGGTACCGGCTGGCGTGGGTCCTTGGGGTTGGTGACGATGGTCAGCGGCGAGCTGGGCGCCACGGCAGTGATCACCGTGGGGCTCAGTTCGGCGTGGTCGTGGCCTTCGTGGCCGCTGTCGGCGGCCAGGGCCACGTGGCTGAACAGGGTGCCGCACAGCAGGGCGATGGTGCCTTGCAGCGACAGGCGCAGGGTAACGGTAGAGCCGGACATAGTATTTCCAACATCGTGTGGTCGTGAGGTTGCGCAAGAGCCTCGGCAGCAAGCCGGGCCCTGGGGCGCATGCAAAGTGGGTTCAGACGACGATGTGGGCAGGTGGCGCGCGGCTGCGGGCGCCGGGGAAGATGGCCTGGCGCGCATGGCCCTGGCGCGGCTGGGCGCGCAGGGTGGTGTGGGGCGAGACGGCCTCGGTGTCGAGCAGGCTGAGCGTCTGCGGCAGCGCCGGGCAGTGGAAGAACAGGCTGCAGTAGCCGCACTTTTCCCAGATGACGTGCAGCGCTGCCGGGTTGTCGGCCGGGCTGCTGGCGTGGCTGCCTGAGTGGCAGTCCATGGCCATGTCCATGCCGGGCATGGAGGCACGGTGATCCATCGGCATCGACTGGGAGACCAGTGGGCCGATGAAGATCATCAACATGGCGAACAGGCTCAGCCAGCTGCCGCGTGCTCGTTGGAGGTCAGCGGGGCGGGCGAGCCTGCCGCGGGGCAGGCGCATGGCGTGCAGCCGTCAGCGAATCAATGGCTGTGGGCGGTGCCCTCGGGGGCCTGTTTCTGCACGGCCACTTCGACCGTGATGTTGCCGGCCTTCTGGAAATGCAGGGTCAGCGGGAAGCGCTTGCCGTCGCTGAGCAGGCTGCGGTCCTTGGGCTGCATCAGCATCACGTGGTAGGCGCCGGGGGCGAACACCAGGTCGGCACCGGCGGGGATGTCGACACCCTGCACCTGCTGCATCTTCATCAGGCCGTCCTTGTGCACATGCTCGTGCAGTTCGGCGTTGTCGGTGATCGGGCTGTCGACGCCGAGCAGGCGGTCGGCGCTCTTGCCGTTGTTGTGCACGATGAAATAGGCGGCCACGTTGGGGGCGTTGGGCGGCAGCTCCTGCGACCACGGGTGGGCGATATGCAGGTCGCCCACGGTGTATTCATGGGCGTTGGCAAAGGTGGCGGGCAGCAGCAGGGCGGCCAGCAGCAGGGCGTTCTTGAGCATGGTCAATCTCCGTTCGGGTCAGGTTCGCAACTGGTAGCGTAGTGAACTCAGGCCTGGGGGGAGGCACGGGGATTGAGCGCGGGCCATTGCTGGCGTGGCGTGGGGTGGTAGCTGGCGAGTAGCGGTGACGGGGTGTTGAGGGTGGGCTCGGACGTCACCAGCCGTGGCGGGTGGCCGGGCAGGGCCAGCAGCGGGGCCGTGCCGGAGCAGCACCAGCAGTGCTGCATGGTGGAGTGGTCGTCGTTCTGCTGTTGGCCGTCGGGGGCATTCAGCGAGATGGCGATCATCTTGGTCACGCCGCTGGAGCAGAAAGTGCCCCACAGCAGTTGTTCGGGTTGGGCTTTTGCAGCGGCGGCGGACAACGGCATGGCCAGCAGATTGAACAGCACTGCGAAGCAGGCGATCCAGGCGTAGGCGAGCCGGTGTGCGGGCATGGGGAGATCCGGTCAGGAATCGAGTGGGGCTATTTAGCCAGATGTCGAAGTATATGTAAAAAAGCCGGGGTGTGATGGAGTGTCGCAGGTGGGGTAACTGCGTCGACAGCGCATCTATCCTTCCCCTGACCTTGTGTCAGCCTTTTTTGATCGACTCTGGAGCTGTGTGCACCCGTCAAAGCGCCGCCAGCACATCGGCGACGCCCACGAACTCCCGATCCACCCCCGCCAGCGCCGGCCGCTTCAGGATCAGTACCGGCACACCCCGCTCGCGCGCCACTTCGAGCTTGGGTTCGGTCGCGGCGCTGCCACTGTTCTTGCTGATCAGCACATCCACCCGGCAACGCTCGAACAACGCCCGTTCATCCTCCAGGCGAAACGGCCCCCGCGCGCCGATCACTTCGCATCGCGCATTCCCCTCGCACACCTCCAGCGCGCGCAAGGTCCAGAACTGCTGCGCGGGTATCTCGTGCAGGTGCTGCAACGGCTCGCGCCCCAGGGTGAACAAGGGCCGGCGAAACGGTTTCAATGCCTCGATCAACTGCGTCCAGTCTGCCACTTCCCGCCAGTCGTCACCGGCCTGCGCCTGCCACGCCGGGCGCCGCAACGCCCAGCATTCAACCCCGGCCAGGCGCGCTGCCTGCGCCGCATTGCGGCTGATCTGCGCCGCATACGGGTGGGTCGCGTCGATCACCAGACCGATGCCTTCGGCCCGCAGGTAAGCGGCCAGGCCCTCGGCCCCACCATAGCCGCCCACCCGCACCTGGCACGCCAGGTCGCTGGGCACCCGGCCGATACCGGCCAGGCTGTAGACGTGCTGCGGGCCCAGCTGGCGGGCTATCAACAGCGCCTCGGTCACGCCGCCCAGCAACAGGATGCGCCGGCTCATCGAACACCCGCCCGGCCGACGATGCCGCCCTGGCGGTCGATGGCGAACACCTCCACCTGTACCTGCGCCGGCACCACGCTGCGGGCGAAAGCCAGCGCGTGCTCGCACACCGCATCCCCCAGCCCGACCCCCGCCGCACTGGCCAGGGCCAACGCCTGCTGGCTGGTGTTGGCGCCGATGATCGCCGCCTGCAACGCGGCGTCGGCACCCACCGCCGCCGCCCAGCCAGCCAGTTGCGGCAGGTCGATGCTCGAATGCCGGCTGTGCAGGTCCATGTGCCCGGCCGCCAGTTTGCTGATCTTGCCGAAGCCGCCGCAGATGCTCAGCTTGCCAACCGGCACCTTGCGCAGGTGCTTGAGCACCGCGCCGACAAAATCGCCCATCTCGATCAGGGCGATGTCGGGAATGCCGTAGACCCGGCGCATGGTGTCTTCGCTGGCATTGCCGGTACACGCGGCAATGTGTTCGTAGCCATTGGTCTTGGCCACGTCGATGCCCTGGTGGATCGAGGCAATGTAGGCCGCGCAGGAAAACGGCCGCACGATGCCACTGGTGCCCAGAATCGACAGCCCGCCGAGGATGCCCAGGCGCGGGTTCATGGTCTTGAGGGCCAGGCTGTCGCCGTCCTGCACGTTCACGGTGACCTCGAAGCCCCCCGCGTAATCGCACTCCAGCGCCAGACACTGCAGGTGCTCGGTCATCATGCGCCGCGGCACCGGGTTGATCGCCGGCTCGCCCACCCCCAGCACCAGCCCGGGGCGGGTCACGGTGCCCACGCCGATGCCGGCGACAAAGCGCACGCCCGGCTCGGCCAGCAGCCGCACCTGGCTGTAGAGCAGCGCGCCATGGGTCACGTCGGGGTCGTCGCCGGCATCCTTGAGGGTGCCGGCTTCGGCGCCTGGCCCGGCCAGCCGGCAGAACTCCAGGCGCATCTGCACCTGTCTGCCCTTGGGCAGGGTGATCTGCACCGCGTCGTCGCATTGCCCGCTCAACAGCAGGCGCGCCGCCGCCAGGCTGGTGGCAGTGGCGCAGCTGCCCGTGGTCAGGCCGCTGCGCAGCGGCGCCGGCTGTTCTGCGGTTTCGTCACGCATCGAGGGGCTTTACCACATCAAGCAGGGTGATCGGCAGCGCCTGGCGCCAGGTGTCGAACTCGCCCAGCGGCTGCGCCTGGGCCACATGGATACGGGTGAGCTCGCCGCCATGACGTTCGCGCCAGCTCATCAGCAGGGTCTCGCTCTGCAGGGTCACGGCATTGGCCACCAGCCGGCCACCGGGGCGCAGGTGCGCCCAGCATTCGTCCAGCACGCCCTCGCGGGTCACGCCGCCACCGATGAAGATCGCGTGGGGCCGCTCCAGGCCCTGCAACGCCTGCGGGGCGCGCCCGCGCACCAGTTGCAGGCCAGGCACGCCCAGGGCGTCGCGGTTGTGTTCGATCAGTTGCTGGCGGCCGGCGTCGGCCTCGATGGCCAGTGCCCGGCAACTGGGGTGGGCGCGCATCCATTCGATGCCGATCGAGCCGCTGCCGGCGCCCACGTCCCACAGCAGCTCGCCCGGCTGCGGGGCCAGGCGGGCGAGGGTGATGGCGCGCACGTCGCGCTTGGTGATCTGCCCGTCGTGCGCGAAGGCCGAATCGGGCAGGCCGGCCAGCGGCGACAGGCGCGGTGCATCGGCGCCGGCCCGGCAGTCGATGGCCACCAGGTTGAGGTCGGCGAAGTCGGCGTCCTGCCAGCCATCGGCACGGGCATCGATGCGCCGTTCGTCGGCGCCGCCCAGGTGCTCCAGCACGCTCAGGTGGCTGGGGCCGAAGCCGCGCTCGCGCAACAGGGCGGCCAGGGCGGCGGGGCTGCTGCGGTCATTGCTCAGCACCAGCAGGCGCTGGCCGCTGTACAGGTGGGCGGCCACGGCGGCGACCGGGCGCGCTACCACCGACAGCGTGACCACATCCTGCAGGGGCCAGCCCAGACGGGCGGCGGCCAGCGAGTAGGAGGACGGTGCAGGCAGCACCCGCATGGCCTCGGCCGGCAGCTGGCGCGCCAGGCTGGCGCCTACGCCGTAGAGCATCGGGTCGCCGCTGGCCAGCACGCACACCGGCTCGCCACGTTCGGCCAGCAGCGGCGCCAGGGAAAACGGGCTGGGCCAGGCAACCCGTTCGGCGCGCGAGCAGTGGGGCAGCAGGGCCAGCTGGCGCGGGCTGCCGAACACCTTGGTGGCTCGCAGCAGGGCATGCCGAGCCTGTTTGCCCAGGCCCGTGAAGCCGTCTTCGCCAATACCTACTACCGTCAACCAGGGCGCCATGCCGTTCCTCTTCGCTTGCCTATCCGACCGGCTGGCTTAGCCTGCCGACGGACAAAGCAGGCATAATACCGCGCCTTTGTGCTACCAGCGCCTTTTGACGATTGCCGGGTGATCCCTTGCCGCAACCCCTGCCCACTCCAGCTCTTCGCCCCTCGGCCTGCCCGGGGTTGTGGCGTATCGTGCAGGCGCTGGACGGCGGCATTTCACGCATCAAGCTCGACGCCGGCACCCTGAGCGCGGCCCAGGCACACGCAGTGGCCGACGCCGCCGAGCGCTTTGCCGGCGGCGTGATCGAGGTAACCAACCGCAGCAACCTGCAGATTCGCGGCATCGGTGCCGACCACGCCGGGCTGGTGGCATGCCTGCTCGACGCCGGCCTGGGCCCGCGCCAGGCGGCGGGCGACGATGTGCGCAACCTGATGCTCAGCCCGGCGGCCGGTCTCGACCCGGCCATGCTGTTCGACAGCCGGGCGCTGGCGGGGCAGATCCTCGAATCGCTGCAGACCTGCGAGCGCTTTCATCAGTTGTCTGCCAAGTTCGCCGTGCAACTGGACGCTGGCGAAGACCTGGCCATGCTCACCCACCCCCACGACCTGTGGCTGTCGGCACTGCGCCTTGACGGCGAGGTGTGGCTGGCCTTCGGCCTGGCCGGCTGCCCGGCCGAGGAGGGTGCGCTGGGCGCGGTGCCGCTGGCCGATGGGCACGCGCTGGTGCTGGCGGTGTTGCAGCGGTTTCTCGACCTGGCCAGTGCGCAGCAGGCGCGCATGCGCCAGTTGCTGGCCGAATGCGGCAGGGAGGCGTTCGTGCAGGGCCTTGGCGTGGCGCTGCGCCGCGACCACGCGGTGCTGGGCTGGCGCCGGCCGCGACGTGACCAGGCCCGCCATCTGGGTGTCTACCCACAGCGCCAGACGGGCAGGGTCGCGGTGGGCGCCGCCGCACCGCTGGGGCGCCTGAGCGCCGCGCAGTTGCGTGGCGCCGCGCACCTGGCCAGCAGCCTGGGCGACGCCAGCCTGCGCATGACGCCCTGGCAAAGCCGGCTGCTGCCCAATCTTGCCGCCACCGACGCCGAGCAGGCGCTGGCCGG